>NZ_JAER01000038.1 GCF_000519005.1 Nocardioides sp. J54 | reverse complement strand
ACTGCACGGTAGAGCTTGCCGATCTCTGTGGAGGTCAGCTCTCGGGGGGAGTGGTCCCGCAGGATCGCTGCCGCCTGATCGCACTCGATCGAGGCGACAGCCCGGAGGTGGTCCCGCTGCGGTGCGCCCCAGCTGCGCTCGAGAGCGCTCATCGCGATGCCTCCTCGATCGCCGCAGACAGGGCCTCCAGCAGCTCGCGGGCCTGCTCGATGGTCATGCCGTCCTCCGCGCGCGGGTGCGTCACCTGGATCAGCGGCTCCTCGGTCTGGTCCGGGGTGCCGTCGGGGTAGGCGACCCGGCTGTGCCAGACCGGCCCCTCGGTCGAGCGGTGGATGACGAGCCCTTCCCACTGGCCGAGGTCGGCCACGTGTGCGTCGTACCCCTCGGTGCACCAGTCGGGACAGACGATCGTCGGCCGCACGCCCGGCGGGATCGCGAGGACGGGCGGGCGGAGGGGGCCTTCCATTTCAGGCATACCCGTAGTACGTTCTGTGGTGTTCATTCTTTCCCCTTGTGGGACCTGGGCCCCGTTGGAGCGGCAACTCCGGCGGGGCCGTTCTGGTTTTCTCTGAGTCGAGAGGACGGCGGCAACCGCCCCTGAGGCTGGCGAGGGGGCCACGCTAAGCCGAGGTCTGGCTTCGCGTGCCCGTTTCTGGAGGATTCAGCGAAGGGCACCCCTCCTCGCGGTCGACGCGGCAAAGAACTCCTCGTAGGCGGCGACGTGCTCGGCACCTCGGTCGACGTGCCAGTCCCGCCCCTCCGGGTGCCTGTGTGCGCACACCATCGCGAGGCCAGCCTCCTCGAGGGCCAGGTCCTGCCGGCGGTAGAGCTCGTCGCGCGTCAGCGGCGAGAACGGGAGCGCGTTCACGACGCGTCCCCGGTGGCTCGGGCGATCGAGTGGTCGACGCGCTCGATCAGCGGCTCGGACTCCATCGAGGAGGCGAGCAGCAGGCAGGTCGCCATGACTGCGGCGAAGATGGTCACGAGGACCAGTGCGGTAACGAGCTTCATTGGGACCTCGGATCTCACCCGATAACCTGACCCACAGCGCTTGTCCTACGGCCCGCTTGTTCCGCTCAGTCGCACAGCGCTTTCACGGTAGGCACCCCGAAGATGCCGGGCGAGCCGCCGCGGGTGCAGCCCAGCAAGAAGGTCGCCGAGCACTGGGACGAGGACGGCAACCGCATCGAGGGCACCTGACCGAGGGTGTCAGCCGGGGTGGCCGGCGCCGCGCACCGCGACGACCTCGCAGGAGCGGGCCAGCTCGTCGCGCGCGCCGGCGGGCAGCTCGGGCACGGCCTCGGCGAGCAGCAGCTGGAGCGCGGTGCGGGTGGTGCGGCCGAGGTGGGGGAGGCCCAGGGCCGGGACCTCGGCGAGCGTCCAGCGGCACAGCTCGATGACGAGCTCGATGCGCAGCGGCTCCAGCGGCGCCCCGTCGATCGTGTCGACGACCTTGCTCCGGAGCTCGCGTGCGGTGACCATGCCGGGTCAACGACCGCGCGCCGGCTGCCGTTACGTGGCCCGGCCGGCGGCGCGGGTCACAGGCCCTCAGGCGCCGGTGACGCCCTCCCCGCCGCCCGCCTGGGCCGCGGGTGCCTCGTGCTCGAGCAGGTGCAGCACCGGGACGCCGAGCTTGCGGCGCGCCCGCGAGGTCCAGTCGACGTGGAAGAACTCGGCCACCAGGTGCGGGCGGGTGAGGATGATCGCCTCGCGCCCGTCGACCTCCCGGACCTTGCGGATCAGCGCGTCCACGGGCGGGTCGGTCACGATGCAGCGGCTCGCCACGTGCGCGCCGGTCGCTGCGAGGACGTCGGCGGTGGTGGCGAGGTCGCGGTCGGCCTGCTCGCGGTACTCCTCGCGCAGGTGGTCGATCTCGTCCGGCGAGGGCGTGATCGGGGGAGCGATCAGGTCGGCCCCGCCGATCACCCCGAGGGAGGCCTCGACGGCTGCGGCGGCGTCGGCCATCGGCAGCAGCACGTGGTAGACGACCTCGATGGTCGGGTCGTCGTCCAGCTCGACGTGGAGGCTCCGGACCTGTTCGGCGTCCGCGGCAGTCAGCGCCTGCTCGACCAGCAGGACGACGTCGTACGGCTCCTCGCGCGGAGCGGGCTCGGTGGTCATGCCACCATCCTGCCGCGCCGCCGGGCGCGGGTCGAGGATCAGCCGCCCAGCACGTCGGCCAGGTCGTAGCGCACCGGCTGCTCGAGCTGCTCGTAACCGCAGGACTCCGGGTCACGGTCGTTCCGCCAGCGCTTGAAGTGCGCGGTGTGCCGGAAGCGCGGGCCCTCCATGGCGTCGTACTTCACCTCGATCACCCGCTCGGGGCGCAGCGGGGTGAAGGAGAGGTCCTTGCCCTGGCTCCAGCGGCTCTGCGTGCCGGGCTGGCGGCCCGGGTTGGCGACGAGGAACTCCTGCCACCGCCCCCACGGGTGCTCCTCGATCGGGCAGACCAGCGGCTGCAGCTCCTGCCACAGCTCGGCGCGCCGCTTCGCGGTGAAGCTCGCGCTCACCCCCACGTGCTGCAGCTCGCCGTCCTGGTAGAGCCCCAGCAGGAGGCTGCCGATCAATGGGTTCTCGGGCGTGCTCGTCTTGTGCTCGCGGTAGCCGGCGAGCACCACGTCGGCGGTGCGCTCGTGCTTGATCTTCAGCATCGTGCGGGCGTTCTGCGCGTACGGCGCACTCATCGGCTTCGCGACGACGCCGTCGAGGCCGGCGCCCTCGAACTGGTGGAACCACTCCTCGGCGACGGCCGGGTCGGTGCTGGTGCGGGTCAGGTGGCAGCGCCCGCCCGTCGCGCCGAGGTGGGCCAGCGCCTGCTCGAGGGCCGCGCGCCGCTCGGCGAACGGTCGGTCGACGTACGACTCGTCGCCCAGCGCCAGCAGGTCGAAGGCGACGAAGTCCGCCGGCGTCGTCTCCGACAGCATCGTGATCCGCGACGCGGCCGGGTGGATGCGCTCCTGCAGGACCTCGAACTGGAGGCGGCCCTTGCCGTCCTCGCCGTCGAGCGCCACGAAGATCTCGCCGTCCAGCACGCACCGCTCGGGCAGCTCGGCCCGGGCGGCCTCGACGAGCTCGGGGAAGTAGCGGGTCAGCGGCTTGGTGTTGCGGCTCGCCAGCTCCACCTCGTCGCCGTCGCGGAACAGGATGCAGCGGAAGCCGTCCCACTTCGGCTCGAAGCTCAGCCCCTGCGGGTCCACCTTCGCCGGGTCGGGCACGCCCGACACGGACTTGGCGAGCATCGGCTGCACGGGCGGCATCACGGGGAGGTCCACGCACCTGAGACTAGTCAGCCGCCCGACACTCATCGGTGCGTCGCGGCTGGAGTCGCGGATGACCGCATGTCGACGAAGGGTGGCCGAAAACCGGGTGCTGCGACGTGGTGGTGCCCCCTAGATTCGTCAGGTGACCTCGCCTGCCACCGACACCGCACCCGACGGCACCGACGGCACCGAGGTCACCGGCCCGCCGGCCTGGCAGCCGGTCGCCGCGCTCGGCGTCACCCTGGTCTTCTGGGCCTCGGCCTTCGTCGCGATCCGGCACCTCGGTCACGAGGTCACCCCCGGCGCGCTGTCCCTGGGCCGGTTGCTCATCGCCGCCGTCGTGCTGTCGGCGCTCCTGGTGCGGGCGCCGCGCCACCGGTTCACCCGCACCGAGCTGGTGCTCCTGGCCTGCTGCGGCGTCGCGTGGTTCGGCGTCTACAACCTCGCCCTCAACGACGCCGAGCGACGCATCGACGCCGCCACCGCCGCGATGGTGGTGCAGGTCGGCCCGATCCTCATCGCCCTGCTCGCCGGCCTCTTCCTCGGCGAGCGGCTGACCGGCTGGCTGCTGCTGGGGATGGCGGTCGCCTTCGGCGGCGTGGTCATCATCGGCAGCGCCATGCGCGGCGACGGTGGCTCCGACCTGGCGGGCGTGCTGCTGGCCCTGCTCGCCGCCGCGACGTACGCCGTCGGCGTGGTCTGCCAGAAGGTCCTGCTGTGCCGGCTCTCCGGCCTCGAGGTCACCTGCTACGCCTGCTGGATCGGCGCGCTGGTCTGCCTGCCGTGGCTCGGCGACCTCGGCGACGTCCTGAGCACGGGCAGCACCGAGACCCTGCTGCTCATCGCCTACCTGGGCGTCTTCCCGACCGCCGTCGCCTTCAGCACCTGGGCCTTCGCGCTGCGCCACACCGACGCCGGCAAGCAGTCGCTGACCACCTTCCTGGTGCCGGTCATCGCCGCGGTCATGGCGTGGGCCCTGCTCGACGAGGTCCCGCCCCCACTGGCCTTCCTCGGCGGCGCGCTGTGCGTCGTCGGCGTGCTGCTCACCCGGCGCAAGCCGCGCGTCCCGGCGGCTGCTGCCTGACAGCGGGAGGCCGGACGGGCGTGGAGCCGCGTGTCGGAGTCGAACCGACGACATTCGCATTACAAGGGCGACGCTCTGCCAACTGAGCTAACGCGGCGTGCACTCCTCGGAGCGCGCGCCAATCCTAGTCAGCGCAGGCGGCGGGCCTCGAACCGCTCCTGCGGGTGGGCGATCGCCTCCTGGGCGTCGATGAGCCGCAGCTCGCGCTCGCCGGACTCGAGGGTCATTGCGAGCACGTCGTACACGGACGCGACGGTGCGGCTCAGCGCGGTGGCGGGGGAGCCGGTGCTGTGCAGGTGGGCGGTGAACAGGGCGGCGGTGATGTCGCCGGAGCCGTTGGCCTTCATCGGCAGCCGCGGGGTCTGCACGATCCACGCGCCCTCGCCGGTGACGGCGACCATCTCGATGACGTCCGCGGGGGCGTCGGCACGCTCGACCGAGGTCACCAGGATCGTGGCGGGGCCCATCGCACGGACCTCGTCGGCGGCCTCGAGCACCGCCTCGATCGGGGCGGGGGAGCCGAGGGTGTCGCGGCCGGTGATGAAACCGAGCTCGAACTGGTTCGGGGTGAGGATGTCGGCGACCGGCACGACCTTCTCGCGGATGATCGGCGGGATCTCCGGGTTCACGAAGCAGCCGGACTTCGCGTTGCCCATCACCGGGTCGCAGGTGTACGACGCCGCCGGGTTCGCGGCCTTGACCCGCTGCACGGCGTCGACGATCACGCCGGCGACCGCGGGGGAGCCCTGGTAGCCGGAGAGCACCGCGTCGCAGCCGGGGAGCACGCCGCGCTCCTCGATGCCCGTGATCACGTCGGCGACGTCGGCCGGGTCGAGCAGCGGGCCACGCCAGGCGCCGTACCCGGTGTGGTTGGAGAAGTGGACGGTGAACACCGGCCACACCTCGTGCCCGAGGCGCTGGAGGGGGAACACGGCGGCCGAGTTGCCGACGTGGCCGTAGGCGACCGAGGACTGGATGGACAGGATCCGCACGGGTCCATCCTCCCGCCAGCGCCGGAGATCACGAAATGTGAAACCCTTTCGTGAAAGAACTAGAACGCGTTACAGTGAGCCGTCGCCAATGACGCACGTCACAGATCGAAGGATGGATGCCCCCATGGCCAAGCGCCCGTCGTACAGCAGTGAAGCCGACTACGTCGTCGTCGGGTCGGGCAGCTCCGGGGCCATCGTGGCGGGTCGCCTCGCGCAGTCCGGGGCGAGCGTGATCCTGCTCGAGGCCGGTCCGTCCGACGACAAGGGCCTGCACGGCTACATGGCGAAGGTGCCCGGGATGATCGGCCCGATGCACTCCGAGCCGAAGCTGGAGCGGCTCTTCGACTGGGGCTACCGCTCCGTGCCGCAGCCCGGCCTCGACGGCCGCCGGATGCCGGCTCCGCGCGGCAAGATCGGCGGCGGCTCGTCGTCGGTCAACGGCATGGTCTACGTGCGCGGCAACCGCGCCAACTACGACTCCTGGGCCGCCGAGGGCAACACCGGCTGGGACGCCGACTCCGTCAACGCCGCGTTCAAGCGCTACGAGGACTTCGAGGACGGCGAGAACGAGTTCCGCGGCGCCGGCGGCCCGATCAAGATCACCCGCAACAAGACGCCGCAGGAAGCCACCCTGCAGTTCATCCAGGCGACCGCCGACACCCTCGGCGTGAAGGTCCTCGACGACTACAACGCCGCCGAGCAGGAGGGCATCGCCCGGATGCAGCAGAACGCTGCCGACGGCCTGCGCTACTCCTCGACCCGCGGCTACGTGCACCACCTCGCGCCGCGCACCCTGGAGTTCCAGACCGAGGTCCACGTGACCAGGGTCGTCATCAAGGACGGTCGCGCCACCGGCGTCGAGGTCGTCGACCAGGGCCGCAAGGGCGGCACCCACCGCTTCATCAAGGCAGGCAAGGAGGTCGTCCTCTCTGCCGGCTTCATCAACAGCCCGCAGCTGCTGATGCTCTCCGGTGTCGGCCCCGCGGACCACCTGTCCTCGCTCGGCATCGACGTGGTCGCGGACCTGCCGGTCGGTGACAACCTGCACGACCACCTGTTCCACCCGCTGTCGTTCCACATCCCGACCATCACCCGCAAGGGCAACCCCTGGACCTTCGCGAAGGGGACGGCCCGCAACCTCGCCGGTCGCAAGTCCTTCCTCGACAACTCGGTCTTCGAGTCGGTCGGCTTCGTCCGCTCCAGCCTCGCCGCCGACGTCCCGGACATCCAGCTGCACGCGCTGCCGTGGACCTACCCGAGCCCCAACCAGGACGAGCCGATCCGGCACATGCCCGACCCGCGCCCGGGCCTGACCGTCTTCTCGACGCTGATCTACCCCAAGAGTCGCGGCACGATCCGCCTCGCGTCCGCCGACCCGATGGCCGCGCCGCTCATCGACTACGGCTTCTTCCAGCACCCCGACGACGTCGAGGTCCTCGCCCAGGGCACCGAGATGATCCGCGAGATCATGGCGTCGGCCGCCTTCGGTGGCTCGGTGAAGGCCGAGATCCACCCCGGTCCGTCGATCCCGAACGGCAAGGAGCTGCGGATCGCGCTCAAGGAGCGCTCGACGTCGGTCTACCACGGCGTCGGCACCTGCCGGATGGGCGTGGACGACCGTGCGGTCGTCGGGCCGGACCTCAAGGTGCGCGGCATCGAGGGCCTGCGCGTCGCGGACGCCTCGATCATGCCGAGCATCACCGGCGGCAACACCAACGCGCCGTGCTACATGATCGGCGAGAAGGCCGCCGAGCTCATCCTGGGCGGGGCGGACTGGTGACCGGCGACGAGCGCCGCGTCCTCGGCACGGGTGCCGACGTACGCCGTCCGGCGAGCATCACCGAGGACCTGCTGCAGCGCCTCGTGGGCCGGGTCCGCGGCTCCACCGGCAACACGTGGAAGCTCACCGAGGTCTACACCGGTGACGTCCTCGTCGAGCTGCCGCAGTCGTCCCCCGAGGACATCGAGGCCGCCTTCGAGGAGGCCCGCGAGGCGCAGCGCCTGTGGGCGCGGTGGCCGGTGGAGAAGCGGTTGGAGGTGTTCGACCGCGCGCACACGCTGCTGGTCGACAACGCCCACACCACTGCCGACCTGATCCAGGCCGAGAGCGGCAAGAACCGGCGGATGGCCATCGAGGAGACCTGCGACCCGCCGATGATCATCAGCTACTACCTCAAGCGGGCGGCGAAGCTGCTCGCGCCGAGGAAGCACGGCGGCCCGGTGCCGTTCGTGTCCTCCTCGACCGAGGTCCGCGTCCCCAAGGGCGTCGTCGGGATCATCGCCCCGTGGAACTTCCCGTTCGCGACGGGCCTGTCGGACGCGATCCCGGCGCTGATGGCCGGCAACGCGGTCGTGGTGAAGCCGGACAACAAGACGGCGCTCTCGCCGCTTTTCGGCATCTCGCTGCTCGAGGAGGCGGGCCTGCCCAAGGGCCTGTTCCAGGTCGTCTGCGGCGAGGGCCCCGACGTGGGCCCGACGCTGATCGACAACGCGGACTACATCATGTTCACCGGCTCGACCGCGACCGGTCGCGTCATCGGTGAGCGCGCCGGCCGCAACCTCATCGGCTGCTGCCTCGAGCTCGGCGGCAAGAACCCGATGATCGTGCTCGACGACGTCGACGTCGAGGAGTGGGTGGAGTCGGCGTCGTTCGGCGTCTTCGGCAACACCGGCCAGATCTGCATGCACATCGAGCGGATCTACCTCCCCGACAGCCGGTACGACGAGCTGAAGGCCGCGTTCGTCGAGCGCGCCTCGACGCTGACCATGGGGGCGGCGTACGACTTCGGCCCGGAGCTCGGCTCGCTGGTCTCCCCGGACCACAAGGAGCGGGTCGCCTCGCACGTCGAGGACGCCGTCGCCAAGGGCGCCACGGTGCTCACCGGCGGCCGGGCGCGCCCCGACGTCGGGCCGGCGTTCTTCGAGCCGACCGTGCTCGAGGGCGTCACCACGGACATGGTCTGCGGCGTCACGGAGACCTTCGGCCCCGTGGTGGCGCTGCACCGCTACCGCACGGTCGACGAGGCGATCCACCTCGCCAACGACACCGACTACGGCCTCAACGCCTCGGTCTGGAGCGGCGACCTCAAGCGCGCCCAGGCGGTGGCCGCGCGGATCGAGTCGGGCAACGTCAACATCAACGACGCGCTCGCGACGGCGTACGCCTCCAAGGGCTCGCCGTCGGGTGGGGTGAAGAACTCCGGCGTCGGCGCCCGCCACGGAGACCAGGGCCTGCTGAAGTACACCGACGCCAAGAACGTCGCGGTGCTGAAGAAGCAGGTCATGGGCGCCCGCCCGGGCCAGGACTACGACGCCTACGTCAAGCAGATGCTGTCGTCGCTGAAGCTGATGAAGAAGCTGCGGGTGCGCTGACGCGGCCCGCCGCCCTGCGCACGCAGGGCCGGCGAGGGAACTGGCACGGGACGGCCGGCGCGGTGACCGCGCCGGCCGTCCCTGTCTCCCACCCACCAGGAGCCCCGGGGTGCCGCCCCGGGGACGAGGGTCCGTCAGGCCTCGATGGCCTCGGTCCGCTGCTCGGTGGCCTGGCCACCGCTGATCTCGATCTTGCGCGACTTCGCGCGCTCGGCGACCGGGATGACCATGCGGAGCACGCCGTTGTCGTAGCTGGCGTCGATCCGCTCGAGGTCGAGGTTGTCGCCGAGGACGAGCTGGCGCGAGAACTGGCCGTGGACGCGCTCGGACGCGAGCCGCTGCCAGTCGCCGTTGCCCATGACGCGCTCGGCCTTGATCGTCAGCACGTTCCGCTCGACGTCGATGTCGATGCTCTCCCGGCTCACGCCGGGCAGGTCGAACTCGAGCACGAACTCGTCACCCTGCCGCCAGGCGTCCATCGGCATCACGGCCGGCCGGTTCGTGGTGCCCAGGGCCGAACCCAGGAGCTGGCTGGTCAGCCGGTCGAAGTCGCGGAACGGGTCGGTGGTGCGCAGCAACATGACATGTCTCCTCTCGAGGTTCGCCGGCACGGTGCCGGCCGCTTCATTGACCTGTAACGAACGTTATAGATAATCTGTTCCCGTGGATCAAGTCGCAATGGCGCGCGGGTCGGCCAGGGCGCGCACGCGGGGCGTCTACGCCATCTCGGTCGCTGCCGACATGACCTCGCTGCAGGTGCAGAACATCCGGGTCTACGAGCGGCGCGGGCTGCTGTGCCCCGAGCGCAGCGCCGGCGGCACCCGGCTCTACAGCCCGGCCGACATCGAGACCCTGCACCGCATCCGCGACCTGCTCGCCGAGGGCCTCAACCTCGCCGGGATCGCCAAGGTGCTCGAGCTCGAGGCCGAGGTCGCCCGGCTGCGGGCACGCCTGCAGCGCGGCTGAGCCGTCGTCGTACCGACGGCGGGGGAGGTTGCTGACGTCTTCTCGCGGTTGTCGGCCGTTGCAAACGTCGACAAGCGCAGGAATCCCCGCCTGGGCGGGGATTCCTGCAGGTGTCGTCGGGCCGGGTCAGGCGACCTGCAGCGACCGCTTGGACAGGCCCATCCAGAACTCGTCGCGGATGACCTGCTCGCCCGGCGTGGCGGGGTCGGTCGCGGCGCCGAGGGTGACGAAGAGCGGGCTGTAGTGCTCGACGGTGGGGTGCGCGTAGGGCATGCCCGGCGCCTTGTCGCGGTACGACGCCAGCTCGTCGACGTCGCCGCGGGCGAGCGCCTCGCCGGCCCAGGCGTCGAAGTCCTTCGACCAGCCGGGGGCGGCGGCCTCGATCCGGAACTCCCGGAGGAAGGGCAGGCCGTGGGTGAGGAAGCCGGAGCCGATGATGAGCACGCCCTCGTCGCGCAACGGGCGCAGGCGGCGGCCGATCTCCATCAGCCGGCCCGGGTCGTGGGTCGGCATCGACATCTGCAGCACCGGGATGTCGCCCTGGGGGTACATGATCTTCAGCGGCACCCACGCGCCGTGGTCGAGCCCGCGCGAGCGGTGCTGGTGGACCGGCTCGGTGCGCGGCATGGTCGCGGCGATCCGGCGGGCCAGGTCCGAGGCGTCGGGCGTCTCGTAGGTCATCTGGTAGTACTTCGGCGCGAAGCCGCCGAAGTCGTAGACGAGCGGCGCGTGGCTCGCGCTGAGCGACAGGGGAGCGGACTCCCAGTGCGCGCTGACGATGAGGATCGCCTTCGGGCGCGGCAGGTCCCGGGCCCAGGTGCGCAGCTGGCCCGACCACACCGGGTCGTCGAGCAGCGGCGGCGCGCCGTGCCCGATGTAGAGGGCGGGCATCCGGTCGGCCGGGGTGCCGGGGGTGGTGGTGTCAGTGCTCATGTCCGTCCCAACTAGTTGAGACTTCAACTTTATTCCGGACGCACGTCGCTGGCAAGGGTGAGCCGGGCCACCCGACCCGGCTGGCGTCGTACGACGGAGCTTGATGACGTCTTCTCGCGCTTGCTGGCCGTTGCAACCGTCATCAAGCGCGGGAATCCCCGCTCAGCCGGGGATTCCTGCAGCCCCGGCGACCCCAGCCAGACCCCAGGGTCAGCCCGGCCCTCAGCCCGCCCTCAGTCCGGCAGGGTCCAGTCCACCGGCTCGGCGCCGAGGTCGACGAGCAGGTGGTTGACCCGGCTGAACGGTCGGGAGCCGAAGAACCCGCGGTGGGCCGAGAGCGGGGAGGGGTGCACGGACTCGACCCACGGGATGGGGCCGAGGTGCGGCTTGAGGGTCTGGGCGTCCCTGCCCCAGAGGATCGCCGCGACCGGGGCACCGGCCTCGGCACGCCGGACGAGGGCCTGGATCGCACACGCGGTGACGTGCTCCCAGCCCAGGCCGCGGTGCGAGCCGGGCTCGCCGGGGCGCACGGTCAGCACCCGGTTGAGCAGCATGACGCCCTGGTCGGTCCAGGCGCCGAGGTCGCCGTGGGCGGGCGGGACGACGCCGACGTCGTTGGCGAGCTCCTGGTAGATGTTGCGCAGGCTCGGCGGCAGTGGCCGGACGCTGCGCTCGACGGCGAAGCACAGGCCGATCGGGTGGGCCGGGTTCGGGTAGGGGTCCTGGCCGACGACGAGCACGCGCACGTCGGCGAGGGGGCGCTGGAAGGCGCGGAAGATCCGGTCCCCGGCGGGCTGCCAGGCCCGGCCGGCGGCGACCTCGTCGCGCAGGAAGCGACCCAGCGCCTCGACGCGGTCCTCGACCGGCGCCAGCGCCTCGGCCCAGTCGGCGGCCATCAGGCCCTTCTCGACGAGTCCGGAGAGAGCACCCACGGCCGGAACCCTAGTGCGCCCGCGGGCGCGTGGTCCCCCCAGACCCACCATCCTCGGGTCCCGGCCGGGGTGCTGTTCTCGCCGCCGGTCGCGCTCTCCCTTCGCGCCGGCGGTCCGCTCCACCGTGTGGTGCCGTCCCTCTCCCTCCCAGGGACGCCACCCGGTGTCGCGGGGGTAGCTCCGACGCGGAACCCGAGCCGTCCTGGTCCTCCGGGGGCACTCCCGGCAATGGGGTGCCGGACCCGGTGGGGCTCCCTCCAGTGGACTTGGGGTCCGCGTCGGTGATGAGAAATCTACGGAACCGGGACCGGTCCCGGGATCGGGTGCCCGGCCGAGGTCCGGTAGTCCTTTGGGACTACCCGCCGCCCGCGAACGGGGCATGCCCGGACGGGACGCCGGGTGCGCCGCCCGGCTGCTCGGCGGGCAGCTCCGCCGGTCGGGCCAGCCGGTCCAGGAAGGTCACCAGCACCGCCTCGCGCAGTCGCGGGGGCGCGACGTCGAGGAGCGCGTTGACCGGTGCCATCCGCTCCGGCAGGCCGAGCTCGCCGCCCTCGCCGGCGAGCCCGCCGGCCGCCAGCAGCAGGTCGAACTCGGCGTCGCCCAGGGTCGCCGGGTCGAGCGTCTGCAGCAGCGCGACCACGCCCTCGTCGACCGGCACCGGCCCGGCGACGAGCGCCGCGGCCACCGACCCTGCGAGGGCGTCGAGGAAGCCCGCCGGGTCGGTCGAAGCGCTGACCGCGAGGTGGAGCGAGGCCGGCTGGCCGTCGTAGGACAGCTGCGCCTGCACGAACCACCCGCGCTGCGCCATCTCGTCGCAGACCGTGAACACGTCGAGCGGCCCGTCCGCGACGGCGGCGACCAGGGTCGAGTCGGGGGTAGCGACCAGGCTGAGACCCTCGGTGGCCTCGATGCCCGCGCAGATCCGGTCGGTCGCCTCGAGCGCGCGGCGGGTCAGGTCGAGGTAGCCGTCGTCGCCGATCGCCCGCACCGTCACCCACGCGCCGGCGACCGGGCCGCCCGAGCGCGTCGACTGCAGCGTGGCGTTGAGCATCGTGTAGCCCGGCCACCCGGCGTGCGCGAAGTACTGCGGCCGGCGCAGCTCGGGCGTGCGGTGCAGCAGCAGCGACGCGCCCTTGGGTGCGTAGGCGTACTTGTGCAGGTCGGTCGAGATCGACGTGACGCCCTCGACGGCGAAGGTCCACCGCGGCACCGGGCGGCCCAGCCGCGCCGCCCACGGCAGCACCCAGCCGCCGATGCAGGCGTCGACGTGGCAGCGGACGCCGCGGGCGGCGGCAGCCGCAGCGATCTCGGCGACGGGGTCCACCACCCCGTGCGCGTACGACGGCGCGCTGGCCACCACGAGCACGGTGCTGTCGTCGATCGCCTCGGCCATGGCCCGGGCGTCCGCGCGGTGGTCCGGCCCGACCGGCACCACGACCGCGCGGACCCCGAAGTAGTGCGCGGCCTTGTGGAAGGCGGCGTGCACCGTCTCGGGCACGACCATGGTCGGGCTGGTGACGTCGGGCCGGGCGTCCCGGGCGCCCTGCACGGCGAGCAGGCACGACTCGGTGCCGCCGGAGGTCAGCGTGCCGACCATCGTGTCGGGACCGTCGACCAGCGGGCGGGCGAACGCCACCAGGTCGTTCTCCATCGCCAGCAGGCTGGGGAACGCGGTCGGGTCGAGGCCGTTGCTGCCGGCGAAGGCGGCGACCGCCTCGCGGGCCAGCGCGTCCACCTCGGCCAGCCCGGCGTCGTACACGTAGGCCAGGGTGCGGCCGCCGTGCACGGGCAGGTCGTCGGCCTGCAGCGCGGCCAGTCGGGCACGCAGGTCGTCAGGCGCCAACGCGGTCCACCTCCGTCTCGTCGAGCGTGTAGCCCCGCAGCCACCACAGGCTCGCCAGCACGAGGGCCGCGGGGAGGATGGAGAAACCGAGGGCGATCGCGGTGACCGCGGAGTCGGGCTGCAGCACGCCGCCGGTGTCGCTGGAACGGTAGCCGCCGATCGCGAGGACGACCGCGAACAACCCGGGTCCGAGGGCCAGGCCGAGCGTCTCCCCGGCGGTCCAGACGCCGGTGTAGACGCCGACGCGCGACGAGCCGGTGTCCCGGGCGTCGACCGCCGCCACGTCGGGCAGCATCGCCAGCGGGAAGACCTGGATGCCGGCGTACCCGAGGCCCACGAGGCCGACCGCGACGAAGACGAGGACGGTCGGGCCGTCCGTCGCCGGCAGCACCGCCGCTGCCCCGGCAGCCAGCACGAGCGAGGCGACCAGGTAGCCGGTCTTCTTCCCGATCCGCTGCCCGACCGCGGCCCATGCGGGGGTGAGCAGGAGGGCGGGGCCGACGAAGCAGACGAAGAGGATGGTGGCGGCGCCGTCGCGCTCGAGGACGTCACCGGCGACGTAGTCGACCCCGGCGAGCATGCAGCCGGTGGCGAGTGCCTGCAGCACGAAGGTCGTCAGCAGCAGCCGGAAGTCGCGGGCGCCCGCGACCAGGCGCAGCTGGTCGCGCAGGGTCCCGGCGCCGGCCTCCACCGCGCCCACGGGCGCGGCCCGCGTGCCGCGGTAGGCGAGCAGCGCGCCGGTGAGGATCAGCAGGGCCATCGCCACGCCCATCACGCGGTAGCCGTCGCGGCCGCCGACCGCGTCGCGGATCGCGGGGGCGCTGGCGCCGGCGAGCAGGATGGTGAACGCGAGGATCGCGACGCGCCACGTCATCAGCCGGGTCCGCTCCTCGTAGGAGTCGGTGATCTCCGCGGGCATCGCGACGTAGGGCACCTGGAAGAAGGCGTACGCCGTCGCGCACGCCAGGAACGCGACCAGCACCCACGCCGCGTCGGCGGTGCGCGAGCCCAGGTCGGGCGCGGCGAAGAGCAGGGCGAAGCAGGCGGCGAGCAGCACGCCGGCGCGCAGCAGCCACGGCCGCCGCGGGCCCCGGGGGTCGACCGTGCGGTCGCTGATCCGCCCCGCGACCGGGTTCAGCACCACGTCCCACGCCTTCGGCAGGAAGACGATGGCGCCGGCGGCCAGGGCCGGCACGGCGAGGGTGTCGGTGAGGAAGGGCAGCAGGATCAGGCCCGGGACGGTGCCGAAGGCGCCGGTCGCGACCGAGCCGGCGCCGTACCCGACGCGGAGGCCGCGGCCGCCCGGGGCCGGATGGTGCCCGGCGCTCACCTGGCCAGGGACCGCGATGCCGACGAGCTCGTGCGGCGCTTGCGGTTGGTGCCGATCGGCACGGACGGCTCACCTGGCTCGGTGTCGTCCTCGGCGTCCGTCGACCAGCGGTTGATCCACTCGTCCATCGCCAGCCACGTGGTGGTGCGCGCCGCGCGGCCGGTCAGCATGCCGAGGTGGCCACCGGGCACGACCTCGAAGCGCACCTCGCGCGCGTTCTCGAGCAGGGGTACGACGGCGCGGACCGCCGGCACCGGCGCGATCCCGTCGGTGGCACCGCCGAACACCAGCACGGGCACCCGGATGTCGGCCAGGTCGATGGTGCGGTCGTCGAGGTCGAAGGTGCCGCTCGCGAGCTGGTTGCCCTTCGCGAAGCGGTGATAGAGCTGGCCGAAGGTCCGGCCGGGGTAGGCGATCATGTTGGCGGTGAAGTTGTCGACCGCCTCGACCTGCGCGAGGAACTCCCGGTCGTCGACGTGGGTCGCGAGCGCGATCGGCTTGGTCACCAGCTTCTGGAAGGCCGTCAGCTGGAAGGCCCACTTCACCAGCGGCTTCGGTGCGCCGCCGAGCACCTGGTAGCCCTTGGTGATCGGCCCGCGGCCGGCCGTGAGGTTCAGCAGCGGCCGGAAGGGCGCGAGCATCGGCACCTGGGTGACGTCGATGGGGGAGCCGACCACGGTCAGCGAGGCGACCGGCAGGTCACCCGAGCGCTGGTCGGCCAGCGCCAGCAGCGAGAAGATCCCGCCGAGGCTCCAGCCGATGACGTGGACGGGACGACCGCCGGCGTGCTCGGACACCGAGCGGATCGCGGTCGGCAGCACCTCGTCGACCCAGTGCTCCATGCCGAGGTTGCGGTCGCGGAAGGACACCTCGCCGTACTCCACGAGGTAGGTGGGGCGCCCCTCGGTCACGAAGTGCTCGACCAGGGAGCAGCCGCGGCGCAGGTCGTAGCAGGCCGACGGCGCCGCGAGCGGGGTGACCAGCAGGACCGGGTCGCCCTTCTCCTGGACGTGGCCGGCCGGGCGGTAGTGGTAGACCTCCCGCAGCGTCCCGTCGTCGATGAGCGTGCGGGGCATCGGCCGGAGGTCGGCGACGCCGCCGTAGAGCACCTTGTGGGCGACGTTGCTCGCTGCTGCAACGACCTGGTCGGGTCCGGGGAGCAGGCCAGCGCCGGGCAGCGAGCGCAGGGGCACCAGATCCATGGGCGAACGCTACCGCGCGGCGGGCGGTCGTGCGGCCCGTCTCCGTGGACGGTCCGGCGGGCCGGTCAGCCCCCCGGTCGGCTCCCGGTCAGCGCCCGGTCAGCTCCCGGTCAGCTGCGGTCGGCCGGTCGCAGCACCTTGGTGTGCGCCCGGCCCTTGTCCTCCAGCTCGGTCATGAAGCTGTCGGCCCACGCCTTCACGTCGTGCTGGCGGATCTGGCGGCGCATCGCCCTCATCCGGCGGGTGAGCTCCTTCGGCTCCGCCTCGTAGGCCTCGAGCAGGGCCGCCTTCATCCCGTTCATGTCGTAGGGGTTGACCAGCCACGCCTGGCGCAGCTCGTCGGCGGCCCCGGCGAACTCGGAGAGCACCAGCGCGCCGTCGTCCTCGACCCGGCAGGCGACGTACTCCTTGGCGACGAGGTTCATGCCGTCGCGGTACGGCGTCACGACCATCACGTCGGCGGCGCGGTAGAGCGCGGCCATCTCCTCGCGGGGGTAGGACGTGTGGAGGTAGCTGATCGCCGGACGGCCGATCCGCCCGAGGTCGCCGTTGAGCCGGCCGACCAGGCGCTCGATGTCGTCGCGCAGCTGCCGGTAGTGCTCGACCCGCTCCCGCGACGGCACGGCGACCTGGACGAAGACGGCGTCGTCGACCTCGAGCTTGCCGTCGCTGATCAGCTCGCCGAACGCGCGCAACCGGGCGTAGATGCCCTTGGTGTAGTCGAGCCGGTCGATGCCGAGGAAGATCTTCTTCGGGCTGCCGAGCGCCTCGCGGATCGCCTTCGCGCGCTCGGTGACGCTGTCGGAGCGGGCGAGGTCGTCGAAGCCGGCGGCGTCGATGGAGATCGGGAAGGCCGCGGCCCGGACCGTTCGGCCGTCGGGCAGGTAGACGAGGTCGCGGTGCGTCTTGTGGCCGACCCGCTGGCGGACCAGCCGCACGAAGTTCTGCGCCGCGCCCGGGAGCTGGAAGCCGACCAGGTCCGCGCCGAGCAGGCCCTCGAGGATCTGGCGGCGCCACGGCAGCTGCTGGAAGAGCTCCGCGGGCGGGAACGGGATGTGCAGGTAGAACCCGATCCGCAGGTCCGGGCGCAGCTCACGGAGCATCTGCGGCACCAGCTGCAGCTGGTAGTCGTGGACCCACACGGTCGCGCCCTTCGCGGCCAGGTCCGCGGCCTTCTCGGCGAAGCGCCGGTTCACCTTGACGTAGGTGTCCCACCACTCGCGGTGGAACTCCGGCTTCGCGACGACGTCGTGGTAGAGCGGCCACAGCGTGGCGTTGGAGAAGCCCTCGTAGTGCTCCTCGATCTCCTCGGCCGACATCGCGAGCGGTACGAGCGACAGCCCGTCGTCCTTGAACGGCTTGAGCCGTTGCTCCGTGCCACCGGGCCAGCCGACCCACACGCCGTCGTGGGCGCGCATGACCGGCGAGATGGCCGACACCAGGCCGCCGGGAGAGCGCCGCCAGGAGGCCCTCCCGTCCGGAGTCCTGACGCGGTCGACGGGGAGCCGGTTGGCAACGATCACCAGGTCGTGGGCCACGCGGCAACCCTATCGGGGTGGTCCGCACGGGGTGCGGGTGTCGGGCTGGCCCGACACCAGGTGTCCGGCTGGCAGGATTCCGGGGAGGCCGCCCGCGGACGACGCTGGTGGCATGACCGAGACCCAGGCGATGCACGAGCCGACCCACGAGCCGACCGACCAGCCGACCGACCAGCCCGCAGGCCGGCCGGGCGAGCACCCCACGAGCGAGCTGATGACACCGACCACCGGACCCGACCCGCACCCCCCGGCCGCAGCGCCGGGCCGGCGCCGCCGCGGCCTGGTCGCCCGCACCCTGCACGAGTCGGCCTACGCGCTCGTCGCGTTCCCGGTCGCCCTGGTGGCGATGGTCGTCGTGGTCACCCTGGTCGCCACCGGGGTCGGCCTGGTCGTGGTGGTCGGCGGCATCCTCATCCTGGTCGCCGCGGCCCTGGTCGCCCGCGGCTTCGCCGTGCTCGAGCGGATCCGGCTGCAGGTGCTGCGGGGTGAGCCGGTGCCGTCGCCGACGTACCTGCGGCCCCGGCCCGGTGACGGCTTCTGGGCCCGCTCGCTCACCGCGCTGCGCGACCCGCAGTCCTGGCTCGACGTCGTCTGGTCGGTGGTCGGGCTGCTCACCGGCACGATCGCGTTCTCGATCGTGCTGGCCTGGTGGGCCGCGGTGCTCAACGGCGCGACCTACTGGTTCTGGGAGCGCTTCCTGCCCGACGGCGGCGACCCGCGCGGGCTGGCCGAGCTGATGGGCCTCGGCGACGGCCGGGGCGCCGACATCGCCGTGAACACCGCCATCGGCGTGCTCGCCCTGCTGACCCTGCCGCTCGCCACCCGCTTGGCGGCGCTGCTTCACGGCAGCCTCGCCTCCGTGCTGCTCACCAGCCGCGCCGAGCTCCAGGGCCGCGTCGCCCGGGTCGAGCAGAGCCGCGAGTCCGCCCACCGCGCCGAGGCCGAGTCGCTGCGCCGGCTCGAGCGCGACATCCACGACGGGCCGCAGCAGCGCCTGATCCGCCTCGGCATGGACCTGGGCCGCGCCCGCGTCCAGCTCGGCCAGGACCCCGAGACCGCCGCCCGCACCCTCGACGAGGCCGTCGCCCAGACCCGCGCCGCCGTCGAGGAGCTCCGCGCCCTGTCCCGCGGGATCGCCCCGCCGCTCCTGGTCGACCGCGGCCTGGCCGCCGCCGTCGCCGAGATGGCCGACGGGCAGCCGGTGCCGGTGAAGGTCCTCGCCGACGTGCCCCGCGGCCTCCCGCTCGCCGTCGAGACCGCGTCCTACTTCGTCGTCGCCGAGGCGCTGACGAACGTCGTCAAGCACAGCGGGGCCACGCGCGCCGAGGTCGTCCTCGCCGTCGCCGACGGCCGGCTGCAGGTCACCGTCGTCGACGACGGTCGCGGCGGTGCCGTCCAGGTGCCCGGCCACGGCCTGCGCGGGCTGCAGGAGCGCCTCGACGGCGTCGACGGCGACCTCGTGGTCTCCTCGCCGGAGGGCGGCCCGACCCGGGTGCACGCCGAGATCCCGGTGCCGTGAGGATGGCCTGATGCGGATCGTGGTCGCCGACGACTCGGTGCTCCTGAGGGAGGGCCTCCAGCTGCTCCTCGCGGAGGCCGGGCACGAGGTCGTCGCCGCCGTCGGGGACGGGCCGGCGCTGGTCGCCGCCGTCCTCGAGCACCGGCCCGACCTCGCCATCGTCGACGTCCGGATGCCGCCCAGCCACACCGACGAGGGCCTGCGCGCCGCAGTCGAGGTCCGCCGGACCTGGCCCGGTGCACGGGTGCTCGTCCTGTCGCAGTACGTCGTCGCGTCCTACGCCGACGAGCTGCTGGCAGCGGGGGAGGGCGGCGTCGGCTACCTGCTCAAGGACCGGGTCAGCGACGTCGCGGACTTCCTCGAGGCGCTGGTGACCGTCGCCGGGGGCGGCACCGTGCTCGACCCGATGGTCGTGCGCCAGCTGATGACCCGGCGCCGGGACCCGCTGGCCGAGCTCACCCCGCGCGAGCAGGAGGTGCTGGCGCTGATGGCCGAGGGCCGCTCCAACGCCTCGGTCGCCGAGGCGCTGGTCGTCTCGCTGGCCGCGGTGGAGAAGCACACCCAGCGGATCTTCGCCAAGCTCGGGCTCTCGCCCGACGACGACCAGTCGCACCGCCGGGTGCTGGCCGTCGTGCGCTACCTGCAGGCCGGCGGGGCCGGGGCCTAGGCGCGCGACGGCTCAGCGCCGGTGTCAGGAGCCGGAGGTCAGGCGGGGTGGGGCGCCGCACCGACCTGGGCGCGGACGTCCTCCACCTGCCCGAGGATGGTCAACGTCTGCGCGGGCGGCACCCACGGCGACGCGGTGAGCCCCTCGCGCAGGCACTGCTGCACGTGGGCGGCCTCGTTGCCGTAGCCGGCGCCGATGACCGGCTCCGGCGGCTCGTGCACCACCCGTCGTACCGGCTGGTGGCGGCGCTCGATGGCGTTGAAGGTGAACCCGGACGGTGCGTGGAAGTCGCCGGTGATCTCCACCCAGCCGGCGTCGGTGGTGATCCGGGCGCCGTTGGCGGCGTGCGAGCTGAGCCCGGCGGTCAGGGTGGCGAGCGTGTCACCGGGGTAGCGCCCGGCGATCGCGACGTCGAGGTCCACCTGCCCGCCGGCGACGGTGCCGACCGCCTTCAGCTCGACCGCCTCGCCGAGCATCAGGTGGGCGAAGGTGAGCGGGTAGATGCCGATGTCGTGCATCGCCCCACCCCCGAGCGCCGGGTCGAGCAGCCGGTGCGTCGGGTCGGCCGGTGCGGTGAAGTGGAACTCCGCCGACAGGTGGCGCGGGGTGCCGAGCTCGCCGGCCCGCAGCCGGCGGGCCAGGTCGCGCCACACGGGGTGGCACGCGCTCCACATCGCCTCCATCAGGAAGCGGTCCTGCTCCCGGGCCAGCGCGAACAGCCGCTCCGCGCCGGCGCGGGTCAGCGTGAGCGGCTTCTCGCACAGCACGTGCTTGCCGGCAGCCAGCGCCAGCTCGACCTGCGCGGCGTGCGCGACGTGCGGCGAGCCGATGTAGACGACGTCCACCTCCGGGTCGGCGAGCACGGCGTCGTAGTCTCCGTACCGCTCGGCGCCGTGGCGCTGGGCGAAGGCCGCCGCCCGCTCCGGCGTGCGCGAGCCGACGTGGACCAGCCGGGCGTCAGGCACCAGGGCCAGGTCGGTCGCGAACTGCCCGGAGATCCCGCCGGGCGCGAGCACGCCCCAGCCGATCGGGGTCGTGGCGCTCATGGCCGCAGCCTAGACCGGCCCCGCCCCGGTCCCGGGGCCGTCGGCGCGGTCGAATGACATCGTTGTGATTCGGGGGCTAGAGTGAGCCCCGTAGACCTGCCGAACCCACACCCGAGTGTCGAGGAGACCTCATGAGCGCCGAGCGAAGCCACCAGGACGCCACCCCGGTCGTTCCGGCCGACCTCAGCGACCGGGACCGCGCGATCCTCGAGTTCGAGCGCCAGTGGTGGAAGTACGCCGGCGCCAAGGAGAACGCGGTGCGCGAGCAGTTCGACATGAGCGCCACGCGCTACTACCAGGTCCTGAACGCCCTGATCGACCGTCCCGAGGCCCTCGCCCACGACCCGCTGCTGGTCCGGCGCCTGCGCCGACTGCGCTCCCAGCGCCAGCGCCAGCGCTCCGCGCGGCGCCTCGGCTTCGAGATCTGACCCGAGGAGAGAGGCGGCCATGACCTTCCCCACCTGGCCTGCTCGCACCCGCACCGACCGAGGCGCCGTCCTGCCCTCGCCCGTCGTCCTGCTGAGTGTCGTCGCCGTGCTGCTCGCCGCCGTCGCCTTCGTGGCGACCCGCGGCGACGAACCGGTCGAGCGCGACATCTCCGCCACCAAGGCCGCCGCGACCCCGACCGGGACCGCGTCCGACGACACCGATGACGCCTCCGACGACCCCACCGCCGAGGAGTCGGAGACGCCGGTCAAGGAGAAGCCCAAGCCCAAGCCCGTCGTCCGCGGCGAGCACTCCGTCGTCGTCTTCAACAACACCCGCATCACCGGCCTCGCCGGCCGCGTCGGGGAGCGGGTCAAGGAGGCCGGCTGGCAGCTGGCCGCCGCCGACAACTGGTACGGCACCGTGCCCGCCACCACCGTCTACTTCCCCAAGGGCCAGAAGGCCGCCGCCCAGCTCCTCGCCCTCGACCTCGGCATCGCCCGGATCAAGCCCGCCGACATCGACAGCGACATGTCCGCCGACAAGCTGACGCTGATCCTCACCGGCGAGCTCGACTAGTTTCGCGCGAGCGCGTCGCCTGTCGAGGGCTGCGCGCAGGCCTCGCAAGCTCGGCCCGCACTTGCCCTCGACGCGGCTTCGCCGCGGGCGCCGCGCTGCCGCGCCGCAGTTGCCTTGCGTAGGTCCTGCCCCCGCCTGGCGGCAAGCCCTGCGTTCCCTGCGTGCGACTGCCCATGATTGAGGTTGCGACGAGCGCCAGCGAGGAGCCTCGAGACCTCCGGGCCTGACGGGCGGGCTGTGGTCGGCAGGGTCGGGTGTGCCGGGGCCGCTGGTTTCGAGGCTCGGCCGTGGGCGGCCTCGCACCTCAACCAGCGGCGGCTGGCGACGAGCGCCGGCCCGCCCGGTGGTTGAGGTGCGACGAGCGCCGGCCTGACGGGCGGGCTGTGGTCGGCAGGGTCGGGTGTGCCGGNGCCGCTGGTTTCGAGGCTCGGCCGTGGGCGGCCTCCCACCTCAACCAGCGGCGGCTGGGCGACGAGTGCCCGCCCGGTGGTTGAGGTGCGACGAGCGCCAGCGAGGAGCCTCGAAACCTCCGGGCCTGACGGGCGGGCTGTGCCCACTACGGTCGGGTGTGCCGGGGCCGCTGGTTTCGAGGCTCGGCGCTGGGGCGCCTCGCACCTCAACCAGCGGCGGCTGGTGGCCGCAGGCGCCGGGTCGGGTGCGCGAGCCCCGCGGAGGGATGGGATCGGCCCCACCGGACACCGTGCCCCTGTGCGGACATGGTGGGATGGAGACGTGAGGTACACGTCGATCGAGGCCGAGCAGCGGTACGACGCCGTGGTGGGTGTTGCCCCGCGCACGGTCGTCGGGCTCGACTTCGACGGCACCCTGGCCCCCATCGTCGACGACCCCACGCGGGCCCACATCCACCCCGACGGGGCGGAGGTGCTCGTCGAGCTCGCCGCCGAGGTGGCCGCGATCGCGGTCATCACCGGCCGGCCCGCGCGCCAGGCGCTCGACCTCGGCGGGCTGGAGGCGGTCGGCGACGCGCTGCAGGCCGCCGGCAAGGAGCTCTTCGTGTTCGGCCAGTACGGCAACGAGCGCTGGAGCTCGGGCCGCCGCCGCATCCTCGGCGCCCGTCCGCCACGCGGCCTGGCGGCCTTCGAGCGTGACCTGCCGCGCACCCTGCGCCGGGCCGGGGCGAGCGAGGCCTTCGTCGAGGACAAGGGGCTCGCCGTCGCGGTCCACACCCGCCGCCTGCCCGACCCGGACGCCGCCTTCGAGCGGCTGCTCCCGCCGCTCCGCGAGCTCGCGCACACCCACGGACTCGTCCTCGAGCCCGGCCGCGCCGTCATCGAGGTCCGCTCGCCGGGCTCCCACAAGGGCATGGTCGTCAACCGCCTCGCCGCGGTGCTCGACGCCGAGGGCTTCGTCTTCGCCGGCGACGACCTGGGTGACGTCGAGGCCTTCGAGGCCGTCGACGAGCTGGGCAAGCAGGGCGTGGCGACGCTGCGCGTGTGCTCGGCCTCCGACGAACAGAGCGTGCTCGTCGAGATGTCCGACGTCGTCGTACCCGGGCCCGAGGGCGTCCTCGACCTGCTGCGCAGGCTGGCGCGGGACGCCCGCGACCGTCGCGCCTGATCCCACATCCCGGACGCTCGTCTCGACATTCGGGACCCGATTCGTGGCCGGGGCCGGGTCACCCCTACTCTGATCCTGCTCATCCAGAGGGACTGAGGGAACGGCCCTGTGAAGTCCCGGCAACCGCCGCGAGCTCCCGGACGCACCAGCACAGCTGGGGTCCGTCGCGGAAACGGTGCCAAATCCGACCCGAGGCGAGAGTCGCGCGGGACAGATGAGAAGGAGGATTTCCATGAGCGCCGCCGTGACCGAGGCCCCCCGGACTGCCGGACTTCGAGAAGGTGCCTTCGGGCACGCCACCGCCCTCTCCTGCCGGGAGTGTGGCCACCGGGTCGACCTCGGCCCCTTCTACGCGTGTCCGGAGTGCTTCGGACCGCTCGAGATCGCCTACGACTTCCCGGCCGTCACCCGCGAGGAGATCGAGGCCGGCCCCCGCAACATCTGGCGCTACAAGGCGCTGCTGCCGGTCCCGACCGACATCGAGGCCAGCCCCAACACCGAGCCGGGCTTCACCCGCCTGCTCCAGGCCGACAACCTCGCCCGGGAGATCGGCATCAGCAAGCTGTGGGTGAAGGACGACTCCACCAACCCGACGAACTCGTTCAAGGACCGCGTCGTCGCCTGTGCGCTCAGCGCCGCCCGCGAGCTCGGCGCCACGGTGTTCGCCTGCCCCTCGACCGGCAACCTCGCCAACGCCGTCGCCGCGGCGGGCGCCCGCGCCGGCATCAAGACCGTCGTGTTCATCCCGAGCAACCTCGAGCAGCCCAAGCAGGTCAACTCGGCGATCTTCACCGAGAACCTCGTGGCCGTCGACGGCAACTACGACGACGTCAACAAGCTCGCCTCAGAGATCGCCGGCGAGGAGGACGGCTGGGCGTTCGTCAACGTCAACGTCCGCCCCTACTACGCCGAGGGGTCGAAGACCCTGGGCTACGAGATCGCCGAGCAGCTCGGCTGGCGCCTGCCCGACCAGGTCGTCATCCCGGTCGCCTCCGGCTCGCAGCTGACCAAGGTCGACAAGGCTTTCCAGGAGCTGATCAAGCTCGGCCTCGTCGAGGACAAGCCGTACCGGATCTTCGGCGCCCAGGCCGAGGGCTGCGGCCCGGTCGCCACGGCCTACAAGGCGGGCGTCGACGCGATCCGCCCGGTCAAGCCGGACACGATCGCCAAGAGCCTGGCCATCGGCAACCCCGCCGACGGCATCTACGTCCTCGACATCACCCGCCGCACCGGCGGTGCCGTCGAGGAGGTCACCGACGACGAGATCCGCGCCGGCATCGTGCTCCTGGCCCGCACCGAGGGCATCTTCACCGAGACCGCCGGCGGCACCACCGTCGCGGTGACGAAGAAGCTCGTCGAGACCGGCCAGCTCGACCCGGACCTCGAGACGGTCGTCATCAACACCGGCCACGGCCTCAAGACGCTCGACGCGGTCTCCGGCCAGGTCAGCGCCGCCGCGACCATCGCCCCGACCTACAGCGCCTTCAAGGCCACGGGTCTCTGAGCCACCACCCCAGCAGCAGAAGGAAGAACCCATGGCAGTCAGCGTCCGGATCCCCACCATCCTCCGCACCTACACCGGCGGCGAGTCCGAGGTCACCGCCAACGGCGCCACCGTCGCGGAGATCCTGGACGACCTCGACGCCAGCTACAGCGGCATCAAGGGGCGCATCGTCGACGAGGACGGCAAGCTGCGCCGCTTCGTCAACGTCTACGTCAACAACGACGACGTCCGCTTCGAGCAGGAGCTCGCCACCCCGACGCCCGACGGCGCCGAGGTGTCGGTGATCCCCGCCGTCGCCGGCGGCTGCTGACGTCGTACCCCTGACGCACGACGACGCCGGGCCCGCAGCAGCGGGCCCGGCGTCGTCGCATGTGTGTGGGTCAGCGCACCTCGCGCCAGCCGTCCGGCACCGGTCGTCCCTCCTTCAGGCAGTCGGTGCCCTCGTCCTCCGCGCCGATCCGCTCGATCTCGGTCCAGCCCCAGCGGTCGTGGCACTCGAACGGCCGGTTGCCGAGCGGGTCCCACTGTGCCCCCTCGGGGAGCTCGGAACCCTCGGCCGCGCAGGCCGTGCCGCCGTCGGCGAAGTGGTAGGGCGCCTCGCCCTCGCTGCACTGCCACTCGTCCCAGAACGGCGTCCCGCTGACGACGAAGTAGCCGACGACCGCGCCGACCAGCAGCACGGGGACAGCGAGGACGGCCAGGACGATGAGGACGATCGTTCGAGTACGCATGGCCCGATCGTCCGCCCCCGTCGTCATGACGTCATGAGCACAGGTGCTCAGTCGTGCCCGGCCTCAGCCGAGCAGCTGCGTCGCGAGCTCGGCGCTGGCCGGGTAGTCGACCTTGCTGACGGGGGTGCGCGGGACCTCCTCGATGAAGAACACCGACTTCGGAACCTTGTAGTTGGCGATCAGCGACCGGCAGTGCTCACGCACGTCCTCCTCGGTGATGCTCGCCCCGTCGCGGCGCTGGACCAGCGCGGTGACCTGCTGGCCCCACCGCTCGTGCGGGGTCCCGACCACGACGGCGTCGAACACGTCGTCGTGGCGCAACAGCACCGCCTCGACCTCCTCGGGGTGCACCTTCTCGCCGCCGGTGTTGATGCAGACCGAGCCGCGGCCCAGGACGGTGACCGACCCGTCCTCCTCGCGTCGCGCGAAGTCGCCGGGCAGCACCCAGCGGACGCCGTCGACCTCCTTGAAGGTCGCCGCGGTCTTCACCGGGTCCTTGTAGTAGCCGAGCGGGACCGGGCCCGTGCGGCCGAGCAGGCCGTCGACGCCTGGCGGGCACGGCTTCATCTCCGGGTCGAAGACCTCGACCTGGTCGTTGACGGTGAACCGCGGGGCGGCTGCACCACCGTCGGTGCCGTCGTCGATGCGGGAGCCGGCGGCGCCGGACTCGGAGGAGCCGTAGGAGTCGAGGATGAAGCGGCCCGGCAGGGCGCGGCGGATCTCCTCGCGCACGCCGTCCGAGAGGGGGGCGGCGCCGTTCGAGACCGCGGCCAGGCTGGACAGGTCCCAGCGGTCCGGCTCGGCGAGGATCGCCTCCGCGACCGGGCGGCCCATCGCGTCGCCCAGGAAGGTCAGCGACACGACCCGCGCCTTCTCGACCAGGTCGAGGATGCCGGTCGCGCTGAAGCTCGGCTCGGTGTAGAGCGCGACGGTGTGGCCGGCGACGTGGCCGTTGCCGACGATCCACTGGCTGCCGCCGTGCATCATCGGGCCGCAGGCCAGCAGCACCATCGGGGTCTCGACCGCGACCGCCTCCTCGACGAGCTGCTCGACGGAGTCGAGCGGTGCGCCGTAGCGGCCGGCGTTGAGGGCGGCGCGGATGAGGTCCTCGATCCGCCACACCACGCCCTTGGGGCTGCCCGTGGTCCCACCGGTGTAGAGCACGTAGTGGTCGTCGCCGGAGCGGCCGTTGTCGAGGCGCTCGGCCGACGCGGCGGCCAGCGCGGCGTCGTACTCCTCGCCGAGGACGACCATCTCGCGCAGTGTGGGGGTGTCCAGCGCCTCGACCGCGTCGACGAACTCCGGCGCGATGATCGCGGCGACGCAGTCGGCGTTGTCGTAGAGGTAGGCCAGCTCGTCGTGCAGGTACTTGTAGTTGATGTTGATCGGCACCGCCCGCGCCTTGAGGCACCCGTAGAGCGCGTCGATCCACTCGATCCGGTTCGTCGCGTGCACGGCCACGTGCTCGCCCGGCTGCACGCCCAGAGACACCAGGTGGTTGGCGAGCCGGGTGGCGCGGTCGTCGACCTCCGCGAAGGTCCAGGTGCGCTCCATGGTGACGATGGCGGCGCGGTCGGGGAGCGCGTCGGCCATCGCCTCGAGGACGTCGGCGAGGTTGATCGGTCGCGGCGAGGACGGTGTGGTGGGAGTCACACGCGTAGCCTGCCAAACGAGAACGTGTTCCATCCAGCGTTCCGCGGTTTCGGTCCGGTGGCCGGGACACTGTCCCGGTGACCGACCACCACTACGCACTCGACCTGACCTGGCAGGGCAACCGCGGGACCGGCACGTCCGGCTACCGCGACTACGGGCGCGACGTCCTGCTCCGGGCGGAGGGCAAGCCCGACCTCGCCGGTTCCGCCGACCCCACCTTCCGCGGCGACGCGACGCGCTGGAACCCCGAGGAGCTGCTGCTGGCGGCGCTCGCCCAGTGCCACCTGCTGTCGTACCTGCACTCGGCGGTCAGCCACGGCATCGTCGTCACGGCGTACGACGACAGCCCCACCGGCACGATGGCCCAGGTCGGCCAGGGCGGGCACTTCACCGAGGTCGTGCTGCGCCCGCGGGTCACCATCACCGACCCGGCCCTCGTCGGGCTGGCCCGCGAGATCCACGAGGAGGCCAGCCGCAACTGCTTCATCGCCGCGTCGGTCAACTTCCCGGTGCGGCACGAGCCGGTCGTCGAGGTCGCCTGACCCGCCCGCGCGACTCGGCCGGGTCGGTCCTCCAACCTTCTGGCCCGGGTGTGCGTTGATGGGGTGTGACCACCGACGAGGAGGCGTTCCGCAGCTGGGCGGCGCGTGCGCAGCAGGACCTGCTGCGCACCGCCTTCCTGCTCACCGGTGACCGCCACCGCGCCGAGGACCTGGTCCAGGAGGCGCTGGCGAAGGTCGCCCTGCGCTGGCGCCGCCTGCGTGACGGCAACCCGACCGGCTACGCGCGGCAGGTCGTCGTGCGCGACAACATCTCGGGGTGGCGCAAGCGCCGCCGGGAGGTGCTCGGCACGGACCCGGGCCGGGGCGGCCCCGGGACGCAGGTGCGCGACCACGCACCGGCCACGGAGCGGCGGATCGCGCTCGACGCCGCCCTCGCCGCGCTGACACCGCGGCAGCGCGCGGTGGTCGTGCTGCGCTACTACGACGACCTCCCCGAGCGAGCCGCCGCCGAGGCCCTCGGGGTGAGCGTCGGCACCGTGAAGAGCCAGGCCCACCTGGCCCTGGCCCGCCTGCGCGAGGCGGCGCCCGAGCTGGCCGAGCTGCTGGGGGAGGAGGTCTGAGATGACCGGCGAACGACTGCACGAGGTGCTCCACGAACGCGTGGCGGACCTGCCCGGGGCCGACCTGGTCGACGCCGCGTGGGCCCGCGCGCGCCGGACCCGCCAGCGGCGGGCGGTGGGGCTGGCCAGCGTGGCCGTGGTGGCCGTGGTCGCCGTCGGCGGCGGGGTCGTCGCCGGCCTCGGTGGCGGCGACGACGCCGAGCGGGAGCCGGCGGCACCGGCGTCCAGCGGTGCCACGTCGACCCCGGCCGGGGCGGAGCCCCGGGGTTCGTACGCCGGCGCGCAGGTCTGGCAGGCGCCCGACGTCGCCGACGAGCCGAACCTGCCGCGGCTGCAGGGCGGCCCGCTGCCGGCCGAGGTCGACCTCTCCGGCGCCGGGCCGGTGGCAGCCGGGATCGGGCGGGCCGTCGCGGTCTTCGAGGTCGACGACGACCGAGGCCTCGACCGGGTCGTCGCGGTGGGGGAGGACGGGACGTCGTACACGCTCGACGTGGCGGGCATCGATCCGTGGGCGGACAGCGGGGGCAACCGGCTCAGCCCGCTGTCGAGGGCAAGCCTGGCGCCGGACGGCGAGCGGGTCTTCCTGCGCCAGACCGGCGCGCTCGCCGTCTACGACTTCGGCACCGACGAGTGGACCCGCATCGACCTCGACGGGCGGGACCCCGAGGACACCTGGTGGGCCACCGACCGGTTGCTCGTCGTCCCGGCCGAGGGCGCCGCGCCAGGCCTCGTGCTCGACGCCGACGGCACCCGGGTCGACACGCCGGCGGTCGACCCGCCCCCGCCGGTGCGCCTGCTCACCGACGACGAGCCCTACGGGGTGCCGGTCGACGCCCGGGATGCCATCGCGCAGGGCCTCGTCCTCTCCGGCGACCCCTCCCGCGCCGGGCCGGACCTCCGGTCCCGGGAGGGCGTCGCGGTGCGGTGGGGCGGGCAGAGCGCGGTCCTCGTCGTGCCCGACGGCCCCGGCCGTCGGTGGCTCCAGTGCTGCCCCGTCGTGGGCTGGCTCGACGAGGCGACCGTGCTGCTCGAGTCGCGCCACTCCCGGGCCCGGGTGCTGGCCTGGCGTGCGGGCACCGAAGAGCTCAGCCGGGTCGCCGACATCCGCGGCTGGCGGGCCGGGGACGAGGCCTTCGTCGGCAGCTACGCGATCCCGTGAACCGCCCGGTCCCGGCCGCCGTTCCGAGGCCCGAGATTCACCCGACCAACTCCTGCTCTCTCCTTGCACTCGCCATGGGCGAGTGCTAAACATGATGCTGGCACTCTCGCCTTGAGAGTGATAACGGACATCGCGAAGGAATCGCAGGAGTTATGTCGAAGCTGATTGCTTTCAACGAGGAGGCCCGGCGTGGCCTCGAGCGTGGCATGAACACGCTCGCCGACGCCGTCAAGGTCACCCTTGGCCCCAAGGGCCGCAACGTCGTCCTGGAGAAGAAGTGGGGCGCCCCCACGATCACCAACGACGGTGTCTCCATCGCCAAGGAGATCGAGCTCGAGGACCCCTACGAGAAGATCGGCGCCGAGCTGGTCAAGGAGGTCGCGAAGAAGACCGACGACGTCGCCGGTGACGGTACGACGACCGCGACCGTCCTCGCCCAGGCGCTCGTCCGCGAGGGCCTGCGCAACGTGGCCGCCGGCGCGAACCCGATGGGCCTCAAGCGGGGCATCGAGGCGGCCGTGAGCGCCGTCTCCGAGCAGCTCCTGGGCATGGCCAAGGACGTCGAGACCCGCGAGCAGATCGCTGCCACCGCGACCATCTCCGCCGGCGGCGACGCCACCGTCGGTGACGCCATCGCCGAGGCGATGGACAAGGTCGGCAAGGAGGGCGTGATCACGGTCGAGGAGTCGAACACCTTCGGCATCGACCTCGAGCTCACCGAGGGCATGCGGTTCGACAAGGGCTACATCTCGGCCTACTTCGTGACCGACCCCGAGCGCATGGAGACCGTCCTCGAGGACGCCTACGTGCTCATCGCCAACAGCAAGATCAGCAACGTCAAGGACCTGCTGCCGCTGCTGGAGAAGGTCATGCAGTCGGGCAAGCCGCTCGTCATCATCGCCGAGGACGTCGACGGCGAGGCCCTGTCGACCCTGGTCGTCAACAAGATCCGCGGCACCTTCAAGTCGGTCGCCGTCAAGGCCCCCGGCTTCGGTGACCGCCGCAAGGCCATGCTGCAGGACATCGCCATCCTCACCGGTGGCCAGGTCATCTCCGAGGAGGTCGGCCTCAAGCTGGAGACCGCCGGTCTCGAGCTGCTCGGCCAGGCCCGCAAGGTCGTCATCACCAAGGACGAGACCACCATCGTCGAGGGTGCCGGCGAGCAGTCGCAGATCGAGGGCCGGGTCAACCAGATCCGCGCCGAGATCGAGAACTCCGACTCGGACTACGACCGCGAGAAGCTGCAGGAGCGCCTCGCCAAGCTGGCCGGCGGCGTCGCCGTCATCAAGGTCGGCGCGGCCACCGAGGTCGAGCTCAAGGAGCGCAAGCACCGCATCGAGGACGCTGTCCGCAACGCGAAGGCGGCCGTCGAGGAGGGCATCCTCCCCGGTGGTGGCGTCGCGCTGGTCCAGGCCGGTGCGAACGCGTTCGACAAGCTTGAGCTCGAGGGTGACGAGGCCACCGGCGCGAACATCGTGAAGGTCGCGCTCTCCGCCCCGCTCAAGCAGATCGCCATCAACGCCGGCCTCGAGGGCGGCGTCGTCGCGGAGAAGGTCGCCAACCTCCCTGCCGGTGAGGGCCTCAACGCGGCCTCCGGCGAGTACGTCGACCTGCTGGCCAACGGCATCATCGACCCGGCCAAGGTGACCCGCTCGGCGCTGCAGAACGCCGCGTCGATCGCCGCGCTGTTCCTCACCACCGAGGCCGTCGTGGCCGACAAGCCGGAGAAGGCCGCCCCCGCGGGCGACCCGACCGGCGGCATGGGCGGCATGGACTTCTGAGTCCAGCCCCACCCGCACCACAGCGAGGCCCCCGCCCACGGCGGGGGCCCGTTGTGCTTTTCCACCGCTCCGCAAGGACGGTCGAGACGTCACTTCTGGCCTGTTGAAGCGTCACTTCTGGCCCGTCGAGGCGTCACTTCCGGCTCGTCGAGGCGTCAGTTCTGGCTCGTCGAGACGTCAGTTCTGGCTCGTCGAGACGTCAGGTGCAGCGCTGCGCAATCCGGGTGCGGCGACGCCCGGTCCCGAGCAGGATGGGCGCATGCCTGTCGAGCTGCTGCGTGCCCCTGCCCTCGCCGACGACGTCCCCTACGCCTACGCCGCGCGGGCCCACGGCCTCGTCCTCACTGCGGGTGCCTGCCCGCTCGACGAGAGCGGTGCGGTCGCCCACGTGGGCGACGTCGCGGGGCAGGCACGCCTGGTGATGGCCAACCTCGTCACCGCCCTGGAAGCGGCGGGGTGCACGCTGGCCGACGTCGCCAAGTCCACCGTGTACGTCGCCTCGTCGGACCGCGCCGATCTGGTCGCGGCGTGGGGCGAGGTGCGCGCCGCGTTCGGCGACCACGACGCCCCCAGCACGCTGCTCGGCGTCACCGTGCTCGGCTACCCCGACCAGCTCGTCGAGGTCGAGGCGATCGCCGTCGCCCCCTGACGGTCCGCGCCTGATCGGCGCGAACCGGGACGGAGTCCCGCCCGGTGCCACCCGGACGGCCCGGGTCCTCGGCCCCGGGGTCGTCCCCGCCCCAGGTCATCTCCGCCTCAGGGACTTTTGCCCTGTTGCCGAGGGCCGTCCATGGGCCATGGTGGATGTCGAAGCTGTGGGGCCGGTCGAGGGAGCCCGGCACCCGGAGGAGGCGACGATGCGGACCACCGGACGAGCGCAGGGAGCCACCAGGGCGGCACGCCACACATCCGCCACCCCCTGGGTGATGCTGGGCATGGCGACGCTCGGCTTCGTCGTGAACTTCTGGGCGTGGGCCCTGCTGAGCCCGCTCGGCCCGCTGTTCCGCGACACCGGTGACCTGGGCGACCTCAGCGAGTCGGACGTCTCGCTGCTCGTGGCCGTCCCGGTCGTCGTCGGTTCGCTGGGACGCATCGTGGTCGGCGCGCTCACCGACCGCTTCGGCGGGCGGGTGATGTTCCCGCTCGTCTCGCTCGCGACCGTCGTGCCGGTCCTCTTCGTCGCGTTCTTCGCGCTCGACTCCTACGCGCTGCTGCTCGTCGGGGGCTTCTTCCTCGGGATCGGCGGCACGGCGTTCGCGGTCGGCGTGCCCTTCGTCAACGCCTGGTTCCCGCCGGAGCGTCGCGGCCTCGCGGTCGGCATCTTCGGCGCCGGCATGGGCGGCACCGCCATCAGCGCGCTGACGACCGTGCCGCTGTACGACGACGCGGGGGAGCGCGCGCCGTTCCTGATCGCCGCCGCCGTGCTCGTCGTGTACGGCGTCGTGGCGTGGCTCGTCCTGCGCGACGCGCCCGGTCGCACGGTGCCCTCGGCGCCGCTCGGGCAGCGGCTCGCTGCGACGGCGAGGCTGCGGATCACCTGGCAGGCGTGCGTCCTCTACGCGATCGCGTTCGGCGGCTACGTCGCGTTCTCGGTCTACCTGCCCGCCTACCTCAAGACCGCGCACGGGCTGACGGCGGCCGACGCGTCGAACCGGATGGCCGGCTTCGTCGTGGTCGCGGTGCTGATGCGTCCCGTCGGCGGCTGGCTCGCCGACCGGATCGGCTCGGTGCAGGTGCTCGGGGTCGGGTTCACCGTCGTCACGGTCTGCGCCGCCGTGGCCGCGGGGACGCCTCCCCTGGAAGCCGGCGGGACGGTGGCCTTCCTGGCCATGGCGGCCGCGCTCGGTGCGGCCAGCGGTGCGACCTTCGCCCTCGTCGCGCAGGTCACCGAGCCGAGCCGGGTCGGCGGTGTCACCGGGCTGGTCGGTGCCGCGGGCGGCCTCGGCGGGTTCGTGCCCCCGCTGGTCATGGGCTACGTCTACGGCCGCACCGACTCCTACGCGATCGGGCTGTGGCTGCTGGCTGTCGCTGCCGGCGCCGCGCTCGTCCTCACCTTCACCATCGTCAGCCGCACTGCCACCGCGCCGAAGGAGACTGTCGCATGACCGACCTCGAGTCCCGACTCCAGCGGGTGGCCATCGGGTCGCGCCGGTTCTTCACGAAGGCGGAGGTCAGCGACGACGCCCGGGCGCTGTTCAGGAGCGGTGGCCGCGAGGGCGACGTCTTCTACCGCGACCGCTGGAGCCACGACAAGGTCGTGCGCAGCACCCACGGCGTCAACTGCACGGGTTCGTGCTCGTGGAAGGTCTACGTCAAGGACGGGATCATCACCTGGGAGGCGCAGCAGACCGACTACCCGAGCGCTGGTCCCGACCGACCGGAGTACGAGCCCCGTGGCTGCCCGCGCGGGGCCGCCTTCTCCTGGTACACCTATAGCCCGACCCGGGTGCGCTACCCGTACGTGCGGGGCGTGCTGCTCGACATGTTCCGCGCCGCGAAGCAGCAGTACGGCGACCCGGTGGTCGCCTGGGGCTCGATCGTCCAGGACGCCGAGAAGGCCCGGGCCTACAAGCGAGCCCGGGGCAAGGGCGGCCTGGTGCGGGCCTCCTGGGACGAGGTGGTCGAGCTCGTCGCCGCGGCCCACGTCTACACCGTCAAGCGCTGGGGCCCGGACCGGATCGCCGGCTTCTCCCCGATCCCCGCGATGTCGCCGGTGTCGTACACGTCGGGGGCGCGCTTCCTCGAGCTCATCGGCGCGCCGATGCTCTCCTTCTACGACTGGTACGCCGACCTGCCGAACGCCTCGCCGCAGATGTTCGGCGACCAGACCGACGTCCCCGAGTCGGGGGACTGGTGGGACGCGGGCTACCTGATCATGTGGGGCTCGAACGTCCCGATGACCCGCACGCCCGACGCGCACTGGATGACCGAGGCGCGCTACCGCGGGCAGAAGGTCGTCGCGGTGGCGCCGGACTACGCCGAGAACGTGAAGTTCGCCGACGAGTGGGTCAGCCCGGCGCCCGGCACCGACGGCGCCCTCGCCCTCGCGATGGGACACGTCGTGCTCAAGGAGTACTTCGTCGATCGCGAGGTGCCCTTCTTCACCGACTACAACAAGCGCTACACCGACCTGCCCCACCTCGTCTGCCTCGAGCCGACCACGGACGGCGCCTGGCGTCCCGGGAAGTTCCTGGTCGCCGGCGACATCGACCACCCCGAGGGAGGCACCGAGAACGCGATGTGGAAGCCCGCCGTCCTCGACGCGACGACCCGCGAGGTGCGCATCCCCAACGGCGCCCTCGGGCACCGCTTCGGCGAGGAGGGGATGGGCCGCTGGAACCTCGAGCTCGGCGACATCGACCCCGCGCTGAGCGTGCACCAGCTCCGCGACGACGCCGTCGAGGTCGAGCTGCCGCGCTTCGACGCGGCGGACGGCAAGGTCCGCCACCACCGCCGCGGCGTCCCCGTGGTCCGCGTCGGCGACCGCCTCGTCACCACCGTCCTCGACCTGGCGCTGGCCCAGTACGGCGTCGCGCGCGACGGCCTCCCCGGGCAGTGGCCCGCCGGTGACGACGACCCGGACGGCGTCGCCACGCCGGCCTGGCAGGAGCAGCACACCGGCGTACCGGCCGCCCAGGTCCGGCGCCTGGCCCGGGAGTGGGCGCAGAACGCGATCGACACCCAGGGCCGCGGGATGATCCTGATGGGCGCCGGGGTCAACCACTGGTACCACTCCGACCAGATCTACCGGGCGATGCTGGTCCTGACCACGATCACCGGGTGCCAGGGCCGCAACGGCGGCGGCTGGGCCCACTACGTCGGCCAGGAGAAGGTCCGCCCCCTGATGGGCTTCCAGCACCTCGCCTTCGCCCTCGACTGGCACCGGCCGCCGCGCCACATGAACCAGACCGCGTACTGGTACGTGAACACCAGCCAGTACCGCTACGACACCTTCAGCGCCGACGACCTCGACGCCGGCACCGGCATCTTCGCCGGCAGCAGCGTCATGGACCTGCTGGCGCAGTCGGTGCGGCTGGGGTGGACGCCGAGCTACCCGACCTTCGACCGCAGCAGCCTGCAGGTCGCCGACGACGCGGCCGCCGCGGGGATGGAGGTGCCGGCGTACGTCGCGCAGCAGCTGAAGGAGGGGACGCTCCGCTTCGCGGTCGAGGACCCCGAGCACGAGGACAACCACCCCCGGATCCTCGACCTGTGGCGGTCCAACCTGCTCGGCAGCTCGGCCAAGGGCAACGAGTACTTCCTGCGCCACCTGCTCGGCACCGACAGCGCCGCGACCGCGCAGGAGGCGGCGCCCGACCAGCGACCGCGCACCGTCCGGTGGGCCGACGAGGCGCCCGAGGGCAAGCTCGACCTGCTGATGACCATCGACTTCAGGATGACCAGCAGCACCATCCTCAGCGACGTCGTGCTGCCGGCGGCCACCTGGTACGAGAAGCACGACCTGTCGACGACCGACATGCACCCCTTCGTGCACTCCTTCAACCCGGCGATCCCGCCACCGTGGGAGACCAAGTCGGACTGGGACGCCTGGCTGCTCGTCGCCAAACGGTTCTCCGAGCTCGCGGTCGACCACCTCGGCACCCGCCGCGACGTCGTCGCGAAGCCGCTGTGGCACGACACGCCCGAGGCGATGGCGACCGAGCACGGCGTGGTCAGGGACTGGCGGCTGGGCGAGTGCGAGCCGGTCCCGGGGCGCACGATGCCGGTGATCGCGGTCGCCGAGCGCGACTACACGGCCGTCCACGACAAGATGACGACGGTCGGCCCGCTGCTGGAGGGGGCCGGGATGCTCACCAAGGGCGTGCGGTACGACGTGCACCGCGAGGTCGACATCCTGCGCCAGCGCCACGGCGTGGCGGGCGCCGGCGCGGGTCGGGGCCAGCCGCGGCTGGAGACCGACGTGCAGGTGGCGGACGCGATCCTCCACCTCGCCGGGGTCTCCAACGGCCACCTGGCGACCCAGGGCTTCCGCTTCCTCGAGCAGCGCACCGGCACCCACCTGGCCGACCTGGCGGCCGAGCACGAGGGCAAGCAGATCACCTTCCGCGACACCCAGGTCGCGCCGGTCCCGGTGATCACCTCGCCCGAGTGGTCGGGCTCGGAGTCCGGTGGCCGCCGCTACAGCCCGTTCACGATCAACATCGAGCGGCACAAGCCCTTCCACACCCTCACCGGCCGGCAGCAGCTCTACATCGACCACGACTGGTTCCTCGGCACCGGCGAGATGCTGCCCACCTACCGACCACCGCTGGACATGACGGCCCTGTTCGGGGAGCCGCGGATCGGGGAGCAGGGCGAGCTCGGCGTCGCCGTGCGCTACCTGACCCCGCACAACAAGTGGTCGATCCACAGCGAGTACCAGGACAACCTCTTCATGCTCTCGCTCTCGCGCGGCGGCCAGTCGGTGTGGATGTCCGACCGCGACGCCGCGAAGATCGGCGTGCGCGACAACGACTGGATCGAGATGGTCAACCGCAACGGCGTCGTCGCCGCCCGCGCGATCGTGAGCCACCGGATGCCGGAGGGCACGGTCTACATGCACCACGCCCAGGACCGGCTCATCGACGTCCCGCTCACCGAGCGGGACCGCAAGCGCGGCGGCATCCACAACAGCCTCACCCGGATCCTGCTCAAGCCCAACCACCTGGTCGGCGGCTACGCGCAGCTCGCCTACTTCTTCAACTACATCGGACCGATCGGCAACAACCGTGACGAGGTCACGACGATCCGCAAGCGCACGGTGGAGGTCGAGTACTGATGCGAGTCATGGCCCAGATGGCGATGGTGATGAACCTCGACAAGTGCATCGGGTGCCACACCTGCTCGGTCACCTGCAAGCAGGCCTGGACCAACCGCACCGGCACCGAGTACGTCTGGTTCAACAACGTCGAGACCCGCCCCGGGCTCGGCTACCCGCGCACCTACGAGGACCAGGACCAGTGGCAGGGCGGCTGGATCCGCAAGCGCAACGGGCGGCTCGCGCTGCGCAGCGGCGGACGGCTGAAGAAGCTGGCGACCATCTTCTCCAACCCGAAGCTGCCGTCGATCGAGGACTACTACGAGCCCTGGACCTACGACTACGAGACCTTGCTCAGCTCGCCGCAGACCGACACCTTCCCGGTCGCCCGGCCGAAGAGCCTGCTGTCCGGCAAGGAAATGGACGTCGAGTGGTCGGCCAACTGGGACGACGACCTCGGCGGCTCGCCCGAGCACGCGGCACGCGACGTCATGCTCCGCGGGATCGAGGACAAGGTGCGCCTCGAGTTCGAGCAGACCTTCATGTTCTACCTGCCGCGGATCTGCGAGCACTGCCTCAACCCGTCGTGCGCGGCCTCCTGCCCCTCGGGCGCGATCTACAAGCGCGCCGAGGACGGCATCGTGCTCGTCGACCAGGACCGCTGCCGCGGCTGGCGGATGTGCGTCTCCGGCTGCCCCTACAAGAAGGTCTACTTCAACCACAAGACCGGCAAGGCCGAGAAGTGCACCTTCTGCTACCCCCGGGTCGAGGTCGGCATCCCCACCGTCTGCTCGGAGACCTGCGTGGGCCGGCTGCGCTACCTCGGCCTGGTCCTCTATGACGCCGACAAGGTGCTCGAGGCGGCGAGCATCGAGGACGAGCACGCGCTGTACGACGCCCAGCGGGCCTGCTTCCTCGACCCGCACGACCCCGCCGTCCGGCAGGCGGCGGCCGACGCCGGCATCCCCGCCGACTGGATCGAGGCCGCGCAGCGCTCGCCGGTGTGGCGGCTCATCAACGAGTACGAGGTCGCGCTGCCGCTGCACCCGGAGTACCGCACCATGCCGATGGTCTGGTACATCCCGCCCCTCTCCCCGGTCGTCGACGCCGTCCGCGACACCGGTGAGGACGCCGAGGACCGGGGCAACCTGTTCGCTGCCATCGACGCACTGCGGATCCCGGTCGAGTACCTCGCGAACCTCTTCACCGCAGGCGACACGGCCCCCGTCGACCGGGTGCTGCGCAAGCTCGCCGCGATGCGGTCCTACCTGCGCGACATCAACCTCGGCCGGGAGGTCGACGAGTCCATCCCCGCCGCGGTCGGGATGACGGGGGAGCAGCTCTACGAGATGTTCCGGTTGCTCGCCATCGCCAAGTACGACGAGCGCTACGTCATCCCGCCGGCGCACGCCGAGCAGGCGCACGCCCTCGAGGAGCTCGTCACCGACTGCCCGGTCGCGGAGCACGACGGCCAGTCGGGCCTGTTCGGCGAGGGCTCGGGCTACCCGACCCCCGTCGCGATCGAGAACTTCCGCATGCTGCAGGAGCGCCAGACCAGCGACACCCTGGCCGCACCGGACGACAAGGCGAGCCGCGTCAACCTGCTGAACTGGGACGGCAAGGGCGTGCCCGAGGGGCTGTTCCCGCCACGCAGCGACGGGAGCTCCGGAGGGAGGCCGGCATGAGGCGCCGTCGCAGCCGCCGCGACGTGCGGCCGGTGTGGGCCGCGTGCGCAGCGCTGCTGGACTACCCGACGGCCGGGCTGCAGGCCGCGCTCGACGACATCGAGGCGCTGGTCCCCGGGGACGCCGACCTCGCCGGCCTGGCCGACCACCTGCGGCGTACCCCGCTCACCGCCCTGCAGGAGCAGTACGTCGCGACCTTCGACCACACCCGCAAGTGCGCCCTGCACCTGACCTACTTCGCCCACGGCGACACCCGCCGGCGTGGCCGGGCGCTGCTGCGCTTCAAGGAGGTGTACCGCAACGCCGGCGTCACGTGGGACGACACGACCGGCGAGCTGCCCGACCACCTGTGCGCCGTGCTCCAGCTCGGTGCCACGGTCGACGTGGACGTGGCCGCGCAGCTGCTCGCCGACCACCGGGCCGGCGTCGAGATGCTGCGGCTCGCCCTGACCGGGTGGCGCAACGACGACGGCACCACCGGCTCCCCGTGGGCCGGCGCCCTGGTCTCCCTCTGCGCCACGCTGCCGGAGCTGCGCGGCGACGAGGCGGAAGCCGTGCGCCGCCTGGTGGAGCAGGGGCCGCCGGCCGAGGAGGTCGGCCTCGACGGCTACGGACCGCCGCTGATCGCCCCTGCGACGCTGAAGGTGAGGGCCTGAGCATGGACGTCTTCTTGTGGGTGATCGTGCCGTACCTCTGCCTCGCGACCTTCGTCGTCGGGCACTTCTGGCGCTACCGCTACGACAAGTTCGGGTGGACCACCCGGTCCTCGCAGCTCTACGAGAACCGCCTGCTGCGGCTCGGCTCGCCGCTGTTCCACTTCGGCATGCTGGGCGTCGTGGGCGGCCACGTGATCGGCCTGCTGGTGCCCCGCAGCTGGACCGAGGCCATCGGCGTCGACGACCACCTCTACCACCTCGTCGCCGTCGTCGGTGGCCTCGTGGCGGGCGTGATGACGGTGGTCGGGATGGCGATCCTCGTCTACCGGCGACGCACGGTCGGGCCGGTCTTCTCCGCCACGACCCCCATGGACAAGGTCATGTACGCCTTCCTGGGCGCCGTGATCGTGCTGGGGATGTGGAACACCGTCGCGGGGTCGATCTTCACGCTCGGCGGGGAGTACAACTACCGCGAGGGCGTGTCGATCTGGTACCGCTCGTTCCTCGCCTTCCAGTCCGACGCCGCCCTCATGGCCGACGCCCCGATCGGGTTCCAGCTCCACGCCCTGGTTGCCTTCGGCCTGTTCGCGCTGTGGCCGTTCACCCGGCTGGTGCACGTGTTCAGTGCCCCGCTCGGTTACCTCACCCGGCCCTACATCGTCTACCGGAGCCGCGACGAGCGGTTCGGAAGGAGCACGCCATGGAGTCCACGAACCTGACCGACCTCGCCGTACGGCAGCTCGACGCCGCGCGGGAGGCGTCCAGCGGCCGGGCCGCGGTCACGGTGCACGGTGGCCGGGAGCACCGGTTGCGGCAGACCGTCATCGCCCTGCGCGCCGGGGAGCGGCTCGGGGAGCACGACGCACCGGACGAGGCAACGCTGCAGGTCCTCGAGGGCGAGGTCGCCCTGCACGCCGGCGGTGACACCTGGCGCGGACGCGTTGGCGACCACCTCGCCATCCCGCAGCAACGCCACGACCTCGAGGCCCTCAGCGACGCCGCGGTGCTGCTCACCGTGTCCAACCACGAGCGCTGAGGTCCGGCCGCCAGCCGGCAGGCCTGTCCGGAGTTGCCGGGCGGCATAGGCTCGGCCACGTGGCCCACGGACTGCTGCTCGCGGCCGGCGCCGGCACCCGGATGGGGATGCCGAAGGCGCTCGTGCGCGACGACGCCGGGCGGCCCTGGCTGACCCGGGCCGTCGCGGTGCTGCTCGACGGCGGCTGCCCCCAGGTGACCGTCGTGCTCGGCGCCGCCGCCGACGAGGCGCAGCAGCTGCTAGCGCGGAGCGAGCCGGGGGACGAGCTGGTGGACGCGCGGGTGCACGTCGTCCGTTCCCGGGCGTGGCAGTCCGGGATGGGCGCCTCGCTGCGCACCGGGCTGCGCTCGCTCGCCGACGCCGGCACGACCACCACTGCCGCGCTCGTGCACCTCGTCGACCTGCCCGACGTCACCGCGGAGGTGGTGGCGCGGGTGCTCGAGCACAACACCGGCGACCCGGCGGCGCTCGCCCGGGCGTCGTACCTCGGCCGGCCGGGGCACCCGGTGCTGATCGGCCGTGACCACTGGGCCGGCGTCAGCGACTCCGCAGCCGGCGACCGTGGGGCGCGGCGCTACCTCTCCGTCCACGACCCGTGGCTGGTCGAGTGCGGCGACCTGGCGTCCGGCCGGGACGTCGACGAGCCAACCTCGGACCAACGGCCGGCTCAATAGCCTCGCGCCATGGACGCCCGTGTCGCCGAGCTGTCGCGCCGGTTGGGGGAGACCGGCTACCTGTGCGACGACGACCTCGCGACGGTGCTCTTCCTGTCGCTGGAGATGGGCCGCCCCCTGCTGCTCGAGGGCGAGCCGGGCACGGGCAAGACAGCGCTGGCCGAGGCGATCTCGACCGCGCTGGAGCGGCCGCTCATCCGGCTGCAGTGCTACGAGGGCATCGACGCCACGCAGGCGCTCTACGACTGGGACTTCCCGCGCCAGATCCTGCACCTGCGCGCGATCGAGGCGGTCGTCGGCGGTGGGGGCGAGCGCGGGGCCGCGCAGGTCGAGGAGGCCGAGAAGAGCCTGTACGACGAGCGCTTCCTGCTCGCCCGGCCGGTGCTGGCCGCGCTGCAGCAGAGCCCGGCGGTGCTGCTGATCGACGAGGTGGACCGGGCCGACGACGAGTTCGAGGCCTTCCTGCTGGAGGTGCTCTCGACCTTCCAGGTCACCATCCCCGAGCTCGGCACGGTGCAGGCCGCGGTGCCGCCGACGGTGGTGCTGACCTCCAACCGCACCCGCGAGCTGCACGACGCGCTGAAGCGACGCTGCCTCTACCACTGGATCGACCACCCCGGGCTGGAGCGGGAGGTCGCGATCGTCCGCTCCCGCGCGCCGGAGGTCAGCGCCGAGCTGGCCGGGCAGGTGGTCGGTGTCGTGCAGCAGCTGCGGGCCGGTGGCGACCTGCTCAAGCCGCCCGGGGTCGCGGAGACCCTCGACTGGGCCCGCGCGCTGCAGCACCTCGGTACGGTCGAGCTCGACGTCGAGACCGCTGCCCGGACGCTGGGGGCGCTGGTGAAGTACCGCGACGACGCCGCCCGTGTGAGCGCCGCGCTGGACCGGATGCTCGCGCGATGAGTAGCCCTGTGTCAACGTCAGGCCGCTTCGACACCGCTGAGCAGTGCCTGGAGGGCGCCGTGCTGGTGGGGGTCGTAGGCGGTCTGGTTCTGCCAGCATCGCCAGATCACGCCGAGCCAGGCGCGGGCCAGGATGCGGGTGGCGTGGGGGTGGTCCTTGCCGCGGGCGAGGGCGTCGTTGTAGATCTTCGCGGCCCAGGGGTTGGCTCGGCGGGAGTCGCCGGCGAAGTCGCAGACGGCGTCGCGGAGCTCTTTGTTG
>NZ_JAER01000037.1 GCF_000519005.1 Nocardioides sp. J54 | reverse complement strand
GGCGCCCGCGCCGGAGGCGCGTCGAGGGCAAGTGCGGGCCGAGCGCAGCGAGCGCCTGCGCGCGAACCTCGACAGGCGACACGCTCGCGCCAGACAACACAGGGCGGCGCGGACGGAGTCCGTGCCGGCAACCGCGCCGCCCAGCCGACCGGCGGGGGCCGGTCGGCTACGGTGCGCGGCCGCCGACACCAACCACGGAGCAACACTGACGTTTGTCGAGGTGCGAGGCGGCCCAGCGCTGAACCTCGAAACCAGCGGCCCCGTGCACCGGACTGTGCCCACCACAGCCTCCACGCAGGCCCGAAGGTTTCAAACCCTCGGCCTAGCCGGCCAGCGAATGCCTACAACCGCTCCCGCACCGCGTCCCGCAGCGCCTGCTCCGGGTCGACGCCGGCCTGCCGGGCCTCGGCGACGAGGGCGAGGAGGCGCTCGCCCAGCGCGGCGGAGGCGTCGGTGGGGTCGACGGGGTCGGCGGGGGTGCCGGCGCGCTCGAGACGGTCGAGGACCTTGTCGGCGTAGAGCAGGGCGGGGAGGGCGGTGGGGATGCCGTCGTCGACGGGGCGGTCGGCCTTCTCGCCGGCCTTCACCTGCTGCCAGAGGTCGTTGACGGCGTCGGCGTCGAGGCCGGCGGCATCGACGTCGCCGAAGACGTGGGGGTTGCGGCGGACCATCTTGGCGGTGATGCCGCGGGCGACGTCGTCGAGGTCGAAGTCACCGCGCTCCTCGGCGACCACGGCGTGGAAGACGACCTGGAGCAGCAGGTCACCGAGCTCCTCGGCGAGGTGGGACCAGTCGCCCGAGACCTCGCCGGCGTCGATGGCGTCGACGGCCTCGTAGGTCTCCTCGAGCAGGTAGCGCACGAGGGAGCGGTGGGTCTGCTCGCGCTTCCACGGGCACTCGGCCCGGAGCCGCCGCATGACGGCGACGAACTCCTCCACCGCCGGGTCGGCCACGGCTCAGCCCACCGGCGCGGCCTGCTCGAGCGGCGAGCCGCAGACCTCGGAGGCGGGGAGGCCGGCGAGCCGCTCGTAGATCGCACCCTCGTCGTCGGTCTCGAGGGCGAGCTCCTCACCGGCGCGGGCGACACCGCTGTAGGCGGCCGAGAGGTCGTCGCCGGTGAAGACCTTGCCGTCCTGCTGGGTGCCGAAGACCGGGTTGAGGACGACGGCGTTCTCCTCGAGCCACTCGTCGACGACGGCCTCGCCGACCTCGGCCGCCGTCTGCGCGTCGCCGGCGCTCCGGCCGTCGGCGAGTGCCCTGGTGCCGATCTGCTCGAGCGGCTGACCGAGGCGCTGGCCGATCCAGGACAGCCACTCGAAGGACTCGAAGGAGTCGTCGTCGGGGCCGACGCCCCAGTTGCGCTTGATCGCGGCCGGCGCGACCTTGCCCGGCAGGGTGAGGTCGTACTCGTCCGCCAGCTCCTCGACGGCGACGGCCTGGGCCCAGTTCCAGGCGATCTGGGCGCGCACCGCGGCGCGGGCGTACGACGGCGCGGTGGGCTCGGACTCGAGCAGCGAGCAGTAGTCGTGCACCGTCTGGTCGACCCGGGAGAGCTCGACCGAGCGGCCGTCCACCTCCGCGGCGACGCCCGGCTTCGCGCCGTCGTCGGTCAGGCCGCATCCGGTCACGGCCAGGGCGGTCGCAGCGAGGACGGAGACGAGGGAGGTACGACGACGCACGGTGCCTACTCCTTGGGGTCGATGACCGAGTCGATGACGAGTCGGGCCCATTCAAGCAGGGCGACCCCCTCGATGGGGGTCCCCGTCTTCCCCGGTGTGCCGGGTCGCGGCACGAGGATCGACTCGAGCTGGTGCTTGACGATCGACTTCGGGTAGAGCCGGTTCAGCCGCACGGTGCGCGACTCGGGAAGCACGACCGGGTGGAAGCGGACGTTCTTCCCGACGGTGGTGACCTCCTTGATGCCGGCAGCCCGGACCCGGGCGCGGAAGCGGGCGACGAGCAGCAGCGCGGCGACCTGCTCGGGCGGCTCGCCGTAGCGGTCCTCGAGCTCGGCGACGATCTCGTCGACGTCGGCGTCGGTGCGGACCTCGGCGAGGCGCTTGTACATCTCCAGGCGCAGCCGCTCGCTGGGGATGTAGTCGTGCGGCAGGTGCGCCTCGACCGGCAGCTCGATGCGCACCTCCTCCAGCTGCTCGGGGGCGCCGCCGTCGGCGCGGAAGTCACGGACCGCCTCTCCGACGAGGCGGACGTAGAGGTCGAAGCCGACGTCGGCGATGTGGCCGGACTGCTCGCCGCCGAGCAGGTTGCCGGCGCCGCGGATCTCGAGGTCCTTCATCGCGATCGCCATGCCGCCACCGAGGTCGGAGTGCTGGGCGAGGGTCGCGAGCCGCTCGTGCGCGGTCTCGGTGAGCGGCTTCTCCGTCGGGTAGAGGAAGTAGGCGTAGGCGCGCTCGCGGGAGCGGCCGACCCGGCCGCGCAGCTGGTGCAGCTGGGAGAGGCCGAGGGTGTCCGCGCGCTCGATGATCATCGTGTTGGCGTTGGACACGTCGATGCCGGACTCGACGATCGTGGTGCAGACCAGGACGTCGAAGCGCTTCTCCCAGAAGTCGACCATCACCTGCTCGAGCTGCTGCTCCCCCATCTGCCCGTGCGCGGTCGCGACCCGGGCCTCGGGGACGAGCTCGCGGATCTTCGCGGCCGCCTTCTCGATCGAGCTGACCCGGTTGTGGATGTAGAACACCTGGCCGTCGCGCAGCAGCTCGCGACGCACCGCGGCGATGACCTGGCGGTCCTCGTAGCCGCCGACGTAGGTGAGCACCGGGTGCCGCTCCTCCGGCGGCGTGGTGATCGTCGACATCTCGCGGATGCCGGTGATCGCCATCTCGAGCGTGCGCGGGATCGGCGTCGCGCTCATCGACAGCACGTCGACCGAGGTGCGCAGCCGCTTCATCGCCTCCTTGTGCTCGACGCCGAAGCGCTGCTCCTCGTCGACGATGATCAGCCCGAGGTCCTTGAAGCGCGTGTCGGCGTTGAACAGCCGGTGCGTGCCGACGACGACGTCGACGGTCCCGTCGGCGAGTCCGGCGAGGGTCTCGGCGGCCTCCTTGTCGGTCTGGAACCGGCTCAGCGGCTTCAGCACCACGGGGAAGCCGCTCATCCGCTCGGAGAAGGTCGCGAAGTGCTGGTTGACCAGCAGCGTGGTCGGCACCAGCACGGCGACCTGCTTGCCGTCCTGCACCGCCTTGAACGCGGCCCGGACCGCGATCTCGGTCTTGCCGTAGCCGACGTCGCCGCACACGAGGCGGTCCATCGGCACCGTGCGCTCCATGTCGCGCTTGACCTCGTCGACGGTGGTGAGCTGGTCAGGCGTCTCGTGGAACGGGAAGGCGTCCTCGAGCTCCCGCTGCCAGGGCGTGTCCTGGCCGAACGCGTGGCCCTGCGTGGCCTGCCGCGCGGCGTACAGCTTGATCAGCTCGGCCGCGATCTCCTTGACCGCCTTGCGCGCGCGGTTCTTGCGCTTGGTCCAGTCGCCGCCACCGAGGCGGTCGAGGCTGGGCTGCTCGCCGCCGACGTAGCGGGTGACCTGGTCGAGGGTGTCGGCAGGGACGAAGAGCCGGTCCGGCGGGCCGCCGCGCTTGGAGGGGCCGTACTCGAGGACGAGGTACTCGCGGACCGCGCCCTGCACCTCGCGCTGCTTCATCTCCACGAAACGACCGACGCCGTGCTGCTCGTGCACGACGTAGTCGCCGGCCTTGAGCTCGAGCGGGTCGATCTGCCGCTTGCGGCGCACCGGCATGGCGCCCTTGTCGCGGGTGGATGCCTTCGCACCGACGACGTCCTCGCCGGTGAGCACCACGAGCTTGCGGGCCTCGTCGACGACGCCGTGCGCGAGCGCGCCGCAGGTGACGGTGACGACCGCCGGGTCGAGCTCGGCACCGGCCGCCACCTCCTCGACGAGACGGGCCGGCACGTCGTTCTCGGCGAGCGCCTCCACCATGCGGTTGGCGGGCCCGTGGCCGACGTGGACGACGGCGACCCGCCAGCCCTCGCGGTGCCAGCGGCGGATGTCCTCGAAGGCCTTCGCCACGTCCCCGCGGTACGACGGCGCCGGCTGCGCCGCGGTGGGCACCTCCTCGTCCAGGCCGAACGGGCTGAAGGTCCACCACGCCTGCCCGCGCTCGCGTGCGTGGGCGCGCACGTCGCCCAGGGACTGGTAGGACGCGGCCTGCAGGTCGATCGGCGCCTGGCCGCCGCTGGCCGCGGTCGCCCACGACGCGGCGAGGAACTCCTCGCTGGTGGCGACCAGGTCCTGGGCCCGCGCGCGGGCGCGCTCGGGGTCCAGGACGAGCACCTTGGTGTCCTCGGAGAGCAGGTCGACGAGCAGCTCGAGCTCGTCGACGAGGGCCGGGATCAGCGCCTCCATGCCCTCGACGGCGATGCCCTGGGCGAGCTTGTCGGTGATCTCGACCAGCTGCGGGTGCTCGCGGCCGAGCTCGGCCGCGCGGGCGCGCACCTCGTCGGTCAGCAGCAGCTCGCGGCAGGGCGGCGCCCACAGGCGGTCGACCTTCTCGATGGTGCGCTGGTCGGCGACGGCGAAGGAGCGGATCTCGTCGACCTCGTCGCCGAAGAACTCCACGCGCAGCGGGTGCTCCTCGGTCGGCGGGAAGACGTCGACGATGCCGCCGCGGACGGCGAACTCGCCGCGCTTCTCGACCAGGTCGACGCGGGAGTAGGCCGCACCCACCAGGCCGGCGACCACGTCGTCGATCTCGGCGGTGTCACCCGCGGCGAGCTCGACCGGCTCGAGGTCGCCCAGGCCCTTGACCTGCGGCTGCAGGACGGAGCGGACCGGGGCGACGAGCACCTTGACCGGCGCGGCGACGCTGCCCGGCGCACCCGGGTGGCACAGGCGGCGCAGCACGGCGAGCCGGCGACCCACGGTGTCGCTGCGGGGGCTCAGCCGCTCGTGGGGCAGGGTCTCCCAGCTCGGGTAGTAGGCGACGCCGGAGGGGTCGACCAGCGCACCCAGCTCGTCGACCAGCTGCTCGGCCTCGCGGGTCGTCGCGGTGACCACCAGCACCGGGCTCTCCCCGCGGGCGAGGCCGGCGACGAGGAACGGGCGCAGCGCCTCCGGGCCGGTGAGCTCACCGGTCGGCTGGGCGCCCCTGGCCTGGTCGAGAGCATTCGCGAGGGCGGGGTCGGCGAGGACGGCGTCGGCGAGGCCGGCGAGGTGCACGAGGAGCTTCTTTCAGCAGGGTCGGACAGCACGAGCGCCCCCGGTCGGGCACGACCGGGGGTGGGCTCCCCAGCGTAGCGAGCGCCGCCGACAGGACCTACGCCGTCGGGTCGGCCACCCGGCCGAGGAAGAGCGGGGTGCCGTGCTCGAGGTCGTGGATGACGAACAGGAAGGGCCGGTCGACCTTGACCTCGACGGTCACCGGCGCGCTGGTCTCGGCCATCACCACCGCGGTCGCGGCGGCGGCCTCGGTGCCCTCCTCGTCGACGGCGATGAAGCCCTGGTGGAAGACGTCGTCGACGTAGAGGTCGAGGTCCTCGTCGGTCATCGGGCGGAAGTCGGCGTCGCCGAACGCGGCCTCCATCCCGAGCTGCTGCAGCGCGTCCTTGAGCGAGGAGCCGAACCGGAAGCTCCACCGCGGGAGGTGGAGGTCGAGGTTGGTGGGCTGGCCGCTGCCGATGAACGGCGCGAGGTCGCGCGCCGCCTGCTCCTCGACCTGCGTGAGGTCCGGGCCGTCGGGCAGGACGACGGTCATCGCGAGCCCGCGGCCGGCGTACGGCACGGTCGCGGCGCGCCACCCGTCGCCGGTGGCCAGCGCGCCGGAGAGCATCGGGTTGCGCATCAGGTCGACCTGCACGGTGGTCCCGTCGGCGCGGCGGAAGTCACCTGCCGCGGTCAGCCCCTCCTCGAAGGGTTGCTCCCACGGCGCCTTGAGGTAGATCGCGTTGACCAGCACCATCCGGGTGCTGGGGTCGAGGGAGCCCTCGGGCAGCAGGTCGACGATCCGGTCGTTCGTCTGCTGCTCGACCCAGTCGTTGACCCGGGTGCGGGCCTGCTCGGTCGCGCCCTCGAAGTCCACGGCGCGCAGGGCGGCGCCGTACTCCTTGGCCAGCAGGTCGAGGAAGTCGGCCGACCAGCCGACGCCCTGCTGGCCGAAGACCTGGTTGGCGGTGGCCAGCTCGAGCTCGGCCTTCGAGCCGTCGGCGCGCCCCTGCTCGCCGGCCAGCCCGTCGACGTACGACGTCAGCGCGTTCGCGCCCTTGTGCCAGCGGTCGCCGAGGTCGCTCGCGCCGAGCACGTCGCGCATCTCCTCGGCGGTGCGGCCGGCGGCGCCGGTCAGCGTCATGCCGAGCGCGACGAGGACCGAGTACGGCGAGAGCACGACGTTGCCCGGCTCGGTCGCGAGGGTGCGGTAGAGCCCGCCGGCGAGGCCGTGCAGCCCGGCCACCACGTCGGGCACCAGCGAGCCGTCACCTGCGGCGCGTTCGACGTCGGAGGAGACGAGCTCGATCCCGTCGAGCTCGTCGGGGACCGGCTCGGAGCCGGGGTCCTCCTGGCCGGTGCAGGCGGCGAGGGTGCCGGTGCCGCCGAGGACGGCGAGGGCCAGCAGGCCCAGGCGCAGCGTGTCGCGTCGGTCGATCATGGTGGTCGGACGCTACTGCGGCGCTGACGGTTCCGTCAGCCCACCGTGCCAGGTGTCAGGACGACTGGACGGGCGGGCCGACGAGGAGCGCCACGACGAACAGCACGGCGACAGCGACGACGCCCACGCCCAGGCCGCGCAGCGGCTTGACCAGCAGCCACGCGACAGTGCGGTCGACGATGCCGGTCCCGGCGCCGGCGGGGAGGCGCCAGGAGTCGCCGAGCCAGCCGCGGCGCAGGGCGACCCACTCCACGAGGATGGTCAGGAAGGGCGGCACCGAGGAGGCCAGGACGAGCACTCCACGGCCGAAGGACCAGCGCCGGTCGACCCAGAGAACCACCGAGGTGACGCAGTAGGCGAGGAACACGGCCCCGTGGATCATGCCGAAGACCCGGACGGCGAGGTCGGTGGTCTCGGTGCCGTACTTCAGGACCAGGCCGAGGATCAGGCCGGCCCAGGAGATCGCCTCGGCGGTCGCGACGACGCGGAAGAGGCGGGTGGGGGTGGTGCTCACGTGGGCCGACGCTACCTCTGTGAGCCAGCCCACCCGGGGTCCGGGTCAGGCGCCGAAGCGGCGCTCGCGCAGGGCGTAGGCACGCATGGCGCGCAGGAAGTCGACGCGGCGGAACTCCGGCCACAGCGCCTCGCAGAAGTAGAACTCCGACTTCGCGCTCTGCCAGAGCAGGAAGCCGCCGAGCCGCTGCTCCCCCGACGTGCGGATGACGAGGTCGGGGTCGGGCTGGCCCTTGGTGTAGAGGTGCTCCTCGATGTGCTCGATGTCGATCATCTGCGCGAGCTCCTCGAGCGAGGTGCCCTTGGCGGCGTGCTCGGACAGCAGGGAGCGGACGGCGTCGGCGATCTCGCGGCGCCCGCCGTACGCGACGGCGACGTTGACGATCATCCCGTCGACGTCGGCCGTGGCCTCGGCCGCGGCCTTGAGCCGCTCCGCGGTGGCGTCGGGCAAGAGGTCCAGCGCACCGACCGGGTGCAGCCGCCAGCGGCGCTGGACGGCGAGCGAGTCGACGGCCTCGACGATGATCTCGAGCAGCGGCTCGAGCTCCTCCGGCGGCCGGTTGAGGTTGTCGGTCGACAGCAGCCACAGCGTGACGACCTCGATGCCGACCTCGTCGCACCAGGTCAGCAGCGGCTCGATGTTCGCCGCGCCGGCACGGTGGCCGTGCGCGGTGTCGCGCCCCACGGCCCGCGCCCAGCGCCGGTTGCCGTCGAGCATGACCCCGACGTGCTTGGGCAGGTTGTCCGGCATCCTGCGAAGCACGCGTGCCTCGTAGGCCGGGTAGAGCACCCGTCGAAGGCCACGCTTCCAGTCCGCCACACCGCTGATCGTAGGCCACGGTGGCGGGCACGGTGGTAGACCAGAGCCGCACCCGGGACCTTCCCGCTCCACCACGGGCCTGACACGATGAGCCCCACCGGACGACAGCACGACGAGAGGTACGACGCGATGACCGCAGCCGCCTGGCACCCGGACCCCACGGGACGCCACGAGCTCCGCTACTGGGACGGCACCCAGTGGACCGAACACGTCTCCGACAACGGGGTGCAGTCCACCTCCCCGCTGGACGGCGGCTCCGACGCCGGCGCGTCAGCCGGTGGGTCGGCTGGTGCCGGGAGCACGGACCAGACCCAGGTCGCGCCCCACCAGCAGGACCAGCAGTGGGGTCAGCAGGGCCAGCAGGGTCAGCAGGACCAGCAGTGGGGCCAGCAGCCGCAGCAGTGGGGTCAGCAGGGCGGCCAGCAGCAGGTGCCGGCCGACGCCTTCGCGGGCATCTCCGGCGAGCTGATCGACGGCCGGTTCAGCGAGGTCGACGGCCACGGCCCGATGCGGCAGAACCACAAGCTGCTGCGGGTGCGGATCACCGAGCCGTTCATGGCCAAGCAGGGCTCGATGGTCGCCTACCAGGGCAACGTGAACTTCGCCTACCAGGGCGGTGGCGCCGCCAAGTTCCTGAAGAAGGCGTTCACGGGCGAGGGCCTGTCGCTGATGCGGGTCGAGGGCCAGGGCGACGTCTTCCTCGCCGACCTCGCGCACGAGGTGCACATCCTGCACCTCAACAACAGCGGCATCTCGGTCAACGGCAAGAACGTCCTCGCGTTCTCGGCGTCGCTGGACTGGAACATCGAGCGGGTCAAGGGCGGCAGCATCGCCGCAGGCGGCCTGTTCAACACCACGCTGCGCGGCACCGGCTGGGTGGCGATCACGACTGAGGGTGAGCCTGTCGTGCTCAACCCGGCCGAGGCGCCGACCTTCGCCGACGCCCAGGCGCTGGTCGCCTGGTCGGTCCACCTGCAGACCTCGATCCGCTCCACCGTCAGTGCCGGTGCTCTGATCGGCCGCGGCTCGGGCGAGGCCTTCCAGGTCGCCTTCCAGGGCCAGGGCTTCGTCATCGTGCAGCCCTCGGAGGGCCCGCCGATCCAGACCGCGGGCTGAGTCCGCGACAGGTGCGTCGGCAGCGGCCGGGTGAGTGTGGGATCACGCTCGTCCGGCCGCTGTTGCTTTCCGGCTCCGTGGGTACCCTCGTGCCATGAGTCAGGCCTTCCACCACGCGAACGACCGAGTCCGCGCCCGGCTGGACGACCTCGGTGACCAGATCAGCGACAAGGTCGCCGAGATCAAGCCGAAGCTCCGCGGCTGGATCCACCTCGTGTCCACCCCGATCGTCCTCGCCGCCGGCATCGTGCTCATCGTGCTCTCCCCGACGGCGACGACGAAGGTGGGCTCGGCGCTCTACGCCGGGTCGGCACTGCTGCTCTTCGGGATCTCCGCGCTCTACCACCGCGGCACGTGGTCACCGAAGGTGTGGCGGATCCTCAACCGGTTCGACCACTCCAACATCTTCCTGTTCATCGCGGGCTCCTACACGCCGTTCGCGCTGATCCTGCTCGAGGGTCCCTCGCGGGTGATCATGCTGTCGGTGGTGTGGACCGGCGCCCTGGCCGGCATCGGCTTCAAGCTGTTCTGGCCCGGAGCCCCGCGCTGGCTGTCGGCGCCGATCTACATCGCGCTCGGCTGGGCGGCGATCTTCTTCATCCCGGCGTTCTTCAGCGGTGCCGTCGCGCTCGGCCTCGGCGTCGGGATCGCGGTCTTCGTGCTGATCGTGGTCGGTGGGGCGCTCTACACGATGGGCGGGCTGGTCTACGGCTTCCAGTGGCCGGACCCCTCGCCGCGCGTGTTCGGCTTCCACGAGATCTTCCACGGCTTCACGATCGCCGCGTTCGCCGCCCACTACGTCGGGGTGTCGCTGGCGACCTACTCGCTGCGCTGACGGCGCTCGAGGAGCACCAGCACCTCCGCGTGCGGGGTCTGGGGGAACATGTCCAGCAGCCGCCCCCGCACCGGCGAGTACGACGCCATCGTGGCCAGGTCGCGGGCCAGGGTCTCGGGGTTGCAGCTCGAGTAGAGCACGTGCGGCACGCCCGACTCCTCGAGCCGCTGCGCCAGCTCCGGCCCGAGCCCGCGACGGGGCGGGTTGACCACCACGAGGTCGGCCTCCGCCAGCAGCGGTGCGTGCTCCGGGGCGGTGGCGTCGCCGACCTCGAACCGGATCTCCCCGGGCAGGGCGGCCTCGTCGCGGGAGCGCTCGGCGCTGGCGATCGCGTCGGCGCTGATCTCGATGCCGGTGACCTGCCGGCCGGGCGCGGCGAGGTGGAGCGCGAACCCGCCGACGCCGCAGTAGAGGTCGAGCACCCGCCGCGGCGCGAGGTCGGCGGTCCACGCCACCGCCTCGCGGTAGAGGGCTGCCGCGACGTCGGTGTTGGTCTGGAAGAAGCTGCGCGGGCGCAGGTGCAGGGTGATCGCGCCGAGCCGCATCGGCAGGGTGTCGGCCGCGGTGAGCACCAGCTCACGGTCGCCCTCGAGCACGGCCCGGTGCGCGGGCTGGACGTTGATCGTCAGCACCCGCAGGTGCGGCAGCCGCTCCTGCAGCCAGGGCAGGTGCTTGCGCACCCGCGCCTCGTCCGCGGTCGAGCGGAGCACCAGGCGCACCATCAGCTCACCGTCGGGTGACTCGGTGACCAGCACGTGCTTGAGCTCGCCGCGCTGGGTAACCGGCAGCGTCGAGGCGACGTCGTAGGGGGTCAGGGCGGCGCGCACCACGAAGTCGGCGAGCACCGGCAGCGCAGCGACGATCCCCGGCGTGTGCAGCGGGCAGTCCCGCAGGTCCACCCCGCCGCCCCGCGGGTCGAGGATCCCCAGGCTCGGCGCACCGGCCGTGCCCGCCACGACCATCTTGGCCTTGTTGCGGAACCCCTCCGGCGGGCTGGTCACCGGCGGCTCCCAGACCATCCCCGCTGCGTCGACCAGAGCCCGGGTCGCCGCGAGCTTCGCGGCCAGCTGGTCGTCGTACCGGCGTCCGAGCCAGGCGCACGAGCGGCACTCCCCCGCCGCGAAGTGGGCGCAGTCGAGCACGGCGGGACCCATGCCGCCATCGTAGGCCGGGGCCGACGAGCTACTTCATGCGGCCGTAGAGCGCGCGCACCACCTTGGTGAGCTGCTGCTCCTCCTTGACCGTTCGGCGGAAGGTCGTGAGCGCGATGGCCGGCTTGAACCGCTGCCGCGCGATCGCGTGGGGGTAGGTGAACTCGCGCAGGCCGTCGGGGCCGTGGATGCGGCCGAAGCCGGAGTCGCCGACGCCGCCGAAGGGCAGGGTCGGGATGCCGGCGAAGGAGATGACGCCGTTGATGGCGGTCATGCCCGCGCGCAGGCGCTCGGCGATCGCCATTCCCTGCTCCTTCGAGAACACCGTGGAGCCGAGGGCGTAGCGGGTGCCGTTGGCCCGCTCGACGGCCTCGTCCATCGACCGCACCTTGGTGACGGTGACGGTGGGCCCGAAGGTCTCCTCCTGGACGGCCGAGGACTCCTCGGGCACGTCGACGAGGATCGTCGGCTGCACGTAGCGGGCGTCCTCGGGGACCGGGCCGCCGATGAGCGCGCGGCCGCCGCGGGCCAGGGCGTCGTCGATGTGGCGGCGGATGATGTCGACCTGGGACGGCATGGTGATCGGGCCCACCTGGCCGCCGGGCTCGGCCTTGACGTTCTGCGCCTCGGCCAGCAGCTTGTCGAGGAACTCGTCGTAGACCCGCTCGTGGACGTAGACCCGCTCGACACCGGCACAGGTCTGGCCGGCGTTGGAGGCGGCGCCCCACAGGGTGGCCTCCGCGGCGTCGTCGAGGTCGGCGTCGTCCGCGACGAGCAGGGCGTCCTTGCCGCCGGCCTCGATCACGACGGGGGTGAGGGTCTCGGCGCAGGCGGCCATGACCTTCTTGCCGGTGGCGGTCGAGCCGGTGAAGGCGACCTTGTCGACGCCGGCGGCGGTGAGGGCGGCACCGGTCTCGCCGAAGCCGGTGACGACCTGGAAGACGGGACGGCCGACGGCCTCGCGGAAGGTGTCGGCGAGCCACTCGCCGACACCGGGGGTGTACTCCGACGGCTTGAACACGACCGTGTTGCCGGCCGCGAGGGCGTAGGCGATCGAGCCCATCGGGGTGAAGACGGGGTAGTTCCAGGGGCCGATGACGCCGACGACGCCGAGCGGGCGGTACTCCACGCTCGCGGCCTGGTTGACCATGAGCAGGCCCGGCGAGACGCTGCGGCGCTTGAGCACCTTCGCGGCGTGGCTCGCGGCCCAGGCGAGGTGGTCGACGGCGAGCGCGGCCTCCATGAGGGCGTCACCCTTCGGCTTGCCCGTCTCGCGCGACATCACCGCGGCGAGCTCCTCGATCCGGCGGGCGATCACCTTGCGCCACGCGCCGAGGGCCTTCTTGCGACCGTCGAAGCCCAGCGCACGCCAGCGCTCGGCCTCCTTGCGGGCGGTCGCGACGACGGCGGCCACGTGCTCGGCGTCGTGGATCGGGTGGGTGCCCACGACCTCGCCGGTGGCGGGGTCGAGCGAGTCGAAGGTCTTCGCGGCGGCCGGTGCGGCGTCGGTGCTGGTCACGGGTTGAAACATACCGGCAGTACGTCTGTCAGCGCATCGGTCCGACAGCCAAGACGAGCACGAGCACCGACGCGCCCGCCAGGACACCGGCGAGGGTGAGCGCCACGACAGGCTGGCGCCGCGCCAGCGACTCGGTCGCGAGGTAGCCGAGCGAGATGAGCGCGAGCACCACCGTCACGTGCAGCAGGACGGCGAGCGCCACCCCGGTGACGGCGCCGGCGACCCGGAACCGTCCCCACGTCAGCCCCAGCAGCAGGGGTACGACGACCGCGCCGGCCAGACCGCCGACGAGCTCCTCGACGAAGCCCCGCTCCCCCATCCACGGCAGCACGTCGACGACGTCGAACAGGTCGAGGGTCGCCAGCACGCCGAGGGTGGCGATGAGCAGGAGGCTGCCCGCCGCGGCGACGAGGTAGCGCAGGTGCTGCCCGCGCGACCACGCGGTCGAGCCGGCGCGGATGGTGCCGAGGGTGACCGCCGACCACACCAGCCAGCTGCGCACCGGGCCGGTGTCGGTGTCGCGCATCGCGTCGCGGAAGACCCGGTCGGCGGCGACCCGGTCGAGCACGTGCCCGTCGACCGACACGTAGTCGGCGGGCTCGTCGGCGCGGTGGACCAGGCCGTCGTGCAGCAGCGCCGGCGGCAGGTGGCGACCGGTGCGCGGCACGAGCCAGGTGAACAGCGCGGGCACGGAGGCGAGGTCGCTCTCGAAGGAGCCGGGGTCGGCGGGGACCAGCAGGACGCCGTACTCCCGGTCGCGGTAGGCGATGCGGCGCTGCATGCGGAAGCGCTCGGTGCGGCGCCGGACGTCGCCGACCTCGACCCGCTCGAGCACGACCCGCGGCGGGCAGGCGGGGTCCGGCGGGTCGGTCACGGTCCCGCCGTCGAAGAAGCGACCGGTGTCGGCGGCGGTCTCGACCGGGTTCATCCGCACTGCCCCTTCCCGAGCCGGACGAGGCCGTTGCGGTCGCCGGTGCCGAAGTCGAGGAGACCGACTTCGTCGGCGTACATCAGCTCGCCCGGGGAGTCGACGTGGTCGAGCCCGACGAGGTGGCCGAGCTCGTGCAGCAGGATGGCACGACCACGGGCCCGGCCGTCGGGGTCGCCGCCGAGCCGGTCGTAGACGTCGCTGTCGAGGGTGACCTGGCCGGTGACGTAGCGCAGCCGTCCGCCGCGGGTGTCGGACTGCGCGACCGCTCCCCCGACGCCGGCGACGTTGCCGCTGAGCTCCTCGACCTCGTCCTCGGTCGCCCAGGCGACGAGCACCGGCTCGCGGCTGCCGCGCGGGACGAGGTCGGCCTTCCACGACGGCCGCCGGTCGGTCTCGCCGAGGTAGTCGAACTGCAGGCCGGTCAGCCCGGAGACGACATCGACCGCCTCCTGCACGAACGCGACCGCGTCGTCGGGGTCACCGGGTGCGCCGTCGGGGTTGATCTCGTAGCGGACCTCGCGGCACGGGTCCCACGCCACCGGCTCGTCGGGGTCGCCCGGCTGGTGCCGCAGGAACGCGTGGACGCCTCCGGGCACGACCTCGGCAGGCGTGCCGAGCGGATCGTTGCCGATGCCGAGGACGCGGCGCACCGCGGCGAGCTCGTTGCCCGGCCCGATGACCACGACGACGGCGAGCAGGAGCACGCTCCCCAGCAGGGTGAGCCCGGAGCGCCAGCGCTCACGCACGGACGTCGTCCGGGTCGGTGACCGGCCGCTCGCACACGAACCCGCGGCAGACGTACGCCGCCGGGCGTCCGTCGACGGGGGCGCGGCCGGCCAGCAGCGGGATGCCGTCGACCGGCCCGTCCGCGACGACCACCACGGCGCCCGGGATGCGCAGCGCCCGCTCCTCGAGGGCTTCACGCTCGGCCCCCGCGGGGCCGACGACCGCGACCTCCAGGGGGCCGTCGAGCATCGTGGTCGCCGCCGCCAGCGACCAGCCCGCGAAGCGCGGCGCCTTCGCGGCGAGCGCGCCGACGGTCGGCAGGGCCCGCTCGGCTGCGTCGCGGTAGCGGCCCTCCCCGGTCAGCGCGTGCGCGTCGACGAGCGCGTGCAGGAGGCTGCTGAACCCGCTCGGGCTGGCGTTGTCGCCGGGGTCGCGGGGCCGGACGACCAGCGCCTCGGCGTCGGCACGGGTGTCGAAGAACCCGCCGTCCGGTGCGGCGAAGCCGTCGAGCGCGATGTCGACGAGGTCCGTGGCGAGGTCGAGCCAGCGCGGGTCGGCGGTGGCCCGGGCGAGGGCGAGGAAGCCGGACGCGACGCAGCCGTGGTCCTCGAGGACGCCGGCGTGCGGCCCGGCGACGCCGTCGCGGGAGACCCGCAGCAGCCGCCCGTCGCGCAGGTGCACCGAGGCGAGCAGCTCCGCCGCCCCGACCGCCGCGTCGAGCAGGTCGGGCCGTCGCAGGCGGCGGGCGGCGTCGACGAGCCCGCTGATCGCGAGCCCGTTCCACGCCGCGACCACCTTGTCGTCGCGCGCCGGGCGCGGGCGCTGCTCCCGCGCGGCGAGCAGCCTGCGTCGTACGTCGGCGAGGCGGGCCTGGTCGTCAGGGTCCGTGGGGAAGTGCCGCAGCTGCAGGGTCGAGGTGCCGTGCTCGAAGGTGCCCTCCGCGGTGACGCCGAACGTCTCCGCAGCCCACGCGCCGTCGTCGGGGCCGAGCTCGGCCACCAGCTGGGTCGGGGTCCAGACGTAGAAGAGCCCCTCCTCCGCGTGCCCGCCCGGCTCACCGACGCTGTCGGCGTCGAGCGCGGAGGCGAACCCGCCCTCGGGCGTGCGCAGCTCGCGCAGCAGGAAGTCGGCCGTCTCCCCCGCGACCCGGTCGCCCTGCGCGGTGCCGAGGCGCGCGTAGAGGCCGAGCAGCTGAGCGTTGTCGTAGAGCATCTTCTCGAAGTGCGGCACCACCCAGCCGCGGTCGACGGAGTAGCGGGCGAACCCGCCACCCAGCTGGTCGTACATCCCGCCGCCGGCCATCGCCGCGGTGGTGCGGGCGAGCATGTGGCGCGCCTTCGCGGCCAGGTCCTCGGGTCCGTCGTACCTGCGCAGGAGCTCGAGCACCATCGTCGGCGGGAACTTCGGCGCCGTCCCGAAGCCGCCGGCCATCGGGTCGAACTCGGCCGCCAGGGTGCCGACCGCCGCGTCGACCACCTCCCGGGTCAGCGGCGCCGCCGGCAGGGCCGCCTCGCGGCGCAGGTGCTCGGCGACGTTCGCCACCGTCGCCCGCACGTCGTCCCCGCGCTCGGTCCACGCGGCGCTGAGCGCCTGCAGGACCTGGGTGAACGACGGCGAGCCGTGCCGCGGCTGGTCCGGGAAGTAGGTGCCGGCGAAGAACGGCACCCCGTCGTGGTCGAGCACCACCGTCATCGGCCACCCGCCGTTCCCGGTCATCGCGGTCGTCGCCTGCATGTAGACCGCGTCGACGTCGGGGCGCTCCTCGCGGTCGACCTTGATGCTGACGAAGTGCGCGTTGAGGAAGTCCGCCGTCGCCGGGTCCTCGAACGACTCGTGGGCCATCACGTGGCACCAGTGACAAGCTGCATATCCAACCGACAGGAGAATGGGCACGTCGCGCCGCCGGGCTTCCTCAAAGGCGGACGGCCCCCACTCCCACCAATCCACAGGATTTTGAGCGTGCTGGAGCAGATATGGGCTGGTCGCGGAGGCCAGTCGGTTCGCCATCAGCAGTGCTCCTGATCCAGTGATCCTTGTATCAATCTGGTCCCGATGATACAAATAGTTGATACGAATTTCTGGATCTCGTTGGTCGAGTAGGCCGAGGAACGCGGCCGTATCGAGACCCAGTCCCCACCCTACGAGGGAGGCAGCGATGGCGACCCGCAGGAAGTCCACCCTGCTCGCCCAGGGCAAGGAACGCCGCCTCGACGGCACCGGCTGGCCCTGGCGCGTCCGCCTCTACGCTCCCCCGCCGGGCGGCACGAGCTACCAGATCAAGTTCAAGGCGCCCGCCGGCGAGGGCGAGCCATGGAAGCCGGTCCTACGCCGAGCCAACACCGAGGCCGAGGCCCGCAAGATCTTCGCCCAGGCCGAGGAGGCGCTCGACCACGAGCAGGCAGCGCCGGCCAGCGCGAAGGTGCGAGCCACCCGCACGATCGGGGCGCTCGCCGCGGAGTACATCGCCGACAGCAAGCGCCGCGGCAAGGCGCCCCGCACGATCCAAGGTCGCGAGTCGCGCGTGAATGCGCATGTCCTGCCGGCCATCGGTCATGTGCCCGTGGCGAAGTGGCGAGTCGAGCACAGCCAGCTGGTGATCGACCGAGCCTCGAAGACGGTGCACTCGGCCCGGGGGCGTGAGGACGTGCGCGGCGTCCTGGCGGCGATGCGCAAGTTGGCGTGGCGACTGGAGTGGCTGGATCGCCGGTTCGATCCGTTGGACGGTCTGGAGATAGGCCGGTCGACGGTGTTCCACGGGACGACGACGCAGTTCGTAGACCCGCGGCTGCGACCGGAGACCCGCCAGGTGAAGGCGATGGCCGACGCGGCCGACAAGCTGTGCGGTCCGGAGGGCACCGATCCCCTGCTGACCCGACTGCCACTCTTCGGCACCAAGATCCGCGTCGCCGGCTTCGGCGGGCTCCGTCTGGGCGAGCAAAACGGCCTCCGCGCAATCGACGTCTTCCTCGAGCGCGGCTACGTCCAGGTCAACGGCAGCTGGATCACGCCCCGCCACTCGCCGGGCTTCCGCGGCCCGGTGAAGAACCACGTCATCCACGAGGTCCCCCTCCCCCGCTCGGTCATGCACGACGAGCTGCTCCCGCGAGTGAAGGAACTACTCGGGCTGCCGGCCAACGCATCAATGCAGCGCGTGGTGAACGCCCAGGAGGAGGAGCGCCAGCGCCGCGCCCAGCTCGCGGCGCGCGAACCCGACAAGAGCGTCGCCTGGTGGAACTACCCCGTCCCACCGGAGGACGAACAGTGGATCTTCGTCGACACCGTCACCGGGTTGCCGGTCAAGCCCGAGCTCCACAACGAGCGCTGGCACCGGATCCGCAGGTGGGTCGACGAGAACGACCCCGACAACGCCTGGCCCCGCACCATCGTCTACCGCAACCTCCGCCACCACGCCGCGACCAAGTGGTTCCACGAGGAGCTCGGTGAGTCGTGGGAAGTCGTCGCGCAGTACCTCGGCGACAAGCTCACCACCGTCCTGAACCACTACGTCCGCGCTGGCGAGGACGCCCTCCGCGACTCGGTCACGAAGCTGGCAAATCGATAGATCCAACCGCCAGCAGGACGCCCCTACGCACGATCTACGGGTCTACGTTTGCTTTACGTACCTACGTATGATTTACTGACACTCGTCCGCACAGCACCCGTAGCAACGTAGGAGCAACATGAACATGCAGCAGCCCAAGGTCGTCCTCCACGATGTCCGCGAGGTCGACGACGCCGCCGGCACCCACTACGAGACCGTCCTCACCGGCAAGCAGATCATCGACCTGATCGACACTGACGTCCTGAAGTTCGAGGGCAACATCCGCCCCGACTGGCAGAAGAACACCATGAGCGCCAAGACCAAGCGCAAGGTCAACAACTGGGCGGCTGAGCTGCTCGAGGGCAACGGCGTGATCGGCAACCTGTCGATCCGGTTGAACCCGGACGCCGCTGACACCGACTACGAGATCGAGGACGACGCCCTCGCTCTCTTCTCGGGCTACTTCGACACCGGCATCGACTCCCAGTCGCGCATCACGGCGATCCAGAAGGCTTCGGACAACATCACGACCATGAACCCCCACGGCGTGCACCTCTATGACCGCCGCTTCGCCGTCCGCATCTGGCTGGCGAACGACACCGACGCGCCGCGCATCGGACGGTCGTTCAACAACGACGGCGACAAGGTGAACGAGAGCGCCGCGAAGTCGGCCTACCAGGAGGACTTCACCACCGATGACCTCGTGAACCGCCTCGTGCGCGGCTCGCAGCATCTCGGCACCAACAACGTCGAGTTGCTGTCCAACTCGGTGTCGGCGTCCTCCGCGAAGTTGGTTGCCTTCAACACTCTGTCCAAGGCCTTCGAGGACCACTGGTCGGACCTGCCCTTCAACGAGCAGGCGCGCACCGACCAGGTCGACTTCCTCATCAAGTTCTGGGACGCGCTCGTGAGGGTCCGCCCGGAGTTCGGGCGAGTCACCACCGACGTCCGCAAGAACCTCCGCGGCTCGTCCGTCGCCGGCTCCGCCCTCTCGGTCCACGGCGTGATCGCGATCGCGGCCGCGATCTGGGCGACCTCGACGAAGGACCTGAGCGTCCTGGACCACCTCAAGGACCCGGCGACCACCGGGAACGGTGCCACCGTCGACTACTTCTCGTACAACAACCCCGACTGGCAGAAGATCGGCGTCCTCGTCTCCTCGGTCACGTCCGGCGGGATCGCGAAGCTGACCCTGCGCACGTCCTTCCAGACGCGCAAGGCTGCTGCCGACTCGATGCTCGCGAAGGTCGGCCTGAAGCCCTGATCGTGAAAGCGCCGCTTTCCGTCGGCGCCCGCCAATAGAGTTTCAAACCGCAAGGGAGCAAGGGGACACCGCGTGGCAACACCAGAGCAGTTCATCGTCGACAACACCGCTGAGGACTGGAAGGCGCTCCAGTACGTCCGCGAGTGGTGCGACATCAGCTCGGCGATCGACATCGCTACGGGCCACTTCGAGATCGGCGCCTTCCTCGCCCTGGACGGGGCGTGGCAGAAGGTCGACAAGATCCGGCTTCTGATCGGCGGCGAAACGAGCCGCACCACGGCCGACGCCATCGTTGCTGCCCTCGACACCTCGATCGTGGTCGAGCGGCAGACCCGTGACGCCTTCCTCACCGGCGTAGACGCGGTCGTTGACGGCATCCGCACTGGCAAGATCGAGATCCGCGTCTACAAGCCGAAGAAGTTCCACGCCAAGGCGTACATCACGCACAGCAAGCTGAAGGTCGTCGGCTCGGCTGCGCTGGTCGGCTCGTCCAACTTCACCCGGCCGGGCCTCACGCAGAACGTTGAGCTCAACGTGAGGTTCCAGGGGCCGGAGGTCGCCGACCTTCAGGAGTGGTACGAGAAGCACTGGGCCGAAGCCGCGCCGGTCAACGCCGAGCTGCTCTCGGTCCTGGAGCACAACGTCCGACAGTTCACGCCGTTCGAGGTGTACGCCAAGGCCCTCCATGCACTCACCGCGAACGTCGACCCCACGGACAAGAGCTGGGAGGAGTCAGACTCGGTCATCTACCCGATGCTGGCTCCCTATCAGCAGGAGGCCTTCCACTCCCTCGTCGAGATGTCACGTCGCTGGAACGGCGGCTTCCTCACCGATGGCGTCGGTCTCGGCAAGACGTTCGTCGGCTTGATGCTCACTGAGTACTACGCGGTCCGTCACCACAAGAACGTTCTGATCATGGCCACCAAGACCGGCCAGGACGCCGTGTGGAACCCCGAGCTTCAGGAGAAGTTGCCCGACCTGTTCGGCCAGTTCTCCAACGTCCTCGTTAGGGCACACACCGACCTCAGCACCCAGAAGGGTGCCGCCGAGATCGAACACCTCGCGAAGCGCGCAGACGTGATCATCATCGATGAGGCGCACAACTTCCGGAACCACGGCAAGGCACCCGATCAGGACGACGAGGACAACCCGTGGGGATCCCGCTGGTGGCGGATGCAGGAGATCTGCAAGGGCAAGACGGTGTTCCTGCTGACTGCGACCCCGATCAACAACTCGCTGTTCGATCTGGTGCACCAGGCGGAGCTGTTCACCGGAGTCGATGAGGACGACTATTTCGCCAGCATAGGCATCAACAGCTTGCGCAAGTACACGATCGAGCTTGAGCGCCCGTTCAAGAGCGCGGTGCCGGACAGCGCGGCGATCGCAGCGCTGATGGCCCAGGACAAGCTGTTTCAGTCGGTCATCCACCAGAACAGCCGGAAGTACGCCGTCGAGAGCTCCAAGATCGCCGGCGGCAGCGAGGTCGTCTTCCCCGAGACTCAAGTCCCGCGCGTAGTGGAGTACGACTTCGGCACTCTCTACTCCCCGTTGTTCACCGAGCTTCAGAACGCGTTCAGTCGGGCCACACCTCTCTTCGTGTTGCCGATGTACTACCCGCTGGCGTTCTCGACGAACAAGGACGTCGACACCAAGGCCGAGAACCGACAGAAGCAGGTCGTGGCCCTGATCCGCACGACCTTCCTCAAGCGGTTCGAGTCGAGTCTGGCTGCCTTCGCCGGCTCCTGCCTCGATCTGTCGGCGAAGGTGCTCCGGTGGCTCGACGTCAACACCAAGATCGACCCCGATCAGGAGATCCGGCTGGCCGAGTGGCGCACCGTCAACGAGCCGACCCTCAAGGCGATCCACGACCGCTACCGGGCCACGCTCGAGGAGGTCTGGCACGAGGAGGATCTCACGGAGGAAGAGCTCAACGAGCTGGAGTACAACCTCGTCGGCGGTGACTACAAGCTGCAGGAGATGATCGACGCAGCCTTCGAGGACCTCGACCAGTTGCGGCGCTTCATGGGCCTGATCCTCGGGGGCGCGGGGTACGACGACAAGTACCTTCGTCTGCGCGACCTACTGCTTGGACCCTCGAAGGAGGGCAAGAAGACCATCGACAACACGGTCTTCACGCCCGAGTTCCGCAACGAACCGGTCATCGTCTTCACCGAATTCGCCGACACCGCCCGGTACCTCGAGGAGCAACTTCGCAAGGACGGTCTTGTCGACGTCGACCGGATCGACGGCACCCGCGGCGCCGACCGATACGCGATGATCAAGCGGTTCGCTCCCTTTTACAACAAGGTGTCTGCCGAGGACCGCAAGAAGCTCGCGCCCCTGCGCGTTCTGGTCTCTACGGACGTGTTGAGCGAAGGCGTCAACCTGCAAGACGGCAGCCTGCTCGTCAACTACGACATCCACTGGAACCCCGTGCGCCTGATGCAGCGCATCGGCCGCGTCGACCGGCGCATGAACCCCGCCATCGAGAAGGAGCTGGTCAAGGAGAAGCCGTCGGCGAAGAAGTCCCGCGGTCACATCCAGATCCGGAACTTCCTGCCGCCGGCCGAGATCGAGGACCTGCTCACCCTCTATAGCCGGGTCCACGGCAAGACGCTGATGATCTCCAGCACCCTCGGCATCCCGGGCGGCAAGCTCATCGACGAGTCCGACATGTACGACGACGTGAAGGTCTTCCAGGCCTTCAAGGACGAATACAACGGCGACATCGCGCCGATCGAGGATCTCCGGCTGAAGTGGCTCCATCTGGTCAAGGAGAACCCCGGCCTGGACGAGCTCGTCGAGCGGCTCCCCGATGGAATCTCAGCGGCCAAGGACGGCAAGCCGAGTGGTGTGTTCATCTGTCGACGAGTTCCCGTTCTCACCAAGGTCAAGGACGACGACCACGAGGCTGAGTGGACGATCGAGCCCGGCGAGATCGAGTGGTCGCTCCGCACGGCGGACGGAGTCGAACGTGCCCTGCACACCGTCGACGGCGCCATCGGAGCCGACCCGTCCACTCCGGCTGCGGCATTCAGCGACCGCGCCGAGGTTCACCGCGCTCTGCGCGAGTTCGAGCGGGACGAGACCAAGCGTCTCCGCAAGGAAACACAGTTGCCGATGGATGCCCCGACCCCGAAGACGCTCTGCTGGATGGAAGTGCGATGACTGCCAACGAACAACGCCTCCGCCAGCTCCTGAGGTCGGCGCCCCGCTCGACCGACGACCTCCTGACGTTGCTCCTCGACGGCCTGGAGTGGCCCATCCCGGATGGGCTGACTTGGGACGACCTCCAGTTGGAGTGGGAACCGGAGGAGCTCCACCTCGATCCGGAGAAGGTCGCGAAGCTCAAGCACATCTCTCAGATTCCGCAGCTCAAGAAGGATCAGGCGTTCGGCGTCTGGGTGTTGGAGTTCGACGGCGGCCGGTTGCCGGTCGGGGCGATCCGCCGCCTCGTGCAGCGTCTTGTCAAGAACGAGCGCGCCCGCAAGGGCAGCGGCACCCACGCCCAATGGGATCTCCCTGATCTGCTGTTCTTCTGCCTCTCCGAAGGCAACGAGCACCTCCTGCACGTCGTCAACTTCCGCGAGAAGGACGGCAAGCGCGTGCTCAATGTCCTTTCCTGGAGCAACGAGCCGACCTCCGCCCGACTCGATCTCCTGGTACGCCGTGGCGTACCCGACCTGTTCTGGGAATCCCCGGACGGCCCGAAGATCGTCATGAGCCCTGAGTTCGGCCAGGGCTTCCGGGGCTACCGTGAGGGCATCCGGTCAGCCAAGGCACTGTCGGCCCGCATGGCTGAGGTCGCTCAGGACGTTCGCGACGAAGTTCGTGCGCTCTACGAGGTCGAGACCGAGGGAGGTCCGATCCGGGCCCTGTTCAACGATGTCCGCGAGCAACTGCTGGGGAACCTGACGCCTGACCGGTTCGCCGATGTCTATGCCCAGACGATGGTCTACGGGCTGCTGACCGCCCGCATCGCGCACCCCGAGGAGTTCAAGGCTGACCAGTCCGTCTCCGCCCTGAAGTTCGACAACGAGTTCCTCGACGCGATCTACTCGCGCTTCCGCGACGACTCCGATGGGGTTATCGACGTTGACGAGCTGGGCCTGAACGAGCTTGCGGAGCAGCTCGCCGTAACGGACGTCGACGAGCTGCTCGCCGACTTCGGTGCCGACAACCAGCGCGACGACCCGGTCGTCTACTTCTACGAAGAGTTCCTCGCTCAGTACGACCCCGACCAGCGGAAAAACCTGGGTGCGTTCTACACGCCCCTTCCGGTGGTGCGCTACATCGTCAAGACCGTCGACGACGCGCTGAAGTCCTTCGGGCTGCCGCTTGGTGTCGCAGACTCCACCACCTGGGCCGAGTACGTCGAGGCGAACCCCGACATCGACATCCCGAAGCGCGCCAGGGCGGACGACGCAGTCGTCTCGATGTTCGACCCCGCCAATGGCACCGGCACGTTCCTCGTCGAATGGCTGCGGCAGGCCAGGCGCAACGACAAGGAGTCCGGCGAGGCAGCCGCCCTGGCCCATGCCTCCGCATGCGAGATCTCACTCGCCTCCTACGCTGTCAGCCACCTCAAGGTATCGCTCGACATCTCCGAGGAGCTCCGGGAGAAGGCACGCCTGCCTATCTACCTCGGCGACACGCTTGGAGCCAAGCACCCACACGTCATCGAAGCGCTCGCCGACCCGATCAGCACGGAGGGCGCACACGCCGATGAGGTCAAGTACGACTGGAACCACAACGTCCTGATCGGCAACCCGCCCTACGACCGCGTCGAGAGCAGCGGCACGGGCGGCTTCATCACCGCCCTACAGGACGGCGCATCTCGGTCGCTGTTCGACGACATCTTCGACGATGCCAAGAAGCACGTGATCTTCAGCGCGCATGCCAGCCTCTACAACCTCTACGTCTACTTCTGGCGCTGGGCGATCTGGAAGGTGTTCGAGGAGAACACAGGCCCTGCCGTCATCTCGATGATCACAGCGTCGTCGTGGCTCGACGGCCCCGGATTCCTCGGCCTTCGCCGACTCGCCCGTGAGGTCGCGGACGAGATCACCGTCGTCGACCTCCACGGCGACAACAAGGGCACCCGCAAGGACGAGAACGTCTTCGACATCGAGTCGCCGGTCGCGATCGTGACCCTCGTGCGCCATGGCAACGGCGATCGAAGCAAGCCAGCGCCCGTGCGGTACGCCAGCTACTGGGGCACCAGGGCTGAAAAGCTTTCCGCGCTCACCGACCTCGCCGCTGGCAAGACGACACTCACCACCCTTGAGGCGAGTACTGACTGGCACGCGCCCCTGATCCCGACCGCAGGCGGCGCCGACTGGGCAGCATGCCCGAAGGTGACCGACCTGTTTCCGTGGCAGCAGCCGGGGTCGATGATCAGCCGCACCTGGCCGGTGGCACCCATCGCCTCGCTGTTGGAGGAGCGCTGGGAGCGGTTCGTCGACACGACTGTGCCTGACGAGCGGCTGAGGTACTTCTCGCCCTCGAAGACCGGGCGCAGCATCACGACGAAGGTGCCGGGCATGACCCCGCTTGTCGATCTGAAGGGGGGCGCTCCGCACCAGGCGATCGTCAGGTTCGGGATGCGCTCCTTCGACCGACAGTGGACGTTCCAAGATCCCCGGCTCGCCAAGACGGAGAGTCCTTCCCTCTGGGCATCCCTGTCGGACAAGCAGGTGTTCCTCACGACGATGACGACCACGAGTCTCGGCAGCGGACCGGCCGCGACCCTGACGACGGCCGTGCCAGACAAGCATCACTTCCGGGGCTCCTACGGCGGCAAGGACATCGTCCCGCTGTACCGCGACGCCAAGTGCACCCCCAACGCAGACCCGGCGGCGCTCAAGGTCCTCGGCGGCAAGCTCGGCACCAAGGTCACCGTCGAGCTGCTCTTCGCCTACACCTTCGGGGTGCTTGCTGGCACCGACTACACCGATCGGTTCCACGAGGCCCTCGAGACTCCAGGCCCCCGCGTTCCGCTCACCGCCGACCCCGAGCTGTTCGCCCGTATGTCGCAACATGGCGAGAAGTTGATCTGGCTCCAGACCTTCGGCGAGCGCTTCGGCGCTGGCTCGCTGCCGACCTCTGGTGTCGCCTGGCAGGCCGAGCCGTCCCGTCTCCCGGACGCGAAGGCAGACATCAAGTTCGACGCCGCCTCCGAGACCCTGAAGGTCGCCGACGGCGTACTCACCGGCGTTCCGGAAGAGGCTTGGGTGTTCGAGGTCAGCGGCATGGCCGTGATCCCCAAGTGGCTCGGCTACCGCATGTCGAAGCCGGCTGGCCGCGCTGCTTCCAGCGCTTCACCGCTCGACCACATCCGACCCACTGCTTGGGCGCCTGAGTGGAGCCATGAGCTCGTCGAGATCGTCGCCGCCATCAAGGAGACTCTCGCGACCGTGCCTGACGGAATCGCCTTGCTGGAGCAGATCCTTGCGGGCCCGCTCATTCCCGCTGACGAACTGCCTCCCGTGCCCGACGCTCTGCGCAAGCCGCCGAAGGGCGGTACGTCATCGGACAACGCTGCCTTGTTCTTCGAGGACGGGATGCTTCCTGGAACGCAGGGCGAGGTGATCTTCTGATGACCTTCAAGCCGAACCTGTCCGTGAAGGAAGGGCTCGACCACCTCGCGAAGAGGCTCGATCCGATCATCGCCGCGAAGCTCGCACCCAACCTCGGCGGCCACGCGTGGACTGTGGTGCTCGACATCCTTGACCAGAAGAAGGGTTTCTCGGGCGGCTACCAGCATTGGACGTACGACCTTCAGGCCCAACTCCGCATGCTCACCGAGCGGCTCGGCGACTTCGGTTACCCGTTTGATGACAAGCAGCGCACAGTCAGCACCATCGGCAACGAGCTCCGCATCGTCCGGAAGCAGATGGCGCACATGTACGACTTCTCGGTCGAGGAAGCGTTCCGCGCCAACGACTTCTGCGTCCGCCTCCTGGAGCATTTCGACGACGACGGTATTGAGGATGCACGGAGCATCCGTCACGAGGCGCTCACCGCACTGGCCGTGGAAGCGGGAGTCACCGAGCAGGCTGCCGAAGCGTCAGCAACGCCACCCGCCTCGCCCTCTCCAGCTCGCGCCGAGGTTCCCACCCCCGGCAACACAGAGGGCACTGACAACCCCGAGGTCGTAACCCCGGATCCGGAATTGTTGGAACGCGAACCCAGCGTCATTGGCAGCATGCGCCTGGAGTTCGAGCCATGGACTGTAGTCCCGGTCGGCGCGGTCGACGTCCTCGATGACCTGCCCAAGAAGGTGGCCAAGGAGAAAGTGAGGGCAGTCGCCGTCGAGATCGCGACGTACGAGGGTCCGATCCATCTCGATCGACTCGTGGACAAGACCGCTCAGTCGTTTGGACTGCAGCGTGTGCGGGCGAACCGTGAGAAGAAGATCGCCTACCAAATCAGGCAGGCCGGTCTCTTCGTCGACGAAGACGAGTTCGTCTGGCCTCGTGAGATCGACCCCGGTTCCTGGACCGAGTTCCGCCCCAACGACAGCAACGCTGACCGTCCGTTCATCCACATCAGCCCAGTCGAGATCGCCAACGCAGTGCGGCACATCAAGACCAAGCGCGTCGGCATCACCGACGACGAGCTCGACGTCGCCGTACTGCAGACCTTCGGGCGCAAGCGTCGCACCAAGCCGGTCGCTGCCCATCTATCGCGGGCGAGGGACCTGGAGCTGCAGTGACCGAAGACGCCCTCGATCGGCTGAGACAGACCCGAGCGCTCCAAGAGTTCCGTGCCAATGGCACCGGTCCGTGGACCGTCGTCTACTCGTCCTGGCGTGATGATGCCGGTAACGGTGCGTACTTCTCGGCGTTCTCCGAACCTGGTCGACGGGCGGAGGCGGTGGCCGATGCTAGTTGGGACTTCCACATCGGCTACGGGCTCCCCGGGTTCTCGCAGTCCTACGGGGAGGGCGGAACTGAGACCCATTACCACCGCTACGGCACCGACGATGGGTTGGAGCCGCTCGTTCTCATGCAGGAATTTCACGGCGGCCTCCCCGACATGCTTCCGCAGCTCTCGGAGGAGTTTCGGCTCTACCACAACCTGTGGATGAGCCCGGACGCCGCCAAGCTCATCAAGCTGAGTGACGACGGCACTGAGTACGTAGCCGCGACGGTTTCGAGCACCGAAGTGCGTATCCGGACCAATCTCCTCAAGCAGTTCCAAGCCGGCCGGCAACTCGACCTGCTGCTATTCACCGACTCCGTGCAGTTCGTCGAAGACCTCGCCGACGCTGACACGGTTGACTACGACGCGCTGGATATCGAGATCGAGGGCGACCAGGAACGCATCTCGTTCACCGCCCAGCGCCACCTCGGTGGCGGCATGCGGAAGGGACCGTTCTCCCGGTTGCTCGGGACGAGGGTTCTGCCGGCGCCCGAACAGCGCCACGCCGGCGTCTGGCCGTTCGACGAGACGAGCCCCGAGCACTACCCCGAGTTCATCATCGGGGAAGACGAAAATGGACGGCCAGTTCGCCACACCTGCGACCCAGACACCCTGGCCAACTACTTCGGCAAGAACCCGGACGCGCCCCACTATCTGACGCCCGTTTTCTTTCGCCGAGACGTCCTGCAGAAGTACTACGAGGATTCTCGGAAGTTCACGGTCTCCGACGGGCGCTTGAGATGTGCTGGGCTCTGGAGCGTCCAGATCGACAACGACCACCCCGACCACATCGTGGTGTTCCTGGGAGATCTCGGCCGCGACCTTCCCGAATCAGAGCGCGACCACTGGCGAAGCCAGAACATCACACCGACGTCGTCGATGAGCTCGACGAATATCCGCCGATCATTCCTCGCGCAGCCAACCTGGCCCGAAGCGCCAGATCTTCGCTTCAAGTATCGCTACGACAAGCTTCGCGCCGACTGGCCGAAGGCACTCGGGTGGGATCTCTTCCGCGAACCCGTCGAGGCCGATGCGCATGTGATCAAGCGTCTTCGCATCCCGCTTAACGAAAGTCAGCCGGAGTTCGAAGCACAGATCCTCAACCTCGCCAAGGTGATGATCGACGCTCTCAACGACTCGGCAATCGACGCGGTCCTACCGAACAAGATCAAGGACGAGCGCAGCATCGCGAAGCTGAAGCGCTGGTTGGACCACGAGAGCTATCCATATGCCGACGGCGACGTCGCCGTCCTCCAGAAGGTCCAGCGACTCCGATCTCGGGCTGCCGCACACCGGAAGGGGTCCGATTATGACGACTTCCTCGCTGCCGAACTCGGAAGCGACAGTCTCGCCTGGGGCTTCGCCAAGCTGCTCGTGGAAGCGATCGAGGTGCTGATCCATCTCCGGGCCCACTTCCTGCCGGGTCTCACCGACGACTCGTAGGTGAAGGCAGGCGAGACCTCAGACTCTCGATGCAGTAGAGAAAGTCTGAACAGCGACGCTCGCGCAGTGGCGGTGCCGTCCGCTGTTCCTTGGACGGCGCACGCCTCGCAACTCCGCCGTTCGCGGCGCGGGGAGCGACGGAGGAGCGGACCGCGTCGCCCTACTGGCTGGGTGATCCGTTGGTCAGAATCTCCACCACCTTCGCCGCGTTCTTACCCAAGGTCTGGAGAGCCTGCCGGCCCTTGGCCTCGGTTGCCAGCGATGGCCTGCCGATGATGCCGGTGGTGGTGTAGGCGTCCATGCCGACGGTGAGCAGCTCGCGGCGGTCGACGGCCGTGTGGTCGTCGTCGGACCAGGCTTGCTGCCAGCCGTCGCGGACGTATTCGGGCCAGGCCGCGAGCAGAATCGACGCCTCAAGCTCGCCGGCGTGCATGTCCTCGTGGGCCGTGGTCGTCATGCCTGCGGCAGCCCGGGCTTCGTCCCAGTCGACGCGATTGGGGTACAGCGCCATCGAGCCCCGGAGCTCTGCGTTGGCCTGCTGCACGACGTTGGAGAGGACGTAGTTGCCGCCGTGGCCGTTGACCACGACCAGGTGCTCGATCCCCTGTCCACGCAGCGAGGCGGCTACGTCCGTCACGATCGCGGCCAGGGTGGTGGCGCTGAGGCTGAGCGTCCCGGGGAAGGCGGCGTGCTCGTGGGAGCAGCCGATGGTGACGGGTGGGAGCTGTCTTACGGGCACGACGTCGGCGATCGCGTTGCTGATCGCGACAGCGACCAGCGTGTCCGTGGCGAGCGGCAGATGCGGGCCGTGCTGCTCGAAAGCTCCCACCGGTAGTACCGCCACTTGAGGCTCGACGACGGCGGCATCGGTGCTCGCCGTCGCGGGAAGGACATGGCGCTCAGCCATCGGTACTGCCTCCTTGTAGGGCGTCCTTGATCCGGCCGCGGAGTTGGTTCAACGGTAGTGCCGGCTGCCGACGAGATCGGTCCCGCAGAAGCCTCCCGAGCTGCTCGAGCTCGTGCCGGGCCCTGGCGGACGGAGTTGCTCGCCAAGCGGCGACGGCGTCCTCGACGTACTCGAGCGCGGCGCCGTAGTCGCCGGTCACGGCAAGTGCCCGCACGAGGCGGAGCTGGGCGATCCCGTGGTCGCGCTGTTGGCCGTCTGGCCAGTGCGGCAGGTGCTCGATCAGCTGGTCTGCTGCTTCGTCGGCTCGATTGAGTCTGATCAGGCCGGGCGTGACCTCGGAGATGACGTCGCCGCGAGTGGCGTAGGCGGCGAGGTCGTCGGCCGCCCTGTCCTCCTGAGCGAGGTCGAGTGCGTAGGCGACGTGCTCGTTGAACGTACGCTCCTCCCCTGCGGCCAACGCCGCGAGCGCCTGCTGGCGGCCGATGGCAGCGTGCAGGCGGCCGGTTGGGAGATGCTGCGCGAGCTGCGCGGCGACCTCGGCGCACTCCATCGCGGTGCGTGGATCGCTCGTCGTGAGGATGTTCGAGCGTCGCATCATCAGCATCGCCTTGAAGGCAGGGTCGACGTGGTTCACGACGTTCAGGTGGCTCAGCGCCTCGTCGGTGAGCGTCAGCGCCAGCCTGGTGTCGCCACTGTCCTGGGCGATCCAGCCGAACAGTTCGGCAACCGAGGCCGCCGCGCGGCGCATCTCGTGTCGAAGCTTGGCCGGTGTGACAGCGAGGAGCTGGTTGACGATCTGGAGGTCGGCGTACGCCTGCTGCTGGACGTGCATCGGGCCGAAGATGTGCTCGTTCTCGGCGTGGAGTGCGCGCTGCCAGGAGGATCTGAACCGTGGCCTCCGTGACGTGCGTCGAGGCGAGCATCGGGCTCGGCAACGCGCGAGGCGCGGACGGGCCGAAGAGGCGATCGTGCGGGATCTGCAGGGCGGCGGCAATGAGCTGCCGCCATTGATCACCCGGCTGGTGGTCACCGCTCTCGAAGCCGATCAGCTGGCGCCGTACCGACTCGTGCTGGATCTCGCGGTGGCCACGCCGCCGGCGTACCGCCTCGACGCGTTCTGCCAGCTGCTCGACCGTGAGCCCTGCTTCCTTGCGCGCAGCACGGAGGGCAGCGCCAGGGTCGTTCCCGACCGCTAATACTGACCCGAGGAGACCGCGGTCAGGCACAGTCATCCTCCGATCATCCATGGATCCCGGGTCGGGGCCAACTGGCCCGCGTCTTGGCGACCCGGATGCGCGCGGCGGATATCACCCCGTGTCACTCCGGCTCACTGATGGTCGGCGCGGATTCTCGGTGTGCTGATGGAGCGGTCAACACCGACCGCGACATCACTGAAGGCGAGAACGCGATGAAGCTGAACATCGATGTGAGTGGCGTGCAGTTCTTCTGCACGCGAGGTGCCGAGGCGCGGACCGATCGGGACACCGGCGTGCCGCGGATCGACCGCGAGACCGGGCTCCCGCTGTGGCAGGTGCAGGTCGCCGCGCTGGACGCGACCGGCGGCGAGGTGCTGGCCGTCACTGTGGCCGGCGAGCCGTCGGTCTCTGTGGGCCAGATGGTCGCCATCGAGGGACTCGTGGCCATCCCTTGGTCGCAGGGCGACCGGTCGGGTGTGGCCTACCGGGCCGCTTCGATCCGGGCGTGCGGTACGCCGCTGCCGGGGAGGTCTTCGTCCTCGTCGTCCTCCGGGGGCAAGGTGGCGTGAGCGGGAGTGGCCCGGGGTCTTGCTCGATCCCGGGCCTTCCTGCTCCCCGGAAGGGGTGATCGGTGATGGTGCGGAGTGAGACTCGTCAGCGCTACGAGACCGCGCTGCCGTCGGACGTGTTCGAGCAGGTCGTCTGGGCGGTGCTCAGCGGGTTGTCTCGGTTGGTCTGGATGCTGCTGCGGTGGGTGGTGCTGTTCCCGATGATCAGCGTGCCGCTAGCGGCTTGCGGCTTTGCCGCGTACCGCTGGGACTGGCCGACTGGCGCCTGGGCCTTCGGCGCCTTCCTCTTGCTCCTCGTTGTCTGGCGGCTGGCTTTCCCGCGCACCTTCCGCCGCTGGGTAAGCCGGCGCATCCGGATCCGCTGGCGCGCTTGGAGCGTGTATCGCGAGCAGTGGGCCTCGGTCTGCGCTCTCCATGGCCTGACGTCGCAGCTGAACGACAGCGTTCTCGTCCCCGCTCTGCAGCGGCTCGTGATCGGCGACGCCGTCGACGTACTCACCGTCAGGATGCTGGCCGGGCAGTCAACCACCGACTGGCAGCGGCAGTCCGAGGCACTGGCTCATGCGTTCGGAGCTTCCTTGGTCCGCGTGCGGACCGCCCAGCCCGGGTTGGTCCAGATCGAGGTTCAGCACGCCGACCCGCTCTCTCAGGTCGTGCCCGTCGCCTCACCCGACGACTGCCCGGACCTCGCTGCGATCCGCATCGGAGTGCGCGAGAGCGGATCTCCGTGGTTCGTACGACTCATCGGCCGGCATCTGCTCGTCGCCGGGGCCACTGGCGCAGGTAAGGGAGGTGTCGTCTGGTCGATCCTCGCGGGCCTCGGACCAGCGATCCGCGACGGGCTCGTCCAGGTCTGGGTCGTCGACCCCAAGGGCGGCATGGAGTTCGGCGCCGGGCATGCACTGTTCTCACGGTTCGCGTACGACACCGGCGAGGCGACGCTCGCCCTGCTGCGCGATGCAGCTGCTGTGCTGTCGGCTCGCGCCGAGCGACTTCGCGGCGTTGCCCGCCAGCACGTGCCCGATGTCGCCGAGCCGCTGATCGTCGTCGTCATCGACGAGATCGCCTCGCTCACGGCGTACATCACCGATCGCAAGGTGAAGATCGAGGTCGAGCAACTGCTCGGGCTGTTGCTCTCACAGGGCCGCGCGGTCGGCGTCTCGGCGATCGCCTGCGTGCAGGACCCGTCGAAGGACGTGCTCGCGCTGCGGCAGCTCTTCCCCACGCGGATCGCGCTGCGTCTGACCGAAGCCACCCAGGCCGCGATGGTCCTGGGTCAGGCCGCCCGCGACCGCGGCGCACTGTGCGAGCTGATCCCGGACTCACTGCCCGGCGTCGGATACGTCGCCGAAGACGGCAGCGCCGAGGTCACCCGGGTCCGCGCCTTCCACGTGACCGACGACGACATCGCGCAGATCGCGTCCAACTACCGGCCGCCGGCTTGAAGGGATGTGGCTGCCATGGAACCGCCACCCGAGGTTGTCTCCCAGATCGTCGCGCGAGCCTCATCGCCCGGGTACGACGACTGGTGGTCGCGAGTCGAGCACGCGGGTTTCTGCTCCTCCCCCGTCGAGCTCCGCGGCCGGGATGCCTCCGGTCGGCCGGTGACGATCCTCGCCCGTTGCAAGAACCGTCGGGCAGCGGTCTGCCCGTCCTGCTCGGCGCTGTACTCCGGCGACACCTGGCAGCTCGTGCACCGGGGCATCGCCGCTGACGACTCCGAGGACAACGGGCGGCCGATGGTGTTCGTGACGCTGACGGCGCCCGGCTTCGGGGCAGTTCACTCGACTTCACGCTCGGGCGATCCATGCCGGCCGGGGCCCGCCGCTCGGTGCGAACACGGCCGTTCGCTGCGCTGCACGCTGATCCACGAGGCCAGCGATCTCCGGCTCGGTGAGCCGCTCTGCCCGGAGTGCTACGACTACTTCGGGCACGTCCTCTTCACCTGGCATGCGCCCCAGTTGTGGCACCGCTTCACCGTTGCGCTCCGGCGCCTCGTCCAGCAGCGCGCGGCCGATGCCGTGCTGTCGTACGTCAAGGTCGTCGAGCTGCAGCGCCGCGGAGTCCCGCACTTCCACGCAGTCATCCGGCTCGACGACACGACCGCGCTCTCGGCAGCCGACCTGGCCGCACTGATCCATCGGGCGGCCGCTTCCTTGCGCCTCGATGTGCTGAGCTTCGGCGGCGAACTGGTGACCCTGCGCTTCGGCTCGCAGACGGACGTCCAGCCGCTTCGCATCACCCCGGGCGAGGACGACGACCGCCGGGTCGCGAGCTACCTGGCGAAGTACGTCACCAAGTCGGTCGCCGACTTCGGACTGAGCCCGCGCCGGCTCTCGCCTCGGGCGGTCGCGAATCTCGACGTACGGCCGCACGTCCGCGCGATTCTCGAGACGGTCCTAGAGCTCGCCGACTCCCCTGGTCCGGAGGAGATGACGCGATGGCTGCACACGCTCGGCTACCGCGGCCACATCACGACGAAGACGCGTGCGTACTCGACCACGATGGGCGCCCTGCGGGCCCACCGTGCGCAGTGGCGAGTCGCGAACGGCAAGCGGGTCGAGGACGAGAGACCGGCTCCGGCCATTCGTTGGCGCTTCGTCCAGGTCGGCCACCGCAACAAAGGCGACCGACTCCTGGCCACGACCGCCGACGTCGCGGCTCGTATCTCCCGCCTCGCCGCCCGCGAGGAACTCGCCTGCCGCCCCGACGACGGACTCGGGTTGTGACGATGAGCGCCATCACCGAGCTCGCTCCGGGCCTCGATCCGCGCCACGTCTTCCTCGACGCCCGCGACGTGATGGCGCGCTATGGCTGGGGCAAGACGAAGGGCTACCAGAACCTCAAGGACCGTGACCTCGTCCCGCCGCCGGTGATGACCCACCCCGACCGCTGGCGCCTGGACCAGCTCATGGACTGGGAGGACCAACGAATCGCGTCTGCTGCCACCCAAGCTGTCTCGATGTCACGCCCGGAACTTGTTGACCTCCTCCCGCCAGCCAAGCGCCCACGTCACTCCTCGCGATGAGTTCGACGACGCCTGGGAGACGTGGGCTACCCAGGCGGTCGGATCTTGTCGGCGCGACACGGGCACGCCACGCTCAGAGGATGCCGAACTCGCTCGACGCCCTGAACGCCTCGAAGGAGGTCAGGGTCGCGCACCACGTGGCTTACTCCCTCCATATTCTCTCGGAGATCACCGCTGGCTACGACCACGCAGTAGACGAGGGCCAGTTCCTGACGGCTCGCTGCATGGTCGACACGTTCTACGTGCATCTGCGCCTCATGGCCGACTTCCTGGTCAAGAACCCGAGAGGCGACATCGGCCCTGCCGACTTCGGCGTGAAGTGGACCAAGCCCGACTGCACCGAGGCCCGGAACCTGATCCAATACCACGACGACGCCAGCAAGTACGTCGTGCACTTCGGCAGCCGGCGGGTCCCGGAGGACTTGGACGACCTCGCCACGTTCGACATCGGTGGAGCTCACTGGCGGGAGCGCCTCGCCGACGTCGTGGCCGTCTTCCAGTGCTTCTTCACCGTGCTTGAGAACCTGGCATCGGAGTGGGATCAGGACGTCCTTCTGCCGAATCCAGAACTCGAGCCGGACGCGTGGAGGCAACGCTTGCGCTGGGAGCAGACCCAGATCCTGCGACGGGCGTTGGCTGATGCGCGATCGGCGCTTGTGCCGGAATCACCTTACTCGGCGGCGTGCCAGCGGGATGAACTTCAAGGGTCGGTCCGCTGCGCAGACCATCCACGGGGTCAGCGCCTTCGACGTCGCTTCGCCTGAGGAGGAAGGCGGTGCGACATAGTGTCCGGTGGCCTCAGCAACTTGATCTGCTCGTCTAACTCGGGGTCCGGATCAAGGGGGGAACCCTCGTAGAACACGCCGTCCAGCTCACCTGTGTCCTCGGCGAACAGGAGCACGGCCGCACGCCGGATCCCCAACTGGTACTTCTTGGCTCGGACGTAACTCACCGCATGACGGCGAGCGGCCTCGCGAGTCCTTCCCGCCGGGCGTGTCATCCACAGAAACAGCCAGGCGTCTTCCTTGGTCGTCCCGACCGGAACGGTTGCGCTCCGCTCACGGCCGTGCGGATCCGGATTCCTCAGCAAGTCCCTTGGCTGACGCAGCATGTCAGCCTGGGCCTTGGTCGATTCCCCGAGGAGCGTCGCGCCGATCGAGAGCCACCCGAAATCGCGGCGCTCGGCGAGTACTTTGGCGACTTCCTTCATCGGCGAATGCTGCAAGTCCGGCTTGGGGGCCGGGGGTGCGCCAGGCGTGGTCCGGCTCCAATGCCACTTGTCGAGCGGATCCGTTCGACTGGTGACGAGTCCTCTCGCGACCTTCCGTCTCCGTCTACGAGATCCAGTCTCCGCGCGCATGAACGGAAGTTCCTCCTGCACCTTCGCCGGATCGGGCGGGACATAGAGGCCTTGTTCGTAGAAGTAGAGGAACAGGTCGAGTTCGTCGGGGGCCGCGTAGACGCGCGCAGTCTCTGAGTCTCGGCGACGGCGCAGGTAAAGAAGGAACTCCGCTGGGGTATCGACAAGGTCCGCGATGATCTGGAGGTCGTGGAGCGACACCGTCCAGGGGATGTCCTCAGCCTCAAGGATCCCAGCATCGATCAGGTCTCCCGTTGCGGTTGCCACTCCCGACAGATCGTCAAGGCTGACCGCGACGAGGTGGATCTCGCGCACACTCGACAGATCCAGCCAGTCGCCACCGCGCAGCCGAAGGCCACCATCCGCACGGAGCCGGTCCGCCGTACGACGAGCCTGCTTCGACGCGTTGCCGATTATGCCGACAAGGTCACGGCGCAACTTCCGGGTGTCGCCCGAGCGAGCCTGGGGATTCGTCGCAATGGCCTTTGCCTCGACGATGACAGCAACGTCATCGAGCACCACCAACAGATCGCCCTCGACCAACTTGCTGTAGCCGTCCGGAACGCCGACGTCCTCACGCTCGCCGGCTGGAACGAAGTATTCGTAGCTCGCGTAGATGTCGGCGCCGGGCATGAGACACGCGAACGCCTCCTTCACACGGTCCTCAAGCACCTTTGCTCGGTGGGCCTGATAGATCTCCCATGCGTCGGTGGTGCGCAACAGCTGTTCGGAGTTCTCGCGAACGGCTGGGAGGTTCATCGCATCGTGAAGAAGCATCGCGGCGCCGTCCTCGGATACCAAGACCGGGTTCGTTCGCCACGGGTTGTCACCAGTGGCGAACCCCCGGACGAGATCGAGTGCTGATCGGCCGGAGACGTCGATACAGAATGCGCCGATCACCCGTTCGACCAACTCGAGCGCCAAGCCTGCGTGATCAGCAATCGCCGCGGGGGCGACGGCGACATCTGCGGCCTTCGCGTTCCACGCGGCCTCCCAGCTCTTCGTGAACTCGATCACCCTGGGGTCGTCGTGGCCAATCTCCCCGGGCGCGGCGCCGCTGGCCATCAGCGTGTCGAGAGCGCCGAAGGTCCGCTCGAGGCGCGAGTTCCAAGCGGTCATCTGGATGTCATGTAACGCGTCCAGGACCTGCATTGCCTCGATGGCCGTGAAGCCGACCGCCTTCTTCATGGCCTCCGCGACGGCCTCCGCCGCGAAGAGTTCGTGGCAGGTCTTCGCCACCATGTCGGGATACGAGCTGTTGCGTACCCACACCTCGCGGAAGGTGCTCGCCAACTGGACCTTGGTGAAGGCCTCGTGGTCACTCGCAAGGTGAGCACGCGCCATTACGTCGATCTGTGCAACGGTGAGCAGGTGATCGGCCAACTCCTGCCACCGCTCGACGAGCGCATTCGGATCGCCTGCCTCGTGTGCCGGCGAGGGACCCGACCCTGAGAGTGCGAGCAGCATCAGCAGTTCGACCAAGGCCGGCCCGCGCTCCGTTCCAGGACGCGCTTCTCCATCGATGGACCAAGGCAGAAGCGCGACGCGGAGGAGCTCGCACAGCTCAAAGAGTTCATATTGTTGGAGCGCCGTCACCAACTCGTTCGCGATGTGCACCATCGCCGTCTCGGCGTCGGCACCAGGTGCGCCCGAGTTGAGGAGCATCTCGAGCCAGCGCTCCGACTTGTCGATGCTCTTGAGCACTTGAGCGGCGTGCCGATCGAGCGCTTCCTCCCGGCGCGCCGCCGCCCTCTGACGCTTCAATCGACCCGCCCGGCGCTTCGATCTTGATGCCACGGCTGCATGGAAGCATGCTGCGCCGACAGAATCGGAGACGGTGTGGCAGCCAAAGCTGACCGAGATCTCCGGGCGGCATCGAAGCCAAGGCGGTCGATAGAGGACGTGATCGCTCCGCTGGCCTCCCGCCGGCATGACCGAGGTCGCCGGACTTGACCCCGGACTCGTCGCGCGCGTGCCCTCTCAGCCCAGCGATCGGTCATCACGAACCGCGCCGCCCGCTATCCCCGTGCAGCAGGACTTGACAGGGGTGTTATGTTTCTCGACTTTGCAAGTTTCGGTCAGCATGCCGTCGGCCGACAACCCAAGGAGGTAACCATGGCGAAGGGATCCCGGTCGGCGGGTGGTCGTAGCACCGCCTCGTCCCGAGGTTCCTCGCGCACGTCCGCAGGTTCATCCGCAACCCGATCGTCCAACTCGCGGATGTGGTCTGAGCCGGCGACGGCCAGGCAGATCGCTGCCCTGAAGTCGACCGGCAACTTCGACGGCAAGTACTACAGCAAGGGCCGGGCCGGACAGACCATCGGCCAGTCGGTTCGACGCGGCAACGGCAGCCAGAGCAAGGCTGCCAGCTCAGGTAGCACCACGTTCCACCCCCTCATTGACGAAGTGCTTGAACACATGACCGCGCAGCGAATGCCTGCGCACATCGCCTCGCCAAACGAGGCCATCTCGGACGTCACACCGTGGACACCCGAAGACACAAACATCGTCCTTGAGGAAGGAACCACCATGTCCCAGCTCACCGTGCATCGCGCTCCCGCGGTCGCCACCATCACCTCGGTCGTGGCTACGCCCGTTGCCTCGGTCGGCGCGACTCCGTTCGCGTACGTCCCGGAGCTCGTCACCACACTGCTCCAGCCTCTTGTGGAGTCGGCGGATCCGGCGCAGATCCGTGCACTGGAGAAGGCGCTGACGATCGCGAAGGGGACGCTTGCGAAGTCGCTGACCCGCGCACGCAACGACCTGATCGGAATCCTCCGCGGCGCACCGTCCGGTGTGATCGCTTCTCCCGAGGCTCGCGCTGACGAGATCCTGTGGAGCGCCTGCTCGGCAGACCTGGAGCAGGAACTCATGGTCGCGACCCGTACCCGCCGGGGGCGCACGCATCCGTCGAAGGTGATCGACGAGATGCTCGCCCAGGTTCGGCACCGCGTCGAGCTCGCCCTGATCGAGGCGACCGACATGGTCGAGATCGCCAAGATCCAGGCCGCGCTCCCGCCTGCGCCTGCACGCGGGTACGAGCCGTGCTGGGGTGAGGTCACAGGCGTCAAGCCGTTCGGGGCCTTCATCCTGCTGCCCTCTGGCGAGTCGGGCCTCCTCCACGTTTCGGAGATGCACGGTCTCAATGGCGAACGTCGTGTCGAGGACGCCTCGCTCGTGGTCAACGTCGGTCAGTCGGTCTACGTCAAGGTGACCGGCAAGAACGAGAAGGGCCAGCTCAACTTTGCCCTGGTGAGCGAGGCCTGATCGTGCTCACGTTGCTGCTTCAGTCGCTTCTCGCCGACGTCATGACCAACAGCGTGGCTCCTGCCGTCAGCCGCGCCATTCTCAAGGTCGTGCCGTCCGCCCCGCCAGCGGCTGTGCACGAGACAGTTGACCGTCTCTTCCGGCCCGCGGCATGGACCTTCACCGAGGGAAGCCAGAAGGCTTGGTACGCCGCGCTGTCCGCCCCGGCGAACGAGGCGGGCCGATGAGCAGCGCGCCCGACCTCGTCTCGCTCTCCCTCACTCTGGCGGTCGGCACCGTTTGGGCGGTTCTCATTCTGCTGACCGTCCGGAACGTCGTTGCAATGCGGCGCCGTTCACTCCAGGGCCGGAGCCACGCGGCCGCCCAAGTCACTCACCTGCTTGAGGAGCAGCGCTCCCGCATGCGCCACCTCGTCGCCGTCATCGGCAGAGACGACCTTCATTCCGCGCTCCTGCAAGCCGAGGCGGATCGAGATCGGGTGACTCTTTCGCCGGAGGCGCAGGCCGACATGGCTCGGCACAACATCATTGCCGAACACGTCGAGGCCGTGATCGCGTACCCGTCCAAGCGGCGGCGCCGCCCCAAGAACTTCGCCAACGAGCTGACCCGGGACATCGGCAGTCGCACCCTTCTCGTCGTGGTCGCAGACCCGGGTCCTGGCTTCGGCCCGCCCTACGTCAAGAGCGTCGCCTGGCAGGAACCATCGCGTCTCGGCCGCTTGACCCAGGCCGTCGGGCGTTGGCTCGGATTCCACCGCAGCCGATCGATCGGCTGAATAGCATTCGCACAAACCCAAAGGAGCACTCCATGTCCGACTCGACCCGCACCTCCGGGGACGAGCGCCCGATCTCGCCCGAGTGGGTCGGTCTCGACCGCGAGGCGATGAAGGCCCGGCAGGATGAGACCGTACGTCGCATGCGCGAGGCCGGCGAACGCTGGCGCGAAGAGCAGAAGCGCAGCGAGGAACAGCTCCAGACCTTCCTCGATCGACATGCCGACGACTCGCGTCCTGCGGAGGGCAGCACCCAGCCGCAAGAGCGGAAGCAGCGCCCTCGCCCGCGGCCACTCATCGAGCGACTCCACGTGGAGAATCTGAAATCGCTGGCAGGCCGTCACGAGATCCCGCTCGCGCCACTCACCTTGGTGTACGGGCCAAACTCCGCCGGAAAGTCGACCGCGCTCAAGGCCCTGCAACTGTTCATGCATGCGGTCGACACCGGCAAGTCCGACGCCCTGAACCTCTGGCGTCGAGCGTTTCCAGACGTTCGTCCTGACAGCGTGGTCACCTGGGAGCCGCAGCCAGAAGACACCCCGTTCTCCCAGACGAGGACGCTCGTGCTCGGTGTCGACTTCCGCCTCCCGAGCTCTGGCGACCTCGGCCGGGCCGAGCTTGGATTCCAGAGCTCCGACATCGGTCCATGGCATTCGTCGACCATCGGCCTGGCAGGCGACCCAGACCAGGTCCGCAAGGAGTTCTTCCTGAACTTCGAGGACGCTGACCCGATTGATCGTGGCGACTTCGGCAACATCGGACCCCGGTGGGAGGTAAGTGAGTGGTCCGGCGGTAAGCGCTCGGAGCCAATGAAGCGGGACGTCGACCACCTGCTGTTCGGGGATGCCGACGTCCACCTCCAGCGAACTCTGTTTCGACTGGCCGGTCAGCTCACCCACTTCGGCCCCCATCGGGGCAACCCTGCGGAGAGGTACTCCCCGGTTGACCTCGACAAGATTGCCGGCCCCGATCACTGGGGAATCGCCGGCGCGCCACGTTGGGGCGTCGCAGGGTTCGAGGGACACGAGGTCCTCAACCAACTCCTGGAACAGCTGGAGATCCCCCACTCGTTCGAGCCAACCTTCACGTCCGACCAGGGCGGCGTCCGTGTATCCGACTGGATCTTGGCCGACCGACGCTCTGGAGCGCCCGTTCCACTGTCCGAGGTCGGGTACGGGGTCAGCCAGCTGCTGCCCGTGATCGACGCATGCGCGCATGCGACCCAGCGCGTGATCTCGATCGAAGAGCCTGAGCTTCACCTCCACCCGCGTCTTCAGGCGAAGTTGGCGAACCTATTTGCCTTCTCGGTCTTGCGGCGCGGGAATCAGGTGATCGTGGAAACCCACTCGGAGAGCCTGCTTCTCCGCGTGCGTCGTCTCGTGCGGAGCGGAAAGCTGCTCCCGGACGAGGTCGCCGTCCTGTACATCGACAACACGTCGGAGGTTGGCGTGAGCGTTCGTCGCCTTCGCCTTGGCGAGCATGGTGAGCTGCTCGATCCGTGGCCAACCGGGTTCTTCGACGACAGCCTGGACGACGTGCTCGGAGGATGGGGGTGATCACCCGCATCGCGCTCGACTCCCATTCGCTGAATCACGGCCCCGGCAACGCCCTCGATCAGCGTCTTCAGAGCCAACGGCTCGCGGCGACCGTACGGGACTACGGCCTCCTGTCACTGTTGGGAGAGCATGACGCCGCTGAACTGAAGACCGTCCTTGAGCAACAGGCGGTGTCCCTTGGATACGACTTCTGGCGGCCGCTCTTGCGATCTTTGGCCGATGGCGGGCAGGGCATCCTGACGGCCACGCCTGCGAGCGAACAGTCCACTCACGACCTTTGTCAGCAAGGGGATCTGAACAGGCTTCGGGCAATGGCAGATCTCGTCGTCGTTGATGGTCGCGGCGACAGAATCCCAGGTCTCAGCCCGACACAGGTCGCAAGCTTGTACGAGACGAGCGGATACGTGGACGGAGGCGGAGGCGCAGGCCCTGAACTAGCACTAGCCACAGCGGCCGACCAGTGCTCGTCAGTCCAGGGCGTCAAGCGCCTCCGACGCGAGACCGTGATTCCGAAGGACACTTCTGAATCTGTCCTTTGGTCTACCTACTTTTCGTCCCTGGGGCGCGTCTCGACCGAAGTCAACATCTTCGATCGATACCTGTTCTCTGGACTCATTCGGACGGACCGTCGACGTCGGACCGATGTCCGATACCTGCAGTGGTTCCTCAACTCGTTGGACCGGGACCTTCCGTCCCGATCGACTGTCAACCTCTTCGCCTGGACGGGGCAGAAGGTCGCTGACACCCATCGTGACCCGACTGCGCGGCCATACTCCGTTGACGACATCGCCAATGCCATCCGAGGGCTGGACAGGTGGGACCGACCAGGCCGACTTCACCTCTACCTCTGGGACGGACTCCATCACGATCGCCATCTGCGCTTCTCTAGCGGCCACGCGATCATGCCTCAGCAGGGGCTCGATCAGTTGCAGTTCCGACAGGGGCAACTGACCAAGAATTTCAGCTACTCGTTCGTCCCATCCGGCCCAAGCCTGACCGCGAGAGCCGACGAGGAATCCCGCGCACGGGCCAGAGGCGCCCACTGGGTGCACAAGTCCAAGAAGCACGGGTTCGCTGGCGCGGTTCCAAGTGATACGAACTCTTGATACGAACTCGTGCGGACGAGGCGTCCAATGACGTCATCGACCGGATCAGAACGACCTGGTTTGGCCTCAGATCAAGCGTGAACCGGCCCCGCCGGCCCCGACCTGAGCGCAAGCCCGGCCACGTGGCACCAGTGGCAGGCGGCGTACCCGACCGACAGCAGGACCGGCACCTCGCGCCGCCGCGCCTCGGCGAACGCGTCCGGGCCCCACTCCCACCAGTCGACGGGGTTGTCCTTGTGCTGGAGCAGGTAGGGGCTCGTCGCGGACGCGAGGCGGTTCGCCATGCCTCCAGCCTGCCACCCGACCGCAGTGGGTGGCCGTGCCTACGCTGTCGGGGTGGGAGAGCCGGAGCGGACGCCGGACGGGCGCTACCTCGTCATCGACGGCCGCCGCTGGCGCGCCACCGACCCGGCCATCCCCGAGGAGCGGCGCGCAGAGCTGACCCGGATCCTCATGGCCTGGCGGCGGGAGGTACGACGCACGAAGGGCACCGACGAGGAACGGACCTCCCGCGACGGGGTGCAGGCCGCGAAGGTGGCGCTCGGCGAGCGGGGCACGCCGTGGTGGGATCAGGACGACGCGGAGCGCGAGGCGCGGTGGAGCGCCGAGGTTCCGGAACCGCGGGGAGACCTCAGGTGAACGAGGCGAGCAGCTTCTCGCACGCCTCGGCGCACCGCCGGCACGCGCCGGCACAGACCTCGCAGTGCTTGTGCATGTCCGCGTGCGCGCTGCACTCGTCGGCGCACGCACGGCACGCCTCCAGGCAGGCCTCGAGCACGAGCCGCGTCAGCGGGGCGACGTACCCGGTGTGCCGGGTCAGCACCCGTGCCGTGGTCGTGCACACGTCGACGCAGTCGAGGTTCGCCCGTACGCACTTGCGCAACGGGTCCACGTCGCGCTCGCTCAGGCACGCCTCCGCGCACGACGAGCACGCCTGCGCGCACTCGACGCACGCCGCGAGGCAGTCCTCGAGCAGTTGCTTGTCGTAGCGGATCTCGGTCGGGTGCGTCTCGATCATCGCCGTGATGGTCTGGGTCATCAGGGGCCTCCGTCCTCGATCCCGCGGTGCCCTCCCCCGCCCGGGCCATACGACCCGGTCCGACCGTGGCCGCGTGGACGGAGCGCGGCTGGTCCCGGCGGGGCTGCGGCGCGTAGCCGGTACAGGTCCGAAGGGCAGCGACGAGAGGGCTGGGTGGGTGGTCGGGTCCGGCGGTCGGCCTGCGGTCCCGTAGGCAGCGCAACTCCCGGTGGTTGAGGTGCGTCGAGCGCCAGCGAGGAGCCTCGAAACCACCGGGCCTTGGAGGCGGGCTGTGGATGGAGAAATGGGAGAATCGCCAGTCCACAGGCGGGTTTCCGGCGAATCAAAGTGTCGGTGGTCTCTGGAAGAATCCAGTCATGGAGCTCGGAACCAACGCATCGATCGGCCAGTACGACGGCCGGTCCGTGCCCGAGCTCCTCGGCGATATCCGGTCCGAGGTCGTGGCCCGCAAGTCCTCCCAGGTTCGGGAGTGGATCGCCATCGTCGCCTGGGCCGACCAGAACGTCGTCGAGACCGAGGAAGGCGCGGCGACGTTGCTGGACGGTGTTGTCGACACCGGCGTCCCGATCGCTGGTCCGGGCGCGCCCCTGATTAGTGAGTTCGCGTTGATGGAGCTCATCGCTGTGCTCGGCCGCTCACCCACTGGTGGACGTGCCTACGTCGGCCAGGTCATCGAGTGCGCCTGGCGCCTCCCCCGCCTCTACCAGGCGGTCGTCGCCGGACGTGTGGACACGTGGAAGGCCCAGCGCATCGCCGACCTCACCCACCCGCTGTGCCCTGAGGCGGCCGAGTTCGTGGACCGCCAGCTCGACGCAGCCGTCGACGAGGTGGGCTGGAAACAGCTCGAGAGGTTGGTGGCCGAGGCTGTCCTGAGGTTGGGGGTGTCAGATGGTCTGTGTAAGCGGTCGGTCTCAGCAAAGGAACGATGATGACTGCTGTGACCGAAGGAACCGGGCGACCGGACTACAAGAAGGCCGCCGCTGCTCGACGGGCTGACCGTGCGGACATGCCGGGCGCGAAAGCTGCGGCCGAGTTCGCAGCGTCGGGTGCGATGGACGAGCTGTTCGCCAAGATCGACGCCGGCGAGATCGAGCT
>NZ_JAER01000036.1 GCF_000519005.1 Nocardioides sp. J54 | reverse complement strand
GCCACGGTCCCAAGAGCAGGCGAGCGATCTGACGACGGCTCCCACTCATGCGCTGAAACCGGACCCGACCTCGCTGGGCCGGTCCACTTCCCTCATCCGGGGCATCCGTGGCCAGACCAGCGATGGCAATCAGCCGAACGGGGCCACCGACCCGCAGGCCGACACCCCAGAGCCCGTCACGACGCCACTCACCGGACCAGCCGGGACACTCACCATCCCGGGACCCGCGACGGTGATCAACCGCCGGAGCTCCTTACATGAGGCCGTCCTCAGCGGTGGTCGACGTCGACCACGAGCGCACGGTGGTCCGACAGTGCCATCTCCCGCGCCTCGAAGCGCGCGGGGAGCGGCCGGTCGGCGAGCACGTGGTCGAGCTGCTCGACCGGCGCGTCGGCCGGGAAGGTCGTGGCCGCCGCGAGCGGGTGCAGCCCACTGACGCCCGCCGCCCGGTCGAGGCCCATGTTCAGGTCGCCGGTGAGCAGCAGCGGCCGACGCGCCCCGGAGAGGGCGCGGACCAGGTGGCGCAGCTGCCGGCCGTTCCACCAGCGCACGAACGACAGGTGGGTCGTCGCCACGGTGACCTCGCCGCCGGGCGCCCGCACGGTCGCTGCGACCGCCACCCGCGGCTCGTCGCGGACCAGCGTGGGCGCGAGCTGGCCCCGGAACCGCATCGGCACCCGCGTCGGCAGCACCGGCAGCCGGACCACCTCCCAGCCGGCGACCTCGAACCGGCTCAGCAGGGCGATGCCGTAGGCGGCGTCCTCCGGCTGCTCCCGCCCGGTGGCCGCCGTCCAGGTCGCCCCCGGGCTCCCGGCGAGCGCGGCGACGAAGCGGTGGTGCGGCGCCCCCATCGCCTCCGCCGCGACCGCGGTGAGGTCGGCGCGGCCCGACCGCTGCTGGTTGCGGTCCACCTCCTGCAGCGCGAGCACGTCCGGGTCGAGGGACCGGACGGCGTCGGCGAGCACCCGCACGTCCACGGTGTCGTCGTGCAGCGTGCGGCCGTTGAGGATGTTGAACGAGACCAGCCTCATCGCCCCGCCAGTACCCGGGAACGGGCTCGGGAAGCGGGTGCATGGACCTCCGGGGCGGGGGTACCACCCGCCCCGAGGTGATGGCGGATGGTGCACGACGACGCCTCGGCCCGCGCAGTGCGTCCTGCCGGTCCGTACGGGCAGGACGCGCTGCGCGAGGCGCTCAAGCTGGTCGCGGTCACGCTGAAGGAGGGCGAGACGCCCTTCGCGCTGGCCGGCAGCTACGGGCTGTGGGCGCGTGGTGGGCCGGAGCCCGACCACGACGTGGACTTCATGGTCGCCGAGGAGGACGCGCCCCGCGCCCGGGACCTGCTGGCCGCGCGGGACCTCGAGGTGGTCCAGCCCCCGGAGGACTGGCTGTTCAAGGTCTTCATCGACGGGGCGATGGTCGACGTGATCTTCCGGGTCGGCGGCGAGCCGATCTCCCGCAGCCGCTTCGACGACGCCGAGGTGATCGAGGTCGAGTCGGTGCAGATGCCGGTGCTCCCGGCGACGGTGCTGATGGCCGACAAGCTCGGCGCGATGGAGGAGCACGCGTGCAACCTGACCCCGGTCATCCCGGTCGCCCGCGCGGTGCGCGAGCAGGTCGACTGGGGCGAGGTCGAGCGGCGTACGGCGGACAACCCGTTCGCCGAGGCGACGCTGGGCCTGCTGCGCCGGCTCGGCGTGGTCGCCACGCCGCCGCCCGGCGGACATGCTTCCCAACCGCCGACGGCTGCGGCAAGGTGAGACAGGGCAGGGCGAGAGACTTTCCACCTCGGGAGAAGGAACGACCATGACCGACACCTCGCAGACGGGAACGACCCCCGAGGCCGACGCCCAGCCGTCGCTCAAGCGGGTCCTGGGCCCGGGGCTCCTGCTGCTCTTCATCGTCGGTGACATCCTCGGTGCCGGGGTCTATGCCGTCACCGGGCGCCTCGCCGGACAGGTCGGCGGCATCGCGTGGCTGCCGTTCCTCGTGGCGTTCGCGATCGCGACGCTGACGGCGTACTCCTACCTCGAGCTGGTCACGAAGTACCCCCAGGCAGCGGGGGCGGCGCTGTACGCCCACAAGGCGTTCGGTGTCCACTTCATCACCTTCCTCGTCGCCTTCACGGTCGTGTGCTCCGGCATCACCAGCGCGTCGACGGCGTCGGGGCTGGTCGCGTCCAACCTGCTGATCGGCTTCGGCAACGACGAGCCGGCCTCGGGCCTCGTGCTCGTCGTCGCCCTGCTGTTCATGGTCGTGCTCGCGGCGATCAACCTGCGCGGTGTCGGCGAGAGCGTGAAGTTCAACGTCGTGCTGACGCTCGTCGAGATGCTCGCGCTGGCGATCGTCATCGGCATCGGCGTCTGGGTGGTCGGTCGCGGCGACGGCGACCTGGAGCGGGTCACGGCCTTCGAGAGCCCCGACGACAAGGGCCTGTTCATGGCGGTGACCATCGCGACCGCCATCGCCTTCTTCTCGATGGTCGGCTTCGAGGACTCGGTCAACATGGTCGAGGAGACCAAGGACCCGCGGCGGATCTTCCCGAGGATGATGCTCACCGGCCTCGGCATCGCGGTCGTCATCTACATGCTGGTGGCGGTCGCCGTCATCGCGGTGCTGCCCGCCGGTGACATCGCCGAGCCCAGCAGCGAGGCCGGCGTCCTCATCGACGTGGTCAAGATCGGTGCGCCGGACCTGCCGATCGACGACATCTTCCCGTTCCTCACCGTCTTCGCCGTGGCGAACACCGCGCTGATCAACATGCTGATGGCCAGCCGGCTGGTCTACGGCATGGCCCGCCAGGGCGTGCTGCCGCCGGTGCTGGGCAAGGTGCTGCGCGGGCGCCGCTCGCCGTACGTCGCGATCGCCTTCACCACCCTGCTCGCGCTGGGCCTGATCACCTATGTCCGGCTCGCGTCGGAGTCGACCATTGTCGCCTCGCTGGCCGGCACGACCTCGCTGCTCCTGCTCGCGGTGTTCACCATCGTCAACGTCGCCTGCCTGGTGCTACGCCGCGAGGAGCGGCCCGAGGCCTTCCGGGCGCCGACGGTGGTACCGGTGCTGGGCGCGGTGTTCTGCGCCTACCTGCTCGGCCCGTGGGCCCGCCTGGAGGCCGACATGGTGCAGTACAAGATCGCGGCCGGCCTGCTCGCGATCGGCATCGTGCTGTGGGCGGTGACCCGGTTCCTCCACAAGCCCGAGGGCGGCCACTTCGCCGACATCGACCACCTGGGCGCCGACCCGGACGACTGACGCCCGGTCCACGGGTCAGCGCCGGATCGGCGATGGGGCGTCCCGCGCCGTACCCTTGGGGGGTGAGCACCCTTCCGTCCCTCGAGCAGTTGCACGCCATCGGCGCGAAGCAGCAGCCCTCCTACGACGACCCCGCGGCCCTCGCGGCCGTCGTCGAGAGGCTGCGCACGCTTCCCCCGCTGGTCTTTGCGGGCGAGTGCGACGAGCTCAAGGCGAAGATCGCGGCCGCCAGCCGGGGCGAGGCCTTCCTCCTCCAGGGCGGGGACTGCGCGGAGACCTTCGCCGACGCGACCGCCGACAACACCCGCAACAAGCTGCGCGTGCTGCTGCAGATGGCCGTCGTGCTGACCTACGCCGCGTCCGTGCCGGTGGTGAAGGTCGGCCGCCTCGCCGGCCAGTACGCCAAGCCGCGCTCGTCCGACACCGAGACCCGCGACGGGGTCACGCTGCCGGCCTACCGCGGCGACGCGGTCAACGGCTTCGACTTCACCCCGGACTCCCGGCGCCCCGACCCGCAGCGCCTGCTCGACGTCTACCACGCGTCCGCGTCGACGCTGAACCTCGTGCGCGCGTTCACGACGGGCGGCTACGCCGACCTGCGCCAGGTGCACACCTGGAACTCCGAGTTCGTGCGCAACAGCCCCGTCGGCCAGCACTACGAGGCGATGGCGGCGGAGATCGACCGCGCGCTGACCTTCATGAAGGCGATCGGCGCCGACCCCGACGAGTTCCACCGGGTCGACTTCTACTCCTCCCACGAGGCGCTCCTGCTCGAGTACGAGCACGCGATGACGCGCATCGACTCGCGCACCGACAAGCCCTACAACGTCTCCGGCCACATGGTCTGGATCGGCGAGCGCACCCGGCAGCTCGACGGCGCGCACGTGGAGTACTTCAGCCACATCAGCAACCCGATCGGGTGCAAGCTCGGCCCGTCCGCGACCGCCGACGACGCCCTCGCCCTCGCGGCGCGGCTGAACCCCACCAACGAGCCCGGCCGGCTCACCTTCATCACCCGCTTCGGCGCGGGCAAGATCCGCGACGGCCTGCCGCCGCTGGTCGAGAAGGTCACCGCCGAGGGCGTCGACGTGGCCTGGGTCTGCGACGCGATGCACGGCAACACCTTCGAGGCGTCCAACGGCTACAAGACGCGCCGCTTCGAGGACGTGCTCGACGAGGTCATCGGCTTCTTCGAGGTCCACCGCTCGCTCGGCACGGTCCCGGCGGGCATCCTCGTCGAGAACACCGGCGACGACGTCACCGAGATCATCGGCGGCGGCGAGGAGCTCGACGAGCAGGGCCTGGCCCACCGCTACGAGTCGGTGGTCGACCCGCGCCTCAACCGCGTCCAGTCGCTCGAGCTCGCCTTCCAGGTCGCCGAGAACCTGCGTCGCAAGTGATCGACCTCCGCTCGGACACGGTCACCCGGCCGACCGCGGCCATGCGTGCCGCCATGGCCGCGGCCGAGGTGGGCGACGACGTCTACGGCGAGGACCCGACCGTCCGTGCGCTCGAGGAGCGGGTCGCCGGCCTGTTCGGCCACGAGGCCGCGCTCTTCACGCCGACCGGGTCGCTGGCGAACGTGCTCGCGGTCGCCGCGCTGGTCGGTCCCGGGCAGGAGGTACTCTGCGAGGCCCGGGCGCACATCGCCCGCGCCGAGCTGGGCGCGCACGGAGCCGTCACCGGGCTCACGATGCGCACGTGGTCGGACCCGCGTGGGCAGGTGGACCTCGCCGCGATCAGTGACCTGCTCGCCCCCGACCTCGGCCCGTTCTTCGTGCGCACCACGGCGATCTCGGTCGAGAACACGCACAACTTCGCCGGCGGCACCGTCGTCCCGCTCGACGACCTCGCCGCCGTCCGGCGCTTCGCCGACGACCACGGCGTCGGCGTGCACGTCGACGGGGCCCGGATCTGGAACGCCCACGTCGCGACCGGCACCCCGCTCGCCGACTACGGCCGGCTGGCGGACGTGATGGCGGTCTGCCTCTCCAAGGGCCTCGGCGCCCCGGCCGGCTCGCTGCTGCTCGGCCCGGCCGACGTGGTCGCCGAGGCGCGGGTACGACGCAAGCGGCTCGGCGCCGGGATGCGCCAGGTCGGCATCCTCGCCGCTGCGGGTCTGCACGCCCTGGACCACCACGTCGACCGGCTGGCCGACGACCACGCCCACGCCCGGCTGCTGGCCGAGGCCGTCGGCGTCGACCCGGCGACCGTCGACACCAACATCGTGGCACTCGAGTGCGCCGACGCCCCGGGCCTGGTGGCCCGGGCCCGCGAGGCGGGGGTGCTGGTCGGCGCCGTCGGCGCCCGCACCGTGCGGCTGGTGACCCACCTCGACGTGGACCGCGGCGACGCCGAGTCGGCCGCGCGGGTGCTCGCCTCGCTGCTGGCCTGACGCCGCAGCCGGTCAGGCCGGTGCGCCGAGGAAGCGGACCTCGCTGATCGCGGTGTAGTCGCGCCCGTTGTCACCGCGCCCCGGGGCGGTGACCTGGACGAGGTGGATCCGGATCGTCCGGGTCGCGATGGGCCCGACCTGGGCCATCTGCATGCGGCGGTCGTCGGCGAGCTCCTGGGTGACCCGGGTGCCGTCGTCGAACTCCCACTGCACGGCCCGGACCCGGCGGTTGGCGCGGTACCAGTTGTCGGGGCCGTCGATTTTCGCGTAGCCGTTGATCATGCCGACCTCGGTCAGCACGACCTCCTGGCCGAGGTCGAAGGTCAGCGTCGTTCCTGTCCCGTCACCGGGCATCCGCCACGACGTGCGGGCCTCGCCGTCCCACATGTTGCGCGGGAGGAAGCGGACCGGCCGGTTCTGCCGGTCGCGGCTCGGCGGCGCGACGCCCGGCACCTCGGCCGAGACGCCCGAGGTGAGGTCGACGACGTCAGCGGGGTCGGGGGCAGGCGCCGGATCCTCGGTGCCGGAGGCGTCCGGCTGGGCCGGCTCGCTGGTGCCGGCGGACGGGTCCGTCGCGCCGACAGTGCGGCGGGCGTCACCCCGGTCGTCGGCGCGGTCGTCGCCGTCGTCACCGCCCAGCAGCAGCCAGCCACCCAGGCCGGCGACCAGCGCGAGCACCACCACGGCCGCGACCCACGGCAGCCAGCCGGGGGTGGAGCGCCGCGGCGCGGGAGCGCCGTGGGCGGGCGCGACGAACGGGGGTGGACCGGCCGGCGGCGGACCGGACGGCGGCGGACCGGACGGGCGCGGTCCCGGAGGGACCGGGCGAGCGGCCACCGTCGGCGCCGTACGGGTCGGCGCGTCGTCGGCGTACAGGGGGTAGCGCGCGGCCGGCGGCACGTGGCTCACCGGCGGCGGGACGACCGGGCCGCGGGGCTCCGGCGCGCGCTCGGTCACCGGCGCCGGGGGAGCACCGGGGGCGGGCGCCGCCTCGGGGTGTCGGCCGGGCACGGGCCTGCCGCAATTCGTGCAGAACCGCCCGACCCCGAGCTCGTGCCCGCAGCTGGTGCAGTAGGTCGGGGTGGTCATCTCGCGGGTCACCGTACCCCGACCGCGCCGCGGACCGTGGAACGGAACCGCTGTCGGGGTATCAGCCGGCCGCGGCGGCGCGCCGGCAGGCCTCCGCCTCGATGTCCTCCAGGTCGTGCTCGAGCACCTTGCGGCTGCGGTCGTAGCTGAAACCGCCGAACATCGCCCAGACGGCGCGCGACACCGGCGAGCGGTGGCTCATCTCGACCGTCGTGGTCATCGCCAGCCGGGTGCGCTGGCGGTCCGGCGTCGGGGTGAGGCGGTACGACGTGCGGATGACGTCGTCGCCCACCTCGGCCTCGACCACGGTGCGGACCGGCGCCTGGGCCTCGACGACGTGGAGCTCCTCCGGGCCGCGGTGCCCGAACAGGGTGCGCCGCTCGCGCCAGGTGGTGCCGACGTCGTAGCCGCCGTCGGTGAGCACCTCGCTGTCGTGGACGCTGCGCAGCACCTGGTCGGCGTGGCCGACGTCGGTGATGACTTCCCAGACCCGCTCCGGTGGCGCCGGGATGGTGGTGTGGACGTGGATGACGTGACCGGCCATGGCGACTCCTCAGGGACGACGAACCCCCCGTCCTCCATGGTGCGCCGGGTCGGCGCCGAGCGCCAGTGGGGGCGTCCGGCCGGGTGCGGCTAGACGGCGAGGTGGGTGACCTCGGCCTCCACCTTGCGCCGCGGGAGCGCCTCGACGACGAGCATCGCCGTCAGCACCATCAGCCCGCCGACCGCCATCCGTGCGGTGACCTGCTCCCCGCCGAGCAGGACGGCGAAGAACGCGGCGAACACCGGCTCCATGCTCATGATGATCGCGCTGCGGGTGGGCGGCAGGTGCGACTGCGCCCAGGTCTGGGCGAGCATCGCCGCGGCACCGGCGACCAGCGCCATGTAGACCAGGGACACCCAGTCCGCGCCGCGGTCGGGCAGCACCACGCCGCGCTCGCCGGTCACCAGCGCGGCTGCCAGGCAGATCGCTGCGATGACCAGCACCTGCAGGATCGACATGCCCAGCGCGTCCGACGCGGTGGACCAGGCGCCGAGGCCGACGATGTGCGCGGCGTAGAGCAGCGCCGCGACGAGGGTGATCGCCTCGCCGTAGCCGATCGAGAAGCCGTCGAGGGTGAGTACGCCCAGGCCCGCGGTCGCCAGCAGGACCGCCGCCCAGGTCAGGCCGTTGATCCGCGTGCGCAGCACCACGGCGGCGAGCACCGGCGTCGCGACGACGTAGAGGCCGGTGATGAAGCCGGACACGCTCGCCGGCGTGTGCGCGAGCCCGGCGGTCTGCAGGATCTGCGCGACGCCGTACAGCGCGCCGAGCACCACCGCCCTGCGGCGCACCTCGGGGGAGAGGCCGGCGACCGCGCGCGGAGCGACGAGCACCATCGCGGCGCCGGCGACGAGGAAGCGCACGGCGAGGAAGTCGACCGTGGGCACCCGGTCGAGCAGGTCCTTGATCAGGAAGAACGTCGAGCCCCACGACGCGGTCATGGCGAGCAGCGCCAGGGCGGCGAGCAGGGAGGTACGGCGGGCGCCGCGGTCGGTCACGGTCGCCGCCTCAGACGACGTAGAGGATGATCGTGCTGCCCTTGCGCACCCGGGCGCCCGAGCCGGGCTCGGTGTCCCACGCGACCTGGCCGCTGAGGTAGATCGACGCCCGCTCCTTCTTCACCTTGAAGCCGAGGTCCTCGAGCTTCTCGACCGCGGAGGAGGTGGACGAGTAGCGCACCGAGGGGACGGTGACCAGCTCGGGTCCCTTGGACACCACCAGCTCGACCTCGTCGCCCTTGTAGAGCGTGCTGCCGGCCTTGGGGGTGTGGCTGATGACGTGGCCCTGCGGCACGTCGTCGCTGTACTCGGTGTCGACGACCTTCACCTGCAGCCCACGCCCCTCGAGCGTCTTCTCGAGCTTCTCGGCGTCGCGACCGGCCCAGCTGCCGACCTTGATCGGCTTGCGTCCCTTGCTGACCACGACGGCGACCGCGGTGTCGACGGGCAGCGCCTTCGCGGCGTCGGTGCCGAAGGCCGGGCGGCTTCGGATGACCCGGCCCTTCGGCACGGTCTCGGACCAGCGCTCGACCTGGCGGCCGAGCACCATCCGCACCTCGGCGAGCGACTGCTCGGCGTCCTCCACGGTCAGCCCGGCGAGGTCGGGGACGTCGTAGACCTCCGGGCCGAGCGAGACGGTGAGGGTGACGTCGTCACCGGGCAGGATCCGCTCGCCCGGGCGGGGATCGCTGGAGACGACGTGCCCGGCCGCGACGTTGTCGGAGTGGACCTCCTCGATCGTGGCACCGAGGCCGGCGTCGTCGAGCTTCGTCTCGGCAGCGGCCTGCTCGAGGCCGACGACGCCGGGCGTCGAGGTGTAGCGGCCCCAGCCGAACCAGTAACCGCCGGCGCCGAGGCCGGCCAGGACCAGGGCGACGACGAGGGCGAGCACCAGGCCGCGGCGGCTGCGGCGTCCGGGCCCGTGGGCACCCGCATCGCCGTGGCCGTCGGGTCCGTCATGGTCGCCGGCCGGCCCGGGACGGGCGGCCACTGCTGCGGGGGCCGCCCCCTGGCGCGGGCGACGCGCGGTGCGCTCCGCCGGGGACGCGGCGGACGCCGGGATGACCGAGGTCCGCTCGCCGTCGGCGTCGCGGGCGGCGGTGCCCGCCCGGGGCGCGGTCGACGCCGGCAGCAGGCCTGGCGCCTGGGCCAGCAGCGAGCCGACCGGCTCGGGCGTGGTGTCGCCGTCGACCGAGCGTGCCGACGGCAGCAGGTCGGCGACCAGCTCGGGGTCCTCGCGGACCCCGTCGTGCAGGGCCTGGGCGACCCGGTGCACGTGGTGCAGCAGCACCGTGGCGTCGGCCGGGCGCAGGCTCGGGTCGCGGGTGGTCGCCCGGGCGACCAGCGCGTCGACGTACGCCGGCAGGCCGGGCACGACCGAGGACGGCGGCGGCACGTCGTGGTGGACGTGGCGGTAGGCGACGGCGATCGGCGTCTCGCCGGTGTGCGGCTTGGTGCCGGTCAGCAGCTCGAAGAGGATCACGCCGGCGGCGTAGACGTCGGCACGGGCGTCCGCACGCTGCTCGACGACCAGCTCGGGCGCGAGGTAGGAGACGGTGCCGATCAGCACGCCATTGGTCGCGGTGTGCTGGGTCTCCGCGCTGACCGCCTTGGCCAGGCCGAAGTCGGCGACCTTGATCCGCCCGTCGTCCGCGATCAGCACGTTCTCCGGCTTCACGTCGCGGTGGATCAGGCCCGCACGGTGGGCCGAGCCGAGCGCGGAGAGCACGGGGTCGAGAATGGCCAGCGCCCGCTCGGGCGACATCGGCGCTTCCTTGGTGATCGTGTCGCGCAGGGTGTGGCCGGGGACGTACTCCATGACCAGGTAGGTCGTGCCGTCGCCGGCCTCGTCGCGGCCCTGGTCGTAGACCGCCACCACGTTCGGGTGGGACAGCCCGGCGGCCGCCTTGGCCTCCCGCACGAAGCGGCGGGCGAAGGAGTCCTCCTGCGTCGTGGCGTCCCCGAGGCCGGGGTGCATGACCTTCACCGCGACGGTGCGGTCCAGGCGGGTGTCGACGGCCTCGTAGACGCTGGCCATGCCGCCGCGGGCGATGCGCGGCCCGACCCGGTAGCGGCCGTCGAGCAGGCGGCCGCTCAGGTGGTCCTCGGTCCGGGAGGTGCCCGCGGGGTCGCCACGCCGCGCGGCCGCCTCGCCGCGGGCACGCTCGTCCTTGTGCACAGCGACCCTCCTGTGCGGTTCCTCTGGACCGGCCGGGGAAGTGGACCGGAACGGCCATGGTACGGCGCCGGGCCACGCTCGCCGGGCGGCCACGCCGGTGTGATCCTCGACCGCCCGGTGGGGGAAGATGGGTGCATGAGCGACGCACCGCTGGCCGAGCAGGACCTGTCCGTCCTCGTCGAGGAGTGGCTGACCTGGGACGAGGCGGCCGCGCAGATCGGCGTGACGCCCGCCAAGGTGCGCACCATGGTGCGCGACCACCAGCTGGCGGCCGCCGTCCCCGCGAAGGGCCGGCCGCAGGGCATCCCGGCGCTCTTCATCGTCGACGGCGAGCCGGTCAAGGGCCTGCCGGGCCTGCTGACCGTGCTGCACGACAACGGCTTCGACGACCGCGAGTGCATCGCGTGGATCTTCCTCGACGCCGACCTCCCGGGCCGCCCGATCGACGCCCTGCGCGAGAACCGCGGCGCCGAGGTGAAGCGGCGCGCCCAGGCGCTCGCCTTCTGAGGCCGAACCCGGTGCCGCGCCCCGGGAGGCGGACCAGCCAGGTCCTCTCGACCCTCGTCACCCTCCTGCTGCTCGCGGGGCTGTGGTGGCTGCAGTCCCAGGGCGACGACGAGGACGGCGGCACCGCCCGCGAGGACTCCAGCGCGGTCGCCACGCCGACGGACGGTGCCCGGTCCCCGACCTCGTCCGTCGACGAGCACGGGCTGCCGTACGTCGACCTCGCCGACCTGCCCCGCGAGGCCGCCGAGACCGTCGACCTGATCGACGCCGGCGGACCGTTCCCCTACCCGCGCAACGACGACCAGACCTTCGGCAACTTCGAGGGCCTGCTGCCGGACCGGCCTCGCGGCTACTACCGGGAGTACACCGTCGAGACGCCCGGGCTCAGCCACCGCGGCGCGCGGCGCATCGTCGCCGGCGACGGGGGAGAGCTCTACTGGACCGAGGACCACTACCAGTCCTTCGAGCGGATCCGGAGGTGACCCCGTGAGCGGTCTCGCTGCCGTCCTCGCCGGCCGGCACGCCCCGGGCGTGCACCGCTGGGACTCCGCGCTCGACGTCGTCGACGTCGAGCACGCGGTGGAGCACGCCGGCTGGGCGTTCGGGTACGTCGACGGCGCGGGTCTCGAGGAGCTGCCCGCCGTGCTGGACGCGATCGGCAGGGCGCTGGTGCTGCCGGAGCACTACGGCCGCAACCTGGACGCCCTCAACGACTGCCTGCGTGACCTCGGCACGCCGACGGTGCTGCTGTGGGACGCCTGGGGCGGCTTCGCGCACGCCGACCCGCGGCGCTTCGCCGTGCTCGTCGAGGTGCTCGGCAGCCGGGCCGACGACGACCCGGCCGTCGAGGTGCTGCTGCGCGGGCCGGGACCCGCGGACGTCGTACCGCTGCTGGACTAGTGGCTGACTGACCGCTGACCGCTGACCGCTGACCGCTGACCGCTGACCGCTGACCGCTGACCGCTGGCCGCTGGCCGCTGGCTGACTAGCGGGTGCGGCGGGTGGCCGCGGTGGCGAGCTGCTCGAGCACCTCGCAGGCCCCGGCGTCCCAGCCCTCCTCGGCCTGGCCGGTGCGCAGCGCGCCGACCGCCGTGGTGGCGAGGTCGGCGATCATCGTCTCGACCTGCTCGCGGGCGCCGCTGGTGTCGATGATCCGGCGCAGCTCCGCGACGGCGTCCTCGTCGAGCGCGGTGCCGAGCGCGGCGTCGAGCCGGGCGGCGTCGTCGGCACCGGCGCCCTGCAGCGCGAGCGCGACCAGCACGGTGCGCTTGCCCTCGACCAGGTCGTCCCCGGCCGGCTTGCCGGTGGTGGCCGGGTCACCGAAGACGCCGAGCAGGTCGTCGCGCAGCTGGAACGCCTCACCGAGCGGCAGGCCGAAGGCGGTGAGCCGCTCCAGCGTCGCCGGCCCGGCGCCGGCCAGGGCGGCGCCGACGTGCAGCGGCCGCTCGATGGAGTACTTCGCCGACTTGTAGCGCAGCACGGTCGTGGCCTGCTCGACGGTCGCGCGCCCGCGCGCCTGCACCGACACGTCGAGGAACTGGCCCGCGATCACCTCGGAGCGGCACAGGTCGAAGACCTCGAGCGCGGGGCCGACCCGGTCCCAGCCCAGCCCGCAGCGCCGGACCAGCTCGTCGGCCCACGAGAGCAGCAGGTCGCCGAGCAGGATGGCCGCCGCGGCGCCGTACTGCACCGGGTCGCCGCGCCAGCCGTCGGCGCGGTGCTCGGCCTCGAACCCACGGTGGGTCGCCGCGCGGCCGCGGCGGGTGTCGGAGGCGTCCATCAGGTCGTCGTGGACCAGCGCGCTCGCGTGCAGCAGTTCCAGGGCCGCCGCGGCGCGCAGCACGGCGCTCGCGTCGTCACCGTCGGGCACGCCTGCGACGGCGGCGTAGCCCCACTGGCAGAAGGCGGCGCGGAAGCGCTTGCCGCCCGACACGGTCGCCCGGGCCTCGGTCAGCAGTCGCGACGCGTCGGCGCCCAGCGGTGCCAGCCGGTCGGCCTGCTCGGCCAGGAAGGCGTCGAGCGTGGCCTGGACGCCCGCCCGGAAGGAGGTCGGGTCCCACCGCTGGTCGGTCACCCGGCCAGCCTAGTGACGGTATCCACCTGCGAGATGATGGGGTGGCGACAACCTGTTCCACCTACACTGCGGCCCATGACGACAGGTGCAGGGCGTTCGCTCGGCGAGCTGATCCGCGAGGGCGGTCGCTCGTTCTCCTTCGAGTTCTTCCCGCCGAAGGACGAGGCCGGCGAGGTCCAGCTCTGGGACGCGATCCGCGCGCTCGAGCCGTACCGCCCGACCTTCGTCTCGGTGACCTATGGCGCCGGCGGCAGCACGCGGGACAAGACCGTCGCGATCACCGGCCGCATCGCCCGGGAGACCTCGCTGATCCCGATGGCGCACCTGACCTGCGTCGGCCACACCCGCGGCGAGCTCGAGGCGATCCTCGACGCCTACGGCCGCGAGGGCGTCAACCACGTGATGGCGCTGCGCGGCGACCCGCAGGAGGGACCGCGCGCCGAGTGGACCCCGACCGACGGCGGCCTCAACTACGCGATCGAGCTCGTCGAGCTCGCCCGCTCGCGCGGCGACTTCCGGGTCGGTGTCGCCGCGTTCCCGGAGGGCCACCCGTCCGCGGAGTCGCTCGACGCCGACGCCGACGTGCTCGTCGCCAAGGCGCGGGCCGGTGCGGAGTTCGCGGTCACCCAGATGTTCTTCCGCGCCGAGGACTACTTCGGCCTCGTCGACCGGGTGCGCGCCCGCGGCGTGGACATCCCGATCCTGCCGGGCATCATGCCGATCCTGAACCTCAGCGCGATCCGCCGCCAGGGCGAGCTGATCGGCACGAGCGTGCCGCAGCCGGTCGTCGACCGGATCAGCGCCTACGACGGCGACCCCGCGGCCGTGCGGGCCGAGGGCATCCGGCTCGCCGCCGAGCTGTGCGACGAGCTGCTCGTCGGCGGCGCGCCGGGGCTGCACTTCTACACGCTCAACCGGTCCAAGGCGACGCTCGAGATCTTCGAGGCGCTGCAGATCACCGTCTGACCGCCTCACCGCGCCGCACCGTGGTCCGGCCGGGGGCTCCCGCTCAGGCGGGGCCGACCAGCCCGGCGACCAGCGCGGCCGACTGCGTCGCGAACGGGACCCCCGCCCCCGGCGCACCGTGCGCACCGGCGAGGTAGACCCCGGCCACCGGCGTGGTCGGCCCGAGCCGGCTGCGGACGGTGCCCCGGCCCTGCCACAGCACGCCCAGCGGCGAGCCGTTCCAGTGCTGGACGAGGTCGCGAGGCGTGAGGTCGACGCGGGTGACGACGTGGTCGCGCACGTCGAGCCCGTGCCGGGCCAGCGCCACGGTCATGTCCTCGGCGATCTTGCCGCGCCCGTGCAGGGTCCACGCCGTGCCGCCCTCCGGCGCGGAGACACCGGGGCGCACCGAGATCATCGGCTCGGCGTTGAACACGACCTCGTGCTCCAACGGCGGGACGTCGCCGGTCAGGCCGAGGTGCGTGACGACGGGCGGGAGGGCCGGCATCGTCTTCTGCACGTGGCCCGCGAGCGCGGGCAGCCGGCGCGGGTCGACGGCGACCACGACGACGTCGGCGTCCGCATCGCCCTCGCTGGTGCGCACCGCGACGGCGCGGCCCCCGCGCACGACCACGTCGGCCACCTCGGTGCCGGTGCGCACGGTGACCCCACGGGTCGCCAGGCGCGCCTCCAGGAGGTCGGCGAGCCGGCACATGCCGCCGGGCACGCGCCACCCGCCGAAGGTCTGCTCCAGGTAGGAGCCGACGCCGACCCACGACGGCACGTTGCGCAGGTCGTGGCCCTCGGCGCGGGGGAGGTGGCCGGCCACGAGGGCCAGCCGCTCGTCGCGGAAGTCGTGGCGCAGCCGCTTGTGCAGCGTCTCGCGGATGGCGAAGAGGTCGTCGAGCTCCTTGGGCAGGCTGCGACGGTCCGCAGGCTCTGCCGGTGCCTCCACGTAGTGACGGCGCAGGACGTCCCACACCGCCCCGTAGAGGTCGACGTGGCGCGCCCACACCTCGCCCAGGCCTGCGCCGAGCTCGTCGAACGCCGCGATCTGGTCGGCCCGCGAGCCGCCCGGCAGCCGGACCGACGTGCGGTCCTCGAAGCGGTGCTCGCGCAGCACGGCGACCGGCTCGAGCTCCCCGGCCAGCTCCTTCTCCAGGGGCCGGCCGGTCTTGCGGAACAGGTCGCGCAGCGCCGCCGGGACCAGGGTCGTCGCCGGCCCGCCCTCCCAGCGGTAGCCGTCCTGCTCGACCGGCGCGAGGGCACCGCCCAGCCGCGGGCCCGCCTCGAGCAGCGCGACCTGGTGGCCCTGCTTGGCCAGCCGGGCCGCGGTGGCCATGCCGCCGAGGCCTCCGCCGACGACGACGACCCGCGCCACTACTCCACCTCGACGGGGGTCGCGCCGGTCATGGCCAGCAGCTCGTCGTACGACGTGGAGAAGACGGCAGCCGGGTGACCCGCGGCGGCCCACACGACGTCGTACCGCTGCAACCAGGTGTCGAGGTAGGTCGGGACCGGTGCCGGGTGCGCGATCGGCGAGACGCCACCGATCACCTGGCCGGTGTGCTCCTTCACGAAGTCCGGCGAGGCGCGGCGCAGCTTGCCGCGCCCGATCCGCTCGGCGGTGAGCTTCGTGTCCACGCGGTGGTCTCCCGAGGTGAGGATCAGCACGGGGGATCCGTCGGCCTCGAAGAGCAGGCTGTTCGCGATCGCGCCGACCTCGCAGCCGAGTGCCTCGGCGGCCAGTGCGGCGGTGTGGACGGAGTCGGGCAGAATGACGATCTCGCCCCGTCCGCCGCGGCGCTGGTGCTCCGCGCGGAACCGGGCGATCGAAGGATGCTCGGCCGACATGGGGCAGACCCTATCGAGGCCGGGACGGGCTGATGCAGGAGGAACGGATGACCAAGCGACCACCGGCCGTCGACGCGGCGTGCTGGCTGCTGTGGCTCCTCGTGGCCGCTGGCCTCGCCGTGTGCGTGATGGTCCTGGTCAAGCGCGACGACCTCGGGGCCGTGTGGTCCCCGATGCAGGTCGGCGACAGCACCGTCCAGCCCGTCGAGTTCGTGCCCGTGATCCTCGTGCTCTACGGCACGACCGCCGTCATGGCCGCGACCCTCATCGCGCTCTACCGCGGTGGCCACAACTGGGCGCGCCACTTCCTGGCGATCATCGTCTTCGGCGTCTTCCTCGTCACCGTCGCCACCGTGCGCACCGAGCCGCCGGCCCTGGTCGAGTGGGCCGCGATCGCGGGCGCCGTGATCTGCTCGGTCACCCTCGTCTTCCTCTGGCACCCCCAGAGCTGGCACTACATGCGCCTGCACAGCGAGTACGCCGAGGAGGCGGTCGAGCCGCCGGAGGCCTCCCTGCGGACGAGCCGGTCGTCACGTTCGTCCGACGCGGCACAGGAGGCCGGCGCGGCCTCCTGAGCGGCACGCCCGGGCGCGACCCTTGACGTTGCGTCGGAGCGCGGGTGTATCTTCGAGGTGTTCGAACACGTGTTCGAACGGCACTCGAAGGAGAACACCGTGGCACCGTCCTTCCCGCTCGGTCCCGACACGCTGCCGGCGACCACGCACAACTACCTGCTCCGCTCGGCCGAGTCGCTCAGCGAGGCCGTCGCCGCGGTCGACGTGGCGACCCGCTACGCCTGCGCCCACGTCGCCGCCCTCCGCGCCGCCGCCGCGCTCCTGTCCGCGCGGGCCCGGCCGACCGCGACCCGCCGCCGCGCGCAGAAGAACGCCTGGGTGCTGCTCGCCGAGGTCGCGCCCGAGATGGGGGAGTGGGCGACCTTCTTCGCCGCCGGCGCAGCCAAGCGCGCCGCGGCCGAGGCCGGCTCCTCCCGTGCGGTCACCGGCCGCGAGGCCGACGACCTGGTCCGCGACGCCGACCGCTTCCTCGCCCTCGTCGAGCAGTCCCTGGGCCTCACCCCGCACGCGCCGGTCGGCGTGCGGGTGGTCGACCGGGCCGCGGGGTGAGTGACCGCTAGTGTTCGGGGCATGGCCACTCGCGAGCAGCGCGGTTCGGTGCGGACCGCCGTCGTCTGGGACGCCCTCGAGGCGGCCCTGGCCGGCGGCCCCCGGGACGTGGTGGACCTCGGCGGCGGGACCGGCGGCTTCGCCGTCCGGCTGGCCGAGTCGGGCCACCGCGTGCGGGTGGTCGACCCGAGCCCGGACGCCCTCGCGGCGCTCGCCCGTCGGGCCAAGGAGGCCGACCTCGACGTCGTCGGCCTGCAGGGCGACGTCACCGACCTCGTCGACGTGGTCGGCGCCGGGTCCGCCGACGTCGTGCTCTGCCACGGTGTCCTCGAGGTGGTCGACCCGTCCCTCGCGCTCGCCCGGATCGGCGAGGTGCTGCGCCCGCAGGGCCTGCTCAGCCTCGTCGTCGGCCAGCGCCACGCGGCCGTGCTCGCCCGCGCGATGGCCGGGCACTTCCAGCAGGCGCTCGGCCTGCTCGACGACCAGTCGGCGGTCGACGGCCGCACGGGGCGCCGGTTCACGGCCGGCGAGCTCGAGGCCCTGCTCGCCCCGGCCGGCTTCGTCCCCACCGCGATCCACGGCGTCCGGGTCTTCGCCGACCTCGTGCCCGCCGCCCTCGTCGACATCGAGCCCGGCGCCGCCGCGGCCCTCGTCGAGCTCGAGCGCGCCGTCGCGGACCGCGCCGAGTACCTCCCCCTCGCGACCCAGCTGCACCTCCTGGCGACCCGCGGCTGAGCCCGTGCCCCGACGGGGTGCGGAGCCATGACCGGGGCGTGGGACCCGGCACCCCCGCCGACGTGCCCGATCCTGCACGTCGACATGGACGCGTTCTACGCGTCCGTGATGATCCGCGACCGCCCCGAGCTGCACGACGTGCCCGTCGTCGTCGGCGGCGGGCACCGGGGCGTGGTGCTCTCGGCGAACTACCCCGCCCGCCGGTTCGGCATCCGCTCCGGGATGTCCGGCACCGAGGCCCACCGCCTGTGCCCGCACGCGGTCACCATGCCGCCCGACTTCGCCGTGCTCACCCCGGTGTCGAAGGCGATCATGGAGACCTTCCGCACCGTCACGCCCGTCGTCGAGGTGACCTCCCTCGACGAGGCCTTCCTCGACGTCCGCGGCGCCGGTCGCCTCTTCGGCACCCCCGAGGCCATCGCGGAGCGGCTGCGCTCCCGCATCCGCGCCGAGCACGGCATCACCTGCTCGGTCGGCATCGCCGCGACCGTCTCCGTCGCCAAGCTCGGCAGCCGCCTCGCCAAGCCCGACGGCGTGCGAACCATCGCGCCCGAGCGCTTCGCCGCCGAGGTGCACCCCCTCGACGTCGGTGTCCTCCATGGCGTCGGCCAGGCCACCCGCCGGCGCCTGCACCGGCTCGGCCTGGTGACCGTCGGCGACGTCGCCGCCCTCCCCGTCGACCAGCTGCGCCGGATGCTCGGCGGCCACCTCGGCAGCCACCTGCACGCCCTCGCCCACGGCACCGACCGCTCCGAGCTGCATCCCGGCGGCGCCGGCGTCTTCGGCTTTGGTGAGGGCGACCCCGAGGGGAGCATGGGCTCCCAGCACACCCTCGCCGTCGACATCAGCGACCGCGCTCGCCTGCACCGCGAGCTGCTCCGCCTCGCCTCGCGCGTCACCGCGCGGGTCCGCGCCGCCGGCCGCGTCGGCCGCACCGTCGCCCTCACCGTCCGGTTCAGCGACTTCAGCACCCTGCACCGCTCCCGCACCCTCCGTGAGCCCACCGACGTCACCCAGGAGGTCTACGACACCGCCGTCACCCTGCTCGACGCCGTCCTCGACGCCCTGGCCCCGCGCCGCCCCGCCGTCCGACTCCTCGGCGTCCGTGTGGAGGGCCTGCGCCGGCTCCGCGACGGCGACAGCCGCCAGCTCGCCCTCGACGAGCGCGACCCCGGGTGGCCGGACGCCGACCGCGCCGTCGACCGGGCCGCCGACCGGTTCGGCGCCGCCGCCGTCCGCAGGGCCAGCCTGCTCACCTCCGCCGACTCCGCCCCACGCCCTCCGGGATGGCCCGTTCAGGCCATCCGCTGAGGTCCGCCCGGACCGTCTGGCAACGGATTTTCGGGGTAGCCCTACCCCGGCAGGAGTTGCCTGCCTACACTTGGAGGACAGTCAGCGACGACGTGTCGGAGGAACCGGTGCCACTCTCAGAAGAGGAGCTTCGCCTGCTCGAGCAGATGGAGCGGGCGCTCAGCGAGGAGGACCCGAAGTTCGCCTCGACGCTGCGCGGAACGACGCAGCGCCTTGCGGCACGCCGCCGCGCCATCCTCGCCGGCATCGCCTTCGCCGCCGGCATCGCCGTGATGATGGGCGGCGCGGTCAGTGGCTACTGGCCCGTCGGCGTCGCCGGCTTCGTCGTGATGCTCGGCTCCGCCACCGTCCTGCTCTCCGCCCTCCGCGGCCAGCGCACCGGCGGCACCCCCGACCCCCACGTCGCCGCCCACCCCTCGGGCTTCGGCGTCGTCGACGGCGGTCGCTCCCGCGGCGGCCGCTCCTCCTCCGGCTTCATGGACACCCTCCAGGCCCGCTGGCGCCGCCGCCGCGAGCGCGGGGGCTGGTAACCGGCGCGAGCGTGTCGGCTGTCAGCCGATACCGCACGGGCACTCGCTGGCGCTCGGCCCGCGGGTAACGGCTGACGCGGCTTCGCCGCGGCCGCCACGCTGCCGCGCACGCAGTTGCCTTCCGTAGGTGACCACCTCCGCCCGGCGGCAAGCCCTGCGTACGCGTCCTCGTGGTGGCTCTCCGTGCCCGTCCTCACGACGAGGTGTGAGGGTTTGCGCCGCGAAGTGTGACGCTTCGGGCCGCCAGGTGTGACGGTTCGTGTCGCGAGATGCGTTGCTTCGCGCGACGAGGTGCGGGTTGTGGTTGCACGAGGTGCGGGTTGTGGTTGCACGAGGTGCGGGTTGTGGTTGCACGAGGTGCGGGTTGTGGTTGCACGAAGTGCGGGTTGTGGTTGCACGAAGTGTGGGTCGTGGTGCCCCTTGCCGGATCCGGGTGCGTCGTTCGTAGCCACGAGCGACACCTCGCACCGCCATTGCTGACACCTCGCGCAGCCAACCCTCACACCTCGCGCAGCCAACCCTCACACTTCGCGGGGCCAACCCTCACACCTCGCGGTGGGTCAGGGACGGCGCCAGGTGGACCAGACGGAGCGGGGGAGCCACTGGGCGCGGCGGCGGGCGCGGGGGGTGACGCCGGCGGAGAGGGAGGCCGTGACCAGGGCGGCGTCGGACTCCGTTGCGGTGCGGTCGGCCACGGCGACGGCCGAGCGGGAGCCGGGGCGCGCGTAGCGGGTGCGCTCGACGGTGTCGACCAGCCGCTCCAGGGCAGCCGTGGCCTCCGGAGCCTCGAACGGGCCGGTGCGCGGGCGCTCGACCGGCTGGGCGTCGGGGTCGGCGAGGTGGTCGACGAGGACCGCGCCGACCTCGCGGGGCGAGCGGCCCTCGGGCCAGGGGATGCCGAGGTCGAGTGCCGTGGCGCGCAGCTCGGCCCACAGTTCGTCCGGACCGCCCCCGAGGCGGGAGCGGCGTGCGCTGCCGCGCACCGAGCGCGGGCCGAGCAGCAGCACGGCGAGCAGCACGAGCAGCACGGCCACGGTCACCCCGATCGCGACGTTGCGGCCGGTCTTGCTGCTCGTGCCGGTCGTCGTGCCGGTCTCCGTGCCCGCGGGCTCGGTCGGCCGGTTCGCCCCGGGCACCGGGGCGGCGGAGCTGGTGCCGCCGGTGTCGGTCGGCTGGCTGGCGGCGCCGGTGTCCTCGTCGCCGGAGCCGGGCGTCGAGACCCGGCTGTACGCCGGCACCGAGGTCGCCCTGCCGGCCGGGGTCGGCTCGAAGCGGACCCAGCCGGCACCGGAGAAGTAGAGCTCCGGCCAGGCGTGCAGGTCGTGGCTGCTGTAGACGAACTCGTTCGGTCCCACCTGCTCCGGCTCGAGGAAGCCGATCGCGACCCGCGCCGGGATGCCGAGCACGCGCGCCATGACAGCCATCGCCGACGCGAACTGCTCGCAGTAGCCGACCCGACCGCCCGGGGCGAGGAAGCCCTCGAGGGTCGCGTTGCCGGCACCGCTCGGTGCGCGGCGCAGGTCGTAGCGGAAGCCGCCGTCCTGGCGGAAGAAGCGCTGCAGCATCACCGCGCGCTGGTAGTCGTTGGACGCCGGCGCGGTGACGCTGCGGGCGAGGTCGCGCACCAGGGCCGGTACGGCGGAGGGGAGCTCGAGCAGCTCGTCGGGGACCGCGCCGGTGGACGCGTCGCGGAAGTAGCGTCCGTCCGTGCCGTAGTGCGGGGCGACGGCGGTCATCGAGTAGTCCATCCCGCGGGTGTCGAGGTCGTCGTCGGCCGCGAGGAAGTCCATCGTGCTCGGGTCGAAGCGCCAGTCGCCGTCGGCCCGCACCGCCGCTGCCGGGAAGCTCGTCGGCAGCCACGTCGAGTCGAGCTGCTCGGTGACCTGGACCCGGTAGTCGTACTCCGTGCGCGGCACCTCCTGCGCCAGCCCGACCGGCGGCGGCAGCGCACCGCTCGCAGTGTTGCCCGACGGCACGTCGCGGTCGCCGCTGCTCCACTCCGCCCCGGTGAACCGGTTCAGCACCGAGATGCGCAGGTACGACGGACGGGGGTCGTCGGTCACGACCCGGACCATCGCGACGTCCTCGCCCCGCTCCAGGTCGCGGCGCATGTCGGCGATCGGCTTGCGGATCTGGATGTTCCCGCCGCCGCTGCCGCTGCCGAGGTCGAACAGGTCGGTGCCCAGCACCGGGACGAACGCCGGCACCACCAGCGCGAGCGCGGTCGCGGTGAGGCCGATCCGCCCCGCACCCGCGCGCGCCGCCTCCCGCACCGGGTTGCCGTGGCCCCACGGCGAGTTGTCCTCCGGTCCCAGCGAGCGCCCCCAGCGCAGCAGGCTGTCGCGGGCGTCGAGGTGCAGCATCAGCAGGAAGCCGAGGGTCGTGACGACGAAGCTGCCCCAGCCCGGTCCGTCCTGGAGCAGCCCGCTCGGCACCGAGTAGACGGCCAGCAGGGCCAGGCCCGCACCCGGGACCCGGCCGAAGGTGAAGGCGACCGCGTCGACGAGCAGCACGAACACCACGCCGGAGACGACCAGCAGCGGCCAGAGCGGCGGCACGTCGGGGCTGATCGGCGCGGCGTAGGTCCGTGCCGTGTCCACGGCGACCGACAAGGCGTTGCCCAGCGCGGAGAAGGTCGCGCCGTCCGGGACCGCCGACCCGGTGACCTGCCACGCGACCACCGCCCACGCGACGACGAGCTGGGCGAGCAGGGTCAGCCAGCGCGGCGAGGCCAGCGAACGCAGCCCGGCGCCGGTCACCACGATGGCCAGCCCGGCCACCCCCACGCGGTTGAGGTACGACGGAGGGCGGGTCACGAAGCCGTGCCACGCGGTCAGCGCGACCCAGGTCGTGGCGAGCCCGATCAGGCCCAGCGCGAGCGCGGCGCGGAAGGAGGGCGTGCTGCGGGCGGCGCTCATGCGCGCAGCCCTCCTCGCGACGGGGCGCGTCCGAGGTCGCGCCAGGCGGCGTCGAGCCGGTCCCGCGGGCCGACCCCCGCCGCGCGCCAGCCCATCGCCAGCATCGGCTCGGCGGCGGCAGCGGGGCCGAGGCTGGTGCGGGACGAGGACCACTGGTCGACGTCGAGCACGACGGCGAGGGCGACGCCGGCGTCGTGGCGGATCCGCCGCAGTGCGCTGGTGTCACCCGCGACGTGGGCGCCGAGCAGGGCGACCACGACGCCGCCGCGGGCCTGGTCGCCGGACCAGGTCGTGTCGAGCGAGGGTGCTGCGGTGAGGCCGAGGACGGCGAGCTGGCGCAGGGACTGCTCGGCGCCGTCGGCCTCGGCGCCGGTCGCGGTGGCCAGCTGCACGGCGTACCCGTGCTTCTCGAGGTGGACCACGACGGAGGCGGCCGCGACGACGGCGGCCTCGAAGCTGGAGGCGGGCCCCTGTCCGCGGTGCGCGTGCGCGCGGTTGTCGATGACGACGGTCGCGTGCGCCTCCCAGGGCTGCTCCTCGCGGCGCACCATGAGGTCGCCGACCCGGGCCGAGCTCCGCCAGTGCACGCGCCGCAGGTCGTCGCCGCGGCGGTACTCCCGGACGCTCACGTCCTCGGCCGAGCCGGACGCGAAGGCCTGCGGCCGGTGCTCGCCCGCGCCCTGCCACCCGCCCGAGAGAGGGATGGCCGGCAGCGGCAGGACCCGCGGGGTGACCACGAGCTCGGCGGTGCCGCCGATCTGGCGGCGCCGCTCGACCAGCCCGAACGGGTCGGTGATCCGCACGACCAGCGGGCCGACCTCGAACCGGCCCCGCACGTCGGAGCGGACGGGGTAGGTGACCGTGCGCTCCCAGCGCTGGCCCAGGCCCTGCAGCACGAAGCGCGGCCGGCTGCCCAGGGCGTAGGGGAGGGAGTCCTCCACGAGCAGGGGGCCGTCGGCCCGGCGCCGGTCGCTGGCGATCGCGAGGTCGATCCGCGCCGTCTCCCCGGCGCGGAGCAGGCGTGGCCACACGGTGCGGGTGACGGTCGGGTCGTGCTTGCGGCGGCTGACGAAGAGCGCGGCGACGACGGGGAGCGCGAGCACGAGGACGCCGACGCGGGTCAGCGCAGGCTGCCCGAACACGACCGCGCACACGATCGCGGTGACCCCGGCGGCGAGGAACGCCCGGCCCCGGAGGGTCAGCGAGGAGAGCGAGGGGCGCGGCATCGTGGGGGAGCCGGGTCGGTCAGGCGGAGGGGTCGGGGACCGGGACCTGGGCGGCGATCCCGTCGAGGATGGCGGCCGCGTCGCGGCCGCCGACGGCCGCCTCGGCGCTCGGCAGCAGGCGGTGGGCGAGCACCATCGGCAGCAGCGCGCGGACGTCGTCGGGCAGGACGTAGTCGCGGCGCTGCAGGGCCGCGCGGGCCTTGGCCGCCCGGACCAGGTGCAAGGTGGCGCGAGGCGAGGCGCCGAGCAGCAGCTCGGGGTGGTTGCGGGTGGCGGAGGTGAGCGCGACGGCGTACCGCTGGACCGCGTCGGAGACGTGGACCCGGGACACGATCTCGCAGAGCTTGCGGACCTCGGCGCTGTCGGTCACCGGCTCGAGGTCGTCGAGCGGGCTGACCGTGCCGTGGCTGGAGAGCATCGCGATCTCGGCGGCCGGCACGGGGTAGCCGATGGACACCCGGGCGAGGAAGCGGTCGCGCTGCGCCTCGGGCAGCGGGTAGGTGCCCTCCATCTCGACCGGGTTCTGCGTCGCGATGACCATGAACGGCGACTCGAGCTGGTAGGTCACGTTGTCGACGGTGACCTGGCGCTCGGCCATGCACTCGAGCAGCGCCGACTGCGTCTTCGGGGAGGCGCGGTTGATCTCGTCGCCGATGACGACGTTGGCGAAGACGCCGCCGGGGCGGAACTCGAAGGTCCGCGTCGACTGGTCGAAGACCGAGACGCCGGTGATGTCCGACGGCAGCAGGTCGGGCGTGAACTGGATGCGCCGCACGGTCGAGTCGATGCTGCGGGCCAGGGCCTTGGCGAGCATGGTCTTGCCGACGCCGGGGACGTCCTCGATGAGCAGGTGGCCCTCGGCGAGCAGCACGACGATCGCGGCCCCCACCACGTCGCCCTTGCCCTCGATGACCTTCTCGACGTTGGCGCGGACCCGGGCGGCCACCCGGGCGACGGCGTCGACGTCGGTGGTGAGGTCGGTGCCGGTGGTGGCGCCGGTCGCGGCGCCCGCGGACGGCGGTGCCGGCGGCGGGCTCATCGGTGGGCTGGTCGGCGTCTCCACGGCTACTCCTCGTCGTGCTCTCCCTCGGTGGACCAACCCTACGGCGCAGGTGGGAGGAGCGGGGCCACTCCGCGACAGCGGCTCCGGGACCGGTCGCCCCACCGTCCCCCACCACCCGCTCCACTCCGCTCCACCACCGCTCCACGGGGCCTGGCCTGCGCCGACCTGCGCTGACCTGCGGGTTTCCGGGACGCGGGGGAGCCAATCCCCCCGCGAAGTGGGGCGTTGGTGGTTGACGGTGGGGGAAAGTGGGGTACTGTGGTGGAAAGTGGAGGAACGGCGGAGTCCAGTGGGACGGCTGGGGGTGGCCCGATGCTCTTCATGGGCACGTACACCCCGAAGCTCGACGACAAGGGCCGCCTCTTCCTCCCGGCGAAGTTCAGGGATCGGCTGGCGGAGGGCGTCGTGGTCACACAGGGACAGGACAAGTGCCTGGTCGTGTGGCCGCCCGATGTCTTCGCCGAGGAGGCCGAGCGGGCAGCCGCGCGGCCGATGACCAACAAGGCCGCCCGGCGCTACGCCCGGGTGCTGTTCGCCGGTGGTGACGAGAGCACCCCCGACAAGCAGGGCCGGATCTCCATCCCTGCACACCTCCGGGAGTACGCCGGCCTCGAGCGCGACGTGGTCGTGATCGGGGTCCGGGACCGGCTCGAGATCTGGAGCCCCGCCGCCTGGCGCGAGTTCCAGGCCGAGGCGCTGGACGAGTTCGCCGAGCTCGACGAGGACGACGACTAGCAGCACCGGCGGCCACCAGCCACCACTGGCAGCCACCGACAACCACTGACAACTCAACAGCGGATCCGCAGGACGAGGTCTCAGCCCGCTCCCGCTACCCCGACCACCCGACGTCGCGCCTCCTGGGGCACCTTCCCCGGCACCAGGCGGCACCCGCGACCGGAGGGGGTCAGTCACCCGGCCTTCTGGGGCACCTTCCCCGGCACCAGACGGCACCCGAACAACCCGGGCAGGGGAGCGGGCAGGGACCTGGCTCTGCGGATCCGCGCGATTTCACAGCCACCACCGCACAACAGCAGTTCCACACCGGGTCGAAGGGTCGAAGCCATGAGCGTGATGCGGACGCACGCACCGGAGGTCTCCGGCTCGCGGCCGCCGCGCGTGCGGGAGCAGGCACGCGAGGTGCTGCTCCTCATGGCCTTCTCCGCGGCCGTCTCGGTCGGCTGCGCCCTGCTGCTCGTGCTCACCCACCTGGCCTCCGGGTCGGGGCGCTGAGGCGGCCATGGCCAGCCCGCGCCACGTCCCCGTCCTGCTGGACCGGGTCGTCTCCCTCCTCGCGCCCGCGCTCGAGCGCGACGGCATCGCCGACGACGAGCAGACCGTCATGGTCGACTGCACCCTCGGCCTGGGCGGCCACACCGAGGCCGTCCTCGAGCGCTGCCCGCACGCCCGGGTGATCGGCATCGACCGCGACCCGCAGGCGCTCGCGATGAGCCGCGAGCGGCTGGCGCCGTACGGCGACCGGTTCACCGGCGTCCTCGCGGTCTACGACGAGATCGCCGACGTCGTCGCCGACCAGGGCCTCGACGAGGTCGACGCCGTCCTGTTCGATCTCGGCGTCTCCTCCATGCAGCTCGACCTGCCCGAGCGCGGCTTCGCCTACGCCGTCGACGCCCCGCTCGACATGCGGATGGGCAGCACCGGCCCCACCGCCGCCGACGTCCTCAACACCTACAGCGCCCCCGAGCTCGCCCGGGTGCTCCGGGAGTACGGCGAGGAGAAGATGGCGCGCCGCATCGCCGACGCCGTCGTCCGCGAGCGGGCCCGGGAGCCGTTCACCACCTCGGGCCGCCTCGTCGAGCTGCTGTACGACGTCATCCCGGCCCCCGCCCGCCGCACCGGCGGACACCCCGCCAAGCGCACCTTCCAGGCCCTGCGCATGGAGGTCAACGACGAGCTCGGGGTGCTGCGCCGGGCGATGCCGGCGGCGGTCGACGTGATCGGGCTCGGCGGCCGCGTGGTCGTCGAGTCCTACCACTCCCTGGAGGACCGGCTGGTCAAGCGCGTCTTCGCCGACGCCACGAAGCTCGACGTCCCCGACGACCTGCCGTTCGTGCCGGAGGGGGCCGAGCCGTCGTACCGGCTGGTCACCCGCGGGGCCGAGCAGGCCACCCCCGAGGAGGTCGAGGAGAACCCTCGCGCCGCCTCGGTCCGCCTCCGCGCCGTCGAGCGCATCCGTCCGTCGAGCAGGTCCAGCAGCACTCAGGGCAAGGGAGCCGTCTGATGTCCTCCACCGCAGCACAGGTCCGTCGCCTGCAGTCCGTCGCTCCCCGGGTCGCGCAGGCCGCCCTCGAGCGGGCCCGGCTCACCGTCGTGCCGCGGCCCCGGCGCACCCGCGCCCCGCGAGTGCCCTTCGTCGCCTTCGTCAGCGTCATCCTGCTCGCCGGCGTGGTCGGCCTGCTGCTCTTCAACACGTCCATGCAGCAGGCCTCCTTCCGGGCGACCGCGCTGCAGGGCCAGGCGACCGACCTCGGCGCCCAGCAGGAGGCGCTGGAGATGGACATCCAGTCGCTGCGCGAGCCCCAGCGGCTGGCCCGCCTCGCCCAGGAGATGGGCATGGTCATCCCCTCGACCCCGGCCGGCATCCTCGACCTGACGACCGGCCGGATCACCGGCGACCCCGTGCCCGCCTCCGGCGACGACGCCCTCCCGCTGCACATGCCCGGCCCGAAGAAGCCGGCCCAGCTGCGGCGCCCCGCCGACGTGAAGGTCGCCGCGGGCAGCCGCACCGACCGCACCGACCGCACCGTCCGCACCGACCGCACCCCCCAGCGCACGGAGCGCACGCCGAAGCGCAACGGCGACGGCGCGCCCACCGGAGATCGGTGAGCGTTCCGCCTAGGGTCGGGGTGACCGGGGGACGTCGTCCCCGCCACCGAGCAGGACGAGAGCGTTGAGCCGACCCAGCAGCACCCTCCGCAACCGCCGCGGGAAAGGCATCCGGCGCGGCTCCTCGAGGCTGCGCATGCAGATCGGCTTCCTGCTGATCGCGATCGTGCTCTCGGTCTTCGCCGGCCGCCTGGTCCAGCTGCAGGCCATCGACCCCGGCTCCTACGCCCAGATGGCCGCCCGGGAGGGCCGGGCCACCGTCGTGCTGCCCGCCACCCGCGGCGAGATCCTCGACCGCAACGGCGAGGCGCTCGCCGAGACCGTCGACGGGCGGATGATCATCGCCGACCCGGCCGTGACGAAGAAGGTCGCGCCCGAGCTCGCCACCATGCTGGCGCGCCGCCTCGGCGTCGACTACTTCCAGACGCTCGAGCGGCTGCGCGTCGAGGGCAGCCGGTTCCAGTACGTCGCCCGCCAGGTGCCCGCGAGCAAGGCGCAGAAGGTCGTCGCCGACGTCCGCAAGAAGTTCACCGACGACGACGGTCGGCCGTTCGCGGGGCTCTCCACCGAGCGCGACCCGCTGCGGATCTACCCCAACGACGACGTCGCGGCCAACCTGCTCGGCTTCCTCGGCACCCCCAGGGACGACGGCTCCGCCCAGGCGCTGGCCGGCCTCGAGACGTCGTTCAACAGCTGGCTGTCCGGCAAGGACGGCGAGGCGACCTACGAGGTCGGCGCGGGCAACCAGATCCCGCTCGGCGACAAGACCGTCACCCCGGCCGTCGACGGCCGCGACCTCAGGCTGACCATCGACCGCGACCTGCAGTTCTACACGCAGCGGATCCTCCAGCAGACCGTCACCCGCGCCGCCGGCCAGTCCGGCATCGCGGTGGTGATGGACAGCCGGACCGGCCAGCTGCTCGCGCTCGCCGACTACCCGACGTACGACGCCTCCGACCCGTACCGCTACGACGAGGGCCTCTACAAGTCCTCCGCCCTCACCGACGTCTACGAGCCCGGCTCGGTCGAGAAGGTGCTCACCATCAGCTCGCTCGTCGACGCCGGCCTGGCGTTCAAGGAGCAGAAGTTCCGCGTGCCGGGCAAGCTCTACCGCCAGGACCGCCCGATCGGCGACTACTGGGACCACGGCACGCTGCGGCTCACCCTCGCCGGCATCCTCGCCAAGTCCTCCAACGTCGGCACCGTGCTCGCCGCCGACCAGTTCCGCCGCGGCGCGCTGCGGCGCTACCTCACCGCGTTCGGCCTCGGCCAGCGCACCGACATCGGCCTCGGCGGCGAGACCAACGGCATCGTGCCCAAGGGTGCGGCGTGGACCTCGCAGGTCGGGGACCGCATCGCCTTCGGCCAGTCGCTGTCGGTCAACGCCGTGCAGATGGCAGCCGCGGTCAACACGATCGCCAACGGCGGGGTGCGGATCGCTCCCTCGCTCGTGCAGGGCGCGGCCACCACCGACAAGGGCCAGCAGGTCGGCAGCGACCAGGCCGCCACGACCCGCGTCATCAGCGCCGACGCCGCCCGCGAGACGATGCTGATGATGGAGCGGGTGCTGGACCCGGAGGAAGGCGTCGCGCCCGGCGCGGCCGTCCCGGGCTACCGCGTCGCCGGCAAGACCGGCACCGCGCAGCGCGTCGGCGAGGACGGCACCTACGACGGCAGCACGACCGTCTCCTTCGCCGGCTTCGCCCCCGCGGACGACCCGCGGTTCACGATATACGTCGTCGTGCACAGCCCGCGGGCGGGCAGTGGTGGTGGCAGCGTGGCCGGTCCGGCATTCTCGAAGCTGATGAGCTACACGTTGCGCCGCTACGGAGTCCCGCCGACCGGCGGCAAGCCCAACCAGACCCCGGTCGAGTGGTGAGCCTGCCCACCCGGCCCGCCCACCCGCACCAGACGCCGCTCGCCGACGTCGCCCGCGCACTGGGCCCGGCCCCGGACCACCCCGACGGCACCGCGGTCCCCGCCGCCGACCCCGACGTGGCCGTGCAGGGGGTCACCCTCGACTCCCGCCGCGTCGCGGCCGGGGACCTGTACGCCGCGCTGCCCGGCTCCCGGGCGCACGGCGCCGCGTTCACCGGGCAGGCCGTCGAGGCCGGGGCCGTCGCGGTGCTGACCGACCCGACGGGCCGCGAGGCGGCGTCCGGCCACGGCGTGCCGGTGCTCGTCGTCGACGACCCCCGTGCCGTGCTCGGCGACGTGGCGGCCCTGGTCTACGGCCGGCCCGCCGACGCGCTGCGCACCATCGGCGTCACCGGCACCCAGGGCAAGACCACGGTCACCCGGCTGCTCGACGGCGGCCTGCTCGCCGCCGGCGTGCGCAGCGCCGTGGTCGGCACGGTCGGCACCCGCATCGCCGGCGAGGAGGTGAAGACCTCGCTGACCACCCCGGAGGCGCCCGACCTGCACGGCCTGTTCGCCCGGATGCGCGAGCTCGACGTCACGGCCTGCGCCATGGAGGTCTCGAGCCACGCCCTGGTGATGGGCCGCGTCGACGGGGTGCGCTTCGACGTCGCCGTGTTCACCAACCTCGGCCGCGACCACCTCGACTTCCACGCCGACGTGGAGGAGTACTTCGCCGCCAAGGCCAGCCTCTTCACCCCGGAGCACGCCGCCCGCGGCCTGGTCTGCACCGACGACGAGCACGGCCGCCGCCTCGCCCGCGAGGCCCCCATCCCCGTGCGCACCTACGGCCTCACCGGGGACCCGGACTGGCGGGCGCTCGACGTCGAGCTCGGTGCCGACGGCTCCCGGTTCACCGTGGCCGGGCCCGACGGCGTCCGGGTCAGCGCCGCGGTGCCGCTGCCCGGCGACTTCAACGTCGCCAACGCGCTCGCGGCCGTGGCCGCGGCGGCCGAGGCCGGGCTGGACCCGCAGGCGGTCGCCGACGGCATCGCCGCCTCCGGCGGGGTGCCCGGCCGGCTGGAGCGGGTGCCCACCGGGCGCGACCTCACCGTCGTCGTCGACTACGCCCACAAGCCCGACGCCGTCGAGGCGGTGCTGCGCACGCTGCGCCCGGTCACCCGCGGCCGGCTGGTCGTCGTCATCGGCGCCGGCGGCGACCGCGACCGCGGCAAGCGCCCGGTCATGGGCGAGATCGCCGCCCGCCTGGCCGACGTGGTCGTGGTGACCGACGACAACCCCCGCTCCGAGGACCCCGCGACCATCCGGGCCGAGGTGCTGGCCGGCGCCCGCGACGGGTCCGCCGAGGTGCAGGAGGTCGGCGACCGTCGTACCGCCATCGCGGAGGCGATCGGCCGCGCCGGCCCCGGCGACGTGGTCGTGGTCGCCGGCAAGGGCCACGAGACCGGGCAGGAGGTCGACGGCGTGGTGCACCCCTTCGACGACCGCGAGGTGGTGCGCGAGGTGCTCGCGTCCCTGGACGCGGCGGGCAGCGGGGGAGCGCGATGATCCCGCTGCGGCTCTCCGAGGTCGCCGACGTCGTCGGCGGCACCCTGCGCGGGGACGACGTCGTCGTCTCGGGCCACGCCTACCTCGACAGCCGCTCGCCGGTCGCGGACGGGCTCTTCGTCGCGATCGTCGGCGAGCGCGTCGACGGCCACGAGTACGCCGACGGCGCGCACGCCGTGCTCGGCAGCCGCCCCACGGCACGCCCGACCGTCGTGGTCGAGGACCCCGTCGTCGCCCTCGGCCGGCTCGCCCGCCACGTCGTGGACCGCCTCGACGTCACCGTGCACGCGATGACCGGCTCCCAGGGCAAGACCGGCACGAAGGACTACCTCGCCGCCGTGCTGCGCACGCTCGCCGGCGAGGACGCGGTCGTCGCGACGACCGCCAACAACAACAACGAGCTCGGCGTGCCGCTGACCGTGCTCCGCGCGGGCCCCGCGACCCGCCACCTCGTCGTCGAGATGGGTGCCCGCGGCATCGGCCACATCGCCTACCTGTGCGGGATCGCCCCGCCGCAGGTCGCGGCCGTCCTCAACGTCGGCACCGCCCACGTGGGGGAGTTCGGCGGTCAGGAGCAGATCGCGCGCGCCAAGGGCGAGATCGTCGAGGCGCTCGGCGAGGACGGCACCGCCGTGCTGAACGCCGACGACCCGCTCGTCGCCGCGATGGAGTCGCGCACCGCTGCCCGGGTGGTCACCTTCGGCACCGCCGGCACGCTGCGGTGGAGCGCCGTCGAGCTCGACGACCTGGGCCGTCCCGGCTTCGTGCTCGAGCGCGACGGGGCCTCTGCCCCCGTCCAGCTGCTGCAGACCGGCCTCCACCAGGTCCAGAACGCCGCCGCGGCCGCTGCGATGGCGATGGCCGCCGGGTTCGACCTGGCCGAGGTGGCCGGCGCGCTCGGCGGCGCGGCCGCCGCGTCCCCCTGGCGGATGGAGGTCTCCGAGCGGCCCGACGGCCTCGTCGTGGTCAACGACTCCTACAACGCCAACCCCGAGTCCATGCGGGCCGCCCTCGAGGCGCTCACCGCGATCGGCGGGTCCCGCGGCCGTCGTACCGTCGCGGTGCTGGGGGAGATGAAGGAGCTCGGCGCCGAGCACGACGCCGGCCACCGCGCCGTGGGCGCCGACGCCGCCCGGCTGGGCGTCGACGTGGTCGTCGTGGTGGGCGAGGCCGCCCGCGGGATCGGGGAGGGCGCCAGCAGCCCCGGAAGGGGGTGTGAGGTGGTCCTCACGGCGGGCCGTGAGGAAGCCGTGGCGTGGTTGCGGCAGAATGCCGGGGCGGAGGACGTCGTCCTCGTCAAGGCGTCGCGCGGGGCGGCGCTGGAATGGGTTGCGGACCAGGTCCTGGAGGGTACGACGCCATGAGAGCCATCCTGCTCGGGGGCGGCATCGCGTTGCTGATCTCCCTGCTCGGGACCCGCGTCGTGATCACCCTGTTCACCAACTGGGGCTACGGCCAGGAGATCCGCGACGACGGTCCCACCAGCCACCACACCAAGCGCGGCACGCCCACCATGGGCGGCGTCGTCATCATCCTCGCCGCGGTCATCGCCTACTTCTCGGCGAAGCTCATCACCCTGACCACGCCGAGCGCCTCGGCGCTGCTGCTGCTCTTCCTGTTCGTCGGGATGGGCCTGGTCGGCTTCCTCGACGACTTCATCAAGATCTCCAAGCAGCGCAGCCTCGGCCTGCGCAGCAAGGCGAAGATGGCCGGCCAGACCGTGATCGCGCTGGTCTTCGGCTGGCTGGCGCTCTCGCCGATGCTGGAGGACGAGAACGGCCGCACGCCCGCGAGCGAGAAGGTCTCCTTCCTCCGCGAGCTCGACTGGTTCGTGCTGCCCACGATCCTGGCCATCCTGCTGATCTGGCTGTTCGTCGCCGGGTTCAGCAACGCCGTCAACCTCACCGACGGGCTCGACGGCCTCGCGGCCGGCGCCTCGGTGATGGTCTTCGGCGCCTACACGCTGGTGAACATCTGGCAGAACAACCAGTTCTGCCAGGCCGAGCCGAGCGCGAGCTGCTACAACGTCCGCGACCCGCTCGACCTGGCGATCATCGCCGCCGCGATCACCGGCGCCTGCTTCGGCTTCCTGTGGTGGAACGCCTCGCCGGCCAAGATCTTCATGGGCGACACCGGCTCGCTGGCGCTCGGCAGCGCGCTGGCCGGCTTCGCGATCCTGACCCGCACCGAGCTGCTCCTGGTCATCCTCGGCGGCCTGTTCGTCCTCGAGACGGTCTCGGTGATGATGCAGGTCGGCTTCTTCAAGCTCAGCAAGGGCAAGCGGATCTTCCGGATGGCACCCATCCACCACCACTTCGAGATGCTCGGGTGGGAGCAGGTCACGGTCGTGATCCGGTTCTGGATCATCACCGGCCTGTTCGTCGCGACCGGCCTGGGCATCTTCTACGCCGAGTGGGTGTCGCGGCTGTGAGCGATACCCGCCCGGACCCGACCAGCCTCGGCCGGCGCGACTCGTGGGCCGGCGTACGCGCCGTCGTCGCGGGGTTCGGCACCAGCGGCGCCGCCGCGGTCGACAACCTGCTCCACCTCGGTGCCGACGTGCACGCCGTCGCGGAGTCGGCCAGCGCGTCGATCCAGGAGCGCGCCGAGCTGCTGCAGGTCCTCGGCGCCCGCATCGACGTCCACGAGGGCGCGACCGGGGTCCTGCCCGACGACGTCGACCTGCTCGTCGTCTCGCCCGGCTTCCGGCCCGACGCCCCGATCATCACCACCGCCCGCGAGCGCGGCGTCCCGGTGTGGGGCGAGGTCGAGCTGGCCTGGCGGCTGCGCGACCCCGAGCACCCGGCGCCGTGGCTGTGCATCACCGGCACCAACGGCAAGACCACCACGGTGCAGATGCTCGTCAGCATCCTGCGTGCCGCCGGACTGCGCAGCGTCGCCGCCGGCAACGTCGGCCTGCCGCTGACCGAGGCGGTCATGGACCCCGAGCCCTACGACGTCATCGCTGTCGAGCTCTCCAGCTTCCAGCTGCACTACGTCGAGACCATGGCCGCCGAGAGCGCCGCGGTGCTCAACGTCGCCGAGGACCACCTCGACTGGTACGCCGGCCAGTCGGCCATGCAGGACTACGCCGCCGACAAGGGCCGGATCTACGAGGGCGTGGAGCGGGCCTGCGTCTACAACGTCGCGGACCCCGCCACCGAGCAGCTGGTCCGTGACGCCGACGTGGTCGAGGGAGCCCGGGCGATCGGCTTCACCCTCGGCGTCCCCGGCCCCGGCATGCTCGGCGTCGTCGACGAGATCCTCGTCGACCGCGCGTTCATCGAGGAGCGCGCCACCAGCGCGGCCGAGCTGTGCACGCTGGACGACCTGGCCTCCCGCGCCCCGCACTTCATCGCCAACGCCCTCGCTGCCGCAGCGCTCGCCCGCGCGCACGGCGTGAGCCAGGCCGCGGTCCGCGACGGGCTGCGCTCCTTCCAGCCCGACGGCCACCGGATCGCGGTCGTGGCCGAGCACGCCGGCATCACCTGGGTCGACGACTCCAAGGCGACCAACCCGCACGCCGCCGCGTCCTCGCTCGCCGCGTTCGCCCCGGTCGTGTGGGTCGCCGGGGGCCTCGCCAAGGGGGCCAGCTTCGACGACCTGGTCCGGCAGGTGGGGGACCGGCTGCGGGCCGTCGTCCTCATCGGCCGGGACCGTGACGTGATCCGCCAGGCGCTTTCGCGACACGCTCCCGATGTGCCGGTGATCGACGTCGACAGCCCCGACACTGGGGACGTAGTCGGTGACGACCGGATGAGGCGCGTCGTCGCGGCAGCGGCCGAGGTCGCCCGGGCGGGCGACACCGTGCTGCTGGCGCCGGGATGCGCGTCGATGGACCAGTTCTCCGACTACGCCGCTCGCGGCGACGCGTTCGCCGAGGCGGTGCGGGACTACATCGGCGAGAGCTAGCGAGCTGGCGGGCAGGAGAGGGGACGGGTCATCACCACCGCGAACCCCGAGAAGCTCCGCTTCCACCTCCGCCAGCGCCTCCCCTCGCGCCCGTTCCTCCGGCGCCCGTCGGCACGCCGGTCCGGCTGGACCGCCGCGGTCAAGGACGCCCTCGACCGGCCGCTGACGACCTACTACCTGCTGCTCGGCGCGACCGCGCTGCTGCTCACCATCGGCCTGATCATGGTGCTGAGCGCCTCCAGCGTCTACGCCTACCGCGAGACGGGCGACTCCTACACCGTCGTACGACGCCAGCTGATGTGGGTCCTGCTCGGCGTGCCGTGCGCCTTCCTGGCGTCGCGGGTGTCGCTGCGCTGGGTGCGCGCGCTGACCTACCCGGCGTTCTCCATCTCGCTGCTGCTGCTCGCGCTGACCGCCAAGGTCGGCGTCGAGGTCAACGGCAACAAGAACTGGCTCGACCTCGGCGTCGTGCAGATCCAGCCCTCGGAGATCGCGAAGCTGTCGCTGATCATCTGGGCCAGCCACATCTACGCCAACAAGGAGCGCCGCCTCGGCAACCTGCACCAGATGCTGGTGCCCGTCGTGCCCGGCATGGTGCTGGCCACGGCCCTGGTCGTGGTCGGGCGCGACCTCGGCACCGCGCTGGTCTTCTTCGCCCTGCTGGTCGCGATGCTGTGGGTCGTCGGCGCCCCGGGCAAGCTCTTCGCGCTCGCGTTCTCCGGCGTCAGCGTGCTCGCGCTCGGCCTCGCCGCCACCGACGGCGAGCGGCTGGCCCGCATCTACAACTTCGCCGACCCGTTCAAGGACTACCTCGGCACGGGCTGGCAGCCCGCCCACGGGCTCTACGCCATGGCCAGCGGCGGCGTCTTCGGGGAGGGCATCGGCGCCAGCCAGCAGAAGTGGGGCCAGCTGCCCGAGGCGCACACCGACTTCATCTTCGCGGTGCTCGGCGAGGAGCTCGGCCTGGTCGGCACCCTGCTGGTGGTCGCCCTCTTCCTCGTCCTCGCCTATGCCGGGACCCGCGTCGCGAAGGAGACGAAGGACCCCTTCGTCCGCTACTGCTCCTTCGGCATCGTGGTGTGGCTGCTCGGCCAGATGATGATCAACGTCGGCATGGTGCTCGCCCTGCTGCCCGTCATCGGCATCCCGCTCCCGCTCGTGTCCTACGGCGGCTCCAGCCTGCTGCCGACCCTCGCCGCGCTCGGCCTGGTGATCGGCTTCGCGCGCCGCGAGCCGGCGGCCGCCCGTGCCCTCGCGCAGCGCCGGCGGGCCCGGTCGGCCGGGCTCTCCGCCCGCCGGTAGGTTGGCCACGTGCGAGTCTTGTTGGCCGGTGGGGGAACGGCGGGGCACACCTCGCCACTGCTCGCGACCGCAGATGCCCTGCGTCGCCTCGACCCGGGGGTGGAGGTCACCTGCCTCGGCACGCCCCGGGGCCTGGAGAACAAGGTCATCCCCGAGGCCGGCTACCCGCTGCGGCTCGTGCCGCCGGTCCCGCTGCCCCGCAAGCCCGGCAAGGACCTCGCCATGGTCCCCGCCCGGCTCCGGGCCGCGGTCAAGGCCGCGCTGGACGTGATCGACGAGGTCCGCCCCGACGTCGTCGTCGGCTACGGCGGCTACGTCTCGATGCCGGCCTACGTCGCCGCCCGGCGCCGCAAGCTCCCGCTCGTGGTGCACGAGCAGAACGCCCTGCCCGGCATCGCGAACAAGTTCGGCGCCCGCGTCGCCACCCGCGTCGCGGTCAGCTTCCCGGACACGCCGCTGCGCGGCGCCGAGTACGTCGGCCTGCCGATCCGCCGGATGATCGCGACCCTCGACCGCGAGGCGCTGCGCGCGGAGGCCCGGGCCTTCTTCGGCCTCGAGCAGGACCGGCCGACCCTGGTCGTCACCGGCGGCTCCCAGGGCGCGCGCCGCCTCAACCAGGCCGTCAGCGGTGCTGCCCCCGCGCTGGCCGCCGCCGGCGTGCAGGTGCTGCACGTGGTCGGCCCCAACGGAGCCAGCGACCCGAGCTGGTCCGAGCCGCTGCCCAGCGGCGTGCCCTACGTCGTGCTGCCGTTCGTCGAGCGGATGGACCTCGCGCTGGCCGCCGCCGACGTCATGGTGTGCCGCTCCGGCGCCTCCAGCGTCGTCGAGGCCTCCGCCTCCGGCGTGCCCGCCGTTTTCGTGCCGCTCCCGATCGGCAACGGGGAGCAGGCCCTCAACGCCCGCCCGGTCGTCGACGCCGGGGGAGCGCTGCTGGTCGAGGACGTCGACTTCACCGCCGACTACGTCGCCGAGACGATCCCGTCGCTGGTCGCGGACCCGGCGCGGCTCGCCTCCATGGGCGCGGCCGCCGCGCACCTCGTGCCCCGCGACGCCGACGAGCGCCTGGCCCGGATCATCCAGGACGTCGCCCGGTGAAGATCCCCGTCCCGGACGAGATCCTCCCCGCCGACCAGCTCGGCCACGTCCACCTCGTCGGCATCGGCGGCGCGGGCCTGTCCGGCATCGCCCGCCTCATGCACGCCTCGGGCGTGGTCGTCAGCGGCAGCGACGCCAACGACTCGCCGGTCGTGCGCGCCCTGCGCGAGGAGGGCATCACCGTCCACGTGGGCCACGACGCCGCCCACCTCGACGGCGTCGACACCGTGGTGGCGACGACGGCCGCCCGCGAGGACAACCCGGAGATCGCCGAGGCCACCCGCCGCGGCCTGCGCCTGTGGCCGCGCTCGGCCGGCCTGCAGTCGGTCCTGATCGGCAAGCGCGTGGTCGCCGTCGCCGGCACCCACGGCAAGACCACCACGACCGCGATGCTCACCGTCGCCCTGCAGGAGGCCGGGCTGGACCCGACCTTCGCGATCGGTGCCGAGGTGGCCAGCCTCGGCACCAACGCCCGCCTCGGCAGCGGTGACGTCGCCGTCGTCGAGGCCGACGAGTCCGACGGTGCCTTCCTCGTCTACACCCCCGACGTCGCCGCCATCACCAACGTCGACGCCGACCACCTCGACCACTGGGGCACCGAGGAGGCCTACGAGGCAGCCTTCGCCGAGTTCGCCCGGCGGGCCCGGGTGACCGTCACCGAGCGCGCCGACCTCGCCGACGTCACCGCCGCCTTCGCCGACGGTGCGCAGGTGCGCGGCCACGACCTCGTGGTCGAGGGCGGTCGCACCCGCTTCCGCGTCGAGGCCCGCGGCGTCGACCTCGGCGAGGTCGAGCTCGCCGTGCCCGGCCGCCACTACGCCGTCGACGCCCTCCTCGCGCTGGCCGTCGGGCTCGAGCTCGGCGCCGACCCGGCCGCGCTGGTGCGCGGCCTGGCCCGCCACCAGGGCGCCAAGCGGCGGATGGAGCTGGTCGGAACGGTTGGCGCGGCCGATCGTGCCATCCGGGTCTACGACTCCTACGCCCACCACCCCAGCGAGATCCGCGGCGACCTCGAGGCCGCCCGCTCGCTCGTGGGGCCCGGCGGGCGGCTCGTCGTGTGCTTCCAGCCGCACCTCGTCTCGCGCACCCGCATCTTCGGCACCCAGATGGGCCACGAGCTCGGTGCGGCCGACGAGGTCGTGCTGATGGACGTCTACGTCGCCCGGGAGGACTCCGACCCCGAGGTCACCGGCGCGCTGGTGGCCGGCGCCGTGCCGCTGCCGGCCGAGCGGGTCCGCTTCGTGCCCGACCGCGCGGACGTCGTACCCACGCTGGCGGGGATCGCCCGTCCCGGGGACCTCGTGCTCACCCTCGGTGCCGGTGACGTGACTGCGCTGGCGCCCGAGCTGGTGGCGCTCCTCGGGGGGAGCGGTGCCTAGCCTGCGCGGGGGGCGCGCCGCCGCGACCGGGCACGAGAAGGCCCAGCAGCGGGCGCGCCGGGCGTTCGCCCGCCGCCAGCGGGCCCGGCGCTGGCTCACCTGGCGCTACGTGCTCGCCGCCAGCCTCGCGGTGCTGCTCGTCGGGCTGGGCGTCTACGCCCTCTACTTCTCCTCGTGGCTGCGCACCGAGGGCGTCGAGCTGGTCGGCAACGACCTGGTCAGCGACGCGAAGGTGCTGGCCGCGGCCGAGGTGCCGACCGGCGGTCCGCTGGTCCGCGTCGACCTCGAGGCGATCGAGAAGCGGGTCAAGGCGCTCGCCGCGGTCAAGGAGGTCGACGTCTCGCGCCAGTGGCCGCACGACGTGCGGATCGAGGTCACCGAGCGGACCCCCGTCGCCCTCCTCGACCTCGGCGACCGGGTGGTCGCGCTCGACGCCGAGGGCACCTCCTTCCCGGCGCCGCCGCGTGCCCGCGACGGCCTGCCGCGCGTGCGCGTCGGCAGCGGCGCCGACCAGAACGCCCTGCGCGAGGGGGCGGCGGTCGTCGCGGCGCTCGACGGCGACGTGTCGTCGATGGTCAGCTACGTCGAGGTCCGCACCGTCGACGAGATCCTGCTGCACCTGCGCGACGACCGGCTGGTCAAGTGGGGGAGTGCGGAGCAGTCGGAGGACAAGGCCGCGGTGCTGCTCCAGCTCCTCGAGCGCCAGGCGTCGACGTACGACGTCTCCGTGCCCGGCGCGCCAACGACGAAGTGAGCCGGCCGCCCTCGGGGCGGCACGGTGCCGGCGGTCGGCGACATCACGGAACATCACGCAACATCGACGCACGCCGGTGCGGCGTGTCTGCGCGATGCGGGGACGTGGCGTCCCTACTGTCTTCATCACGACGAGGTTGACATAACTATAACCCTCAGGTTGAGGGTAAGGGTTGTGCGACACGCCGGTCGGCCACGGGGAAGCGGTCCGGCCGCCGATCGTCGGTGAACGGACACAGACAACGTACGGACCACACCGGAGAGGTGAAGCCGCCGTGGCAGCTGCACAGAACTACCTGGCCATCATCAAGGTCGTCGGCATCGGCGGCGGCGGCGTGAACGCCGTCAACCGCATGATCGAGGTCGGCCTCAAGGGCGTCGAGTTCATCGCCATCAACACCGACGCGCAGGCGCTGCTGATGAGCGACGCCGACGTGAAGCTCGACATCGGGCGCGAGCTCACCCGCGGCCTCGGTGCGGGTGCGAACCCCGACGTGGGCGGCAAGGCCGCCGAGGACCACGCGGAGGAGATCGAGGAGGTGCTCAAGGGCGCCGACATGGTCTTCGTGACCGCGGGCGAGGGTGGCGGCACCGGCACCGGCGGCGCGCCCGTCGTCGCCCGGATCGCCCGCTCGCTCGGCGCGCTGACCATCGGTGTGGTGACCCGTCCGTTCACCTTCGAGGGCGCCCGCCGCAAGAAGTCCGCCGACGAGGGCATCGAGCGGCTCCGCGAGGAGGTCGACACCCTCATCGTCATCCCCAACGACCGCCTCCTGCAGATCTCGGACCGCAACGTGTCGATGCTCGACGCGTTCAAGCAGGCCGACCAGGTGCTGCTCCAGGGCGTCTCGGGCATCACCGACCTGATCACCACCCCCGGCCTGATCAACGTCGACTTCGCCGACGTCAAGGCGGTCATGAGCAACGCCGGCTCCGCCCTCATGGGCATCGGCTCGGCCCGCGGCGAGGACCGGGCGCTGCAGGCCGCCGAGATGGCGATCAGCAGCCCGCTGCTCGAGGCCTCGATCGACGGCGCCCACGGCGTCCTGCTCTCGATCGCCGGCGGCTCCGACCTCGGCATCTTCGAGATCAACGAGGCCGCGGCCATGGTCGCCGACGCGGTGCACGCCGACGCCAACATCATCTTCGGCACGATCATCGACGACGCCCTCGGCGACGAGGTCCGGGTGACCGTCATCGCCGCAGGCTTCGACGGTGGCCTGCCCAAGCGCCGCGAGGACACCACCATCCGCCGGCCGCAGCAGGCCTCGCGCCCGGCGGCGCCGTCGAGCCAGTCCAGCCAGTCCGCGCCCGCCCAGTCCGCCCCGTCGCAGTCGGCCCCGGCGAGCCAGGGCCAGGACCGTCCCGCCCGTCCCGCATCGCCCGAGCCGGCGGCGCCCTCCGACCCGCAGCCGGTCGGTGCGCGCACCCAGCCCGCGCCGATGAAGTTCGACGACGGCGACGACCTGGACGTGCCCGACTTCCTGAAGTGACGCGTGTTCGCCTTCCGTGAGAGCCACGACCTCGACCCGGATCCCGCCGCTGGCGGGGCCCGGGTCGAGGTCGCGTTCACGGACGCCTCCCTCGACCTCCACGAGGACGGGGAGGGGCTGGCCGACGCCCTGCGCGAGCTCGCCCAGGCGGTCGACGCCACCCTCGTCCGTGCCCACCAGGTGCACGGCGACGCCGTCGCGGTGGTCGAGGAGCCGGACGACGTCCCGACCGCCGACGGCCTGGTCACCGTGCGCCGCCGTACCGCCCTGCTCGTGCGCGTCGCCGACTGCGTCCCCGTGCTGCTCGCCGACCCCCGTGCCGGGGTCGTCGGCGTGGCCCACGCCGGACGCCGCGGCGTCGAGCTCGGTGTCGTGACCCGCACCGTGGAGCGGATGCGCGACCTCGGCGCCGCCGACGTCCGCGCCTGGGTCGGCCCTCATATCTGCGGCCGCTGCTACGAGGTCCCCGAGGCCATGCGCGAGGAAGTCGCCGCCGTGGTCCCCGAGAGCCGGGCCGAGACCTCCTGGGGCACTCCCTCGCTCGACCTCGGCGCCGGCGTCGCCGCGCAGCTCGCCGCCGCCGGCGTCGCCAGCACCCTCGTCGAGGGCTGCACCCGCGAGGACGCCCGCTTCCACTCCTACCGCCGCGACGGCCAGGCCTCCGGCCGCATGGCCGGGGTGGTGTGGCTGCCGTGACGACCCGCAGCGACGAGATCGCCGCCAACCTCGCCACCGTCCGCGAGCGCATCGCCCGGGCTGCCGAGGCCGCCGGTCGCGCCCCCGACGACGTCCACCTCGTCGTGGTCACCAAGTTCTTCCCCGCCTCCGACGTGCGCGTGCTCGCCGCCCTCGGCGTCACCGACGTCGGCGAGAACCGGCACCAGGAGGCCGAGGCGAAGGCCGCCGAGTGCGCCGACCTGCCGCTGCGCTGGCACTTCATCGGCGGGCTGCAGTCCAACAAGGCCGCCGCCGTCGCCCGCTACGCCCACGTCGTCGAGTCCGTCGACCGCAGCAGCCTGGTCGCTCGCCTCGACCGCGGTGCCGCCGAGTCCGGACGCGCCGTCGAGGTCCTGCTCCAGGTCTCCCTCGACCCGCCCGGCCGCGACCACCGCGCCGGCGCCCCGCCCGACCAGCTCGCCGACCTCGCCGCCGAGGTCGCTGCCGCGCCGCACCTCGAGCTGCGCGGCCTGATGGCCGTCGCACCCCTGGGCGAGGACCCCGCGGCCGCCTTCGGACGGCTCGCGGAGATCCGCGCCGGCTTCCTCGCCGACCACCCGTCGGCCACCCGGCTCTCGGCCGGCATGAGCGGTGACCTCGAGGAGGCCATCGCCGTCGGCGCGACACACGTGCGCGTCGGCTCCGCGGTCCTCGGAACGAGGCCCGCGGTCCAGTAATGTCCACAACACCACCACATGTCCCCGATCTCCGGGGGCACGGATCACGGAGGCAACAGTCATGAGCGGTGCGATGCGCAGGATCGGCGAGTACCTCGGCCTGCTGGAGGACACCGGCTATGACGAGTACGACGACGAGGTCACCGAGCCCGCTCGCGAGTCCCGCGAGCCGCGCGCTGCCCGTCCCGTGCGCGCCGTACCTTCCGGCACCGTCGCCGACCTGGAGGAGCGCCGCCGCCCCGTGGCCGTCGCGCCCCAGCCCGAGGTCGCCGAGCTGTCCCGGATCACCACCCTCCACCCGACGACCTACAACGACGCCCGCGCCGTGGGGGAGCAGTACCGCGACGGCATCCCGGTGATCATGAACCTCACCGAGATGGACGACACCGACGCCAAGCGCCTCGTCGACTTCGCCGCCGGCCTGATCTTCGCCACCCGCGGCTCCATCGAGCGGGTCACCAACAAGGTCTTCCTGCTCTCCCCGCCGAACGTCACCGTCGCGGCCGAGGACAAGCAGCGGATCGCCGACCGGGACTTCTTCAACCAGAGCTGAGTTGGCTGGGCCGAGCGTGTCGCCTGTCGCGCTCGCCGCCCGGGCACTCGCAAGCTCGGCCCGCGGGCTTCGCGCGACGCGGCTTCGCCGCGGGGCGCCACGCTGCCGGCCGCGCAGTTGGCTTCCGTAGGTCCTGCCTCCGTCTGGCGGCACGACTTGCTGAGATGGGGCGAGCGTGTCGCCTGTCGAGGGCTGCGCGCAGGCCTCGCAAGCTCGGCCCGCACTTGCCGCCGACGCGCCCTCGGCGCGGGCGCCACGCTGCCGCGCCCGCAGTTGGCTCCGGCGGATGGCACCGTCCGTCTGGCGGCAAGCCGGACGTAGGGCTCTTGGGGTCGGTCCCTGTGGTCGGGTCGGTGAGTCGGACGTCATCCGTTCTGTGGGCTAGAGCCCACGGTTCGTATGACGTCTTCGCCTTGGAGGCCTGAGTCGCACCGATTGGGCAGGAACTGCAACCCCGCACGGCGTGTCGCATGTCGTTTGGGACCAAACGACAGCCAAGCGGCCGCTTGTGGCGGCGCGGGCGGAGCCCGTGCCGACATCCGTGCCGCAAGCAGGTGGTCGGCTCAGCGCGGCCGCCTGGACGAGCCCGGCGCAACATCGCCGATTGGGCAGAGACGACATGCCCGTACGGCGTGTCGCACGTCGTTTGGGACCAAACCGCAACCCCCGCACGATCCCCGTCCCGGCGGCACCCCGGGCGGGACCAGGTCCTCAGAGGCCACCGGATAGATTGGAGGCGTGAGCATCGCCGGCTGGATCATCGAGGGCATCCTCTTCGCCTTCATCGCGTTCCTGTGGGTGCGCTTCATCACCGACTGGGTGCAGGTGTTCGCGCGGGCGTGGGAGCCCCGTGGGCCGCTGCTGGTGTTCCTCGAGCTGTGCTACTCGGCCACCGATCCGCCGATCAACGCGCTGCGCAAGGTCATCAAGCCGATCCGGATCGGGAACTTCGCGCTGGACCTCAGCTTCATCCTGGTGCTGATCCTCGCCTACGTCCTGCTCAGCGTGAACCGCAGCACACTGCTGGCCGCCTGAGCGGAAACGGGGCCCCTCACGAGGGTGTGGGGCGTACCGTGAACGGTGACGTCCGAACTGCCGGGTGATGCGGGCTTCTCGCCCGCAGGCGCTAAGGTTCGGGAAGACAGTTTGTCCTTGTACTTCGAAGATAGGTGAGGTCATGCCGCTGACGCCTGAGGACGTGAGCAACAAGCGCTTTACGCCGGTCCGGCTGCGCGAGGGCTACGACATGGGCGAGGTCGACCAGTTCCTGGATGAGGTGGAGGCCGAGCTGGCCCGCCTGACCCAGGAGAACGACGACCTCCGCGCGAAGCTGGCGGCCGCCCAGGCGGGTGCCGGCTCCTCCTCGGCGTTCGACGTCCCCACGCAGCTGGCGCCCGTTCCCGAGCCGACCCCCGAGCCGGCCCCGGTCGAGGTCCCCGCGCCGGTCGAGCCGGTCGCCGCGGCGCCGGCCCCGGCGGTCGCCGGCGGTGTCGAGACCATCCGCGTCGAGACGGTCCCCGAGGCCTCCAACGCGGCGGCCCGCCTGCTCGAGATCGCGACCCGCAACGCCGACGAGCTCGTCGAGGACGCGAAGAACGAGGCCGACAAGATCGTCGGCGAGGCGCGCACCAAGGCCGAGCGGCTCGAGTCCGAGGCAAAGGTCAAGGCCGACCGCCTCGAGGCCGACGCCCGCACCCGCGCCGAGATGCTCGACAGCGAGACCGCCGAGCGTCGCACCCAGCTCTTCGGCGACCTCGAGAAGGAGCGCGACAAGCTCTCCGCCGAGGTCGAGACGCTGCGCTCCTTCGAGCGTGAGTACCGCTCGCGCCTCAAGAGCTACTTCACGCAGCAGCTCGAGGCCCTGCAGACGCCGGGCGACACCCTGGCCCCCGTCGAGGAGGCGCCGGCCCCCAAGCGGCTGCGCTCCATCCTGGGCGAGGAGGAGGGCTGAGCCCCCGGCTCACCCCCAGCTGAGCACCGACCGGTCGGTCCGCACTCGCGGGCCGGCCGGTCGTTTCATTCGGTGAGTCTCCTTGGAGGCGTCGCCGGGAGCCGATACCCTCCCCTGCACGCCTGCCGACCTCCGTCGCAGGTCGCCTGCCTCGAGGAGTCCGTCATGGCCCGCACCGCGAAGAAGACGTTGGCCGGTCAGGCCGCCTCGGCCGCCCGGAAGCTCATCAGGCCGCGGAAGTCGACCCGATCAGCCGCCGCGAGCGAGCCCCCGGCCAAGAAGGCGGCCCCCGCGAAGAAGGCGGCCCCCGCGAAGAAGGCGGCCCCGGCCAAGAAGGCGGCCCCGGCCAAGAAGGCGGCCCCCGCGAAGAAGGCGGCCCCCGCGAAGAAGGCGGCCCCCGCGAAGAAGGCGGCCCCCGCGAAGAAGGCGGCCCCCGCGAAGAA
>NZ_JAER01000035.1 GCF_000519005.1 Nocardioides sp. J54 | reverse complement strand
ACCGGTGCACCCGACTGTGCCCACCACAACCCGCCACGCAGGCCCGGAGGTTTCGAGGCTCCTCGCTAGCGCTCGTCGCACCTCAACCACCGGGAGAAGGCTTGCCGCCAAGCGGGGCCCGGACCTACGCAAGGCAACTGCGTGCGCGGCAGCGTGGCGCCCCGCGCCGAAGGCGCGTCGACGGACGCCCGCGGGCCGAGCGCAGCGAGCGCCCGTGCGGCCTCCGTCGACAGGCGACACGCTCGCGCCATCAAGCGCCGCGCAGGCGACGCGCTCGCGCCTTCAGGCCCCGTAGTGGCAGACGTAGCTGACCGGCTCGATGACCTCGATGTCGAACGACGAGTCCCCGGGGATGCTGAAGGACTGGCCGGCGGCGTACTCGGTCCACTCCTGGGAGCCGGCGAGGCGGACGCGGCAGGTGCCGGCGTTGAGCTCCATGACCTCGGGCGCGGCGGTGCTGAAGGTGAGGGTCGCGGGGAGGATGACGCCGGCGGACTTCCGCGTGCCGTCGGCGAGGGTGAACGAGTGGCTCACGCAGGCGCCGTCGAAGTAGATGTTCGCCTTGGGGTCGAGGGTGACGTTCTCGAAGGTCTCGGTGCTCACGACGCGGAAGCCTAGGGCGGTGGCGCGGGTGCGCGCGGACTGCGGCGGTACGCCGAGACGGTGGGGTCGCCCTCGATCCAGAACCGCCAGGGCACGTCGGCCGCCTTCGACACCCCGACCCGTGGCCCGCTGGCGATGCGGAGGCGTCGGCGGTGCTCGGGTCCGAGCCGGACGCCGGTGAAGTGCTCGCCGTCGGGGTGGTCCGCGAGCAGGTCGGTGCCGAGGTCGTCGAGGGTGATGCCGAGGGCCTGGGCGAGGTTGCCGGGGCCGCGGGCGAGCTGGACGTCGCGGCCCTCGATCCCCCGTCGAAGTCGGGCGAGGTCGTGGCCGTCGACGACCTCGCCGGAGCGCAGCAGCACCGCGGCACCGATCTCCGTCGGACCGGTCACGACGTTGGCGCAGAAGTGGATGCCGTAGGAGCGGTAGACGTAGAGCCGGTACGCCGGGCCGTACATGACCTCCGAGCGCGGGGTGCGCGTGAACGCGTGCGAGGCGGGGTCCTCCATGCCGCCGTACGCCTCGACCTCGGTGATCCGCACGGTCACCCCGTGTCCGGTGATGGTGCGGCCCAGCAGCGCCCGCGCGCGTCGTACGACGTCAGCCGCCATGCGCTTCCTCCCACGCCCGTCGCACGTCGGCCGGCACGCGGCCCTTGGCGGACACCTCGTGCCCGTTGGCGCCGGCCCACGCGCGGAGCTCGGCCGGGGTCGGCTCGGGAGGCGGCAGCGGTGGCAGTGGCGCCTCCGGGGCGAGGCCGGCGAGCGCCCGCGTGGCGAAGCCCTCGGCGGCGGACGCGGCGACCGCGGCGGCGAGGAAGCGGTAGCACCACTCCTGTGCGAGCTTGCGGTTGTCGATGAACACGATGGGCACGCCGGGGAAGGCGACCTGCGCCTCGGCGAGCCCGTCGGCGATGACCGCGGTGCGCACATGGGTGTGCTGCACCACCTTGCCGTAGCCGGCCTCCACGACGACCGCGGCACGGGGCAGGGCGGCGAGCTCGGTCAGCTGGAACTGCAGCTTGCCCGTCGTCAGCGAGCCGACGAGGTCCTGCGGACTCTTGCGCTCGACGGCGGCGAGCACGGCGCCGTCGTCGCCGAGGGCGGCGTAGTCCCCGGCCGGCAGCGACTGCTTGCGCGTGGTCACCTGCTGGTCGCCGAAGGTCCAGGCGTAGCGCTCCCCGGTGTCGACGACGACCTCGAGGTCCGAGATGCCCTGGGCCCGGGCCTTCGGAACCGTGACGCCGGGCCTGGCCTGCTTCGCGGTGCGCGAGGTCTGCCAGAACACCGCCTGTCGTCCACCCCGGATCGTCGTGATCACGAACTGCGAGCGGTTCTCGCGGCCCCGGTCGAGCACGAGGTCGATCGCGGCACCACGGCGTACGCAGGACCGCACGGCGACCCGCTCGACGACCTCGGCCTCGTCCGGCCAGCCGTCGAAGAACCGGTGGCAGTAGACCTTGGAGGTGCGCGGCCAGGTGTCCTTCGCCTTCAGCAGGATCCCGTCCCCGAGCGGGATGCGCAGCAGGTACGGCAGCGACGAGTCCGGCTCGGGGTTGCGCGCGACGACGAAGTCCTCGGGCATGGGCCGAGTCTGTCATGCGCCTCGCTCACCGCGGCTCAGGCGCGGACAGGCTGCAGCGCGGTGCACCCGTCGCCCCGGGAGTGGGGCGGTCGACCGCACTACTGCCGGTGGGTGCACCGACCTAGGCTCGGGGTGTGACCGAGCGCAACGTCCTGGGCGGCGAGCTGCAACCCTGCGGGACCGACCCGATGACCGGTTTCCACCGCGACGGCACGTGCACCTGCGGGCCGCAGGACGTCGGCGTGCACGCGGTGTGCGCGGTGATGACCGAGGAGTTCCTCGCCCACCAGCAGGCCGTCGGCAACGACCTCTCGACCCCGCGCCCGGAGTGGCAGTTCCCGGGCCTGCACCCGGGTGACCGCTGGTGCGTGGTCGCCGCCCGCTGGCTGCACGCGTACGCCGACGGCGTGGCTGCGCCCGTCGTGCTCGCGTCGACCAACGAGGCCGCGCTGCGGCTCATCCCGCTGGAGGTGCTGCAGGAGCACGCTGTCGACGTGCCCGACGACCTCAGCAGCCTCACCGACGACTGACGCGCGCCGTGCACTCATCCGTGAAGGAGGTCGCTGTCGTCGGCGCCGTGATCGTCGAGGACGGTCGCGTCCTGTGCGCCCGCCGCGGGCCGGGCGGGGCCACCGGCGGGATGTGGGAGTTCCCCGGCGGCAAGGTCGAGCCCGACGAGTCACCGCAGGCCGCGCTCGCCCGGGAGGTCGACGAGGAGCTCGGCTGCCGGGTGCAGGTGGGCGAGGAGGTGACCACCACGAGGTACGCGTACGACGCGCTGGTGGTCACGCTGTCGACGTACTGGTGCGTGCTGGTGGACGGCACGCCCACCACCACCGAGCACGAGGAGCTGCGCTGGCTCGCCCACGACGAGCTCGGCAGCCTCGACTGGGCACCGGCCGACGTCCCGGCCGTGGAGCTGGTCACCGCGGCCCTGGCCTGACCAGGACCGCCCGGCAGCGACACGATTTTCCGCCGATCTGCTGCTTGCGTCGGACGGTGCCGCGAGGATGCCCCGCATGGACAACCTCGGGCCCGGGAGCGACGCCGCTCCGCCGCCACCGCCTCCCTCCCCCGCTGCCGCACCCGCCGGTCCTCCCGGCGCGCCGCCGCGGGCCGTGATGACGACGGTGCCGACGCTGCGGCGAGTCGTCCGCTCGACGGCGACGCCGCTGCTCGGCTACGCGTTCGCGCTCGGCGCCTCACTGCTGCTCACGGCAGTGCTCGTGCTCGCGATCGCGCTGGAGGCCGACAGCGCCGCAAGCGATGACCCGTCCGGCGACATCGACATCAAGGTGATCGGGACCCTGGTGGGCATCCCGTTCCAGATCGCGGCGATGGCGCTCGGCGGCTCGATCGGGCTCGGCGACGACGACTTCGCGCTGCGCCTGTTCGCGCCGCCCCTGCTCGTCACCGCCGTCTTCCTCGTCGCCGTCCACCGGCTCTCCAGGAGCAGCGAGCTGGCGTTGCCGTCCGGAAGCACCACGGAACGCGCGATCCTCGCTGCCGGCGGCGGGCTTGTGACCGCGCTGCTCGCGGTTGTCGCGACGCGGGTGCTGGCGATGCGCGACGACGACCTCGTCATGCACGCCGCCACGGCAGGGCTCTTCGTCGGCGCCGCCGCGCTGGCCGGGGTCGCCGGGTTCTCCGGACGCCAGTCGGCGCAGGGCTCGCTGTGGCCACGTCGTACGCCTGCCGAGGTGCGCCGCAGCGCGCACCTCGTCACGCAGCACGTCCTGCTGTGGGTGGTCCTGGTCGTGCCGGTCGCCGTCGTGTGGATGCTGGTCGACAGCGGTGTCGACGCCGCGCTCTACGGCCTGGTCTGGGGGCCGACGCTGTCCCTCGGCGCGTTCGCGATGGGGCACGTCGGCGCGGTCACCGCGCTGGGCGAGCACTCCTTCGCCTGGGACCTCGGCTGGTTCCCGGCTGTGGTCCTGCCGCTGCTCGCCGTGCTGTTCGTGCTGCTCGCCGCCGTCGCGTGGCACCTGCGCCGCGGGCACGACACCGCGTGGCTCGCGCACCCGGCGTCGTGGACCACCCTGCCGCTCGCGTACGCCGCCGGCGGGCTCGCCGTCTGCCTCGTCTCGACCGTGCGCGTGTCCGGCGCGTTCTTCGGCGTCGACGGCGGCGTCGCGTTCCACGCCGCCTACTGGCTGGTGCCGGTGCTCGCGGTGTGGGGTGCGCTGGTGGAGGTGGCCTCGCGCTTCCTCGCCCCCGCCCTCGCCCGCGCACTGCCCGCCGGCCTCACCCGGCGCCTCGCCGCCGGGCCGAAGCACCCCCTGCCGGCGCCGGCCGGCCCTGCGCAGCGCATCCCGATGTCACCCGGCGACCGGGCGCGGGCGCGCAAGGGGCTCATCGCGGCCGCCGTGGTCGGCGGCATCACCCTGCTCGGCGTCGTCGTCATGAGCATCCTCGCCTCGACGCTGTCCGACCCCGAGAAGCGGGCCGAGGCCTACCTCGACGCCGTCGTCGCCGGCGACGTCGCGGAGGTGCTCGACCTGGCCCCCGTCGACGGGGACGAGGCGTCGGTCGCCCTGCTCACCGACGAGGTCTACTCCTCGGCGGAGGACCGGATCACCGGCTACGAGATCACCGACGTCGAGGAGTACGGCAGCTCCGTGACCGTGACCGTCGACCTCGAGGGCCCTGAGGAGGGCGACGGCGTGGAGCTGACGCTGACCCGCGACGGCAAGCGGGCGGTGTTCTTCGACGACTGGAAGGTCGACGACGGCGGCCTCGCCCGCGAGGTGACCGTCTCGGTGCCCGAGGCCAGCTCCGCGATCGAGGCCAACGGCGTGTCCGTCGAGGCGGCTGGGGGCGAGGACGTGGACTTCTGGGTGCTCCCGGGCTCCTACGTCTTCAACCCGTACGCCGACAACCCGTGGCTCGAGCCGGCCGACGAGCCGACCGCCGTGCCGGCGGCCCAGACCTACGGCCTGTGGGTCGAGACCGGCACGCCGACCCCGTCGGCCGAGCTGCGCGAGGCGGTCGACACCGCCGTCGCGGAGTGGGTCGAGGGGTGCATGGCAGCGACCGAGCTCGACCCGGACGACTGCCCGCAGGACACCTACGGCTACGGCGACGAGCAGCGCAAGGTCACCTGGACCCTGACCACGATGCCCACGGTGGCGTGGGACTGGTTCAACGGCACCTTCCCGTTCGAGCTGTCCTCCGACGAGACCGGCGAGGCCACCGTCACCTACGAGTACGACGCGTCGTACGGCTTCGGCGCACCGGAGTGGACCGAGGAGACCGACGAGGCCAGCCTCTACCTCTCCGGCACGGTCGACCTCGTGGACGGTGAGCCGGTCGTCACCTTCGCCGCCGACTGACAGCACACCCGACCCACCCGACCTGGGCGGCGGCCCCGACTTGCGGGAATCCGCCGCCCGGGTCGGGCAGGCTGGCGTGATGGAAACCGCGACCATCACGTCCTGGACCTTCATGCAGGAGGTCCCGATCCCCGACGACATCGGGCCGATCCTCGTGGAGGGCGAGCAGCCGGTGACGGCGTTCAAGACCTTCCGCGACAGCGCCGTGTTCACCACCAAGCGGCTGATCGTCCGCGACGCCCAGGGCATCACCGGCAAGAAGGTCGAGATCTACTCGCTGCCCTACTCCTCGATCAACATGTGGTCCTCGGAGAACGCCGGCAAGCTGCTCGACATCAACGCCGAGATCGAGCTGTGGACGCGCGCCGGCCACATCAAGATCAAGGTCGGCAAGGGCGCCGACATCCGCCGCATCGACCAGCTGATCGGCTGGGCGGTGCTCAACAGCCACTGACCGCGGGGCAACGGCCCGGGTCCGTCACTCGGTCCGTCAGCGGCAGGTGCGCCAGATCCCCCGCGGCGCGGCCTGCGCGGAGCGCTGCGCGGTGCGGTAGCCCGCCACGCGGGTGAACCCGCGCCCCACGACGTACACGCGCGCCCAGCCGCGCTTGACCTGGGTGCGGTTGACGTCGATGGAGCCCTTGCTGACGTAGCGCAGCAGCCGGCCGTACCGGTCCTTCTTCGGCTGACGGGTGTCGGAGACGAGGCGGACCCGGGTGCCGCGCGGCAGCAGCTGCCGTGCCGACCGGGTGGCGAGCCCGGCGCCGCACTCGCGGGGGCTGGTCTCAGGGGTGTCGATGCCGATCAGCCGCACCCGCCGCGTGGGGCCACCGGCGAGCCGGACGTCGACGGTGTCGCCGTCGATCACGCGGACCACCCGCGCCCACTGCCGCACGACGGTGGGCGTGGTGCTGCCACCGCCACCGCCGCCGCCTCCGCCGGTCGCGTAGCTGCACGGGCAGGGCAGGGTCTCGCACGCGATCCCGTCACCGTCCGCGTCGAGGCGGTGCGGGTCGCTGCGCGGCCCGCCGTGGTCGAGGAAGAACCGCTGCGAGGCTGCCTGGGTGCTGAAGTCGCCGCAGTCCCGGTCGACCGCTGCCGCACCGGACGCGGAGGTCGACGCCGTCGCGGCCAGCCCGGTGCCGAGCAGGGCCGCGGTCACCAGGACGCCGAGGAGCCGGATCAGTCGCTTCATGCCGGCGACCGTAGGTCGGAGACCGGCCGGCCGCTGGAGAACAGGGCAGAGATGGTCCGAAGTGACCACCAGCAGGGTCCGATCACCCCACGCCGGCGGCGCTCGGGGCAGTTCTGTCGGGCGCCGTCCCTAGCGTGCGCCGTGCGGGGCCGACCGGTCCCGCGGACATGGGTCACGAGTGTCGACCGCACGCCTCCGGACGTGGTCGACCGGCAACCGCGCCACCCGGCACGGTGCCTTCCGGAGAAGACCCGGGTCGCGCCACGGTGGCGCGGCCAAGGACGGGAAGGAGTCCCTGTGGGACCTGACTTCGAGACGCTCGCCTGGCGCGGGCATCGGTACGACGTGCGTGTGCTCGGCGCGAGCTTCGAGTACCTCGCCCTGCGCAGCAGCGCGGAGCGGGCCAGGGCTGCCGGCCGGGACGGCAGCGCCGCCGGACTGCTGGCAATGGATGCCTACGAGATCGTGCTGGCGCAGGCCCGCGACGTGCACGAGCTGGCCCGGGAGCACCCTGACGGCGACGTGTGCAGCTGTGGGGTGGTCACGCCACCGGGGCTGCCGCTGGCCCGCGCCACCGGCCACCTCGACCAGCTCCGCTGGGAGCCGGTGCCAGTCGTGCTGGTGACGACCGACGTCGAGCGCCGCTACGAGTCCGAGCCGGCCACCGCCCTCGCCTGTTGCCAGGACTGCGGCTGGACCAGCCCGGAGCTCGCGCTGGCCGAGGCGCGCGAGGTGGCCGCAGCGCACTCCTGCGACCTGTCGGACGGCAGCGGGCACGAGGCGTGAGCCTCGCTGAGCGGGCCTGATCGGCCCTTGATCGGCGGGCGGGCTCAGCCGGTGAGGCCGAGGGTCTTCGCGACCTGCGGCCCGCCGACCTCCCGCACCCAGTCCGGGTTGCCGACGACGACCAGCTGGTCGGTCGCACGCGACATCCCGACGTAGAGGCGCTCGCGCGCCCGGTCCGTCACCGACTCCTCGTTGAGGCACAGCACGACGGCCGGGCGCTCGAGGCCCTTGCACCCGAGGACGTGACCGTAGAACACCTCCTCGGCGTCCCAGAAGGTCTCCCAGTACTGCTCCTGGCCGACCGCGTCGGTCTGCATCTTGTGCGAGGCGTGGCGGTGGCCGGTGGTGATCAGCGCGACCCGGCCGGGCTCCCAGCCGTCCTCGTCGAGCAGCCGCACCACCTCGTCGTCAGCGACCTCCTCGGCGTCCGCGGCGTCGCACGGGACGAACCGCACGTCCGGGCCGTGCCCGCCTCGGGCGTACATCCGTGACGGCGCCAGCGGCGCGAACGCGCCGTGGATCTCGCGGGTGTTGCGCAGGCAGTGGTCGAGCACGAGCGGCACCAGGGAGACCGGAGGGACGCCGAACCGCCCGAAGATGCGCTGGTTCTCGTCGGAGAACACGTAGAGCCCGCCCTGCTCCTCGTCGCGCAACGCCTTGAGCACGGGGGTCCACCACGAGACGGCGAAGTCCTGCGCCTCGTCGACCACCACGGCGTCGTACCGCTGGCCGTCGGTGAGCCCGTCGGCCAGGTCGGCCATGATCTGCGGCAGCTGCTCCTCCCAGAACTCGCTGTCTGCGCGGTCGCCGTCCGGCGCGCCCCACTGCCGGCCGAAGTCGTGGAACGTGCCGACGAACTTCGGGCGGTGGCGGTGCGGCCAGCTCTCGACCTGCCGCTTGAGGTACGTCGCCAGCCCGATCGAGTAGCACAGCAGGGCCACCCGCTGCGGCTTCCGGTCGGCGGTGCCGCGGGTGAGCTCCTTGGCCTGCTGGAGCGCCAGGACCGTCTTGCCGCTGCCCGCTCCGCCGCGCACCTCGACCCGGGTGAGGTGGCGGGTGACCGACAGGATCATCGCCTGCTGGTCGGTCAGCCGGTCCGCCTCCGCGGCGCGCTCCGCCGCCTCGGCATTGACGTCGTAGTAGCTGGTGTTGAACCGACCGGTCAGCGCCGCGACGATCGCATCGACGTCGTCCGCCTCCGGCGCCCGCTGGGTGTCCCCCTTCGACGCGTTCTGCCGCAGCCGCGTCGCGACGTGCGCCAGGTCGTCGCGGTCGTGCAGCGCGTGCCGCGGCAGCTCAGGCAGGCTGAACGCCTGGTCGAAGGTGGAGTACGGCGTCACCACCCCGTGCGCCCACCGCACCCGCGTCCTGCTCCCCCACGCTGCCTGGCGCTCGACGTAGGAGCGCAGCGCGTACTTCGCGTCGCGGGCCTGCCCCACCGGGTCGATCCAGTGCGGCTCTTCCCCGCGCTTCTGGATCCACCCCTCGTCGTACCAGACCGACCCGCCCTTCACCTCGAGCACCAGCACCCCGAACCCGGGCATCAGCACCACCAGGTCAGCCTCGTAGTCCCGCTCCTCGGTGGTGAGGTGCTGGTTGGCCAGCAGCACGTCGTCCGGCCCGAGCTGGTCGCGCAGCAGCTCCCAGACCTCCTTCTCGGACCCGGTCGTGAACGTGGGTGATTCGGGGATGCAGGTGACCACGAGCCGGAGTCAAGCAGCACCGTCCGCTGCGCAGAGGAAATTCGCAGAACTCCCGTCAAACGAGTTCTCCAGACCTACCCTGCCTGAAAGGGAGGTCGACATGGCCGCTGGGGATTCCGCAGAGGACGAAAGCGCACGCCTGAGGCAATACGCCCGCCTGCTGGATGAGCGCGCAGAGAACTTCCTCATCGCCGCTGAATCCGAGCGCACGCTCTCGAAGTACCTGAAGGAGCTTATTCAGTTTCAATGGCGAGTGCTGGAGGATCGCGAGTGGCCGAATAGCTCGCGCGCCAACATCGACTTCCTCGTCGTGGGACCGCCTGGGGTACTGATCATCGACGCCAAGGAGTGGGCGGAAGTCTCGATCATCAACGGCCAGCTCTTCCGTGGCGATGCAGACGAAACAGCGACCATCGACAAGCACATCTCGCTCATCGACCGGCTCGCCGACGTCCTCGCTGACCACGGCCTGGTTCCGAGCGCGATCCAGTCGGTCCTGGCGTTTACCAACCAGTCCATGAAGGCGACCCCCGTGGGCCCGTCGACGGCAATCGGCGCCACGGAGCTCATTGGGTGGTTGCTGAGTCGGCCACCTCGCCTCGCGCCCGAGAACGTACACGCCATCGCCGACGACCTCGAGCTGGCATGCCCGCCGAAGGGTCCCGTTCCCACACAGGCAAAGACGAAGGTTCCGCGGAAGCCACGCGCGAAAGACGAAGCGCTCGATGAGCCGCTGATCGAGTTCGACGAGGTTCACGGCGCACTCAACGAAGCGCTCCTCGCCAAACCCATTGAAGACTGGATGACCTTCATCCATCCGGAACAGAACAAGCTCGTTCGTGCGCAGTGGAACGGTCCGTACCGCATCCGTGGTCCGGCCGGCACCGGCAAAACGGTCGTCGGCCTGCATCGCGCGGTCTACCTCGCGCAGCGGTCAGACCTGCCCGTGCTCTTCACGTCCTTCGTCAAGACCCTTCCCCGTGTGCAAGCAGCGCTCGCTCGACGCATCTCGCCAGCGGGTGCCGAGAACATTGAGTTCGCAAGCGCGCATCAACTCGCCTACCGGGTGCTCGAGCTGTCGGGCGTTGGCGTCCGTATCGACCTTGACGCATGCAGCCGGGCGTTCGAGCGCGCCTGGGCGGAGACTCAGGCAGCTGACAAACTCGCTCGATTCGAGCCCCGACCTGACTACTGGCGCGAGGAGATCGACTACGTCATCAAGGGGCGAGGCATCCTCGACTTCGACACCTACCGGGACCTCGAGCGCGTCGGCCGCAAGACAACCTTCCCGCGGGAGTCCCGGGTCGACCTCTGGAACCTCTACTGCTGCTACAGCGAACTCCTCGACGAAGCCGGGGTCTGCGACTTCAACGACTTGATCATGAATGCGCTGGATGTGCTCGACGAGACACCGGGGCTCTTGCGGTACGGCGCGGTGATCGTCGACGAGGTGCAGGACCTCACCCTGACCGCACTCCAGTTCCTGGCCCGCCTCGCACGAGACGGCCAGGTCCTGCTGATCGGCGACGGGCAGCAGTCGGTCTACCCCGGTGGGTTCAACCTTTCCGAGGCCGGAATCAACATCACGGGTCGATCAACCGTGCTCAAGGTGAACTACCGCAACACCATCGAGATCCTGAACCGCGCCATGCGCGAGGTGTCACACGATCGCTTCGGTGACCTTGAAGGACAACTCGAGCACGGCGGCCGTGAAGTCGAGATCGCACGCCATGGACATGCACCGATCGAGTTCCTCGCTGGTTCCCAGCAAGACCTGGAGGCCCGCCTGGTCGACCAGATCATCCGCACTCGGGACTACGGCGTCCCGTTGGGCGACATGGCGGTCCTGGTGGCGTACGTCGGCGCCGTCTCCCAGTATCAGCGGGTGCTGCGTGCGGCAGGTGTTCCCACCGTTGAGCTCACGGCCTACGACGGGGTCACGCAGGACAAGGTCAAGATTGGGACCTTCAAGCGGGGAAAGGGACTCGACTTCAAGTACGTCCTGATGCCTGGACTGCGCCACAGCCCGCCCGCGAGACGACATGGAGAAGCGGAATCTGCCTACGCCGAACGGCTGGAACGCTTCCACCGCGAGCTCTTCGTCGGGATGACACGCGCCAGAGACGGTTTATGGCTGGGGTACTTGCCGCGGTAACAGAGTCTCGGTGCGGCACGGCGGCGGCACCGGACTTCTTTCGTCCAACCGTGTGCAGCGGAGCGCCTCTACGTCCGCACGACTGTCCGATCCGCCAGAATCCATCTTGACGCGGCACCGCGGGCAGTTGGCTCCAGCCGGCCCTGATCCCGCAGCTTCTGTGCCGCCCACCGAATGTCGTACTGCCACGTGAAGAACAGGTCGCCGCTGTCTCGGAGCACGTCCTCGTGGCGCTTCCACACCTCGCGGCACACGTCCACCACTGAACCTGACCCACCAAGAGCCTTGAGCGCCTCGATCACCATGTCAGGAAGATTCTGCTTGGTAAGCACACGTGCAGCTTGCCCCGAACCATGGCGTAGCGGGGTGTCTTTACCAAAACTGGCCAAGCCGCACCTTCCGTCGGATCCCATTGCTACGGTCGGCTTCGACCAAGCAAACAGAGGTCTGGAGCACCTTGAAAGAGACTGAGATCGCCCCCGACCCGCACCTCATGGAATCCATGAGGGCGGTTGGGTACACCCTCGAAACCGCCGTGGCCGACGTGATTGACAACTCAATCACGGCCGAAGCCATGACGATAGATGTCCTCTTCTCGGCAGCGCCGTCTCCCTACGTCGCAATCCTCGATGATGGCAAGGGCATGACTGCCGCCGGTCTCCAGGAGGCGATGCGACTTGCCGGCAGAAGTCCGCTGGACAGCCGGCGCGACGGAGATCTCGGCCGCTTTGGCTTGGGGTTGAAGACAGCGAGCTTAAGCCAATGTCGCGTGTTGACTGTGCTCAGCAAGGTTAAGGGCGGCGACGTCATTGGTGTGCGCTGGAGCCTCGATCACCTGGCCGCCACGGGTCGTTGGGCCCTCCTGATCCTCAGCAAAGACGAATGTTCACTCGTCCCGCATGCGGATCTGCTCAAGGAAAACGACAGCGGAACACTCGTGGTGTGGACCGACCTCGACCAGCTTCACGTGAACGCAGACGAGCGCGAGAGGGAGCTCGATGAGCAAATGGCCCGCGTCCGAGACCACCTCGCCCTTGTCTTCCACCGCTTCACTAGCGACCCCAAGACACCACTACTCCTGCGCATCAATGGCAGCGCTGTACCGGCGGTTGACCCGTTCCTGTCCGCACATCGAGCAACTCAGAAGTCGCCCCTTGAGCAGGTGACGATTGCAGGAGTACCCGTTTCCCTGGAGGCCTTCACACTCCCGTATGTCTCTAAGCTGAGTCAGCGGGACCGAGAAACCGCGCAGATCGCAGGACCGTTGCGAGACAGCCAGGGCTTCTACATCTACAGATCACGACGGCTCGTGATTTGGGGGACCTGGTTTCGAATCGTCCCGAAGGATGACCTCGGAAAGCTCGCTCGAGTCCGCGTCGACATCCCCAACTCGCTTGACCACCTATGGTCACTCGACATCAAGAAGTCCACCGCCGTACCTCCTCCGGAGGTGCGCTCACAGCTGCGCCGTTTGGCGACGAACTTCGTTACGCCTAGCACGAGGACACACAAGTATCGAGGACGGCCGATCCCATCCTCGGACTCGATTTCGAGGCTCTGGAGCCTGATCGAGGAGCGCGGAACTTTTCGTTACGAGTTGAATCGACAGCACCCCGTGATCGATCAGCTGGCAGCTGCTTTGAGCGACGACTCACTGGATATTCTGAACGGCGCCCTACAAGTCATCGAGAGCACATTCCCGGTGGAAGACGCGTACAACCGGTTGGGGAGCGACAACGCACATCGAGCCCCCAACGCCGAGACCCCGGAGCTCGAACAACTCACCCGACTCATGTGGCGCAGCATGCAGCCGATCGAGGACGTCGACGCCCTGGCGGATCGACTCCGCTACGTCGAGCCGTTCTCTGCCCTGCCCGACATCGAGAAGTACCTACGGAAGGTGCTGAGTGACTAGCACAACATCTCCGGAGCGCCGCAAGGCTCTCTCTCGTCTTCAGCAGCTCGCCAGCGTGATGCTCCAAGACGGGCAACATGACGAAGCCTCCGTGCGATCCACGCTCGAGACCTTCCGCCCGACGGTGGACTATGACCTCAGCGACGAGGACCTGGACTACCTCTGTCGCAAGCTGGCAGAGCAGCTGAACATCGACGTCGACCTTGGCACCGCGATCACCGCGGAAGACTTCGAACCATGGCTCAAGGAGAAAAAGCGGGACATTGAGTGGGAGCGGTGGGCGGCCTACCGGACCCTGATGTTGCGGCAGGGTAGGTCCCCCAAGGTCATCGACAAGCTCGACGACTTGACCGACGACATCCTCGATTTCGCAGGAGACCCCACTGTCGGAGGCAGCTGGAATCGCCGCGGGCTCGTCCTCGGCGATGTTCAGTCCGGCAAGACTGCGACCTACCTTGGCCTGTTCAACAAAGCGGCCGACGCGGGCTACCGACTCGTTATTTTGCTCGCTGGCAACACCGAGGTCCTGAGGCGCCAGACCCAGGCCCGTGTGGACGAGGCCTTCATCGGTCGCGACACAGCTCGCCAAGGCCGGCGGACGGGGGCGGACACGACGCCGAGCAAGCATATTGGCATCGGTCTCATTCGGAAGGATCTCGCGCACACCGTTGGCATGACGACCGTGCTGAGGGACTTCCGAAAGAGCAGTTACGAGGCGAGCAGCATTACCTTGCCCAAGGACGCCGCGCACCCGTTCGTCTTCGTATTGAAAAAGAACAAGTCGGTGCTCAGCGCCGTTCAACAGTGGCTTGAGGAGCAGGCAGCCGCTTACGGCGGGGTCATCCACACCCCCCTCCTTCTGCTGGATGACGAGTCCGACTACGCGAGCATCAACACTCGCGAGGACAGCGATCCCACCGCCATCAACAAGGCGATCAGAGACATCCTCAGTTTGTTCGCGCGAAGTTCCTATGTCGCGTTCACAGCGACGCCCTTCGCCAACATCTTCATGGACCACGGCGTAGACAATGATCTGTTCCCCAAGGATTTCGTCTACTCGCTCGAGGCGCCGAGTAACTATGTGGGTAGCACCACAGTATTCGGAACAACTGAGGACGTGAAGACAGACCGCTTGCACCTGCTTGACGACGTGGATGACCTCATTCCGCTGCGTCACAAGTCAGAGCTCGTCGTCCCAGCACTGCCAGCAAGCCTCAAGGAGGCCGTCCGGACTTTCTTTGTCGCCAACGCGATCCGCGACCTCCGCGGCCAGACCGACCAGCCGCGCGCGATGTTGGTGAACGTGTCCCGCTTCAAGCGAGTCCAGGCACAGGTGCACGACTTACTGCAGGAGGAGGTAACGGCACTCAACAATGCGGTTCAGCTCCATTGCAGCATGCCGGGAAGCCGCCACCGGGAGATCGAGAGGCTCCGACGTGCCTACGAGGCTCACTTCGCAGACACCGGCACCACCTGGGACGAGGTTCGAAAGGCGCTGCCTCAGAGTGTGTCCGACGTCCGCGTGCAACTCTTCAACTCCGACCGCGACAAAGCCTTGATCGAAGAAGAGGAATTGTCGTGGGAGCGTCCACCGCGCATGGTTGCTGTCGGCGGCGACGTCCTTAGTCGCGGCCTCACGCTTGAAGGTCTTTCGACCAGCTACTTCTACCGGGCCGTCACGGCTTCCGACACCCTGATGCAGATGGCCCGCTGGTTCGGATACCGCGACGGGTACCAGGACCTCTGTCACCTTTGGATCAACCACGATTCGGCGGATAACTATCGTCTAGCTGCCGAGTCCATCGAAGATCTTCGTCTGGACCTGCGTCTGATGCTGCGCCAGAAACTCACGCCCGAGCACTTCGGCCTTGCTGTCAAGAAGCACCCCACTTCGCTGCTGATCACCGCGCGGAACAAGATGCGAAATACCCAGAGCGCGACAAAGGTCGTGAGCTTGGCCGGTCGGCGCCTAGAGACTACTCGCTTGAATGTCGACCCAAAGGTTGGCGCTCCGGAAAAGAATCGACTTGCACTAACCTCACTGCTTGAGGCCGTCCTAGCGGAAGGAACCAAGGCCCCGACGCCTGTCCAATGGCCCAGGTGGCAGGGCGTTCCCCGGACCTCTATTGCTGACTTCCTCGAGAACTACGTCGCCGATCCGGGCGATCCGTTCTTCTCGGATGCCACTCTCAGCGGATGGGTACGCCGCGCACGAGCCATTCGATTCGCAACATGGGACGTGGTCATAGCCAAGGGCCACAAGAGCGCGAAGCGCGAACGCATCGGCGGTACCGACATTCCTATCCCCCGACGGGAGCTCGTCCGTGCGGCAGACAGGCCCACACTGCGGGTGTCAGGAGCTCGCATGCGCTTGGCGGGACCGTCAGACGTCGCCAGCCTGCTACCTAGCAACGTGCGAGAGCAGATTGAGACGGAGTTTCGCGAGGAGTTCCCTGAGAAAAAGGGGGTTCCGGAGACCCGCTTCTACAAAGCGCTTGAGCGTCCAGTCCTGATGATCTACCTGCTCCAACCCCCCGATGACGACCAAACAATTGGAAACCTGGTGGCTGTCAAGGTGGCTATCCCGGGAGACAGCACGGACCCGCGCAACAGCGAGGGTGAGGTTGAATACGTCATCAATACAGTCGCACAACAGCAATGGCTGACGGAGTTCACGGGCGCCGACGACGAGGATATCGATGATTGACGACTTTGAAGAGCGCTGGCGCTCATTGATTGCGGCCGGCGACTACGCTACGCGCGAGGTAGACGCGCGCAGCCCGATTCGGATGGTCTTCGGTCTGGACGCGCTGGCGAACCCATTCTTTTCCGTGATTGTAGAGGAAAAGCCCGGGCTGCCTCGTCTGCACGGCGCCATCTCCGTCGAACGTCGGGTTCGCCAGGACGGAAAGTGGACATTAAACCTTGTCCTCAACGACTCGACACTGTCCGACATATTCATCACCCTTGTGGTCGACCTAGCGGCGAAATGTACGGCCGCCACTACCGAGCGGGACGCCATGACTTCGCTGCTTGCTGAGGTTGGTGATTGGCAACGATTGCTACGCCCGCGCAACGACCGACTCTCCGAGGAGCGTCTGCGCGGCTTGATCGCGGAACTCTGGTTCGGGTTCGCCAGTGGGCATCACGGCTTCGATCTCGACATCGTTGTGGCGAGCTGGGATGGACCACGGGGCGGCTACCAAGATTTCCGATTTCCGAAACCTGGCCCCAGCTACGAGGTCAAGGCGCTGCGGGCAAGCGGCGACGTGGTCGAGATTAGTTCGGAGTTCCAGCTAGAGGGCGAGAACCTTCGCCTGGCCGCTGTGACACTGGAGGAGAGCTACGGCCCCGGCGCCATGAACCTGCCCGAACTTGTCTCATCGATTCAGGTCGGCCTGAAAGAGCCTGAGGCCCGAGTTGAGTTTCAGCGCCGCTTCCTCGAGGTGGGCGCGAATCTCGATGATCCGTGGTACCGGGATCAGAGCTATCAAGCAACCCGCCTGCGTGTTTATGACGTCAAGAACGACTTCCCGGCTCTACGCCGTGCCGACTTGCCGGAAGCTTTGAGGGCGACCAAGTACCGACTAGACCTCAACTTCGTCGAAGGTTTCCTTTCCGTCGACATTCCCTTGGCCACATCGTAGGAGTAGTTCGATGAAGATCGAAGAGTTTTACAGTGACCTGATGAACCAGGTCCGGACACGCGCCGAGGTGGACTCTGACTACCGTGCCAGTTCCTTCATGGCGGAAATGGCCGAACGCATGGCTGACGCAGAGGAGATCGACAATCTCACGACCTTCTACTTCGAAGGGACGGGAACCAACCGCCGCAAGATTGCCGTGAACGGCTATGACCTCGACGACGCCGACGGTTCCATCGCCCTGGTGGTCTCTGGCTTCGTTGACTCCGAGGAGATCGAGACGATCGGCGTTCCTGCCATCGCCAAGATGTTCGACGCTCTTCAAGCCTTCTTGTCAGAATCGCTTAGTGGCGTCTTCCAGGAAGAGCGTGAAGAAAGCACGCCGGAATACCAACTCGCTGAAGACCTCCGCCGACGGGGCCGGTCGGTCACGAGGTATCGCCTGTACCTCCTCACTAACCAACAGTTGAGCAGCCGCGCTAAGGACCTCCCTTCGAAGGAAATCGCCGGCATTCCGGTTGAGTACCACGTCTGGGACGTTCAGCGCCTTCATCAGTTGCACGAGTCAGCTCGCGGACGGGAGGAGCTGATTATTGACCTGCGTGAGTGGGCTCCCGATGGCATTCCTGCACTGAGAGTCTCTGATGGCCGTGGGTCGACGACCACTTACCTGTGTGCCCTGCCGGCCCGCCTGATAGCAGACCTCTACGGCCGGTACGGCAGCAGGCTTCTTGAAGGGAACGTTAGATCGTATCTCAGCGCCCGGGGTAACGTGAATAAGGGCATCAAGAAAACAGTCATGGCCGAGCCCGACCGCTTCCTGGCCTACAACAACGGAATCACCGCGACGGCGACGGGGGTTCACTTGAGCGACGATGGCCGCCACATCGTTGGGCTGACTGACCTTCAGATCGTCAACGGTGGTCAGACCACAGCATCGCTCTTCTATGTCGACCGGGACGAAAAGAACCCGCCTCAGTTCCGCGACATTGCCGTGCAGGCCAAGCTGGTGGAGGTCACTCCAGAGCGTGCGCAGGAACTGGTGCCATATATCTCTCGCTATGCCAATAGTCAGAACAAGGTTAGCGAAGCAGACTTTTTCTCTAACAGTCCTTTCCACATCCGAATGGAAGAACTGTCGAGGCGTATCCTCACGCCTGCCCGGCCGGGCGTCACCTTCCAGACCAAGTGGTTCTACGAGAGAACCAGAGGCCAATACCTCAACGAGAAGAGCAAGCTCAGCACCGCCGACGAGAAGAAGTTCACCGCTCAATATCCACGAACCCAGGTCATCACAAAAACGGACGCGGCAAAGTATCTAGTTTCATGGGCGCGGAAACCGCACACGGTGAGTTCGGGCGCCCAAAAGAACTTTGTCGCTTTCGCGAACGAGGTCGCGGACCGATGGGAGAGCGCCGAAGCAGATTTCAACGATGACTACTTCCGTCATCTCGTAGCTAAGGGCATTCTGTTCAATTCAGTGCGATCGGCAGTCTCGTCGGCAGACTGGTACCAGACCGGATACCTCGCGAACATCGTGACCTACACCATCGCGAAGATTGCAGAGACGGTTGCGTCCATGTCGCCGAGTCGAGAATTTAACTTTGACGCCGTGTGGCAGCGCCAGGAAATCTCTGACGCAACCCGGGCCTTCGCGCTCGGAATCGCGCATAACGTCCTGCGCGTACTGACCTCCGAGAGCAGGCCCGTCGTCAACGTAACGGAGTGGGCAAAGCGCGCGGAGTGTTGGAACCTGATTAAGGCCATGCCTGTGGAGATCCCCCCTGCGTTCCAAGACGACCTCGTTTCGACCACTGAAGCCACATCCCGCAAGCGCTCAGCGCGGCAGCAGCGTCGAGTCGATGAGGGTATCGAGGGACAGGCCGCAGTACTCGCCATTCCGGCCGAGGAGTGGGCTGCTATGCAGCAGTACGCCCAGGCTCGACGACTGATCACCCCCGCAGAAGCTGGCATTCTCAATGTCGTCATGCGCGGGAATCTGCCCACCGAGCTCCAGTCCAAGCGACTGCTCTCATTGCGTCAGCGACTTGTCGACAACGGCTACGAATACATCAGCTGATGCCGACCTCATCAAGAAACGTGCCTAGGCTAAGGAGGCTCATTTGCTGCTGGAAATCGAACAGGTGATGCAGTTCTAGGGGCACCACCAGGACAAGATCACGCGATGCCATTTCACGCGTTTGTGTCGAGCTGATAGGAGCCTCAAGGGTCAAAAGGTGTTTCCGCTTTACACGATCTGCTTCTGACAACACCTGGCGCCAGCGGTCCTTACAAGTCGTCTTCACGGCCAGCATGCGTAGACTTTCTGCGGGGAAGGTGTGGTCGTGATACTCGACAGCCCCTGGGAAGAGAAAGTCAGGCTTCTTTCGACCTTCCGTGAAAGCTTGCGACGCGAACGTGACGTTGTGCGACTGCAGGATCGCACTGACATGGTTCTCCAGCGCTTTTCCAGCTCGCGCTCGCCTGCGCTGGAAGGTTTGCATTGCGAGCTCGAGAACGTGGTCTACATCTCCTACCAAACCCTGCAGACGCGCTTCCAAGAGATGTCGCTCGAAGGTTCGGAATAGGGCCTCCTCCTCCTTCATCCACGCCACCAGAGCCGTATCCGGTTCACCTACCGGGTCGGCTTCGGCAACTTGGCGTCGCGCGAAGGTGGAGAACTCACCGCTCGGCGGGAAGGCATCACCGAATGCGTCCACCATGACACCGAGTAGATGATCACGATCATCAGCCACCTCGTAGCCCAAGGACTCAACGAGCGCCCTGGACGTGAGGCTCAAATCCACGCCGCTCGGAGTGGTCTCTACGTCGAGGCGATTCGATGGCTCGAGACCAAAGAGAACCTGCAACTGTGCGGCCGTGCTCGACGGACCCGGCGTGATGATCACGACAACCTCCGCTTCGGCGTCCACTCCTTGTCGCAGCTTGGCAATCACCATGTAGTCCCCCTCGCCAGCTCCGTCCATGACGTAGTTGGAGGGGTAGTAGAGCCGACACTCTGAGCGCGTGGGATGACGAGCGCGTGCGTCGTACCAGGTCACGGTCGATTCAGCCACCTCGGGTTCAATTTCGTCATCCAGGAAAATGAACTTGGCGGGGAAAATCACACCTCGCTCCGGAGGGTCTCCAAGCAGACCCCTAAGCGCGGATACTCCGTTGAACTCATGCTGATTCGAAGCTACCGGGTTCGCCTCGACCGCGCTCAGGTACTTTCCAGCCGCTCCCTCGAAGAAGTCTTCGACTCGTCGACTCATTCCCACGCTCGGTTCAACCTCCGCTCCTCACCGACCAACCAAGTCTCAACGTCGCGCACAGTCTGAGCAAGACAGCGCCGAGTCGCGCACTCCCAGATCACGGCCGTGCGCCAGCCGGCCTCTTCGAGCTCGAGCCGACGGCGGGCGTCGCGCTCCCGATTGGCAGCAAACTTGGCCTCCCAGAACTCCCGGCGGGTCGCGGGCACCTTGAAGTAGCTGCAGCCTTCGTGGCCGTGCCAGAAGCAGCCGTGGACGAAGACGGCTGCCTTGTAGCGCGGGAACACCATGTCGGGTCGGCCCGGCAGGTTCCTGGCATGCAGGCGATAGCGGAAGCCGTCGCGGTGCAGCGCCTTGCGCAGCAGGAGTTCCGGCTTGGTGTCCTTGCCGCGGATGCCCGCCATCATCCGGCTGCGGACCTCGGGAGAGACCACGTCGGGCATGCGATCGAGCCTAGCCCGCTGCTGGAACCGCCAGAGCGCCTTCGTCCAGGTGGGCCGCGATCTGCTTCGCCACTGCTTCAACGACCGGCACCACGACGCTGTTGCCGAACTGCTTGTAGGCACGGGTGTCGCTGACCGGGATTACGTAGCTGTCGGGGAACCCCATGAGGCGGGCGCATTCGCGCGGGGTCAGTCGACGCGGACGACGGCCAGGGCCCTGGTCCACGAGAATCTCCGAGCCATCCTTGTAATAGCGGGCAGACAACGTCCGGGCGACGTCATTGCGCGTGACGAGGCCGAAACCGAAGCCGTTGCCCGCAGCGTTGTGCTTCTTCTTGTAGTTCTGCAGGTACTCCCACAGACGAGGCGTGAGCGTGTACTTCTCCGCCGGTGCGCCGTGCTCGTCGGTGTAGGGCGGCTCGACCTTCTCGGTGCCGTCCTCCTTGTAGAGCACGGCATCCATCGTCGGGTGGACCGCCGGTAGCTCGACCTTGTTGAAATCAAAGCCCGATCCGTCCGGGTAGACGCTGCGGTCGAAGCCAACCATGAAGATCCGGCGCCGGCCCTGCGGAACGACAGCGGCAGCGTTGATCACCTCATGGTGGAACTCGTAGCCGAGGCCCTCCAGACGCTGCTTGATCACCCGGAAGGTGTTGCCCTTGTCGTGCGAGACGAGGTTGCGCACGTTCTCCAGCAGGAAGGCCCGCGGCCGCTTGTGCTCGATGATCCGGGCGACGTCGAAGAACAGCGTGCCCTGAGTCGGGTCCTGGAACCCGTGCGGTCGACCGAGGGCGTTCTTCTTGGAGACTCCGGCGATGCTGAACGGCTGGCAGGGGAAGCCCGCGACGAGGACGTCGTGAGGCGGGATCTCGTCGACGTGCACCTGCGTGATGTCGCCGCGGAAGATGTGCTCGCTGCCTTCGTCCGCAGGGAAATTCGTTTCGTAGGTCTTGCGGGCGTAGTCGTCCCACTCCGAGGTGAAGACGCACTCGCCCCCGGCGCGCTCGAAGGCCATGCGACAGCCGCCAATGCCTGCGAAAAGGTCGATGAACCGGAAGTCCGGCTCCCCCGACTTCAGTTTGACCGCGTCGCCCATGACGCCCCTTTCGAACAGGTGATCGAACGCTGGTCCCAGGCTAGCGGACCCGACCGACGAAACGCGGAGGCGCGCGGCACCCCGGTGAACCGGAGTGCCGCGCGCACAGTCAGCCTCAGCTGCAGCCGCTGGTGCTGCCACAGCCCTCGCAGACGTAGCAGGAGCCGGCGGGGCGCATCTTGGTGCCGCAGGTCATGCAGAGCGGGCTGTCGACGGCGTGGCCGGTGATCTGCTCGAGGAGCTCGGCGGTGGTCTTGGCGACCTTGACCTCGGGGGCGCCGGCGAGGGGGTCCTCGTCGGTGTCGACCTCGGCCTCGACGACGTCCTCGGCCGCGGCGGCCGCGGCCTTCGGGGCCGGGGCGGACTCGACGAGCTCGGAGGCCGAGCCGGTCTCCTCGATCGGCTCGTAGGAGCCGGTCTCGAGGTGGCGCTGGCGCTCCTCGGCGGAGTAGATGCCGAGGGCGGAGCGCTGCTCGAAGGAGAGGTAGTCGAGGGCCAGGCGGCGGAAGACGTAGTCCATGATCGACTGCGACATCCGGACGTCCGGGTCGTCGGTGAGGCCGGCGGGCTCGAAGCGCAGGTTGGTGAACTTCGAGACGTAGGTCTCCAGCGGGACGCCGTACTGCAGGCCGATCGAGACCGCGATCGAGAAGGCGTCCATCACGCCGGCCAGGGTCGAGCCCTGCTTGCCGAGCTTGAGGAAGATCTCGCCGAGGCTGCCGTCGTCGTGGGCGCCGGAGGTCATGTAGCCCTCGGCACCGGCGACGGTGAACGACGTGGTGCGGGCCTGGCGCGACTTCGGCAGGCGCTTGCGGGTCGGGGCGTAGACGACCTTCTCCACGACCTTCTCGACGACCTTGGTCGCCTCGGCGGCCTCGGCCGCGTCCGCGGCGTCCTTCTTCGCCTTGCCGCCGCCGTCGGCGAGCGGCTGGCCGACCTTGCAGTTGTCGCGGTAGATCGCGGTGGCCTTGAGGCCGAGCTTCCACGACTCCATGTAGATCTGCTCGATGTCCTCGACCGTCGCCGTCTCCGGCAGGTTGACGGTCTTGGAGATCGCGCCGGACAGGAACGGCTGGCAGGCGGCCATCATCTTCACGTGGCCCATGGGCTTGAGCGCACGCTCGCCCATGGCGGTGTCGAAGACCTCGTAGTGCTCCGGCTTGAGGCCGGGGGCGTCGACGACGTGGCCGTGCTCGCCGATGTAGGCGACGATCGCCTCGACCTTCTCCTCGTCGTAGCCCAGCTTCTTCAGGGCCCGCGGGATGGTCTGGTTGACGATCTGCAGCGAGCCGCCGCCGACGAGCTTCTTGAACTTCACCAGGGAGAAGTCGGGCTCGATGCCGGTGGTGTCGCAGTCCATCATGAAGCCGATGGTGCCGGTCGGGGCGAGCACCGAGGCCTGCGCGTTGCGGAAGCCGTTGGTCTTGCCGAGCTCGACGACCCTGGCCCACTCCTCCGTCGCGGCCTTGTGCACCGCGGCGTCGGCGATGTGCAGCGTGCGCACGTCGTCGTTGGCGGCCTGGTGCTTGCGCATGACGCGGTTGTGCGCCTCGGCGTTGCGGGCGTAGCCGGCGTAGGGGCCGACGATGCCGGCGAGCTCCGCCGAGCGACGGTACGACGTGCCGGTCATCAGCGAGGTGATGGTGGCCGCCATCGCGCGGCCGCCGTCGGAGTCGTAGCCCAGACCCATCGCCATCAGCAGGGCGCCGAGGTTGGCGTAGCCGATGCCGAGCTGGCGGTAGTCGCGGGTGGTCTCGCCGATCGCCTCGGTCGGGAAGTCGGCGAAGCAGATGGAGATGTCCATCGCGGTGATGATCAGCTCGACGGCCTTGGTGAACAGCTCGGCGTCGAAGGTGTCGTCGTCCTTGAGGAACTTCAGCAGGTTCAGCGACGCGAGGTTGCACGAGGAGTTGTCGAGCGACATGTACTCCGAGCACGGGTTGGACGCGGTGATCCGGCCGGTCTCGGGGTTGGTGTGCCAGGCGTTGATCGTGTCGTCGTACTGCAGGCCGGGGTCGGCGCAGGCCCAGGCGGCCTCGCTGATCTTGCGGAACAGCGAGCGGGCGTCGACGGTCTCGATGACCTCGCCGGTGGTGCGGGCACGCAGGCCGAACTCGGTGCCCTCCTCGACGGCCTTCATGAACTCGTCAGTGACGCGCACCGAGTTGTTGGCGTTCTGGTACTGCACGGACGTGATGTCCTTGCCGCCCAGGTCCATGTCGAAGCCGGCGTCGCGCAGGGCGCGGATCTTGTCCTCCTCGCGCCACTTGGTCTCGACGAACTCCTCGATGTCGGGGTGGTCGACGTCGAGGACGACCATCTTGGCCGCACGACGCGTGGCGCCGCCCGACTTGATGGTGCCCGCCGAGGCGTCGGCGCCGCGCATGAAGGAGACCGGGCCGGAGGCCGTGCCGCCGGACTTGAGCAGCTCCTTGGAGGAGCGGATGCGGGAGAGGTTCAGGCCGGCGCCGGAGCCGCCCTTGAAGATGAAGCCCTCCTCCTTGTACCAGTTGAGGATCGAGTCCATCGAGTCGTCCACCGACAGGATGAAGCAGGCCGACACCTGCTGCGGGGACTGCGTGCCGACGTTGAACCACACCGGGGAGTTGAACGAGAAGTACTGGTGGACGAGCAGCCAGGTCAGCTCGTGCTCGAAGACCTCCGCGTCCGCCGCCGTCGCGAAGTAGCCGTTCTCCAGGCCCGCCTCCACGTAGCGGGAGACCACGCGGTCGACGAGCTGGCGCAGGCCGGTCTCGCGCTCCGGGGTGCCGACCGCGCCGCGGAAGTACTTGGTGGTGACGATCGTCGAGGCGTTCAGCGACCAGAAGTCGGGGAACTCCACACCGAGCTGCTCGAAGACGGTCTCGCCGGTCTTCCAGTTGGTCTGGACGACGTCGCGCCGCTCCCAGGTGATCTCGTCGTACGGGTGCACGCCCTCGGTGCTGAAGACCCGCTCGATCTTCAGGCCCTTGCGGGCGGGTGCGCCTGCCTCGGTCGGGTTGCTGGCCGTCTCGGTCATGACTCTCCTGGTGCGCTGGTCGGCTGTGCTGTCGGCGGTGGTGCGGATGCTGCGTGGGTGGTGCGGGTGCTGCGTGCCCCGATCGGTCGGGACAGGGAAGCTGGTGGCCCGGCAGGCAGCTTCCCCACTACCTGCCGGGCGTCTGTGGTCAGCCCGTCGGGGCTGGGTCGCCCTGCAACTGGCGCTCGGCGCGCAGGAGGGCGATCTCGTTCTCGAAGTCGGCCGCGGACTCGAACCCGCGGTAGACCGAGGCGAAGCGGAGGTAGGCCACCTCGTCGAGGCGGCGCAGGGGGTTGAGGATCGCCAGGCCCACCTCGTGGGCGGCGATCTCGGGGCTGCCGGCCAGCCGGAGCTGGTCCTCGACCTCCTGGCCGAGCAGGGCCAGGTCGTCCTCGCCGACCGGACGGCCCTTGCAGGCCTTCCGTACGCCGGCGACAGCCTTCTCGCGGTTGAACGGCTCGGTGGCGCCGGAGCGCTTGAGCACCGTGAGCTGCATGAGCTCGACCGTCGTGAACCGCTTCTCGCAGTCCTGGGACTGGCAGACCCGCCGGCGGCGGATCGAGCAGCCGTCCTCGGCGACCCGGGAGTCGAGGACCTTGGTGTCGTGGTGCTTGCAGTACGGACAGTGCATGGTTCCTCCTCCCGGGATCGACGTCCCGGACCGCGGAAACCTGTGGATAACCTGGTCTCCGCCGTGCAGAACGGGTACTGATCTGTGTATCGCCACCCCCAGTCCTGTGGACTAGATGTGGAGAACTACATCGTTGTAACTACTAGATGTAGTGGTAACCGTACGCCCCGGCCACCACGGGTGCAAGACCGGGGGCGGGAGAGTTGCCGGAAGTTTTGCCCGGCACCGCGTTTGCGCAGGTCACGAGCGGGACGAGGCTGTCCGGGACTATCGTCTGACCGGCGCGTCTCGGGTCCGCGCCGCTCGCCCCCCCCCCCCCCACACACCCAGGAGCCGAACATGCCTGCCCTGCCCACCCGAGCCCGCCTTCGTCGTACCGTCGCCGCCACGGCCGCTGCCGTGGCCCTCCCGCTGGCGTTGTCCGCGTGCGGCGAGGCCGCCGAGCAGATCACCGAGCGCGCCATCGAGAAGGCCGCCGAGGACGCCGGCGGCGCCGACGTCGACATCGACGCCGACTCCGGCGAGGTGAAGGTCGAGAGCAGCGACGGCTCGTTCTCCTACGGGACCGGCAAGCTCCCCGAGGGCTTCCCCGAGGAGGTCCCGGTCACCGACGGGGAGATCGTCTCCGGCGCGTCGACGACCAGCGGGGGCAAGCCCGGCTTCGTCGTCCAGCTGCAGGTGCCGGGCGGGACCGACGAGGTCGCCGCCCGGATCGGCGACGAGCTGGGGGCCGCCGGCTTCACCCGCGACGACGAGGCGAGCGCGGCCGGCATCTCCAGCTACGAGAACGACGCGTGGGAGGTCATCGTCGGGACGCTCACCGAGGCGGACGGCAAGACCTTCGTGCAGTACTCCGTCACGGGCCGCTGAGGCCGATCGCGGGGCGGGCACCCACCAGGTTGGGTGATCGGCAACAATGACGACCGTGGCAGGTGGGAAGCGCGCGGGCAGCCGCGCAGGGAGCAAGGCGCGACCGCGCTTTCGGGCCGACCTCCTGCTCCTCGCGGTCGGCATCACCTTCGCCCTCGTGGCGTGGGGGTACCTCGTCCTGGCGGCCATCGACTTCGGTGCCGACGCCCGGCACGACGGCGACGGCAGCGCCTGGTTCTTCCTCGCGGTCGCCTCGCTCGGCGGCATGCTCTGCCTCTTCCTCGCCTTCATGCTGGCGGTGCGCCTGTCCCGCGCCCTCGGCCTCACCTCGGCCCCCGAGCCGCGGCCGAAGCGCGACCCGAACGCGCCGAAGGGTGGCAAGCGCGCGGCTCGGTGAGCCGGCTGCCTGCCACCCTTCGTCTTTCCCCTGCTCCGCTGGGGTCGAGGCAGCGGAGAGTCGGTGGGCGCGCTACTTCGCGGCCGGGATGCGCAGCTGCTGGCCGGCGTAGACCATGCTGCCGTCGAGGGTGTTGAGGTCCTGGATGTCGGCCATCGCGCCGCGCACGTCGCCGCCGGTCGCGGCCGCGACGCCGGAGGCGATGTCCCACAGGGTCTCGCCGGGCGCGACGGTGACGACCTGGACGGCCGGGGCGCCGCCGTCCTCGCGGGTCGCCGCCGACCCGGCGGCCACCGCGACGGCCAGCGCCGCGACGACGAGGAAGCCCAGGACGAACACGACGACGCGGCCGCGGCGGGTCAGCCGGACCTGGCCCCGTGGCGCGGCGGCCCGTGGCTGCGCGCCGCGGCGGGCGGCGGGAGCGACGCGGGCGGTGCTGACGCGGTGCGGGGCGATGCTGATCGTGCTCATGTCTGGTGACCTCCGGGGAAGGGAGCGGGCCGAGTCCGGGACTCCGGGGAGGAGTCTGCGGACGGGGTCCGACGGAAGGCTGTTCGACCATGCGTTCGATCGAACATGTGTACGAGGTTAGATCACACGTTCGAACAAATCCAGCACCTGTTCGAAATCCTGTTCGACCGTGTCGCAGCCACTGCCACGCCGCAGAAGTGGGCCGTGGGCCGCGACACGCCCTTCGAACAGGTGTTTGAAACAGCGCGGCGGGATCGGTTAGCGTCGTCACACCAGGCCGGTGGGACGACCGGCCGCCACAGCGAACGGGAGGCACCCCCATGGCGGAGCGCAAGGCAGGCCGCGGCGTCACCGAGCTGCCGGACGGTCCCCCGGACGCGACCGGGCTGACGCCGCGCCAGCAGCGCGTGCTGGCCCACATCAAGGACAGCATCGAGAAGCGCGGCTACCCGCCGAGCATGCGCGAGATCGGCCAGGCGGTCGGCCTCACCAGCACCTCCAGCGTCGCCCACCAGCTGCGGGTGCTCGAGGAGAAGGGCTACCTCAAGCGCGACCCGAACCGGCCCCGCGCCCTCGAGGTGTTCCTGCCCGAGGTGATGGCGGCCCGCAAGGCGATGGGCTCGGCCGAGGAGACGTCGTACGACGAGACCGGGATCGGCGACGCCGCCCCGGTCCCGGCCAACGTGCCGGTCGTCGGCCGGATCGCCGCCGGCGGCCCGATCCTGGCCGAGGAGCGCGTCGAGGACGTCTTCCCGCTCCCCCGCCAGCTCGTCGGCGACGGCCAGCTCTTCCTGCTCGAGGTCAGCGGCGAGTCGATGATCGAGGCTGCCATCTGCGACGGCGACTACGTGGTGATCCGCCAGCAGCCGACCGCCGAGAACGGCGAGATCGTCGCAGCGATGATCGACGGCGAGGCCACCGTGAAGACCTTCCAGCGCAAGGACGGCAAGGTCTGGCTGCTCCCGCACAACCCCGCCTTCGAGCCGATCGACGGCACGAACGCCACGATCCTCGGCAAGGTGACGGCCGTGCTGAGGCGTGTCTGACGCCACTTCTCACGTAGGGTCGGTGGGTCCCCTGACGTCCCCACCGTGAGGCCTTCCCCCGTGACCCCTCGACGTGCACCGTGGGCCGCCGTGCTGGCTGCTCTCCTGGCCGTGCCCCTGCTCGCCGCACCGGCTGGAGCTGACGCCCCGGCGACCGACCCCGCCCCCGTGACGGCCGAGGAGACGGCCGAGGCAGCCCTGGCCGCGGTCGAGGAGATCATCGAGTCCGGTGCGGCCGCCGCCGACTCCGGTGACGCCGGCACGGGCGACGCTGGTGACCCCGACGCCACTGACGGCACCCACGACGCAGACCACACCGGCGACGAGCCGGCGACCGAGGGCCTGCGTGCCGGCGGCAAGGACCTGACGCTGGCCCTGCGCGACCTCGCCGCCGCACGCTCGGACCTGCCGAAGTCGAAGCGGGAGGCCGCGGGCCGGCTGCTCGCGCGTCCCGACGACAGCCTGGTCGTGTGCAACGACCGGGACGAGGGCGACCTCGTCTGCTACGGCGGGCGCGAGGGCGTCAAGCGCACCTGCAACAGCATGCTGTGCGTGCACTGGGTGAACCGGAAGACGAGCGCCCGGCACGGTGTGCCCGGCGAGAACGACGGTCCGGGTGGGCGCTATCCCGGCAAGGCCGGCGGCGCCCCTGACTACGTCGAGTTCGTGCTGTCCACCCTGACGCGGGTCGCGCAGACCTACCGCAAGGCCGGCTACCGCGACGTGCTGAGCGACGGCACGAAGGGTGGTGACGCGCGCCCGGACATCTACCTGGGCGAGCTGGGCGACCTCGGCGCCTACGGCTACTGCACCACCGACGACCACTCGGTCACCGAGCACGTGCCGGCCCCGGCGTACTGCGTGCTGGACAACGACTACGCCGAGTTCGGGATCGCCCCGCGGTCCGCGCTGCGGGCCACGGCGGCGCACGAGTGGTTCCACGCGGTCCAGTTCGCCTACGACCTCAACGAGGACGCCTGGCTGATGGAGGCCACCGCCACCTGGATCGAGGACCAGGTCTTCGACGGGATCAACGACAACCGCAACTACCTGCCCTACGGCCCGCTGGCGCTGCCGCACCAGTCGCTCGACCTCTACAGCCAGCTCAGCCAGTACGGCTCGTGGATCTTCTTCCAGTTCCTGGGCGAGCGCTACCCGAGCTCGGCCGGCGGGATGCCGATCATCGTCCGCGAGATCTGGCGTCGCCTCGCCCACGACGGTGGGGTCGGTGCCAAGGGCATGTACTCCGTCGAGGCGGTGCGCTCCTCGCTCTCGAAGCGCGGGTCGTCCCTGGCGACGGAGCTCTCGAAGTTCACGATCTGGAACCGGCGGCCGGCGGCGTTCTACGACGAGGGGGCGGCCTACCGCGCCTCGCCCACCCGGCGCACCTTCAACCTGCGCGGCGGCGCGCCCGCCGGCTCGTTCCGGTTCCGGCTCGACCACCTGGCGGCGTCCACGGTGCGCTTCATCCGCGGGTCCGGCCTGACGAAGCGGCACTGGGTGCAGCTCAAGCTCAACCTCAACGACCGGGCCGTCGGCAGTCGCGCCGTGCTCACCGTGAAGCGCAAGGGCAAGGCGGCGAAGACCTCGATGGTCAGCCTCAACGTGCACGGCAACCGGGCCTTCGACGTGCGCTTCGGCCCCGCTGTCCAGTGGATCGACGTCACGGTGCTGAACACCAGCACCCGGTTCGGCGGTTGTGACGACCCGGACCGTGACGCCAGCACGACGTGCCACGGGTTCGCCCGCGACGACAACCGGCTGCAGGCCGTCACCGGCCGGGCGTACCGCCGCTGAGCCGCTTCAGGGCGCCGCGCGCCACCGCCGGGTCGGTCGTGGGCCACATGGGCGGCAGGCTCGCCTTGAGGAAGGACCCGTAGCGGGCGGTGGCCAGCCGCGGGTCGAGCACCGCGACGACCCCGCGGTCGCTGGTCGTGCGGATCAGGCGGCCCGCGCCCTGCGCGAGCAGCAGCGCCGCGTGGGTCGCGGCGACCTGCATGAAGCCGTTGCCACCAGCCCGGTCGGCTGCCTTCTGCCGGGCGCTCATCAGCGGGTCGTCGGGCCGGGGGAACGGGATGCGGTCGATGAGCACCAGCTGGCAGGTCTCGCCCGGGACGTCGAGGCCCTGCCACAGGCCCAGCGTGCCGAACAGGCAGGTGTGCGGGTCCTCGACGAACTGGCGGGCCAGCTCGGGCAGCTGGGCCTCGCCCTGGGCGAGGGTGGTCAGGTGCGGCAGCGCCGAGCGGACGTGCTCGGCGGCGGCCTCGGCCGCGCGGCGGCTGGAGAAGAGCCCGAGGGTACGGCCGTCGGCGGCGTCGACGAGCTCGGCGATCTCGTCGAGCTGGGCCGGACCGAGCCCGTCGCGGCCCGGCGGTGGCAGGTGTCGGGCGACATAGAGGATGCCCTGCTTGCCGTAGTCGAACGGGCTGCCGACGTCGATGCCGCGCCACGGCTGCTCGGCGTCGGGCATCGGCTTGAGCCCCACGGAGCGGGCGACGGAGTTGAAGTCGCCACCGAGCATCAGCGTCGCCGAGGTCATCACGACGGTGTTGTCGGCGAGCAGCTTGTCGCGCATCTGGCCCCACACCTGCAGCGGCGCCACGCACAACATCGGCGGCAGGCGGTCGGTGCCCTCGGTGCGCCAGAGCACGTCGTTGTCCGAGCCGGCCGACATCCGCTCCGCGGTCGTGAAGACCTCCTGCACCATGCCCCTGGCCTGGGTCATGGCGGCGTCGGGCTCCTTCCCGGACTCGGCCTTCGGGAACGCCGAGATGCAGGCGCGGGCCGCGTCGCGCACCAGCGCCAGCGCGTCGGCGAGGTCCTCGGGCAGCCGCTCGAAGCGTCCGGCCGGGGCCTCGCTGATCGCCGCGCGCAGGGCGTCGGCGGCGTCGGCGAGGTCGTCGGCCTCGTTGCCCTCGACGTGGCGGACGCTGCGGCGGGCCGCCCGCTCCACCTCGGCCGCCCAGAGCTCGTCGGTCGCCGCCTGGGTCACGCGGGCGGCCAGCTCGTGCGCCTCGTCGATCACGACGGCGTCGTACTCGGGGATCATCGGGATGCCCTCGATCGCGTCGATCGCGAGCAGCGAGTGGTTGGTGATGATCAGGTGCGAGCGCTGGGCCTTCTCCTTCGCCTTCTCGGCGAAGCACTCCTGGCCGTAGGGGCACTTGCTGGCGCCGACGCACTCACGGGCGCTGACGCTGACCTGGCGCCACTCCTTCTCGGTGTGGCGGGGGGCGTCGTCGCGCTCGCCGCTGCCGCCGTCCTCGGCGGAGCGGGTCGCCCACTCGCGCAGCGCGAGCACCTTGGCGCCCATCGACCCCTCGGGCAGCTGCACCAGCTCGCCCTGGTCGTCGGGGGCTCCCTCGCGGATGCGGTGCAGGCAGGCGTAGTTGGAGCGGCCCTTGAGCACGGCGTAGCTGGCGTCGAGGCCGGGGGTGGTGCCGACGGCCTTGACCAGCCGTGGCAGGTCGCGCTCGACGAGCTGGTGCTGGAGGGCCAGCGTCGCGGTCGCGATGACGACCCGCTTGTCGTGGAGCAGCGCCGGGACGAGGTAGCCGAGCGACTTGCCGGTGCCGGTGCCGGCCTGGACGAGGAGGTGCTCCTTGTCGGCGAACGCCTGCGCGACCGCGTCGGCCATCGCGACCTGGCCGGAGCGCTCCTGGCCGCCGAGCGCTGCCACGGCCGTGGCGAGCAGCTCGCGCACGGGGCTGGCGTCGACGTCCGGGTGGGTGCTCACCGGAGCACCCTAGATGGCCCGGCCGACGCTCCGGCTGCTGGCTCCACAGGCGGGCGGCCTCAGGTGGCGAGCATCTCCCGCACCCGCGCGGCGACGACGTCGCCGAAGGTGCGGTGCCCGGCCGGGTCCGGGTGGAGGTCGTCGTCGAGGAAGGTCAGCTCGGTCCCCAGCATCGAGAGGTACGACGCCTGGTGCTCGCGCGCGATCCGGGCGAGCGTGGCGTCGACCCGCTCGGCGTGGGACCGCGGCCGGTCGGGGGTCACCGGCGGCCCGACCACCAGCACGCGCCGGCCGTCGAGGCGGCGCAGCAGCCGCTCGACCCCCTCCTCCAGCTCGGCGGCGGGCCGGTCGGTGTCGTTCAGTCCGCCCTCGACCACGACCAGGTCGGTGGCGGGGCGCAGCGCGGCGGGGGCACGGGTGCCGTAGGAGACGTCGCCGCACGGGCTGGCTCCGACGCTGAACCCGCTGCCGGAGAAGCCGTCGACGCGGACCCGGCCGGGCAGCCGGACCGGCCACGAGTCGCGCAGCGCGACACCGGCGCCCACGGAGTAGGAGTCGCCGATGACCAGCACCTCCGGCCCGCTGCCGGTGACCAGCCGGCTGCGCTGCTCGGCCCGGTCGGCGCGACGCGCGCAGGGGTTGGCGTCCGCGCCAGCGCGGCCCCAGACCAGCGCCGTGGCGACGACGACCAGGCCCAGCGCGAGCAGCACGCCGAGCAGGCGGGGGCGGGAGTGGTGCCGAGTCACCGGAGGATCATCCGTCGTGCTGGCCGTGCGGGGAGCCCTTTCGGCGAAGATCAGGCGAAATCGTGACCGGACCGTCGCCGTACTGCCTCCGTACAGCCTCAGACGGCGAAGTCGGCGAGCTCGCCGGCGAGCGCCTCGGTGGCGCGGCCGGTGACGTGCGTGCCGTCGGCGGTGTGCTCGAGCGCGGTGATCTCGCCGTCCTTGTGGATCCGGTCGATGAGGTCGCCGCGGGCGTAGGGCACCAGCGCGGTGAACTCGACGCGGGGGCGCGGCAAGTCGGCCTCGACGGCGGCGATCGCCTCGGCGATGCCCTCCCCCGTCTTCGCCGACACCGCGACGGAGTGCGGCTCGCGGCGGCGCAGCCGGTCGATGACGAGCGGGTCGGCGGCGTCGACCTTGTTGATGATCACGAGCTCGGGGATGTCGCCCGCCTCGATCTCGGCGAGCACCTCCCGCACGGCGCTGATCTGGCCCTCGGGGTCGGGGTGCGAGCCGTCGACGACGTGGACGATGAGGTCGGCGTCGGCGACCTCCTCCAGCGTCGAGCGGAACGCCTCGACCAGCTGGTGGGGCAGGTGCCGGACGAAGCCGACGGTGTCGCTCATCGTGTAGACGCGGCCGTCGGGCGTCTGGGTGCGCCGGGTGGTCGGGTCGAGGGTCGCGAACAGCGCGTCCTCGACGAGCACGCCCGCGCCGGTGAGCCGGTTGAGCAGGGAGGACTTGCCGGCGTTGGTGTAGCCGGCGATGGCGACCGACGGCACCTGATTGCGACGGCGCTCCTGGCGCTTGGTGTCGCGGGTGCCCTTCATGACCTTCAGCTCGCGGCGGAGCTTGGCGATCCGGTCGTTGATCCGGCGCCGGTCGGTCTCGATCTTGGTCTCACCGGGGCCGCGGCCACCGATGCCGTCACCGCCGGCGGCGCGACCACCGGCCTGGCGGGAGAGGTTGCCACCCCAGCCGCGCAGCCGCTGCTTCATGTAGTTGAGCTGCGCCAGCTCGACCTGCGCCTGGCCCTCCTTCGACTTCGCGTGCTGGGCGAAGATGTCGAGGATGAGCGCGGTCCGGTCGACGACCTTGACCTTGACCCGGTCCTCCAGGTTGCGCAGCTGCGACGGCGCGAGCTCACCGTCGCAGATGACGGTGTCGGCGCCGGTGGCCTCCACGATCTCGCGCAGGCCCTCGACCTTGCCGCGGCCGATGTAGGTGGCGGGGTCGGGCGACTGGCGGCGCTGGTAGATCGCGTCGAGCACCTCGGACCCGGCGGTCTCGGCGAGCAGCGCGAGCTCGGCCATCGCGTTCTCGACGTCGGCGACGGTGCCCTCGGTCCACACGCCGACGAGCACGACCCGCTCCAGGCGGAGCTGGCGGTACTCGACCTCGGTGATGTCCTCGAGCTCGGTGCGCAGCCCGGCGACGCGGCGCAGCTCGTGGCGCGCGGCGAGGTCGAGGTCGCCGGTGGTGGGGTCGCTCAGGGCGACGTCGTCGGCGTAACCGGACTCCCAGTCGTCGTCATCGGCGCGGTCGGCGCGGTCCGCGCGGTCGGCGCGGTCGGCGCGGTCGGCGGTCGGGTCGGTGTCGAGGTCGTCGACCAGGTCGTCGGGGTCGTCCCAGCCCTCGGTGGCTCGCAGGGCGGCGGCGAGGGAGAAGTCTTCAGCATGGTTCGTCATAGGCGTCTCCAGCGTAACCACGGGGTCGGCCGGATGCTTCCCGATTTCCGCCCGGCCCCCACCACACCGCGAGGTGCGCACCATCTGCGGATCCGCACTACTTGCGCGTCCGCAGTTTGTGCGGCACCATGGAGGGCATGAGCAACCACGAGGACGACGCCCGCCCCACGACGCTGGACGACGTGCGGCGGGCCCTCGACGAGGCGGAGGGAAGGGATTCCGTCGGAGCCCTCCCCTACCTTCGCCAGGCAGCTGATCGCCTCACCGAGCTCATCGACGAGGCGATGGCGACCGCGGTGCTGACCGGCCAGGCGTCCCTGCGTGGGGCGGGGGCGCAGGCCGGCCTCACCGAGAACGCGGTCGGACCCCGGCTGGCCCGCACCCGGACCCTCGGCGCGTACGCCGACGACCGGGGCCGGGTGACGGCCGCCGGGGTCGAGCGCGCGAAGTACGACCTGGAGACAGGTCAGCCGCGGCAACCCGCCGCACCCCCGGCGCCGATGCGGTTCAAGCCGCGCCGGCCCAGCTGAGGACGCCCACCGGCGTCCGGAACGGAGGAACCATGACCCGAGCCGACCTCACCCACCTGTACTTCCTGCTGGACCGCAGCGGGTCGATGCAGTCCATCAAGACCGACACCGAGGGTGGCTTCGCCGCCTTCGTGGCCGAGCAGCAGGCGCTGCCCGGCGAGTGCCGGGTCACCCTCGCCCAGTTCGACAACGAGTACGACGTCGTCTACTCCGGCGTCCCGGTCGAGGAGGTCCCGCCGCTGGACCTGCAGCCGCGCGGGTCGACCGCGCTGCTCGACGCGATGGGCCGGCTGGTCACCACCGCCGGCACCGAGCTCGCCGCGCTGCCCGAGGAGGAGCGGCCGGGCACGGTGATCGTCGCGATCATGACCGACGGCCACGAGAACGCCAGCCAGGAGTGGACGCACCCGGCGATCAAGGCGCTGGTCGAGCAGCAGACCACCGACTACGCGTGGCAGTTCCTCTACATGGGGGCCGACCAGGACGCGATCGAGGTGGGCGCCCGGCTCGGCGTCAGCCGCGACGCGTCGGTCACCTACGGCCGCGGCAAGACCCGCGACGTGCTGGCGATGACCTCGCAGAAGCTCGGCAAGCTCCGCGGCGACCGGATGGCCGCCCCGGCGGGCGCGCCGGCGCCGATGATGGACGGCTACACCCGCGAGGAGCGCGACCGGGTCGGCGAGTGACCGACTGAGCTGCTGACGGCCGGCCGTCGTACGGGCAGAGACGCGAGCGCCCGGCGTGGGGACCCCACGCCGGGCGCTCGTCGTCGGACCTGGGTGGTCAGCTCACTTGGGAGGCATCCGGATGCCGCCGTCGACGCGGACGACCTCACCGTTCATGTAGGAGTTGGTGAGGCACTCGACGACCATCGACGCCAGCTCCGCACCGGTGCCAAGGCGCCTCGGGAAGAGCACGCTCTCGCCGAGCTTGGCCTTGAACGCCTCGGCCTGCTCGCCCTCGCCGTAGATCGGGGTGTCGATCAGGCCCGGCGCGACGGTGTTGAGTCGGATGCCCGCGGCCGCGAGGTCGCGCGCGACCGGCAGGGTCATGCCGACGACACCACCCTTCGACGCGGAGTACGACGCCTGGCCGATCTGGCCGTCGAACGCAGCCACGCTGGCGAGGTTCACGATCGCGCCGCGGCAGCCGTCCTCGTCCGCCTCGTTCTGGCTCATCACGGTGGCGGCCTGGCGGACCATGTCGAAGGTGCCGATCAGGTTGATCGCGACGACCTTCGTGAACGCCTCGAGCGAGTGCGCCGACTCCAGCTGGCCGTCGCGACCGATCGTGCGCTGCGCCCAGCCGATGCCGGCGGAGTTCACGACCGCGCGGATCGGGGCGATGTCGGCCGCAGCCTTGACGGCCGCGCCGATCTGCTCGCTGTTGGTGACGTCGACCTGCGCGAAGACGCCGTTGATCTCGGCGGCAAGGGCCTCACCCTTGTCGGCCTGGAGGTCGGCGACGACGACGGTCGCGCCCTTGGCGGCGAGCGCACGGGCGACGGCGGCGCCGATGCCCGACGCACCGCCGGTGACGATGGCAGAGGATCCGGTGAGTTCCATGCGCCGGACTCTAACGCTCGTCGGAGCCGGTTTCAGAGCGTGGTCTGCCCCTCGGCCACGACCACCGCGGGCCCGGTCATCAGCACCCGGTCGTCGGCGGTCCAGGTGATCCGCAGGGTGCCTCCGGGGAGGTCGACGCGGTACTCGGTGTCGCGCTCCGCGCGGTCGGCCAGGGCGGTGGCGACCATGACGGCGCAGGCGCCGGTGCCGCAGGAGCGGGTCTCGCCGGAGCCGCGCTCGTGCACGCGCATCGCGACGTGCTGCGGGCCGCGGCGCACGACGAACTCCACGTTGACGCCGGCGGGGTAGACGGCCGGGTCGTGGGCCGGGGCGTCGAGCAGCGGACCGACGTCGTCGAGGCTGGCGCCGTCGCCGAGGAAGGCGACGGCGTGCGGGTTGCCCATGTCGACGTGCAGGGCGTCCCACTCCTGCTCCCCCACGGCGACCGAGGTCAGCTCGAGGACCTTCGGGATGCCCATGTCGACGGTGATCTCGCCGTCCGGCGTACCGCCGGCGAAGGCGAGGACCTTCACCCCGGCCCGGGTGGCGACGGGGACCGGGCCGGTCGGGTCGACGAGGCCCTGCTCGGCGAGGTGGCGGCCGAAGACGCGCACGCCGTTGCCGCACATCTCCGAGACCGAGCCGTCGGCGTTGCGGTAGTCCATGAACCACTCGGCGTCCTGGCCTGCGCCGGCCTCGCCGACGGCGGCGGTGCGGATGACGCGCAGCACGCCGTCGCCGCCGATGCCGGCGTGGCGGTCGCACAGGGCGCGGACCCGGTCGGCCGGCAGGTCGCCGTGCACCGCGCCGTCGTGGTCGGGCAGCAGGACGAAGTCGTTCTCGGTGCCGTGGCCCTTGAGGAACGGGTAGCCGTCAGGAGACATAGATGCCCTCCTCGTAGCTGGGGCCGTAGTAGGCGTCGAGCTCCTCGAGGCTCGCACCCCGCCGCTCGAAGCGCTGCGCCACCACGGCGCGCCGCGGGACGATCCCCTCGGGGTCCCAGGTCTCCGGGCGCCACAGCTGCGAGCGCAGGAACGCCTTGGCGCAGTGGAAGAAGACCGTCTCGACCTCCACGACGAGCGCGAGCACCGGCCGGTGGCCCTTGACGACCATCTCGTCGAAGAAGGGCGCGTCGCTGACCAGCCTGGCGCGGCCGTTGACCCGCAGCGTGTCGCCACGGCCCGGGATCAGGAAGACCAGGCCGACGTGCGGGTTGGCGAGCACGTTGCGGTAGCCGTCCGCGCGCCGGTTGCCCGGTCGCTCGGCGATGGCGATGGTGCGGTCGTCGAGGACGTGCACGAGGCTGCCGGCCGGGTCGCCCTTCGGCGAGACGTCGCAGCGCCCGTCGGCGTCGGCGGTGCCGACGATGCAGAACGGCGAGGCCGCCAGCCAGTCGCGGTCGACGTCGGTCAGCACGTCCCGCTCCTTGGCGCGCGCCGCGGGTGCGGGCTCGCCGAGGAGCGCGGTCAGCGCCGCGTCGTCACGGATCTCGGTCCACGTCCCGTCCCAGGTCACGGGACAAGGGTAGGCCGGACCACCCCGGCGGCTCCTCCCCCGCGGCGCGTGGGCTCGGCCACGGCCGTCAGCCGGCCGTCCGGCCCGAGCTCGACCGCGGCGACGGCACCGATCTCCGAGGCGCTCGACCCGGGTGGCCCGGCGACGGTGAAGCCGTGCCCGTACGACGCCAGCGCGTCGCCGTACGCGTCGATGAACGCCTGCTCGGCAGTGACGTTCGTCGTGTTGCGCTGCGAGGCCCGCGGGGCGGCAACCGCCTCCGGGAGGCTCATGCCGAGGTCGAGCCGGTTCATGAGCACCTGCAGGACCGTGGTGATGATCGTCGACCCGCCGGGCGACCCCAGGGCGAGCACCGGCTGGCCGTCGCGCAGCACGATCGTCGGCGACATCGAGCTGCGCGGGCGCTTGCCCGGCTGGATCCGGTTCGGGTCGGCCTCGTCGTAGACGGTGGAGAAGTCGGTGAGCTCGTTGTTGAGCAGGAAGCCGCGGCCCGGCACGACGATGCCGGACCCGCCGGTCTGCTCGATGGTGAGCGTGTAGGCGACGACGTTGCCCCACCGGTCGGCGGTGGTGAGGTGGGTGGTGGAGAGGTTCTCGGTGTCCGGGTCCTCGGCACCGTCGCCGGCGGGCGCGTCGCACACGCCGTCGTACGACGTGACGTCACCGGCCGGGACGGGCTTGGTCGCGGCCGCGTCGGGGTCGACCCGGCACGCCCGCTCCCTGGCGAAGGTGTCGTCGAGGAGGGCGTCGACGGGGACGTCGACGTAGGCGGGGTCGCCGACGTACCTGCCGCGGTCGGCGAAGGCGAGGGCGCTGGCCTCGAGGTACTGGTGCAGCGCGGCGACGTCGTCGGCGGGCGGCTCGAGCTGCTCGAGGATGTTGAGCGCCTCGCCGACGGTGGTGCCGCCGGACGACGACGGCGCCATGCCGTAGACGTCGTTGCCGCGGTAGTCGACCGCCGTCGGCGCCTGCACGAGCGCGCGGTAGGCCGCGAGGTCGGCGGTGGTCATGTCGCCGGTGGGCACCGGCAGGTCGGTCTCGCCGCTGAGCGGCGGCCGCTGCACGGTGCGGGCGACCTCCTTGCCGAGCGCGCCGCGGTAGAGCCAGTCGACGCCGTGGGCGCCGAGCTGGCGGTAGGTGCGGGCGAGGTCCTTGTTGCGGAAGACGCTGCCGACCTCCGGCGCCTTGCCGCCGGGCAGGAAGAGCTTCTTCGAGCTGGTGAAGGTGCGGAAGCGCTCGGAGTTCTCGCTGGTCTGCAGGGCGAAGGTCGGGTCGACGACGAAGCCGTGCTGGGCCAGGTCGGCTGCGGGCTGCAGCGCCTTCTTGAGCGACAGCTTGCCCCACCGGTCGAGGGCCTCCTGCCAGGTGGCGGGCGTGCCGGGCACGCCGACCGAGACGCCGCTGGTGACGAGGTCGGGGGTGAACGGCCAGGGCTCGCCGGTCTCCGGGGCGATGAAGGCGTCCGGCTGCATCGCGGCCGGCGCGGTCTCGCGGCCGTCGATGGTGGTGACCTCGCCGGTGCGGGCGTCGTAGTGCACGAAGTACCCGCCGCCGCCGATGCCGGCGCTGTAGGGCTCGGTGACCCCGAGCGCCGCTGCGGTGGCGACCGCGGCGTCGGCGGCGGTGCCGCCGCGGCGCAGCACCTCCAGCCCGATCCGGGTCGCGTCGGGGTCGACGGAGCTGACCGCACCGCCGAACCCGGTCGCGGTCGCGACCTTCGGCGGCGGCTTCGGCCCGGGCTTCGCCGGCGCGGGGCCGGGCGCGACGAGCGCGATGGTCAGGGCGACGGTGGTCGCAGCGGCCAGCACGGCTCCGCGACGGAGGTGAGTACGGCGCACGGTGTCCTCCCGAGACTGTGGTCCGACTCCCTCCACCATGCCCCCGCTGTCAAGGCCGCTGCCGGGCAGCAAGGAGGTACGTCAGTCCTTCCGGTCCTCCAGCAGCGGTCCGTCGACCTCGTAGCGCGCGGTGACGAAGGCGCCGTTGGGCGCGGTCTCGGCGAGCCGCAGCTCGAGCCGGCGCGGCAGGACCGGCCGGCCGGCGCCAAGGGTCACCGGTGCGATCGACACGATGACCTCGTCGAGCAGGCCGGCGTCGGCGAACTGCCCGGCGAGGTCTCCCCCGCCGATCACCCAGATGTCGAGCTCGCCGGCGGCGGAGCGCAGGTCGTCGTACACGTCGGTGACCGGGCCGGACGCGAAGCGCAGGTCGGCGCCGTCGATCGTCGGCAGGTCGCGGCTGGTCATCACCCAGGCGGGCATCGAGTAGGACCAGTCTTCGCCGGTGCGCTGCAGGTGGTCGCGCACCCACAGGTAGGTCGTCGAGCCCATCACCACCGCGCCGATGCGCTTGATGAACTCGCCGTAGTCCTGCGGCCCGCCCTCGTCCTGCGGCTGGCGCAGCAGCCAGGCCAGCGAATCGTCGGGGTCGGCGATGAAGCCGTCGAGGGTGGTGGCGGTGTAGTAGGTGGTGCGGGTCATCGGTCTCCTCCGGTGGGGGTGTCTCGGTGCTCGTCGAGCTCGCGGCGCAGCCAGTTGATGGGGTCGCCGTCGTCGAGGTCGAGGCCGGTGCCGCGCAGCCACGACCGCACGAGCAGGCGTCGGTAGCCGCTGTAGGTGAGCACGTGGGCGACGATGCTGCTGAGCACGAACGACTCGGGCGGCTCGCACAGCGCGTCGATGATCAGGTCGTCCCAGCCCCCGCGCCGGTCGATGTCGCGGACGGTGGCGAGCCAGCGCCCGGCGACCGCGTCGTGCCGCTCGAGCAGCGCGGCCGGGGTGGGTTGCCGGTCGACGGCGGGGAAGTCGGTCCCCTCGATGGCCGCGAGCCACACCTCCTTGGCGAAGACGGTCCGCTCGAGGACGACCGCGACGGACTCCTCGGGCCCCTCCCAGGCCGCGACCTCGTGGCCGGGCACCCGGACGCGGGTCCACTCGTCGTCGCTGATGCCCTTGGCGTGCTCGATGAGAAGGCGGGTGTCGTCGAGGTCGTGGCGGACCTGCTGATCGGTGACCGGGTTCATCGTCTGCTCCGTGCTGTGCACCCACAGGCTCGTGGGCGGGTGGAAGTGGATGCCGTTGGCGGCGGGCAGCCACACGCTGCCGCCGGCGGCGCCGGTCTCGCTGGGGGCGTGCCCGAACGCGCGGGTGAACGCCCGGCTGAAGCCCTCGACGGACTCGTAGCCCGCCTCCCACGCGGCGTCGGTGACCGTCACGCCGTGCCGCAGCCGCCACGCCGCGCGCTCGAGCATCACCCGTCGCCGCAGGGCGACCGGCGCCTCGCCGACGTCGCGGGAGAGCATCCGGCTGAAGTGGTACGGCGACGCGTGGGCGCCCCCGGCCATGTCGCCGAGCGTGCGGTTGTCCTCGTCGAGCACGGCGTCGAGGAGCTCGCGCAGGCGGTCACGGCCGCTCGGGGTGGTGGTCACACGACGAGTGTGGACCGGTCCGGGCCTCCTGCGCTTGACCGTTCTTGCTGCGTTGCCGCGCGGGGCGGGTCAGGGAAGGCGCGGGACGACGACCCTCGCGATGACGAGGTTGTGGTCGGGCTGCTGGGAGGCCGACGCGTCGCCGTACGTCGCGACGACGTTGCGGTAGAAGGTGAAGCCGCCGGTGCCCCGGGCGAGGATGTGGTCGGTGCGGCCGCCGACGCCGGTCACCGAGACCGGCTGCTTGGCGACGTGCTTGTTGACGGTGCCGTACTCGATGCCGACCTTGGTGACCGCGCTCTGGGCGTCCCAGAAGCCCGCGCGCACGAACGTCGGCTGGCCCTCGCCGACGCAGCCGGTGTTCTCGTCGCAGTAGCCCGCACCGGCCGGCAGCCCGCCGCCGCCGAAGTTGCCCTTGAGGTCCCCCAGCACCAGCGTCGGCACGCCGCCGCGGTTGACGGCGGCGATCCTGTCGAGAAGTGCGCTGGCCGCGAGGTGGGCGTCGCGCTTGCGCTCCTTGACGGTGGCCCCGGCGTCGAAGCGACGCCGGTCCTCCAGGTGGACCGAGACGACGAAGATGTCCTGCCGGCCCGGCGCCCAGGCGCCCAGCGCGGGTGTGAGCCGGACGGCCGGCGCCGGCAGCGGCGTGGCCGCGGACTTGTCGGAGGCGCGGCCCACGTCGACCTTGCCGCCGAGGGCCGCCCGCCAGGCGCCGGTGCGCCAGAGCACCCGCTGCGCGCCGACGCCCCAGTGGGCCCAGTCCTTCTGGCCCTCGGCATCGGCGAGGCGCCGGACCAGGTCCTTCGCGGTCTGCTCCTTGGCCTCCTGCAGCGCGACGACGTCGAGACCCCGGCGCGCGATGTTGTCGGCGATGTTGGCGATCTTGCGTGGCCGCGAGCTCGTCGTCGGCGACAGCTCGACGTTGTAGGAGCCCACGCTGACCAGGTCCCCGGTCCCGGGGTCGCGCGGACGGGGGAAGGCGCCGACGTACTTGGTGCGGTGCGCCTTCGGCATGCAGGTGTTGTCGTACTGCAGCTGTGCGTAGACCGCGTTGCCGTAGGCCGGGGCGAGGAAGCGGTCCCCCGGGGCCGGGGTGGCCGGGACGGGGATGACGGCCGACCGGGCGCCCGCTGCCAGCCACCGCGTGTAGTTGTGGGCGAAGCCGGCCCAGTGGCCGTGCGCCGCCGCCGACCAGTCGAGGCGGTAACGGGCGGCGTACCGCGCCGCCGTCCACGTGAACCGGACGGCCTGCTCGCTGGTCTGCGCCGAGGCGGGGCCGGTCAGCCGGGGTGTGCCGACCGGGCCACGCGTGAAGCGCAGTCCCTTCGGCCGGGACCAGGCACCGGCCGAGCCCTTGCGCACCGCGCGGACCTGGGCGTACCAGGTCACGCAGCGGTTGCCCAGGGTCGGTGACGTCGCCGCCCGGTTCTCCACCCGCTGCACCTCCGCCCTCGCCAGCGCAGCCCGGCTCCGCGCCCAGCGGACCTGGTAGGTCGCGCCCGGGACGGCCTTCCAGCGCACCTTGAGCCGCGCGGCCGCCCAGTCCTGGCCGGCCGCGGCCAGCCCGGTGACCGTCGGCGTGCGGGCAGCCTGGGCAGGACCGGCCACGGCGCCGAGCAGGCCGAGCAGCAGCGCGACCAGCAGGCCCAGGACGATGCTGGGGACGGTGCTGGGAACGGTGCCGGGGACGGTGCCGGTGGCGACGGTTCGGTGGCGGTGGGACACGGGGCTCCTCCGTTCGGGCGCTCCACCGTAGGTCGGACCGGTGCCGACCCGGGCATCGACGGCGATGTCGATCGGCTCGACCTGCTGGCCCGCGAGGACTACGCCGCGGCGTCGACCGGTACCGTCCCGGGCATGGGCACAGCCGTCGTCGTCGGCAGCGGACCGAACGGCCTCGCCGGCGCGATCCGGCTCGCGCAGGCCGGGCTCGCCGTGACGGTGGTCGAGGCGCAGGGACGGCCCGGCGGCGGCGCCCGCTCCAGCGAGCTCACCGTGCCCGGCGTGCTGCACGACGAGTGCGCGGCCTTCCACCCGACCGGAGTGGCCTCGCCCTTCCTCGCCTCCCTCCGCCTCGACCGGCACGGCCTGCGCTGGTCGTGGCCCGAGGTCGACCTGGCCCACCCGCTCGACGACGGCCGCGCCGGCGTCGCCTCCCGCGACCTGCACGCCTCCGTCGCCACGCTCGGCGAGGACGGTGAGCGCTGGCGGAGGACCTTCTCCCCGATCGTGCGCCGCTTCGACGACCTCATGGGCGAGGTGCTGCAACCGGTGGTGCACCTGCCCCGGCACCCCGTCTCGTTCGGCCGGTTCGGCGCCAAGGCGCTCCTCCCCGCGACGTGGGCGAGCGCCCGCTTCCGCGACGACCCCGCCCGCGCGCTGTTCATGGGCGCCGCCGCGCACGCCTTCGGCCGTCTCGACACGCCGCTGACCACCTCCGTCGGGCTCCTGCTCGCCGCCTCCGCCCACGCCGTCGGCTGGCCCGTCGCCGAGGGCGGTACCGAGGCGATCACCCGGGCCCTGCTCGCCGAGCTCGCCGAGCTCGGTGGACGCGTCGTGACGGACTTCTGCGCTGACTCGCTGGAGCAGCTCCACGACCTCGTCGGGGGCCGGCCGGACGTCGTACTGCTCGACACGGCGCCGGCTGGTGCCCGTCGCATCCTCGGCGACCACCTCCCCGCCCGGGTGCGTCGCGGCCTGACCCGCTTCCGCTACGGCCCGGCCGCCTTCAAGGTCGACCTCGCCGTCGAGGGCGACATCCCGTGGACCAACGAGACCTGCCGCCGCGCCGGCACCGTGCACCTCGGCGGTACGGCGGAGCAGGTCGCCGCCGTCGAGAAGGACACGGCCCGCGGCCGGATGCCCGAGCGCCCCTTCGTCCTGCTCGGCCAGCAGTACCTCGCCGACCCCTCCCGCTCCTCCGGCCCGGTCAACCCGGTCTACGCCTACGCCCACGTCCCGCACGGCTACACCGGCGACGCCACCGATGCGATCCTCGGCCAGGTCGAGCGCTTCGCCCCCGGCTTCCGCGACCGCGTCCTCGCCGTCTCCACCCGCGGCCCGGCGGCGCTCGAAACCTACAACGCGAACTACGTCGGCGGCGACATCTCCGCCGGCGCCAACACCGCCCGCCAGCTCCTCTTCCGCCCCCGCCCCACCCTCGACCCCTACTGGCTCGGCATCGACGGCGTCTACCTCTGCTCCTCCGCCACCCCGCCCGGCGGCGGGGTGCACGGGATGTGCGGGTTCAACGCCGCCGAGCGGGCGCTGCGGCGGCTCGGGGTGGGGTGATCGGCACGGCTCCCAGAGCCGGCGACAAGATGGCTGGGTAGGTAGTCCGGTCCGGCGGTCGGCTTGCGGTTGCGTAGGTGGACGGGGATGGTCCCGGTGGGCTGCGGTCACGCAGCTGGCACAGCTGCGAAAGGCAGCGACGAGAGGACTGGGGAGGTGGTCGGGTCCGCCTGTCGGCTCGCGGGTCGTAGGTGGGGCGGTGTTGGTCTCGGCGTGCACCCAGCTCCCGGTGGTTGAGGTGCGACGAGCGCTAGCGAGGAGCCTCGAAACCACCGGGCCTTCAAGGCGGACTGTGGATAGAGAATCCGGAGAATCCCCAGTCCACAGGCGGGTTTCCGGCCGACCTTTGCGTCGGTGGTCTCTGGAAGAATCCAGTCATGGATCTCGGAACCAACGCATCGATCGGCCAGTACGACGGCCGCTCCGTGCCCGAGCTCCTGACCGAGATCAGGTCACGGGTCGACGCCCGCAAGAACCTCTGGATCGACGAGTGGATCGCCATCGTCGCCTGGGCCGACCAGAACACCCTCGACTCCCCTGAAGGTGCGGCGACGCTGCTTGACGGGGTGGTCGACACCGGTGTCCCGATCGCCGGCCCCGGTGCACCCCTCGTCAGTGAGTTCGCGTTGATGGAACTCATCGCGGTCCTCGGCCGCTCACCGATCGGTGGCCGCGCCTACGTCGGTCAGGTCATCGAGTGCGCCTGGCGCCTGCCCCGCCTCTACCGGGCCGTCGTCGCCGGACGGGTCGACACGTGGAAGGCGCAGCGGATCTCCGACCTCACCCACCCGCTCAGTCCTGAGGCGGCCGAGTTCGTGGACCGACAGCTCGACGCCGCCGTCGACGACGTCGGCTGGAAGCAGCTCGAGAGGTTGGTGGCCGAAGCCGTCGTTCGGTTCGACCCGGACCACGCGGAGGCCGAGCGGCAGCGGGCCAGCGACCACCGCCACTTCGACGTCGACGAGCCCAGCGACACCGGCCACGT
>NZ_JAER01000034.1 GCF_000519005.1 Nocardioides sp. J54 | reverse complement strand
CTGCGCGCAGCCCTCGACAGGCGACGCGCTCGCGCCAGACAACACAGGGCGGCGCGGACGCAGTCCGTGCCGACAACCGCGCCGACCAGCCGACCGGCAGGGCCCCGGGGTCAAGGATCGCGAAGCGACCGCGCAGCGGCGGAGCGAAGCGACGTCCTTGACGCCGGGGGCCGGTCGGCTACGGTGCGCGGCCGCCGGGAACAGCCACGAAGTCCCATCAACCGCTCGACGCCGTACTTGGTGCCTACTTCCCAGCGACAATGGCGGCATGCGCGTGACGGTGGTGCCCTACGACCCGACGTGGCCGGAGAGGTTCGAGGTGGTGCGGGCGGCGCTGGTCGAGGCCCTGGCGGACGTCCCGCACCTCGGCATCGAGCACGTGGGGAGCACGTCGGTGCCGGGGCTGGCGGCGAAGCCGGTCATCGACGTGGACGTGGTGGTGGCAGCCGGGCACCTCGACGCCGCGATTGAAGCCATGGCGGTCGCGGGGTACGAACACCTCGGGGACCTCGGGGTGGAGGGGCGGCACGCGTTCCGGGCGTCGACCGAGGACGAGCTGGCGGCGATCACCCGCAACGTCTACGTCTGCGTGGAGGGGGCGCTGTCGCTGCGCAACCACCTGGCGGTGCGGGACACGCTGCGGGACGACCCGGAGCTGCGGGAGGCGTACGCGGCAGTGAAGCTGCGGCTGGCCGGGCAGGAGCTCGCGGACATGGGCGACTACATCGAGGGCAAGAGCGAGGTGCTGCAGCGCGTGCTCGCGGCCTCCGGGCTCACCGCGCCGGAGCGGGACGCGATCCTCGCGGTCAACAGGAAGCCCGGGAGCTAGGGGGCAGCGGCGCGCTGGCGGTCGATCTCCGCGGCGAGCTCGGCACGCAGCTCGTCGTGCTGCGCGCCGAGGGCGTGGCGCTCGAGGTCGACACGCTTCTCCCGGTGGTGGAGGGCGGCGGGCCAGCGGACGAGGTCGTCGGGCTCCCAGTCGTAGCGGGGCGTGACGTGGGCGTGCAGGAAGGCGTCGGTGTTGCCCTGGATCTCCAGGTTGATCCGCCGGAACGCAGGGTCGCGGCGCGAGCAGACGGCGGAGACGGCACGGCCGAGCAGGGCCATGTCGGCGAGGAAGGCGAGCTGGCAGTCGACGGGCAGGTCGGTCAGCTGGTCGGCGTCCGGGTCGTCGGCGATGAGAACGCAGTAGCCGGGCAGGTGCTGGACGTCGCCGATGACGGCGAAGCCGGCGTCGAGGCGGCGCAGGACGGTCGGGTTGGCGCCGGCAAGGGCGGAGCCGACCCGGTCGAGGCGGAAGTCGTCGGTCACGAGCGGACCAGCACCCGCTTCTGCGGGGCGAGCCGCGAGGCCGGGGCGGTGAGCGTGCGCAGGTGGATGTTCTGCAGCAGGCCGACGGCCAGCATGCCGGCGAACATCGAGGAGCCGCCGTACGACACGAACGGCAGCGGGACACCGGTGACGGGCATGATGCCCAGGCACATCCCTATGTTCTGGAACGCCTGGAAGCCGAACCAGCAGGCGATGCCGGCGGCGGCGATCCGGCCGAACACGTCGTCGGTGCGGGTCGCGATGAGCAACGCGCGCCAGAGGACGACGCCGAGCAGCGCGACGATGAAGGCCGCTCCGACCAGGCCGAGCTCCTCGCCGGCGACGGTGAACACGAAGTCGGTGTGCTGCTCGGGCACGAAGCCCGACTGGGTCTGCGAGCCGTCGAAGAGCCCCTGGCCGAAGAGGCCGCCGTTGCCGACGGCGATCCGGGCCTGCTCCACGTTGTAGCCGGCCCCGCGCGGGTCGAGGTCGGGGTCGGTGAAGGCCAGGAAGCGGTCGACCTGATACTCCTTCAGGAAGCCGCTCGTCACCGCCAGCACCGCGACCGCGACTCCCCCGCCGGCCAGCGCGGCGAGCCAACCGCGGTGGGCGCCGGAGGCGGCGATGACGCCGAACACCGTCGCGGTCAGCACGAGCATCGTGCCGAGGTCGGGCTGGGCGAGGATCAAGGTGGCGGGGACGCCGGCCACGACGAGCATGAGCAGCACGTCCGTCGTGCCGACCCGGTCGCGCCAGCGGCCCTCGCTGCGCTCGGCGACGACGAGCGCCATGCCGACGACGACCGCGAGCTTGGCGAGCTCCGAGGGCTGCAGGGACATCCCGCCGATCATCAGCCAGGAGCGGGAGCCGTTGATCGTGGAGCCCATGACGAGCACCAGCACCAGCCCGACGACGGCGCCCAGGTAGGCGACCGGCGCGAGGATGCGCACCCACCGGTGGTCGGTGACCACCACCATCGCCATCAGCACCAACCCGATCACGATGTTGACCAGCTGCTTGAGCAGGAAGGCCCGGTCGTCGCCGCCGGTCAGGTCGTCGCGCTCGATGGTCGCCGACCAGATCAGCAGGCAGCCGACGAGCGAGAGCAGGACGACGGCGACGAGCAGCAGCTGGTCGATGTCGCCCCAGCGCACGAAGCTGACCCGGCGCGAGGCGGTGGTCCGGGTGGGGCGGGCGGCTGAGCGGCCGGCCTGGATGCGGTTGCTCACGGGGTCACCGGTCCTTCCGTGCGGGCGGCAGGATCGAGCCGTCGTCGGCGAAGGTCGGCAGCGCGGCGGGCTGGAGGACGCCCGGGATCGCCGCCTTGTCGCGGTCGACCGTCTCGCCGTCGACGCCGTAGAGGGCCTCCCAGATGGCGCGGATGCCCTCACCGGTCGAGCCCGAGCCGGTGCCGGCCTGGGTGATCATCATGACCACCACGTAGTCCTCGGTGTACGACGCCACCCAGCCGGTCGACTGCTTGCCGTAGACCTCGGCGGAGCCGGTCTTCGCGCGGATGGTCACGTCGTCGAGCGGGAAGCCGCCGAGCTTCCACGCCATGGTGCCGTGCGACGCGACGCCCTTGAGCGCGTCGTCGAGGTAGCGCAGCACCCGCTTGGGGATCTTGAGCTTGCGCTCCTTCTTCGGCTTGATCTGCCGGATCACCTCGCCGTCGGGCGAGACGACCGCCTTGCCGACGCGCGGGTGCCACAGCACGCCGCCGTTGGCGAGCGCGGCGTAGGCACGGGCCAGCTGCAGCGGCGTGACGATGGTGTCGCCCTGGCCGATCGCGAAGTTCGCCGAGTCGGTGATCTTGTACTTCCAGCCCTCGATGCAGAACTCGCGGGCGAACTTGTAGACGAAGTCGGACGTCTTCTCGTCCTGCGGCTTGTCGGCGATGCCGCAGTAGTAGTCCTTCATCGACTCGTAGTAGGCCTTCTTCCACTTCCGGTCCGCGACCCGGCCCGACGCCTCGCCGGGCAGGTCGACGCCGGTGCGGCTGCCGAAGCCGAACTTCTGGGCCTGCTTGACCAGCGGGTCGCGGGCGTCGACGTCGTCGGGGTCGGAGCCGAGCGTGCTCCAGAAGTGCATGCCCACCTGGTAGAAGAAGGTGTTGCAGGAGACCTCGAGCGCGCGGGCGAAGCCGATCGAGCCGTAGGCGCCGGACTCGTGGTTGTGGAAGGCGCGGTTGCCGATCTGCACGGCCGACGGGCAGCCGAGCACGGTGTCGGTGGAGTAGCCGTTGGTGAGCGCTCCCGCGGACATGAACGGCTTCCACGTCGAGCCGGGCGCGAACTGGCCCTGGAAGGCCCGCGAGAGCAGCGGGGTGCCGGCGGCCTCGGAGTAGAGCCGCTTGAGCTGCTTGTCGCTGATGCCGCCAACCCACACCGACGGGTCGTACGTCGGCTGGCTGGCCATCGCGACGATGCGGCCGGTGCGCGCCTCCATCACCACGGCGGCGCCGGAGTCGGCCTCGAAGTTGCGCTTGGTGACCGGGTCGCGCAGCCCGCGCTGGGTCTGGATCATCTTCCACAGCTGCTCCTCCACGACCGACTGCACGTTGGCGTCGATGGAGGTGACCAGCGTGTCGCCCGGCTGGGCGGCGAGGTCGGAGACGTCCTGGCGGACCCGCCCGCGGGAGTCGACCGCGACCTGCTGGTAGCCGGGCTGGCCGCGCAGGAACTCGTCGTACTCCTTCTCGACGCCGGCGCGGCCGACGACCGAGGCGCCGTTGACGGAGCTGTCGCCCTCGGCCTCCGCGGCCTCCAGCTCCTCCTTGGTGATCGGGCTGAGGTAGCCGAGCAGGTGCGCGGCGTTGATGCCGTACGGCGAGGGGTACTCCCGCACGCTCTGCCGGTCGACGACCACCCCGGGGAAGTCCTCCGGCTGCTCGAGGATGCGCAGCGCGGCGGTCTCGGGCACGTCCTGCGCCACCGGGACCGGCTGGTAGGGCGAGCCGTTCCAGCAGGTGCCCGCGACGGCGCCCTCGTCGCCGCAGAGCAGCAGCCGGGCGCGGATCCTCGGCACCTTGACGCCGATCGCGCGCGCGGTGCGGCTGAGCAGCTCCGCGCGGTCCTCCTCGGACATCCGGCCGATGAGGGTGCGGTCGAGCGAGACCACCCAGGTGAGCCGGTTGGTGACGAGCGGTCGGCCCATCGCGTCGACGATCAGCCCGCGCTGGGGCTGCACGACGATCTCGCGCACGGACTGGGACGCGGCCTGGCCCTGGTACTCCTCGCCGGAGACGACCTGCAGGTAGTAGAGCCGCACCCCGAGCGTCGCGAGCAGCGAGAAGACGAGCGTCTGGATGACGATCAGGCGCAGCTGGCTGCGGTGCGAGGCGGCCGTCACGTCTGCGCCCACCTCGCCGCGACGGGGCGCTCCTGGCCGAGCCGGCGCAGCAGCCAGTACGTCGCCGGGACCACCAGCAGCGCCGCGACCGTGTCGAGCACCAGCGCCACCAGCGCGACCTGCAGCAGCTCGCCGACGGAGGCGCCGGAGTCGCCGAGGAAGAGCCCGCTCAGCGCGAAGACGGACGTGCCGACGAAGGAGGCGCCGGCAGCGGCCGCGAGCACGAGGCCGAGCGGCGGTCGGCGGGAGCCCTCGAGCTCGAGCCGGCCGACGTCGGAGGTGTTGTCGTGGGCGAGCCGGCCGACGACGTAGCCGACGACCATGAGCGCCAGCGTCCAGCGGCCGGCGACGTGGTCGGCCGGCGGCGCGAGGTCGAGCAGGAGGCCGGCGAAGAAGCCGGTGAGGGTGCCGTAGCGGGTGTCGGTGGCCAGCGCGGTGGCGACCACGACGAGCAGCACGACGTCGGGCACGACCCCGAGGCCGCCGACCTCCCACGCGAAGTGCGGGAGCACGGTGACCTGGACCAGCAGCGCAGCCAGGACCGCGAGGACGACGGCGGTGAGGCGTCCGGCGGGGCTGGTCCTCATCGGCGCACGCTCCCGTCGGCCTCGATGACGCGGTCCCCGGTGCCGGACGGCACGACGACGCCGACCAGGTCGAGGCTGGTGAAGTCCACCGCCGGCTCGATCACCGCGCGGTACGACGTCTCGCGCACCGACTCGAAGACCTTGGCGATCCGGCCGATCGGCACGCCGGCGACGTAGGGGGCGCCGCCCTTGCTGCCCCAGGTGAGGACCTGCTGGTCGACCTTCGGCACCACGGTGCCGTCGACGAGCTCCATCTCGAGGCGGTCCTCGGTGCCGAGCGTGCCGTGGCCGCTGACGAAGCCGAGCTCCATGTTCTCCCCGACCCGGCCGCCGACCCGCGAGGTGTCGTCGATGATGAGCAGCACGGTCGCGGTGCGGCTGGTGACCGAGGTGACCCGGCCGACGAGGCCCTCCGCCGCGACGACGGTCATGTCCGGGCGCAGGCCCGCGTCGGTGCCGGCGTCGATCGTGACGGTGCTCGTGAAGTTCTGCGCGGGTCCGATCGCGATCACCCGGGCCGGGACCAGGGCGTAGCCGATGTCCCCGGCGAGCGCGCGGAGCCCGGCGAGCTGCTGGAGCCGCTGCTCGTCGTAGCCGGCCTTCGCGAGGCGCTGGTCGCGCTCGGCGAGGTCGGCCTCGAGGTCGGCGACCCGCTCCCGGAGCTGGTCGTTGGTGCGGAAGGCGCCGGGGATCCCCGCCACCGGGCGTACGACGGTCGCCACCCCCGCCTGGACCGGGCCGACGACCTCGCCCACCACGTCGCGGACCGCCGCGACCGGCGAACCCTCGCCGCCGGCCTTGTCGACGACCATCAGCGTGGCGCAGGCGAGCAGCAGCGCCACGACCAGCGAGCGGGACGGACGACCACGGTCGTCGTCCGGGCGCTGCGGGGCGCCGGAGGAGGCGGGACGGACCGGACGGGTGTCGAGGGCCATCGGTCAGAACCGCCGGGGGTTGGTGACGAGCACCTGCTGGAGGGCCTCGAACTCCTCGACGCAGCGGCCGGCGCCCATGGCGACGGAGACCAGCGGGTCCTCGGCGACGTGCACGGGCATGCCGGTCTCGTGCCGGATCCGCTCGTCGAGGCCGCGCAGCAGCGCTCCCCCGCCGGTCAGCACGATGCCGCGGTCCATGATGTCGCCGGCCAGCTCGGGCGGCGTCTGGTCGAGGGTGACCCGGACGGCGTCGACGATGGCGTGCAGCGGCTCCTCGAGCGCGTGGCGGATGTCGGCGCTGGTCACGGTGACGGTGCGCGGCAGGCCGGTGACCATGTCGCGGCCGCGGACCTCGCCCTCCGGCTCGCCGGGCCGCGGGAAGGCGGAGCCCAGGGTCACCTTGACCTCCTCGGCGGTGCGCTCGCCGAGCATCACGCCGTGCTCCTTCTTCATCCACGCGATGATCGCGGCGTCGAGGTCGTCGCCGGCCGTGCGGATGGACAGCGAGGTGACGATGCCGCCCAGGGAGATCACGGCGACCTCGGTGGTGCCGCCGCCGACGTCGACGATCATGTTGCCGGTTGCCTCGTGGACCGGGAGCCCGGCACCGATCGCGGCGGCCATCGGCTCCTCCACGACGTACACGCGACGGGCGCCGGCCTGGTAGCCGGCCTCCTTCACGGCGCGCTGCTCGACGGGCGTGATCGAGCTCGGCACGCAGATGACCATCCGCGGCTTGGCGAAGTAGCGGCGCCGGTGCACGCGGGCGATGAAGTGCCGCAGCATCTGCTCGGTCGCCTCGAAGTCGGCGATCACCCCGTCGCGCAACGGGCGCAGGGCGGTGATGTTGTCGGGGGTGCGGCCCAGCATCTGCTTGGCCTGGTGGCCCACGGCGATGACCTCGCCGGTGGTGTCGTTGAGCGCCACGACGCTCGGCTCGTCCAGGAGCACGCCGCGACGGCGGACGTAGACGAGCGTGTTGGCGGTGCCGAGGTCCACGGCCATGTCCCGGCCGATGATGGAATTCGCCCTCACGCTTCCTCGCAAGACGTCGCCGGACCGGGTCGACGTCGACCAGGTCCTCGTGCGCGTTTCGGGGAAGGGGCGACGGCCGGGCGCACGGACCGACCGCCTCCGGTTGCGAGGGTAGGTAAGGCGGCCGGGGTTGCCGGGGAGCCACGCCGTACGGCGTGGCGTGCGGGTGTCAGGTGCGGGTCAGGCCAGGCCGGGGAACCAGAGCGCGATCTCGCGCTCGGCGGACTCCGGGGAGTCGGAGCCGTGCACGAGGTTCTCCCGGTTCGAGAGGGAGAGGTCGCCGCGGATCGTGCCGGGGGCGGCCTTGCGGCCGTCCGTCGCGCCGTTGAGCGTGCGGACCACCTCGATCGCCTCGTCGCCCTGCAGCACGAGGGCGACCAGAGGGCCGCTGGTGACGAAGTCGCGCAGCGGCGGGTAGAAGTCGCGCTCGACGTGCTCGGCGTAGTGGGCGTCCGCCTGCTCGCCGTCGATGTGGCGCAGCTCCATGGCCACGATCTCCAGGCCCTTGGCCTCGAAGCGGGCCAGCAGGGTGCCGACCAGTCCGCGGCGGACCGCGTCGGGCTTGAGGAGGACGAAGGTGCGTTGGGTCACGTGCGTGACCCTATCGCTCCACCGCGCTCAGCGACGATCGAGGGACCGGGTGATCAGCTTGTTGGCCGAGCGCTGGAAGCCGCGCACGATCGCCTCGAGGGTCAGCCGGCGCAGGGTGCCGATGGTGTCCTCCAGCTGTGCGGCGTCCTCGCGGGAGCGGCTGTCGCGGCGCCACGGCTCGACGACCTCGTCGTGCAGGACCCGGGTGAGGTCCTCGGCGAGGGCGGACATGTGGCGCTCGATCGCCTCCCCCGCGGCCCGCATCCCGGCGACCGGGATGTCGACCTGGAGCAGCTCCACGGCGACGTCGAAGCCGTGGACCGGGGTGAACCGCTCGGCGCCGCGCTCGTCGGTCGAGCGCCGCAGCAACCCGAAGTCCTCGATGAGGGAGACTTCCTCGTCGCTGAGCCTGCGGCCGGCGTGCTGGTCGAGCTGGCGCCGGGTGAGCTCCTGGGGCTCCCCCACGGTCCACGAGGTGAGCATCGCGCGCTGGACCGCGAGGTCCTCGACGCCGGCGTCGGCGGGCAGCGAGGCGAGGTACTTCTCGATCGCCTGCAGGGTGAAGCCGTGCCCCTGGAGCGCGCGGATCATCTCCAGGCGGGCGAGGTGGGTGTCGTCGTACCACGCCATCCGGCCGCGCCGCGCCGGCGGCGGGAGCAGGCCCAGGCTCGCGTAGTAGCGGGTGGTCCGCACGGTCAGCCCGGCTGCGGCCGCGAGCTCGTCGATGGTGCGCAGACCGCTGTCGTCGCCGGGCTCCGGGGTCGGGTTGGCGTCGACGGCAGCGCTCATGACTGTCACAGTACGACTGTCATCCAATCCGCGCAACGAGGGCAGGACTGCCCTGCTCAGGCGTGAACTGAGCCCGTCCTGGGATGTTCAACGATCGGGGTTGACGTAGGTCACACTGCGGGGAACAGTACGGGTGTGACAGTTCCACTGTCATTCTCGGCCTCCCCACGGACCTGACCCGAGCGAGCACCAGGAGCACCATGTCGGCGACGAGCGAACCGCACGTCCTCCCGGCGCTCGGCAGGCCGCTCGCCGAGGTCGTCGCGATGGTCCGGTTCACCCGCCGGGTCTTCGGCGCGGTGCTCACCTCCCTCACCGCGCGCCGCTTCCCGCTCGCCGAGACCGTGGTGCAGACCTGGTACGCCATCCGGGTCTGCACGCTGCCCGCGCTGGCCGTGTCCGTGCCCTTCGGCATCATCCTCGCCCTGCAGGTCGGCGTGCTCGCCCAGGAGGTCGGCGCCGTCGCGTTCACCGGCGCCGGCAACACCCTGGCCGTCGTGCGCCAGGCCTCTCCCCTGATCACGGCGCTGATGCTCTCCGGCGTGGCCGGCTCCGCGATCTGCGCCGACCTCGGCTCGCGGCGCATCCGCGAGGAGATCGACGCCATGGAGGTCATGGGCCTGTCGGTGATGGAGCGGCTCGTCGTGCCGCGGATGTTCGCGATCGTCGTGGTGGCCGTGCTGCTCAACGGCGTCGTCATGTTCTTCACGATCCTCACCACGCTGTCGATCAGCGTCGTGGTCCAGGACCTGCCGCCGGGCAGCTACCTGGCCTCGGTCACCACACTCGCCCAGGTCTCGGACCTCTACCTGTCGCTGGCCAAGGCGGCGATCTTCGCGGTGATCTGCGCCGTCGTGGCGTCGTACAAGGGCCTCGGCGCGAGCCGCGGCCCGACCGGCGTCGGCGAGGCCGTCACCAGCGCGGTGGTCACCAACTTCGTGCTGCTCTTCGCCGCCAACTTCGTGATCTCCCAGGTGCACAGCACCTTCGCGGGAGGGCCGATCGGGTGACCGCCATCGAGCAGGCTGTCGACCGGGCCGTCGACCGGGCCGTCGGGCCGCTGGAGGGCATCGGCCTCCAGCTCGTGCTCGCGTGGCGGGCGATCGCGGCGCTGCCGGTGGCCGTCACCCGCTACCGCGGCGAGGTCGCCCGGGTCCTGGCCGAGGTCACCCTCGGCTCGGGCATCTTCCTCGTCGGCGGCGGCGTGGTCGGTGTCGTGCTGCTGCTCTCCACCCTCACCGGCACCGAGGTCGGCCTCGAGGGCTACCAGGGCCTCGACGTGATCGGCCTCGCCCCGCTCACCGGCTTCATCTCCGGCTACGCCAACACCCGTGAGCTGGCGCCGATGGTCGCGGCGCTGGGCTTCGCGGCGCGGATCGGCTGCGGGTTCACCTCCCGCATCGGCGCGATGCGGATCAGCGAGGAGATCGACGCGCTGGAGTCGATGGCGATCCGGCCGATCCCCTACCTGGTCAGCACCCGGCTGGTGGCGGCATGGATCATCGTGCTGCCGCTCTACCTGATCGGCCTGGTGGGCACCTACGTCGCGACCGACTTCATGGTGACCACCTTCTACGGCCAGTCCGCGGGCACCTACGACCACTACTTCCGCACGTTCGTGGCGCCGATCGACGTCTTCTACTCGGCGATCAAGGTGGTGGTGCTGACGACCGTGGTGACGCTCATCCACTGCTACCACGGCTTCACCGCCAGCGGCGGCCCCGAGGGCGTCGGCCGCGCGACCGGTCGCGCGATCCGCGCCAGCATCATCTCCCTGACCGTCGTCGACATCCTGCTGACGCTGCTGCTGTGGGGCGCGGACCAGCAGGTCCAGATCTCGGGGTAGGCGGGTCGGATGAGCGAGATCCTCTTCCCCCACCACGGGGCCGACCGGCGCGGGCTGCGCCTGCGGCTGGCCCTGGCCGGGCTCGCCGGCGTCGCCGCGCTCGGCCTGCTCGCCGGCGTGCTGGCGCTGCAGACCCTCGGCACCCTCAGCGGCGACGTCCGCCTCACGGTGCAGCTGACGACCGTCGGCGACACCCTCGGCATCAACTCCGACGTGAAGTACCAGGGCCTGCGCGTGGGTCGCGTCGTCCGGGTCGAGCCGGTCGCCCAGGCCGGCGAGACCGGGTGGGACGGACCGACGGCGGAGGTGCTCGTCGACCCGGACCACGCCGCGCTGATCCCCGGCGGCGTGCGGGCCCGGGTGCTGCCCGGCACCCTCTTCGGCAACGAGTACGTCGACCTGGTGGCTGCCCGCGGCAACGGCGCCGCGAGCCTGGCCGACGGCGCCGTCGTACCTGCCGACACGTCGCGGGCCACCCTGCGGCTGATGGACACCTTCTCCGCGACGCAGCGGCTCCTCGCCGCGGTGGACCCGGCGCAGTGGGACGTCGCGCTCTCCCAGCTCGCCGACTCCCTCGACGGCCGCGGCGCCCGGCTCGCCACCCTCGTCCGCGACGGGGAGGCCTTCCTCGGGCGCTGGACGGACCTGCAGCCGCAGCTGCGCCGCGACCTCGACCTGCTCACCCGCGACAGCGACCTGCTCGCCGACGTCGAGCCACAGCTGGTCTCCGCCCTGCGGGACTCGCGCCCGCTCGCACGGACCCTGGTCTCGCAGGAGAAGGGGACGCGCACGCTCCTGCGCGGCATCTCCCGGCTGCTCAGCGGCGAGGAGGGCGTCACCGCCTTCCTGCGTGAGAACGGCGACGAGACCGCGCGGCTGCTGAACGCGACCGCCGCCAACCTCGAGGTCTTCGCGGACCGCTACCCCGCCTTCGCCTCGCTGCTGGACAAGCTGCCGGCGCTGCTGCGCAACGGCGCGAACGCCGCGAAGGACGGCCGGGTCCAGATGGAGGGCGTCCTCGCGCCCCAGCTGATGGACCCGTACGACGCCACGAACCCCGACGACTGCCCGACCTACCGCGGCCTCCGCGGCTCCTGCGGGGGTGGTGCGCGATGAGTCGCCAGCTCAGCGAGCTCCGGCGCCACAAGGGCGCGGCCATCGGCGTCGCCCTGTTCGCGGCCTTCGCGCTGGTGCTGACCTCGATGGTCGCCGGCACCCTCTCCCGCTCGCAGCGCGGCGACTCGATCACTCTGACCGCGGTCTTCCGCGACGCCACCGGCCTGCGCGCCGGGGACGACGTGCGGGTCGCCGGGGTCCGGGTCGGCCGGGTCACCGACACCCGCGTCGGCACCGGGGACGACAAGGGCCTGGCCGTCGTCACGATGAGCGTCTCGGCCGACCAGGTGCTGCACGAGGACGTCACGGCGACGATCGACTACCTCAACCTCATGGGCCAGCGCTACGTCGCCCTCGCCCGCCCCGGCACCGGCGCGAAGGCGCGGCGGCTCGACGGCGACGCGCACATCCCCCTCGAGCGCACCCGCCCGGCCCTCGACCTGACCGCGATGTTCAACGCGTTCAAGCCGGTCTTCGACCTGCTGCAGCCCGGCGACGTCAACCTGCTCGCCGCCAACATCGTCCGGGTGCTGCAGGGCCAGGGCCCGACCATCCAGCACCTGCTGGAGCAGACCGCCGAGCTGACCACCGGCCTCACCGACCGCGAGGAGACGCTCGCCCGGGTGGTCGACAACGTCACCCTGGTGCTGGAGACCACCGACGCCCACCGTGCCGAGATCACCGGCCTGGTTCGCGGCCTGGACTCGCTCACGGCGGGGCTCGCGAAGGATCGCAGCCGGATCGCCACCAGCCTCGACGGCATCGCGCGGCTCTCCGCCACCACCGCCGACCTCGTCGAGGACGCCCGCTCCCCGCTGACCGACGTGGTGGCCTCGTCCGTGCCGTGGTTCGACTACCTCGCCAGCCGCGGCGACCTGCTCGCCCGCACCGGGTCCGCGGTCCCCCAGCAGCTCGAGGTCTACCTGCGCACCCTCGGCTACGGCAGCTACCTCAACACCTACGTGTGCACGCTGTCGGCCCAGCTCGACGGGGTCCCGACGAAGGTCGACCTCGGGGTCACCGGCGACCGCTTCTCGCGGAGGTGCCGCCGATGACCGCCCTGCTCACCTGGCGCGGCCTCGGCTGGCCGCTCCGCGTCGTCGCACTGGCCCTCGTGGCCGGCCTGGTCGTGGTCGGCGTGCGCACGCTGGCCGGCGAGGCGTCGTACCACGTGCGCCTGCGGCACGCGGCCGGCATCGAGTCCGGCGACGACGTCCGGGTGGCCGGGCTGAAGGTCGGCAAGGTGACCGGTGTCGAGGCCGTGCGCGACCAGGTCGACGTGGAGTTCTCGCTCAACCAGGCCCCGGCCGACCTCGGCCTCACCGAGGACAGCACGGTCGAGGTGAAGCTGCTGTCGATCCTCGGCGAGCGCTTCCTGTCGCTGACGCCGGGTTCTGGCGACACCCTCGCCGACGGCGCGACGATCGGGCTCGAGCACGCGGTCGACAGCTACACGATCGAGCGGTTCTGGCTGGAGTCGACGCCGCAGGTGCAGGCGCTCGACCTCGACCGGGTCCAGGAGGCGGTCGACGTGCTCGCCACGGACCTGGCGGTGACCCCGACCGCGCTGCGCGACGCCGTCGACGGCATCGCCGGGGTGTCCGCGATCGTCACCGAGCGCGAGCAGCAGGTCGACGACCTGCTCGCCTCCACCCGCAAGGTCACCTCCCTGGTGCTGGAGCAGACCGACGAGCTCGACCGGGTGATGACCAACGGCGCCGCCGTCATGCTGATGGTCCAGCAGCGCAAGGAGGTGCTGCGGGCCCTGCTCCGCGACGCGCACCGCTTCGTGACCGGGCTGTCGACGCTCGTCCGGACGACGTCGCCGCAGCTCGAGCCGGCGCTGCGCGACCTGCGCACGGTGCTGCGGGTGCTGAAGAAGCACGACGCCCAGCTCGACCGCACGATGCGGCTGGCCGGCCCGACCATGCGGGTCTTCACCAACGCCACCGGCGACGGGCCGTGGCTCGGCGTCAACGCGCCGTGGGCCGTCATCCCCGACGACCTGGTCTGCTCGATCACCCCCGAGGACTGCCGATGAGCCGGCGCACCGTCCTCGGCGTCCTCGCTGGCGCGCTCGTCCTGGCCCTCGCCGTGTCCGGCGCGCGGCTGGTCGGCTGGCTCGGCGGCGACGACCCGGAGGCACTGCGGGTCACCGCCGACTTCGCCGACACCACCGGCGTGTACGTCGGGAACGACGTCACCTACCTCGGGGTCGAGGTCGGTGAGATCGTCGAGGTCGAGCCTCGCGGCACCACGATGCGCGTCGTCATGCACCTCGACCCGCGCACCCGCGTGCCGGAGGACGCCGGGGCGGAGATCCTGCAGGGCTCGCTGGTCACCGACCGGTTCATCGAGATCGGCCCCGCCTGGGACGGCGGCCCGACACTCGCGTCGGGCGCCCACATCGACGCCGCCCACACCCGGTCCCCCGCGACGGTCGACGAGGTCGCGAAGGCGATCGACGACCTCGTGCTGGCGCTCGACGCCGGGCTCGACGGCAAGGGCGGAGCCGGTCTCGGCGAGATGCTCTCCACGACGGCCGCGGCGCTCGAGGGCAACGGCGCGCACCTGCGCCGCGCCCTCGCCGAGAGCCGCGACGCCCTCGAGGTCGTCAACGCCAAGGAGGCCGACCTGACCGCGGTGTCGGAGAACCTCGTCGAGCTCGTCACCACGCTCGGCCGCCGCGACAAGAGGATCCGCGACTTCACCACGGCGACGGCCGACACCACCGCGGTGCTGGCCGACCAGCGCGAGGAGCTGGTCGCCACGCTCGACGCCCTCGACGAGCTGACCCGCCTCACCAACACCATCCTGACGGAGAACGCCGAGGTGCTCGGCGACGACCTCGCCGGGCTCGCCGACGTCGTCGGGACCGTGCGCGAGCACCAGGACTCCCTCGCCGAGGCCTTCGACGTGATGCCCACGATGGCGGAGAACTTCGCCCGCGCCTACGACTGGGACCTCGGCCGGCTGCGGGTGCAGTTCGCGTTCAGCGCCGGCCCCTTCTCGGCCGCCTTCCGCAGCCACACCTGCAACGTCTTCGCGGCCATGGCCGGCGAGCTCGGCACCGACATGTGCGGCCTGCTCTTCACCACCGACGGCCGCGGCCTGCTCGACCCGCTCCTCGACGGCATCTACGACGGCCTGCCGGGAGGCATCCCGTGAGTCGGTACGGCGTGCGGCGCGCCCTCGTCGCCGCGACGGTCCTGATCGGGGTCGGTGCCGGCGCGGCCGGTTGCGGCCTCGAGCTGGAGGACGTGCCGCTGCCGTCGCTGGTCGACGGCCCGACCTACGAGCTCACCGTCGAGTTCGAGGACGCCCTCAACCTGCCGGTGGACGCCCCGGTCAAGCTCGACGGGGCCACCGTCGGCCAGGTCACCGCCGTCGAGGCGGGCGAGTACGTCGCCGAGGTCGAGCTCGCGCTGTCCACGTCGGTCGAGCTCCGCGACACCTCCCGGGCGGAGATCCGACTCACCTCGCCGATGGGCACCGCCTTCGTCCAGCTCTTCCCCGGCACCGGCGGCGACGTGCTCGCCGCGGGCGCCACGCTGCCCGCGGCCGCCACCGGGTCGGCGCCCGACGTCACCGACCTGCTCTCCGCACTGTCGACCGTCGTCACCGGCGGCAGCTTCTCCGACATCTCCACGATCATCACCGAGCTCAACACCGCCCTGACCGGCAACGCCGGTGACGTGCGGCGGCTGCTGTCGCGGCTCGACACCGCGGTCACCGACCTCGACGGCGAGCTCCCCCGCATCGACCGGCTGACCAGGGCGCTGGACCGGCTCACCACGCGGCTGGCCGGCGACCTGCCCGAGGTGACCCGCTCCCTCACCGACCTCACCGACCTCGTCACCTCCTTCGACCGCCAGCGTGCCGACCTGGTCGCGGCCATGGAGTCCCTCAACCAGTTCGACGTGGTCGCCACCCCGCTGACGAACGCCGTCCGCAGCGACCTGCTGGCGCAGCTGCGCGACATGGAACCGGTCCTGCGGACCCTGCTGGCCGGACGACGCGACATCGACGGCGTGATGCGCGGGCTGATCGCCTTCGCCGGGGGCAGTGACGTCGCGTCCCCCGGCGACTTCGTGAACTTCGACCTCACCGTCCTCCTCGACCTCGAGGCGCTCGCCGCGACGGGGGGTGCGCACCGGTGAACCCCTCCGACGAGCTCGCGAGCACCGCCCGGCGATGGCGTCGCCGCGTGCACACCGCGCAGGTGCTGATCCTGGTGATCCTCGTCGCCGGCGTCCTCTACGTCGCCGACACCGTCGTCGGCGGCTCGCTGTTCCGCAACCCCTACCACCTCTCCGTGCAGCTGCCGCAGGCCGCCGGGCTGCACGAGGGGTCGGTCGTCACCTACCGCGGCCAGCGGATCGGCGAGGTCACCGACGTGCGGCTCAGCGCCGACGAGGGCGTCGGCGCCGTCGCCGAGCTGGAGATCGAGTCGCACGTCGAGATCCCCGTCGACAGCGCGGTGGAGGTGCGCAACCTGTCCGCGGTGGGCGAGCAGTACCTCGACGTCCGCCCGCGCAGCGCCGGCGGGCCCTGGCTCGCCGACGGCGCCACGGTCCCGGTCTCCTCGGTCGCCGTGCCGGTCAGCGTCCCGGACGTGCTGGCCCACGCCCAGGGCCTGATGTCCCACCTCGACGTGGCCGACATCCGCACCATCGCCGCCGAGACCGAGGCGATCTTCGGCAACGGCGCGGAGGACGTCGACCTGCGCGCGCTCGCGGTGGAGATGGAGACCGCGTTCGCGATGCTGCGCCGCCTGGAGCCGGACCTGACCCGCCTCGCCCGGCGCGCCGAGCGGCCGCTGCGCACCGTCGCCGACCTCGGGCCGCGGATCCGCGCGATGGCCGCGAACCTCGAGCTGATCGCCGCGTCGCTGGCCGAGGCGGCACCCGACGTGCGTCGTACCGTCGTCACCTCGCTGGACCTGCTCCCCCGCCTCGAGCGCTGGTGGCGCGACGCGTCGCCCGACGTGCGCCGCCTCCTGCGCTCCGGCGTGCCGCTCACCGAGATGGCTGCCCGGCACCTGCGCGGGCTCCAGCACTGGCTGGACTGGGTGCCGCTCCAGGCCGACGTGATGGCCGGCAGCACCCGCGGCGGCAGCGGACGCGTCCTGCTCGTGCCCCGCGTGCTGAAGAACTGCGTCTACGACCGCTCGGTCCAGCGCGACATCCAGGACGTCACGAAGCGGAAGCCGCAGACCCACGTCCGTTGCACCGACCCGCCGGACGGCACCCAGGGGCGTGGCTCGGCCACCGTCCCCCGGCAGTGACGCCCACGACCTCACCGCACCACCCCCATCCCGAGAGGAAGACACGATGAGCACCGACACCCTGGCCCAGCGCGCCGCCATCGAGGAGCGGATCGCCGGCCTCACCCTGCCGGTCGCCTTCGCCCGGACCGTCGCCGCGGAGGGCGACGCCCCGGCGTACTCGGACAAGGTCGGCATCGACCTGTCCGGCGGCTACGCACCCGGCTGGCGCACCGTCAGCTGGAACGAGCTGGGCGAGCGTGCCCTCGACGTGGCCGGTGCGCTGGCCGCTGCCGGCGTCGCGCCGGGCGACCGGGTGGCGCTGATGGCCAGCAACCGGATCGAGCACGTCATCGCCGACCTCGGCGCCGTGCACGCCGGGGCCGTGTCGATGTCGGTCTACAACACCCTCTCCCCCGAGCAGGTCTCCTACGTCGCCGGGCACGCCGAGCCGGCGGTGGCCGTCCTCGAGTCCGCCGACCACGTCGCACGGTGGGAGAAGGCGCTCGCCGAGAGCTCCTCAATGCGCCGCGTCGTCGTCATCGACGCCGAGGCGCCGGCCGGTGACGACCGGTTCACGACCTGGGACGACTTCGTCGCCGAGGGCGCCGCGTGGCGCGCCGCGAACGCGGACGCCCTGCAGCAGCGGATCGACCAGATCTCGCCGGACGACCCGCTGACGATCCTCTACACCTCGGGCACGACGGGGAACCCGAAGGGCGTCGTGCTCACCCACCACGCCGTGCTCTACGAGTGCGCCTGCTCGCTCGAGGTCGCCGCCCCGACCCAGCACAACGACTTCATCTCCTACCTGCCGTTCGCGCACATCGCCGAGCGCACGCTGGGCATGTACATCCCGCAGTCGTACGGCGCGCACGTGCACCTGATCTCCGACCCGGCGCTGCTGCTGGGCGCCCTGGGCGAGGTGCACCCGACGCGCTTCTTCGGCGTCCCGCGGGTGTGGGAGAAGATCAAGACCGGCGTCTCGGCCAAGCTCGCCGCAGAGACCGACCCGGAGAAGAAGGCGCAGGTCGAGGGCGCGCTCGCCATCGGGCTGGAGTACGTCGAGGCGCTCCAGCAGGGCGGCACGGTCACCCCCGAGCTCGAGGCCCGCTACCAGGCGGCCGACGCCGGGCTGCTGTCCTTCCTGCGCGCGCTGCTCGGCCTGGACCGCTGCGAGTGGGCGGCGTCGGCCGCGGCCCCGATGCCGCTGGAGGTCGCGAAGTTCTTCGCGGGCCTGGGCATGCGCATCTACGACGTCTACGGCATGACCGAGACCTGTGCGGCCGTCACCGCGTGCGGACCCGACCAGTTCCGTCTCGGCACCGTCGGCAAGGCGCTGCCCGGCATCGAGGTCACCCTCGCCGAGGACGGCGAGATCCTCGCCCGCGGCCCGGTCGCCTCGAAGGGCTACTACAAGCAGGAGGACGCGACCGCGCAGCTCATCGACGCCGACGGCTGGGTGCACACCGGCGACATCGGCGAGATCGACGAGGACGGCTTCCTCAAGGTGGTCGACCGGAAGAAGGAGATGATCATCACCTCCTCCGGCAAGAACATCGCGCCCTCCAACATCGAGAACTACCTCAAGGAGAGCCCGGTCGTCGGCCACGCCCTGGTCTTCGGCGAGGGCAAGCCGTACGTCGTCGCGGTGCTCACCCTCGACGCCGAGATCGCCCCGGTCGTCGCGCAGCAGCTCGGCATCCCGGCCGGCACGTCGCTGGCCGAGCTCGCCCAGCACCCGGCGATCCTCGCCATGGCCCAGCAGGCCGTCGACGCGGCCAACGAGCGGCTGTCGCGGCCCGAGCAGGTCAAGGCCTGGGAGCTGCTGCCGGTCGAGTGGACCGCGGAGTCGGAGGAGCTGACGCCGACCCTGAAGCTCAAGCGGCGCGTCGTGCACGCGAAGTACGCCGACGTGCTCGAGCGGCTCTACGCGTGAGCCGTGCCCGCGTGGGCTGACCGCTCACGCCACCCGGGAGACCTCGTCCGCCAGGCCGGGGGCGAGGTCTCCCCGCGGCGCCACCACCACGTCCGCCAGGCCCAGCCAGCCGGCCAGGCGGCCCAGCTCCACCGCCAGCTCAGCGGCGGTCTCGGACGGGGCGTGCTGCTCGGCCCACGCCGACTGCACCAGCAACCGCGAGGTGGCCCGGTCGGCCTTGAGGTCGACCCGGCCGACGATCCGGTCGCCGAGCAGGAACGGCAGCACGTAGTAGCCGTGCACCCGCCGTGCGGCCGGCACGTAGATCTCGATGCGGTAGGAGAAGTCGAAGAGCGCCTCCGCCCGCGCCCGCTCCCAGACCACCGGGTCGAAGGGGCTCAGCAGCGCCCTCGCCCGCACCCGCCGCGGCAGGCGCGCGTCGCGGTGGAGGTAGGCCTGGCGGTGCCACCCCTCGACGCGGACGGGCTCGAGCTCGCCGGCGTCGACCAGCGCCTCGACCGCGGCCCGGGCGTCCGCCGGTCGCAGCCGGTAGTAGTCGGCGAGGCACTGCGCGCTCGCCACCCCGTGCGAGCGGGCCGCCCGCCGGACCAGCTCGACGTGCGCCTCGGCCGCGGGCACGGCCGGCGCCTCGACGTACTGCCGGGGCAGCACCCGCTCGGGCAGGTCGTAGCGGATCTCGAACTGGCTGGTGCGGTCGGTGATGGCCAGGTCGCCGGTGGTGAACAGGTAGTCGAGCACCCGGCGGGTGCGCGACCAGTTCCACCCCCACTGGTCCTTGCTGCGGGGCAGGCCGTCGTCGAGCTCGCGGGCGGTGCTGGCGCCGCGGTCGGCGATCTCCGCCAGGAGCGCCCGCTCCAGCTCGTCGTCCTCGTCGAGGGTGAACCACTTCCCGCGGCGGGCGCGGTAGTCCTCCATCCGGTGCCGCATCACCGGCCAGAGCTCGACCGGCATGAAGGCCTGCACGTGCGCCCAGTACTCCACCACCCGGCGCTGCCGGCCCGACGCCGCCCGCCGCAGCAGGTCGACGTCGTAGGGCCCCATCCGCGAGTAGAGCGGCATGAAGTGGGCGCGCTGCAGCACGTTGACGCTGTCGACCTGCAGCACCCCCGTGCGGGCCAGGGTGCGGTCGAAGGTGCGCAGCGTCGGCACCGCGTGGGCGGGGTCGAGGAAGCCCTGCGCCGCCAGCGCGACCCGCCGCGCCTGCGCCCGCGAGAGGACCTGCGTCGTGCTCACGCCCTCAGGCTAGGGATGTCCACCGACAAGCCGCGGGCGCTCCCTCAATCCAGCTCGACTAGCTTCGCGCGGACGGCGTACATGACGGCCTCCATGCGCGAGTGCAGCTGCAGCTTCTCGAGGATGTTGCGGACGTGGTTCTTCACGGTGTTCTCGCTGATGGCGAGCTCGCCGGCGACGTCGCGGTTGGACAGGCCCTTGGCGACCAGGCGGAGCACCTCGAGCTCACGCTCGGTGAGCTTGAGGGCCGGGCCGGCGGTGCGCTCGGGCTTCGACATCGTCTTGAACTCGTCGATCAGCTTGGCCGCCATCGAGGGGCTGATCAGGGACTGGCCGTCGGCGACGACGCGGATGCCCTGGGCGACCTCCTCGATGGAGGAGTCCTTGAGCAGGTAGCCGGACGCGCCGCTCTTGACCGCCTCGTAGAGGTCCGCCTCGTCGTCGGACATCGTGAGCATGATGATCTTGGTGGTCGGCACGGCCTCCTTGATGGCCACGCACGCCTCGATGCCGGACTGCTTCGGCATCCGCACGTCGAGGAGCACCACGTCGGGTGCGGAGCTGACCACGAGCGCGACACCGTCGACGCCGTTGCTGGCCTCCCCGACCACCTCGATCCCGGGCTCGATGCCCAGGAGCATGGTCAGGCCGCGCCTGAACAGCTCCTGGTCGTCGACAACGACCACACGTACCGGCTCGCTCACAGGGTGTCCCGGTCCTGTCGCTGCCGGCGAATTCCCACTCGCCACGGAGGCATCATGGCACGAGCCCCCGACGGAAGCGCGCGGCGCACCGGTTCCGGCACGCCGCACGCCCCGGACTGCTCAGCCGCCCGATCGGCCGTCGTCGCACGTTCGGCTCACCCTCCCTGGTGGTCCACGTCGAGGGAGATCACGCCGTAGTCGTAGCCCTTGCGGCGGTAGACGACCGAGGGACGCTCGCTCTCCTTGTCGACGAACAGGTAGAAGTCGTGGCCGACGAGCTCCATCTCGTAGAGGGCCTGGTCGAGGGTCATCGGGCTGGCGGGGTGGGTCTTCTCGCGGACCACCAGCGGCCCGTCGCCGGTGACCGTGATCGGTCCGACCTTCCGCTCCTTGGCGACGTCCTCCTCGTCCTCGGTGGTGTCGTCGATGTCGAGCGGGACGTCGGAGAGCGCCTTGCCGACCGAGACCGGGGTGCGGCGACCGCGGTGGACGCGGCGGCGGTCGGCGGCCTTGCGCATCTGCGAGGCCATCTTGTCGAGGGCCAGGTCGAGGGCACCCATCTTGTCGTCGGCTGCGGCCTCGGCCCGGATCACCGGGCCCTTGGAGAAGGCGGTCAGCTCCACGCGGACGGCCTGGGGGTGCTGGCGGGGGTTCGGCTCACAATCCACCTCCACGTGCACCCGGATGATCCGATGGTCGTGCTTCTCCAGCTTCGAGAGCTTCTCCGCGGCGTGCGCCCGGAACCGGTCCGAGATCTCGCAGTGCCTTCCGGTGACCACAACGTCCATCAGTTACCTCCAAGGGGATTCGGTGATGGGGTCTCCCGCCGTTGCTGGACGGGACGCGTGAGAGGGGTCGGCAGGGCCACGGGAGCAGAAGTGTCCCGGGCCCTGCCTCGGAGTCCGGTCGGCCGACCTGGTCTTCGTCCCCACACCCGCCTGCTGAGGCTTCCGCAGCTTGTTGCCACTACCGGCCTTCTCCCGGAGCCGGACGCATCTGACGTCCGGTCCGAGGCAGGACTTACGACTAAGCCGCACCGTGATCGTCGACCCGGGGGTCGACTTACGTGGGCCGTTTCGCCTGCGACTGGCATCGGCTTGCCAGCCCCGGCGGGGCTCGCGCCCTGCCTGGGCGGCGCAACCACGGACCCGAGCGGACTCCATGTTGAGACGTTAGTCGGTCGGTGGTGACGGCGGAAGGGATGGCCCGAAAGTGGGGGTGCGGCCCGCTGCCGGCGCCCTCCTCCGGGTCGCTGCGACCGTCGCCCCGGCGGCCACCGACAGGCCGCTGGACTCCAGGGCGCGCTGCGCCTCGCGCAGCGTGGCGCCCGTCGTCAGGACGTCGTCGCACACCACGACGTGGGCCCGCGGGCAGCCCCGGGCGAGCCGGCGCAGCGAGGTCGCGGGGACCGCCATCGACCCGGCGAGGTTGGCTGCCCGGGCGGCGGCGTCGAGGCCGGCCTGGTCCTGCAGGCCGGGCCGCACGCGCAGCAGCCGGGCGCTGACCACGTCGTGCTCGGCGCGCAGCCGGGCCACGGCCGCACGGACGGTGGCGGCCGTGGGGTCGTGCCCGCGCTGGCGCACCACCCGCGGCCGCGACGGCACCGGCACGAGCACCACCGGGCCGCTCACGGCGAGGTCGGCGAGCGCCTGCGTGACCGACCGCGCCAGCAGCTCCCCGAGCGGGCGCGCCAGCGCGAGGACGCGGCGCTCCTTGTGGGCGAGCACCATCGCCCGCAGCGCCCCGTCGTAGTCGCCGACCGCGTACGGCGGCACGAGGCCGGGCGGCGTGGGTGTCGGCCAGTGCGGGGCGGCCAGGGCCGGGAGGCCGGCGTGGCAGGAGCGGCACAGCGCCCGGCCCGGGTGTCCGCAGCCCACGCAGGCGACGCCGAGGACGAGGTCGCGGAAGGCGTCGGCGAGGTCCGGGAGGAGCGGCACTCCCCCACCCCACCAAGGCCGGGCGGGCGGCACAACGCGGCGGCGCGGGCCTGTGGATGGCGGCGTCGGCCCCCGGCGTCAGCCGGCGAAGTCGAGCTGGGTCAGGGTGAGGCTGCCGGCGTCGTACTCCTCCTGCGCGACGAGGTCGACGTAGCGGTCGCCGTAGACCGCGTAGACCAGTGAGCTGGAGACCGGCGCGCCGGCGAGGCCCACGACCCTCCCGGACAGGATCGTGGAGAGCCCGTCCACGCCGACGGTGGCGCCGTCGGCGGCGACGACGTCGACCTCGTGGAAGGACGTCGGCGAGCTCGAGGAGAGCAGTGCGATCCTGTTCGGCCCGCTCCAGGCGAGGTCGGCGATCGCGGCGTCCTCGGCCGGTCGGACGACGAACGGCGACCCGGCCCGCGCCACCCGGCCGCGACCGTTGATCAGCACGCGGGCTCCGACGACCTGGTCGCCGGCGGCGGTGGTGACGACGCCGACCACCCGGGTGCCGTCCCGGGAGACGACGATCGCCTTGGCGGCGCGGCCGGTGAGGCCGGGCACCCGCACCTCGCGGACCCGGCCGGCCTCGAGGAGCAGGACCCGCGCGTTGCCGCCGCGCCGGTCGAGGACCCACAGCCGGCCCGCCACGTCCCAGGTGGGGCGAGCGAAGTCACCGCCGGTGACCACCGTCCGGACCGGGTCGTCGGGGTCGGCGCCGACCTCGACGGTGCGTACCCGGTCGCCACCGGTGTCGACCGCTGCAACCACCTCGGCGTCGGGCCGGAGCGCCACGGCGTCGAGGCTCGCGCCGGCCACGCCGAACGGGCCGGTCGAGAAGGAGAGGTCGCCGGGACGGCCGAGCACGAGCCGGCCCTTGCTCAGGCCGGCGAGGGTGGTGCCGCGGGTGCCCGCCGGGTCGAAGGCGCCGCCGCCGTCGACGGGGTACTGCGAGGCGCCGCCCGGCACCGGGACGTCCTCCCCGCCGATCGTGACGCGCAGCGCGGCGATCCCCGGCGCCTGGCGCAAGGTCCACGCGAGCTGGGCGAACATCAGCTCGGCCTCCTCGGCCGTCAGCCGGGGCGCGTCGCCCACGAGGTCGACGTTGGCGACGCCCTTGTCGTCGACCGGGACGGACAGCCCCACGGAGAGGCCGCTCGGCAGGAAGGAGCGCACGACCCCACGGGCACGCGGCGGGGGGGCCGTCGAGCAGGCCGGCGACGAGGTTGGTCGCGAGCTGCTCTCCCTGCGGCACGAACACCGGCTCCGGCACCAGGATCTGCGCGATCGGGTCGAAGAAGTAGAGCGACACCTGGCGGTAGCGCTGCTGGAACCAGCTGGCGGGCACGACGAGGGCGTCCATCGGGTCGGCGATGCGGTACTCGCCCCGCTCGATGGACAGGTGCAGGGTCATCGCCCGGTCGGCGGCCGGGAGCTGCCCGCGCCAGGCACCGGCGCGGTCGAGGCCGTCGGCGGCGGGCAGGTCCACCCGCACCGCGTTGCCGGTCTCGCGCACGGAGAGCGGGGCGTCGGCGTACACGACGGTGGCGAGCTCGGGGTTCCAGCTGGCGGCCGCCTCCTCGGTGAGGAAGCGCTTGGCGACGTTGATCTGCTGGGGCCACGCGGTCATCGCGTCGAGGAACTCGCTGACGACCTCGGCGGGCGAGGCGCCCTCGGTCGGGGGCCGGGCGTCGATGTCGCTGGCCCGGTGGGGGCTGTCCGCGCCGGCAACGTCGGCGTCGACGACCGGTCCCTCGGTCGGCAGGGAGACGCAGCCGGCGAGCAGCAGGCCCGCGAGCAGCCCGGCAACCGCGGTGGTGGCACGGCGCGCCTGGCTCATCGCTCCACCTCCCGGGCGGGTACGACGTCGCCGGGCCCGGCCACGATCGCGGCGTCGACGGAGGCGGCGTCCTCGGGGATGAGCGGCAGCGGGCTGTGCCGCAAGGTGCCGCCGGCCCGGCGCGGGAGGGTGAGCCGGAACTGGGCGCCCTGCCCGGTGCGGCCCCACGCCTGCAGCCAGCCGCCGTGCAGGTGGGCGTCCTCCTGGGCGATGGCCAGGCCCAGGCCGGTGCCGCCACTGGTGCGGGTGCGGGCCGGGTCGGAGCGCCAGAACCGGTTGAACACCATCGCCGCCTCCCCGGGGGCGAGGCCGACGCCGTGGTCGCGCACGGTGATCGCGACCGCCTCCTCGTCGGACGCGAGCCGGACCACGACCGCCTCGGTCGGGTCGTCGGCGAGCGCGTGGTCGATGGCGTTGGTGACGAGGTTGCGCAGGATCCGCTCGACGCGGCGGCTGTCGACCTCGGCGCGCACCGGGTCGTCGGGGTGCTCGACGACGACCCGGACGCCGCGCTGGTCGGCCAGCGGCTGGGCGGCGGTCACCACCCGGTTGACGATGTCGTCGAGGTTGACGTCCTCAGGGGCGAGCACCGCGGCGCCGGCATCGAACCGGCTGATCTCGAGCAGGTCGACGAGCAGGTTCTCGAAGCGGTCGAGCTCCTTCTGCAGCAGCTCCGCGGCGCGGGCTGCCGTGGGGTCGAAGTCCTCGCGGGCGTCGTGCAGCAGGTCGGAGGCCATCCGCACGGTCGTGAGCGGGGTCCGCAGCTCGTGCGAGACGTCGGAGACGAAGCGCCGCTGCACCCAGCTGAGCTCCTCCAGCTGGCGGATCTGCCGCTGGAGGCTGGTCGCCATCTGGTTGAAGGTGTAGGCCAGCCGCGCGATGTCGTCCTCGCCGCGCACCTGCAGCCGCTCCTGCAGCCGTCCGGCGGCGAGCCGCTCGGCGACCTTGCGGGCCATCCGGACCGGGGTCACGACCTGCCGGGTCACCAGCCAGGTGATGCCGGCCACCAGTACCAGCAGCAGGCCCGCGGCGGTGAGCAGGGCGCGGGTCACCAGCCGCAGGGTCTCCTGCTCCTCGGTCAGCGGGAAGAGGTAGTAGAGGGTGTAGGTCTTGCCGTCGGCCGGCAGCTGCAGCTGCGACCCGACGATGATGCCCGGCTCCGAGGTGGCCTCGCCCCGCCCGTCGGCGCGGGTGACGATCTCGGTGTAGGTCCACGCCGTGCTGCGGCCGGCGGCGTCGAAGTGCTCCTCGAGCGAGTCGGGCACGCTGACCAGGTCGAGGCCGCTGGTGTACTCGCTGCCACCGTCGCGCAGCGATCCGCCCTCTCCCTCGGGGCCGGCGAGGACGACGCTGTAGCCGCGGCCGGCGCCGCGGTCGATGATCGGGTCGACGAGGTCGCGCTGCTGGCGGCCGACGTTGACCTCGCGGCCGGACGCAGCCTCGAGCCGGGCCCGGGCCTCGGCCATCTCGGCGTCGACCTCGCCGAGGACGACGTCGACGCGGTGCTCGAGGAGTCCCTGCCGGACCTGCTCGACCAGGATCCAGCCGACCGCGCTGACCACGACCGCCGACAGCACCAGCGTGCTGGCGACGACCCGCGCCTGGATCGAGCGTCGCCAGAAGGTGAGCGCCCGTCGTACCGCCGGGGAGAGTCGGTTCCAGAGGTCGCGCAGCACAGTGCGCTCCTAGGCGGAGCCGGCCTTGTAGCCGACCCCGCGGACGGTCAGCACGATCTCGGGGTGCTCGGGGTCGTGCTCCACCTTGGAGCGCAGCCGCTGCACGTGGACGTTGACCAGCCGGGTGTCGGCTGCGTGGTGGTAGCCCCAGACCTCCTCGAGGAGGACCTGGCGGGTCAGCACCTGCCCGGGCCGGCGGGCCAGGCAGAGCAGGAGGTCGAACTCCAGCGGCGTCAGCGGGATCTCGACGCCGTCGCGGGTGACCGAGTGCCCGGCCACGTCGATCTGCACGTCGCGCACCGACAGCGTCTCCGGCGCGACCGGCTCGGTACGGCGCACGCGGGCCCGGATCCTGGCGACCAGCTCCTTGGGCTTGAAGGGCTTCACGACGTAGTCGTCGGCGCCGGACTCGAGGCCGACGACGACGTCGACGGTGTCGCCCTTGGCGGTCAGCATCACGATCGGGACCACCGACTCGGCCCGGATCTCCTTGCACACGTCGATGCCGTCCTTGCCGGGCAGCATGAGGTCGAGGAGCACCAGGTCGGGGCGGTAGTCGCGGAACTCGGCCAGCGCGGTGTCGCCGCGCGGGCAGATCCGCGACTCGAAGCCCTCCTGGCCCAGGACGATCGCCAGCATCTCCGCCAGCGCGGCGTCGTCGTCCACGACGAGGACGCGACCCTTGGTGGCGAACGACGCGCCGGCGGCGGTAGTCATGTCCACCATCCTAGGGCTGGCACGCACGCTTGCCGCCAGGCGGAGGCAGGACCTACGGGAGCCAACTGCGGCGCGGCAGCGTGTCGCCGCCGACGCCGTCCGCGGCGGCGGCGATCAGCGGCGACACGCTCGCGCAATCAGTACCGGTAGTGGTCGGGCTTGTAGGGGCCCGCCACGTCGACGCCGATGTAGGCGGCCTGCTCCTTGGTCAGCTCGGTGAGTTCGACGCCGAGGGCGTCGAGGTGCAGCCGGGCGACCTCCTCGTCGAGGTGCTTGGGCAGGACGAAGACGCCGGTCTCGTACTCGCTGGTCTTGGTGAAGAGCTCGATCTGCGCCAGGACCTGGTTGGTGAACGAGTTCGACATGACGAACGACGGGTGGCCGGTCGCGTTGCCGAGGTTCAGCAGGCGGCCCTCGGACAGCACGATGATCTTCTTGCCGTCGGGGAAGATCCACTGGTGGACCTGGGGCTTGATCTCGTCCTTGACGATGCCCGGGATCTTCGCGAGGCCGGCCATGTCGATCTCGTTGTCGAAGTGGCCGATGTTGCCGACGATGGCCTGGTTCTTCATCTTCTCGAAGTGCTCGACCTTGATGATGTCGTAGTTGCCCGTCGTGGTGATGAAGATGTCGGCGTGCTCGACGACGGTCTCGAGGCGCTTGACCTCGTAGCCGTCCATCGCGGCCTGCAGCGCGCAGATCGGGTCGATCTCGGTGACGATGACCTTGGCGCCCTGGCCGCGCAGCGACTCGGCGGAGCCCTTGCCCACGTCGCCGTAGCCGCAGACGACGGCGGTCTTGCCCGCGATCATCACGTCGGTGGCGCGGTTGATGCCGTCGATGAGCGAGTGGCGGCAGCCGTACTTGTTGTCGAACTTCGACTTGGTGACCGAGTCGTTGACGTTGATCGCCGGGAAGAGCAGGGAGCCCTCCTTGAACCGCTCGTACAGGCGGTGGACGCCGGTCGTGGTCTCCTCGGTGACGCCCTTGATGCCGGCCGCGATGCTGGTCCAGCGGTTGGGGTCACGCTCGACGGAGCGCGCGAGGACCCGGAGGACCTCCTTGTACTCCTCGTTGTCGGTCGAGTCCTGGCTCGGCACGGCGCCGGCCTTCTCGAACTCGACGCCCTTGTGCACGAGGAGGGTGATGTCGCCGCCGTCGTCGAGCAGCATGTTCGGCCCCACCGGGTTGCCGTCGGCGTCGGTGAAGTCGAAGACCTTCTCGGCCTCGTCCCAGTACTCGGCGAGGGTCTCGCCCTTCCAGGCGAAGACCGGGGTGCCGGCCGGCGCGTCGACGGTCCCGTCCTTGCCGACGACGACCGCGGCGGCGGCGTGGTCCTGGGTCGAGAAGATGTTGCAGGTCGCCCAGCGGACGTCAGCGCCGAGGGCGGTGAGCGTCTCGATCAGGACGGCGGTCTGGATGGTCATGTGCAGCGAGCCGGCGATGCGCGCGCCCTTGAGCGGCTGGTCGGCGCCGTAGCGCTCCCGCATCGCCATGAGGCCGGGCATCTCGTGCTCGGCGAGCTCGATCTCCTTGCGGCCGAACTCGGCCAGGCTCAGGTCAGCAACCTTGTAGTCCATGAAACAGATCCTCGAGGTTCGAGAGTGACGTCCTGCGGCGCATCTGCGCTTCGTCGGGATCTCCCGCGCATGACGTGACCCACCCTACAAGCGGGCTCCGACCGAGGGGCAATCATCGGGCAGGCCCGACCGCCGGTGCCTGAGGTGGTGCTCAGGCGTGGTCCTTCTTGCCGAACGGGAGCAGCTGGACGACGAGGACCACGACGGCGCCGACGACCAGGCCGATGACGGCGGAGATGCCGGTGTTGGCCAGCCAGGCGAGGGCGTCGCCGAGGAAGCCCTCGATGGCGTGGTGGATGTCGTGCTCGATGCCGTGGACCCAGTCGTAGGGCGCGTTCCAGAGGTCGAGGCCGGAACCGTGGTTGTCGGCGACGTTGACCATGAGGATGTGGCCACCGACCCAGAGCATGGCGACGGTGCCGACGACGGAGATGATCGAGAGCAGCCTGGGCATGAACGAGACCAGGCCGAGCCCGACGCGCTTGGCGAGGGCGGAGCTGCGCTGGGCGAGGCGGAGGCCGATGTCGTCCATCTTCACGATGAGCGCCACCACGCCGTACACGCCGATGGTGATGACGAAGGCGACGACGAGCAGGGTGGCGAGCTTGGTCCAGAAGCTCTCGTCGCTGACCGAGTCGAGGGCGATGACCATGATCTCGGCCGACAGGATCAGGTCGGTGCGCACCGCGCCCGCGACGAGGTCCTTCTCCGCCTCGGGGCCGACCTCGGCGACCGGGGTCTCGTGGTCGTCGTGGTGGGAGACCATGTGCCAGATCTTGTGGGCGCCCTCGTAGGCGAGGAAGGTCCCGCCGAGGATCAGGATGACCGGCAGCAGGCCGGGCAGGAACTCGCTGAGCAGCAGCGCGGCGGGCAGGATGATCAGCAGCTTGTTGCGGATCGAGCCCAGCGCGATCTTCTTCACGATGGGCAGCTCGCGCTCCGCGGCGAGGCCGTGGACGTACTGCGGGGTCACCGCGGTGTCGTCGATGACCACGCCTGCGGCCTTGGCGGTCGCCCGACCGGCGGCCGCGCCGACGTCGTCCACCGAGGCTGCGGCCAGCTTCGCGATCGCAGCGACGTCGTCGAGGAGTCCAAACAGGCCGGCGCTCATGCCCCGAAGGCTACCGGGAGGCGCCGGTCTCCTCGTGCCGCTCCACCGGCTCGGGACCGGCGTCCTGTGCCGCTTCGTGCTCCTGCACGACCACCGCGAGGTCGACCGCCTCGCCGACCCGGCGGTGGGCGAGGCCGAACGGGTCGGCCACGTGGCCCAGCACGCCGCGCACCCGTGGGAGGGCCAGCAGCAGGGCGACGGCGACGCCGAGGCCGGTGGCGGCAGCCAGGCCGAGGGCGGGGCTGCCGGCGACCGCGTCCCGGAAGCCGGCGTACTCGAGGCCCTTCACCGCGAAGCCGTGGAAGAGGTAGACGATCATCGTCGCGGCGCCCATCCGGGTGAACCAGCCGCTGACGCGGGGGACGAGGGTGAGCCAGGCGAAGGTACCGACGAGGCCGAGGGCGAGCACGCCGAGGCGGGCCAGCACGGCCTCACCGCCGTCGTCGCCGACGACGTCGAAGGGTCGGTAGTAGAGGTACTCGGTGGACGCCCAGCGGTCGAGGTCCACCGCCAGCACGGCGACGATCCCGAACGCCACGACACCGAGCAGGGCCGGGAACCGGCCGCGCAGCCACTCCAGGGACTCCGGCGTCGCCTTGAGGCCGAGGACGAAGAACGGCAGGAAGCCGAGGATCCGCGGCAGGTCGAGGTACTCCGTCCACGCGCCCTGCACGAATCCGCCGGCCAGGCTGATGCCGACCGCGACGAGGACGGCGCCGGGCAGCGGCCGCAGCAACGGGGTGGCGAGCCGCCAGGCGGCGAGGGCGAGGAGGTACCACATCGGGAAGTGCGGGTCGAGCCACAGGTCCTGGAGGTCCTCGCCGCCGACGTGGAGGCGGAACAGCCCGAGCGCACCCTCGAAGAGGACGTAGGGCACGAGCAGGTCGGTGACCAGCTTCCACATCCGCGCCGGGTGGTAGGCGAAGCCGCGGGAGAGGTAGCCGGACAGGAAGATGAACGCCGGCATGTGCCACAGGTAGACGAAGTCGTAGAGGTGCCAGGCAACCGTGTCGTCGGTCGGCAGCAGGGCCCACGTGTGCCCGACCACGACGAGGACGATGAGACCCATCTTCGCGTTGTCGAGCCAGGGATCGCGAACGGCAGGCATCACTCCTTGGTACCCGCTCGCCCGCGGTCGAGTCGAAGTGTCAGACAACCGCGGGACCGCGCCGGTCGTGGTGGATCAGCGGTCAGTCTCGGCGGTCAGTCGGCGACGAGGCCCAGGCGGAGGTACTCCGCGGCGTAGGTGCCGTGCAGCAGCAGCGACGCGTAGCGGGCGACCTCGCCGACCGCGTCGGAGGAGACGTGCTCGATGCGCACGTCGTGGGCGGCGCAGGCCTCCTCGAGGCGGATCCGCTGGTCGCGCACGACCGGGTCGTCCACGCCGTCGTCGAGGATCACGAGGACCGGGCGCCGCTCCCCCGCACCGTCGGCGAACGGGTCGGCGAAGACGTTGCGCGGCCGGGCGGCCTCGATGACGGGCAGCAGGTGCTCGGCGTCACCGGCGAGCGCCGTGCGCCCGGAGGTACGACGGATCGACTCCGAGACGCGGCGGGCCGCCCGGGCGGCGAGCACGGACCCGCCCCAGACCAGCGGGCTGGCGTCGGCCAGCGCGATGGCGAGCATCTTGGCCGGGTTGATCGAGATGTCACGGTTCGGCGAGCACGCGATGGCGACGTCGTCGAGGGCCTCGGCGACCGCCTCCGGGTCGGCGGTGGGGCCGAGCTGGACCTGGTCGAGGAAGGACAGCATCGCCACCGCGGTGGCCAGCTGGTCGCCGGTGCCGGTCGGCAGCAGCGTGGTCCAGCGACCGGTGGCGTGCTCCGCGACGATCGAGTCCGGCGGGGTGGCGACCACGAGCTGGCAGCCGCGGCGGGCGGCCTCGGCGACGGCCAGCGCGGTGCCGGCGTCGCCGCCCTCGGGCGCGAGCACGACGACCAGGTCGAGGCTGCCGGCCCAGCCCGGCAGCGCCGGGGACGGCCAGGCGACGAACGGGACCGGGCAGAACGGCTCGAGCACCGCCCGCAGCAACCGGGAGTCGGGCCCGGCGGCGATCACCGCGCGCGGCCGGGTCTCGCTGGCGCGGGCGACCGCCTCGGCGATGGCCTCCGAGGAGCCACCGACCTCGCGTCGTACCCGCGAGCCGGACTCGGCCAGCGTGCGCAGCCGCAGGTCGGCGGTGGCCAGGGCGCTCTCGTCGTCCAGCCGGGACTCGTCGAACCAGACCATGGCGGGCCTCCCGGTCAGGCGGGCTTGCGGGCCTCGTCGACGAGCAGCACCGGGATGCCGTCGCGCACGGGGTAGGCCAGGCCGCACCCGCTGCAGAGCAGCTCGGTGGCGTCGCCGGCGGGGGTCACGGCCAGGTCGGCCCGGCACGCCGGGCAGACGATGATCGCGAGCAGCTCCGGGGAGATCTCGGGGGTGCTCATGCGCTCGCCCCGCCCCGGATGGTGGCGAGGACCTCGTCGCGGACTCGGGCCATGGTGGACTCGTCCTTCCCTTCGGCGTTGAGCCGCAGCAGCGGCTCGGTGTTCGAGGCACGGACGTTGAACGACCAGTCCGCGTGGCTGACGGTCAGCCCGTCCAGCTTGTCGACGGTGACGCCCTCCTGGGAGCCCCACGTCTCCTCCAGCGCCGCGAGCACCGCAGCCTGGTCCTCGACCGTGCTGTTGATCTCGCCGCTGAGCGGGTAGCGCTCGTAGGTCGAGAGCAGCTCCGAGAGCGGGACGTCGGCCTCGGCGAGGGCCGCCATCGCGTGCAGCGCGGCCAGCATGCCGGAGTCGGCGCGCCAGAAGTCGCGGAAGTAGAAGTGCCCGCTGTGCTCGCCGCCGAAGATCGCGTCTGTCTCCGCCATCGTCGCCTTGATGAAGGAGTGGCCGACGCGGGTGCGCACCGGCTTGCCGCCGAGCTCGGAGACGATCTCGGGCACCGCCCGGGAGGTGATCAGGTTGTGGATCACCGTCGCGCCGGGCTCCTTGGCGAGCTCACGGGCCGCGATCAGCGCGGTCAGCGTAGAGGGCGAGACCAGCTCGCCGCGCTCGTCGACGAGGAAGCAGCGGTCGGCGTCGCCGTCGAAGGCCAGGCCGATGTCGGCGCCCTCGGCGAGCACCCGCTTCTGCAGGTCGGCCAGGTTCTCCGGCTCGATCGGGTTCGCCTCGTGGTTGGGGAAGGTGCCGTCGAGCTCGAAGTACATCGGCACCATCTCGACGGCGTCGCCGACCTTGCCGAAGACGGCGGGCGCGGTGTGCCCGGCCATGCCGTTGCCGGCGTCGACGACGACCTTGATCCGGCGACCCTGCACGGGCGCGAGCGAGAGCAGGTGGTCGGCGTACGCCTCGAGCACGTCCTGCTCGCTGGTGGAGCCGGTGCGCTCCGCGGTGGCCGGGGCGCCGGCGGCGACGCGGTCACGGATCTCGGCGAGGCCGCTCTCCATGCCGACGGGCTGCGCGTGCGCGCGGCACATCTTGATGCCGTTGTACTGCGCCGGGTTGTGGCTGGCGGTGAACATCGCGCCCGGCAGGCCGAGGTGGCCCGAGGCGAAGTAGAGCTGGTCGGTCGAGGCGAGGCCGATCATCGTGACGTCGGCGCCCGCACCCGTCGCGCCCTCGGCGAACGCGCCGGCCAGGCCGGGCGAGCTGGGCCGCATGTCGTAGCCGATGACCATCGCGTCGACGCCGAGGACCTCGACGTACGCCGCGCCGGTCGCGCGCGCCAGGTCCTCGTCGAGCTGCTCGCCGACGATGCCCCGCACGTCGTAGGCCTTGAAGCACTTGCTCAGGTTGTCGGGTGAGGTCGTGGCCATGCACCGGACATTAGTGCACCCGCGCAGCGCCCCGGTCAGTCGGTGGTGAGCATCCTCAGGTGGCCCTTGCGGGCGACCTCGCGACCGGTCTCCCGGGGCTGCTCGACGGCCGGCGGCGGGACCGGGCGGGCCGCCTCGCGGACCGCGTCGGCGAGTGCGAGCAGGTCGTCGCTGCTGGGCCCGGCCTGCTGCGTGCCGAGCGAGAGCCGCACGACCTCCCAGCCGCGCGGGGCCGAGAGTCGCTCGCTGTGCTGCTCGCACAGGTCGTAGGCGTGGGGCTCGGCGAAGGTCGCGAGCGGGCCGAGGACGGCCGTGGAGTCGGCGTACACGTAGGTCAGGGTCGCCACCGCGCGCCGGGCGCACGCGGTGCGCGAGCAGGTACGCATGCCCTGCGGTGCCGGAATCGCGCTCACGCGGCAGACGGTACCGTCCCCGGCTCGTCCGGCTGGATAGGCTCGCTGGTCGTGGAGCCAGACGACGCTGCGTGGCCCCGGGTCGCCCGGCCCCGGCGCGACCGCCGGGGGCGCGGGATGCGCGGCCCTGCCGTGCTCCCCCTGACCTGGCCCGAGCCCGGCCACCGGCCGCCCCGCCCGTTGCGCCGCCGCGAGCTCTTCGACCGGATCCTGCTCGACGTGGTGACCGAGGTCGACGCCCGGTGGTCGAAGCACCTCGGGCTGGTGGAGTACGCCGTCGAGGACACCCCGCAGCTGCCCGACGACTGGGACTCCGACCGGGTGCCGCTGTCGTCGCTGGTGCGCGGGTCGGGGCAGCAGCCGACCCGGCTCGTGGTCTTCCGGCGCCCGGTGGAGCACCGCGCCAGCGACCGCGCCGACCTGGAGGCGCTGATCCTCACCGTCGTGGTGGAGCAGGTCGCCGAACTGCTCGGCATCGAGCCGGCGGACGTCGACCCGCGCTACCCCCGCGACGACGACTGAGCCACCTGCTCGGGCTACCTACTCGGGCGAGACGGCCGGGATGGAGGCGCGCAGGTCGGCCGGACGCACCCGCAGGGTCGCGAGGCCTGCCTCGCGGCCGCGTGCGGTGGCGGTGACGACGGCGCGCACCGGGGTGCTGCGGGCGACCACGGTGATCGAGGTGGCCCGGTCGGGCAGGGACAGGACCGCGCCGCGGTCGGCGCCGATCTCGACCCGGTCGGCACGGACCTCGCGCCCGCGGGCGTCGTAGGAGACGACGTGCACCACGGCGGTCCGCACGGCGCCGCCGAGGACGACACCCTTGCTCCCCGACGGCACGACGGCCGCGGCCGGCTCCTCGAGGACCGGCGCCGGGGCCAGCAGCACGAGGTCGTCGCGGGTGAACGCCATGAACGACGACGCCACCGGTCCGGTCGCCTCGAGCTCGATGCCGAGGACCCCCTCGGCCGCCGCACCGCGGAACAGGCGCCGCAGGTCGACCGAGGTCATCGCGCCGGGCGCGACCGTGACGTCCGGCGCCCCGGTCGGGCTGAACGTCGCCTGCTCGGTGACGAAGCGGACGCTGACCCGCACCTCGTCGGAGCCGGGGTTGGCCAGGTGGAGCGTGGGCTGCACGGGCCGGGCCGGGACACCGAGGATCAGGCTGCGGGCCGACGGCTCGGCGTCGGCGGGCAGGAAGTCGGTGGTGACGCGGCCGCGACCGAGCGGGTCCCAGGTGGTCTGCGCCGACGCGGTGACCCGGCCGCGGACCACGGTCAGGTGGGCGGCGGTGGCCTCGGCGCGCGGGGCGGCGGTGGCGAGGTCGATCCGGCGCACACCGTGCGGCGGGACCTCGATGCCGCGCAGCGCGGGCTCCTCCACCGGGCCGGTGCTGTCGTGGAGGGCGAGGTCGACGACCGCGTCGCCGTCGTCGGGGTTGACCAGCTCGATCGTGGTGGCGTGCCGGGCCGACGCGCCGACGCCGACCAGCCACTCGTCGTACGACGGGCCGCGGCACTCGGGCACGGCGAGCCGGCCGTCCCGGCCGGCGGCGATCCCGGGGGCTGCGGCACCGCGGCCGTCGAGGACGGTCGGGCCGGTGCTGGACGGCACCACGACGCTGCTGCCCTGGTCGACGGTGACCGGCTCCCCCGCCTCGGTGGCGGCGGCCTCCCCGCGGCCGGCGGGTGCGGTGGCGACGGCGAGCTCGCCGCCGGGGACGTCCGGGGTGCGGGTGACCCGCACCGGGCCGGCGCCGCGCAGGCCGCTCGGGCAGACGGTCGTCGCCGACGTCAGCGCGGAGGTGTCGGGCGGCCGGGGGCCGGCGAGCTGGTTGTCCTCGCCGCCGATGGTGCCGACGCTGAGCACGACGACGGCGGGCGCGAGGATCGCGAGGCCGACGAGCAGGTCGATGCGGCGGCTGCGGGACACGGCGGCGCGGCGACCGGCGCGCTGGCCGGTGCTGCGGTCGGCGGCGGGTCCGGGCTCAGTCATCTCGGCTCCTTCGCATCGGCGGGAGGGCCAGCACGAGCAGGACCGCGATCGCGGCGCCCTGCACGAGCAGCAGGACGGTGCGCCCCCACGCGTGGTGCTCGGGCAGCGGCCCGGGTGCGGGGTCGACCTGCCAGGCGCGGGTCCCGCGGCTGGTGCTGGCCTGGACCAGCCCGGAGGTGGCGTCGAGGCTGGCGGCGACCGCGCCGTCGGCGGGGGCCGCCTGGACGACGTACAGGATGCCCCGGCGGGACAGCTCCTGGACGGCCTCGGGATCGGGCGCGGTGACGAGGCTGCGGATCGCCGCGGTGGCGTCGCGGTCCTCGGGCGTCAGCGCCGTGATCTCGTCCTCACCGAGGGTGCGCCCGTCGCCGCGGTGGACCTCGTAGCGCAGGCCGTCCTCGATGCTGCCGCGCAGCACGAGGATGCCGTCGTGGTCGGCCTGCTCGGCGCGCTGGGCCATGTAGACCGGCACGTCGGCCGGCGGGTGGTCGGTGAGGTCCTCGCCGCCCCAGCCGGCGAACCAGACCAGGCCGAGCAGGGGCGCGACGAGGCCGGCGAGCCCGGCGACCGCGAGGCCCGCCTGGGCCGGGCGCGGCTTCTCGCCGAGGTGGTGCAGCGCGAGGCCGCCGAGGAAGGCTGCGGTGAGCCAGGCGCCCTGCAGCAGGAGCAGCACGACCCCGAGGCCGGGCTGCTGGCCGTCGCCGCCGGCGAGGCCGACGGAGGTGACCGCGAGCGGGATCCCGACGATCGCGGTGACGGCGGCGAGCACCCAGCAGGCGACGACCGCGACGCGGGTCGCGGCGGGCAGCAGCGAGGCGAGCGCGAGGACGGGCAGGACGAGGCCGATCACGGCCGGGGCGCCGAGGTCGCCGAGGCGGCCGACGAGCAGGTCCCACCCGGAGGTCGCCTCGGTCGGCCAGCGGCCGACGTCGAGGACCAGCGTGCCGGCGGCGCCCTCCAGCAGGGCCGGGAGCCACCACGGCAGCAGCACGAGCAGGGGGACGCCGAGCGCGGCGACGGGCGGGCCCCACACGGACCGGTCGCGGACCTCCCCCGGCGCGAGCCGGAAGGCACAGCCGAGCACGACGCCGATCAGCACGGCGACGACCAGCCACGACGACGGCGCGACGGCGGTCAGCAGGGCCAGCGCGAGTCCGGTGCGCCACGCGGCGCGCCAGCGGTGGCCGGCGTCGGGGTCGGCGAAGCCGAGGGCGGCGTGCGCCAGCCACGGCAGCACCGCAGCGGCGACGACGACCCCCCACCGGCCGCCACCCCAGGCGCCGGAGGCGAGCGGGACGAGGGCCCACACGACCGAGCCCCACAGCAGCAGCCACCGCGGGGCGCCGTACGGCGTGGCGAAGCGGCCCACGACGCGCAGGAACCGCCACGCGCCCCACAGCGCGACCGGGGCGGCGAGCGCCATCAGCAGGCCGATGAGCGCGGACGGGCCGACCGGCAGGCCGAGCACGGCGAGCGGGAGGACGTAGGCGGGCGCCGGCAGGTCGGAGCCGAAGCCGATGGGGTGGTGGCCCTCGGTGTGCAGGCGCCACCAGGCGCCGACGCCGTCCGGCGTCGGCGACAGCGCCCCACCGCTGACGCCGCCGAAGGCGTCGCGCACCCCGACCAGCAGGGCGATGACGACCACCGCCGTGGCGACGGCGGTCGGGTTGGTGAAGAACCGGACGACCCAGCCGGTGTCGGCGTAGTCGTCCTCCTCGTCCCGGTGCCGCGCGGGCGGCGGGGCCACCGCGGCGTCGCGCTCGGCAGCCGCGGCCCGGCGGCGCTCGGCGACGTCGGCGGCCTGGTTGGTCGCGGCGGCGACGAGGTCACCGACGAGGTCGAGGCCGTGCCGGTAGGGCAGCCACCACGGCGCCAGCAGCCGGCGGACGCGGGCCCGGTCCGGTCCCTCCGGGCCCCGCAGCGCGGCGACCGCCTGCCGCCGGTCCCGGCGCGCCGCGAGGATGCGCCCGGGGTGGCGCAGCACCGAGACCAGCGCGGCGACCTCGTCGAGGGCCTCACCGACGGCGCGCACGCACAGCAGCCCGAGCACCCGCAGCACCGTGCCGAGCGCGAGCCGGACGACCTTGAACGGCAGGGCGGGGGTGCGGGCGTTGGCGAGCAGCGTGAACAGGGCGGCGCGCCGCTCCTGGAAGTGGGTGTGGCGCCCGGTCAGCTCCGTGCGTCGTACGCCGCGGTGGGCGGCCTCGGCGTGGAAGACGACGGCGCGCGGGACGACGAGCGTGGTGCGGCCGGCCGCGGCGGCGCGCCAGCCGAGGTCGAGGTCGTTGCCGAAGATCGGCAGCGCAGGCTCGAAGCCGCCGAGCTCCTCGAGCACGGCGCGTCGCACGAGCATGCCGGCGGTGTTGACGGCGAAGACCTCACGGACCTCGTCGTGCTGGCCCTGGTCGTACTCGCCGCGCTCGAGCCCGGTCTCGCGCCGGCCGGTGCCGCTGATCGTGACGCCCAGCTCGAGCAGGCGGCGCAGCGAGGGCCACTCGCGCAGCTTGGGGCCGAGGATGTCGGCCTCGGGCCGCTGCGCGGCGACGGCGAGCAGCTCGGCGAGGGCGGTGGGTGCCGGCTTCGCGTCGTCGTGGAGGATCCAGACCCACTCGGGGTCGCGGCCGGCGGCGGCCAGCGCGGCGAGGCCGTCGGCGACGGCGTCGGGGAAGCCGGTGGTGGCCGGCATCCGGCGCACCGCGAGCGGGACGTGCCCGTCCAGTGCCTGCCGGACGAGCTCGGGGCTGTCGTCCCTGCTGCCGGTGTCGATTGCGACGACGGAGTCGAGGGGTGCCGTCTGCGCGCGGATGCCGTCGAGGACGGCCGGGAGCCACGAGGCGCCGTCGTGGCTCACCAGGAGGACGGCGACCCTGGCTTCGTGCGACACGAGGTCAGACCCTAGTGGGACGGTCCGAAGGGGGCGAACCGTCGCGCCAGGGCCTGACCCGAGTCAGACTGCCCGCTTCTTCAGCTTGCGGCGCTCACGCTCCGAGAGACCGCCCCAGATGCCGAAGCGCTCGTCGTTGCCCAGTGCGGCCTCGAGGCACTCCAGGCGCACCTCGCAGGTCTGGCACACCTTCTTCGCCTCGCGCGTCGATCCGCCTTTCTCGGGGAAGAACGCCTCGGGGTCGGTCTGCGCGCACAGTGCGCGCTCCTGCCACCCCAGCTCCTCTGTCTCTGCCTCGACCAGGAAGAGTTCCCTCATGTGACGCCCCTTTGACTCGACCCGATGCCAGTTGAGGACCAAGTGACATCGTTGGAATTACATATGTGTCATACCCCAGTAGTCAAGGCGGAATCTGCTATACACCGCCCCGGAGGACGATCGTCCCGGCCGTGAGGCACAGTTGTGCCCCGTGGACTCGAGCAAGACGACACCGGATCCGGTCCGGCGCATCACCGTCCTGTCGGGCGGCATGGGTGGGGCGAAGTTCCTCCAGGGCCTGCTGCACGGCATCACCGCCGGCACGCTCCCCGGGGTCGCGCCCGACGCCCGGGTGACCGTCGTCGCCAACACCTGCGACGACTGGTGGATCCACGGCCTCAAGGTCTGCCCGGACCTCGACACCGTGATGTACACGCTCGGCGACGGCATCGACCTCGAGCGCGGCTGGGGCCGGCGCGCGGAGACCTGGAGCGCCAAGGAGGAGCTGGCCGCCTACGGCGTCGAGCCCACCTGGTTCGGACTCGGCGACCGCGACATCGCCACCCACCTGGTCCGCACCCAGCTGCTCGAGGCCGGCTACCCGCTCTCCGCGGTGACCGCCGCGCTGTGCGAGCGCTGGCTCGCTCCGAGGTACGGCGAGCAGCTGACCCTGCTGCCGATGACGGACGACCGCGCCGAGACCCACGTCGCGATCGCCGACCCGGAGGCGCCCAGCGGCAAGCGGGTCGTCCACTTCCAGGAGTACTGGGTGCGCCTGCGCGCGGAGGTGCCCGCCGAGACGATCGTCTTCGTCGGCCTCGACCAGGCCACCCCCGCGCCCGGCGTGCTCGAGGCGATCGCCGGGGCCGACCTCGTGGTGCTGCCGCCGTCGAACCCGGTCGTCTCGGTCGGCACCATCCTGGGCGTGCCCGGCCTGCGTGACGCGGTCCGGGCGACCGCGGCGCGCGTGGTCGGCCTCTCCCCCATCGTCGGCACCTCCCACGTGCGCGGGATGGCCGAGCAGGTGCTGACCGCGATCGGCGTCGAGGTCAGCGCCGCCGGCGTCGGGCTCAACTACGGCGCCCGCAGCGCCGGCGGGGTCCTGGACGGCTGGCTCGTCGACGAGCGCGACGCCGCCCAGGTCGAGCGCCTCGAGGCGGCCGGCATCGCCACCGCCGCGGTCCCGCTGATGATGACCGACCACGACGCGACCGCCGCCATGGCCGCGGCCGCCGTCGCCCTGGTGCGGTCCTGATGCCCGGCTCGCTCAGCATCCTCGCCCCCGACGGAGTGCCGGAAGTCGTGGCCGGTGACGACCTCGCCGCCGTGCTGCTCACCGCCCTCGCCCCCGAGCAGGTCGCCGACGGCGACGTGCTGGTCGTCACCAGCAAGATCGTCAGCAAGGCCGAGGGACGCGTCGTCACCGGTGACCGCGAGGAATGGATCGGCCGCGAGACGACCCGGGTGGTCGCGCAGCGCGGCGCCACGCGCATCGTGCGCAACCGGCTCGGGCTGACCATGGCCGCCGCCGGGATCGACAGCTCCAACGTGGCCGCCGGCTCCATCGTGCTGCTGCCCGAGGACCCCGACGCCTCGGCCCGGGCGCTCCGTCGTACCGTCGCGGAGCGGGTGGGCGCCAACGTCGGCGTGGTCGTCACCGACACCGCGGGCCGACCGTGGCGCGAGGGCCAGACCGACATCGCGATCGGCGCCGCCGGCATCACGGTGCTGGAGTCCTTCGCCGGACGCGTCGACGGCCACGGCAACGAGCTCGCCGTGACCGCCCCGGCCGTCGCCGACGAGGTCGCCGGCGCCGTCGAGCTCGCGCAGGGCAAGCTCGGCGCCCGGCCGTTCGCGCTGGTCCGCGGGCGCGCCGACCTCGTCCTGCCCGCCGGCGAGGACGGCCCCGGTGCCGCCTCCCTCATCCGCGCGGAGGGCGCCGACCTGTTCGGGTACGGCGCCCGCGAGGCCGTGCTGCGCGCCGTCGCCGGCTGCGACGAGGACCGGTCCCCCTTCGGCGCCCCGGTGAGCGCCGAGGAGCTCGTCGACGCCCTCGCCCGGGCCGGGATCACCGCCCAGGGCAGCCCCGCGGGCGAGGTCCGCTGCCCCACCGACCGCCGCGTCGCCGTCGACATCGTGGCCTTCGCGCACGGCTGGGTCGTGACCGAGTTCGGCACCGACCTGCGGCTCCAGCCGGTCAGTCCGTAGACTTCCCGCGTTCCGCGCACCCATCCAGACGAGGTACCCCGCACCGTGGCCAAGTCCAGCAAGTCCGAGAAGTCGGACCGTCGCCAAGTCATCGACGAGATCCGGCGCAAGCAGAAGAGCGCCGACAAGCGTCAGGGCAGGGCCATCGTCGGCGTGTGCGTGCTCGTCGCACTCCTGATCATCGGTGCCGCGGCGTACAGCCCGATCAAGACCGCTATCGAGAAGGCCCGCTACTCCGGCAAGGACCTCGCGGACATCGGCGCGGGCGCCGACGTCTGCGGCGAGGTCACCGAGGAGGAGGCCACCGGCAGCGGCGACCACGTCGACAAGAGCCAGCAGGTCACCTACGACCATGCCCCGCCGGCCTTCGGTGCGCACTGGAACGAGGCGGGCCTGGCCCCGGCCCCGATCAACGAGCGGTACTACACCAAGGACAGCCGTCCCGAGCTCGAGTCGCTGGTGCACAACCTCGAGCACGGCTACACGATCCTCTGGTACGACGAGACCATCGCCGACGACTCCAGCCAGGTCGCCGCGATCAAGGCCATGGCCGCCACGCTCGACGCCAACGACACCAACCAGCGCCTGAAGTTCAAGGCCGCCCCGTGGACGTCCGAGGACGCCGAGGAGACCGGCAAGGACTTCCCGAAGGGCCAGCACATCGCCTTCACGCACTGGCGCAACGACGCCGCCGCCAGCAAGCAGTGGGGCGCGTGGCAGTACTGCACCGAGGCCAGCGGCGAGGCGCTGAAGAAGTTCATGACGGACTACCCGTTCACCGACGCCCCGGAGCCCTTCGTCTACTGAGCTGCCCGGCGCGGGCGCGACCTGGGTGACCCGGGTCGCGCCCGCTCTGCTTTTTCGCGGGCACCCGGCTCCCCGTGGTCCTGCCGGGGGTTGAGACGTCACTTGTGGCGGGTTGAGACGTCACTTGTGGCGGGTTGAGACGTCATTTCTGGCGGGTCGACGCCCCACCGGCCGCCGTGGGAATCACCTCCTCAGAGGCGATTCCCACGCTTCCTGACCATTGCAACGGCCAGGAAGCACCAGCAACGGTCAGGAAGTCCTCACGCCCGGGAGGCCGACTCGCCGCCCTACCTGGTGGCCGCTTCTCCTACTTGGTGGCCGCTGCAGCAGCCACCAACCTCGGGAATCACCGCCCAGGCGGTGATTCCCGCCCGCCTCACGTCAGGTCGGTGCGCCCCTGGTCCTTGAGCGCGGAGACGATGTTCTTGACCTCCTGCGCGCGGGCGCGGGTGGTGACGAGGAGGGCGTCGGGGGTGTCGACGACGACCACGTCGTCGAGGCCGACGACGGCGACCATGCGGCCGGAGCCGGGGACGACGATGCCGCTGCTGCCGATCACCTGGGCGAGGGCGTCGTCGCCGAGGACGGTGACGTCCTCCTGCTCCCCCAGCAGGCCGGCGAGGGAGTCGAAGTCGCCGACGTCGTCCCAGCCGAAGGCGCCGGGGACGGTGGCCACCTTGCCCGCGGCGGCCGCGGGCTCGGCGATGGCGTGGTCGATGGCGATGCGCGGCAGCTTCTCCCACAGCTCGGGGAGGCGGTCGGGCTCGGCGGCGATCGCGCGCAGGTTCGCGGCGAACTCGGGGTCCTGCTCGGCGAGCAGGTCGAGGAGCACGCTCGGGCGGACGACGAACATGCCGGCATTCCAGCGGTAGCTGCCGGTCGCGAGGTACTCCTCGGCCACCGGCACCGACGGCTTCTCCACGAACTCCACGACCGTGCGCACGCCGGGGTGGCCGTCGAGGGTGTCGCCCTGGTGGATGTACCCGAAGGCGGACGAGGCGAAGGTCGGCTCGATGCCGATGGTGACCAGCCACCCGTCACGGGCGGCGGCGACGGCGTCGGCCACCGCCGAGGCGAAGACAGCGTCGTCGGCGATGACGTGGTCGGCCGCGAACGAGCCCATCACCTCGGCGCCGCGCTGCTCGAGGAAGGCCGCGGCCAGCCCGATGGCCGCCATCGAGTCACGCGCCGACGGCTCGGCGATGACACCGTCCTCGGGCAGCTCGTGCAGCTGGCGTCGTACGGCGTCGCGGTGGGCCGTGCCGGTGACGACGACCAGCCGGTCCCCCACGATCGGTGCGAGCCGGTCACGGGTCTGCTCGAGCAGCGAACGGCCCGACCCGGTGAGGTCGTGGAGGAACTTCGGCGACCCGGAGCGCGACAGCGGCCACAGCCGCGTGCCGGCACCCCCGGCGGGGACGACGGCCCAGAAGCCGGGGATCTCGTCAGCAGGCATGCGCGGCACCCTAGTCGGTGCCGAATACGCTCGTGACGTGACTCCCGAGACCACCTTCGCCGACGTCCTCCAGCGACGCCTGCGCAACGACCCCGGCCAGCCCCTGGTGACCTTCTACGACCACGCCACGGGCGAGCGCGTCGAGCTGTCCGTGACGACGTGGGCGAACTGGGTGGCGAAGGCCGGCTCGCTGCTCGTCGACGAGCTCGGCCTCGAGCGCGGCGACCGGCTCGGCATCGACCTGCCGCCGCACTGGCTCGGCACGGTCTTCCTCGGCGCCGCGTGGAGCGCCGGGCTGGTGGTGGTGCCGGCCCCGGAGCCGGGAGGTACGCCGGACCTCGCCGCCGTGGTGTGCGGCCCGGACACGGTCGCCGCGTGGGCCGGGCAGCCCGGCACCGAGGTCCTCGCCTGCGCGCTGCTGCCCCTCGGCGTGCGGTTCACGGACCCGCTGCCGGACGGCGTGCACGACGTGGGGGTGGAGATCTGGTCGCAGCCCGACGCGTTCATCCCCTGGGACCCGCCGACCGGCGACGACCCCGCGCTCGACCCGGGCACCACCCAGGCCGAGCTGTGGAGGGAGGCAGCCGCCGGCACGCTGGTCGGCGGCGGCCGCCTCCTCTCGGTGGCGAACCCCGTCGCGGAGCCCCTCACCTTCTGCGAACCGCTCACCCAGGGCGGTTCGCTCGTGCTGGTCGCCCGGGCCGAGCAGCAGGCACTCGAGGCGGCCTGCGCCGCCGAGCGCGCCACCGCTCGCTTCCCTGCCCGGGCGACCAGCACGGGCTAGTCACTCCTCACCCCAGGAGGTCGTATGTCGTCGTGCGGCCCATGGCGATCGGGGCGGCGATCCGGTCCGGCGTCCCCCGCAGCAGGTGGAAGCGGCCGTCGCCGTCGCGGGCGACGAGGTCGGTGTGCCAGTCACCGTTGATGCTGGGCTTGGCGACGATCGCGTTGTAGCCGGCCGCGGACTGCGGCAGCTGGAAGGAGCGGGTCCAGCCGCCGGGTCCGTTGCCGACGTACACCCGCAGCTTCGAGCCGTCGCGCACGATGCTGTCCGGAGCGCCGTCCTTGTCCCACCGGCCGACGCCGATGTGCAGGCTGCCCGGGACCGCGGAGTGCGCCGGGTAGCTGTTGCCGAAGCCCTTGAGCGCGCGGCCGGGCAGGATCCGCATCGCACCCTTGCCGGGGACCGCCATCATGTCCGGGTAGCCGTCACCGGTGACGTCGCCGACGGCGGCCATCATGGTCCAGCTCCCGGTGTTCTGACGGATCACCTGAGGCGCCGTCAGCTTGCCGCTGCCGCGGCCCCGGTAGAGCAGGAGCGCGCCGTCGCTCTTGCGCTGGCCGATGACGTCGGACTTGCCGTCGCGGTCCCAGTCGCCGACGGACCACACCTTCGAGAGGCCGGAGAAGCTCCGTCCGGTGTCCACGGCCTTGCCCAGGCGGTACTTGCCCTCCACGTTGGTGATCGGGAGGATCACGCCGCGGCCGTCCTTCTTGCGGCGCGCGACCAGGTCGGGCAGCGCGGAGCCGGCGAAGTTGGACTCGAGCTCGCGGCCCTTCCAGGCCTTCTGGAACCCCTTCGCCCGGTTGCGGATGGCGCCGAGCTTCTCGTAGAGATAGCGGCCCGGGCAGGCGGTCTGCCCGGCGTCGCGGTGGCCGTTGATCGCCTTGAAGGTGCGGCTGCCGACCTTCTGCGAGGTGCTGCCGGCGTCGATGCCGTGCAGCGAGAGCTTCCAGGCGAAGAGCTCGCCGTAGGCGATGATCATGGCCGTGTTCGGCCGGGTGACCTCGAAGTTGCCGATCGCCGACATGGCGAAGGCGTACTGGTTGTAGCCCTGCGTGTGGGCGCCGACCACGGGCCGGTCGACACCGCCGGCGCGGCCCTCCCAGATCCGGCCGAACTTGTCGACGAGGAAGTTGTAGCCGATGTCGCTCCAGCCCCGCGTCTTGACGTGGTAGTTGTAGATGCCGCGGATGATCCCCGGCACCTGGGCCGCGGTGTAGTTGTTCGCGTTCACCGTGTGGTGGACGAAGCCCGCGTGGATCTCGTAGTAGCTCAGCGAGGCCTTGTCCCGGATCCGCTCGTCCGCGCCCCACTGGGCGCGGGAGTAGATCTGCGGCTTCGGGGTGTAGGAGCCGGCCTGCATCGACAGGTCGCCGTCCCCGGTCGGCGCCGGGTCCTCGACCGGCTCGTCGGTGGTCGCGGTGCCGTCGTCCTCGGTGGTGAGGCGCGCGGTGTCGATGGCCGGGCGCTCCTTCTTCGTCGCGCTGGCCTTGCCCGGGTCGATGACGGCGACCTTCATGTCGGCCGGCGCCTCGCCCTCGGTGGTCACCTTCACCTGGACGGCGTCGACCTCGCCGACGAGCAGCACGTCGGTGCCGGGACGGGCCTTGCGGCCCTCCGCGGTGCTCGGGTCCGGGCCGTGCTCGTCGTGGTACTCCGCGACCGTCCAGTCCGACCACGTGCCGCCGGTCTTCGTGCGGACCTCCACCTCGATGTCGTCCTCGGCCACGTCGCTGCCGGGGGCCCAGGTGACCCCGACGGTGCCGTAGCCCTCGACGGGCACGACCTCGCTGCCGACGACCTGCTCGCCCTTCGGCGTGGACCGCGCCGTCCGCGCCGCCTTGCCGGCCGCCTTCCCCTGCGCGGTGGTCAGCGCGAACTCCTCGACCTCGGCCTCGACCGGCTCGGTCGGGACCTCCACCTCCGCCGCGCGCAGCGCGACGTCGGCGGGGACGACACTCCCCTGCCCCGGCTCCGCCGGTCGCACGTCCATCGTCAGCGTGCGGGCCGCCGGGGTCAGCACGGCGACGACGAGGGCGAGCGCCAGGAGGCGCTGGCTGAGGGTCACGAACCGCAGCCGGCCGCCCTGCTCAGGCGCCTGCGGGGTGTTGCTCGACATGGTTCTGCTCCAGACATGTGTGCGGGGAAGGAGTCACACGAGTAGCAACTTTCACATGAGTCACAGGAGTCTGGAAAGGTCCCGTGAGTAACTACATCGTTGTAATTTCCACTCGACACGCCGAAGGGTGCCGACTTTCTCACATCGGCCGGGACTTCGGCCCGGCTGAGGGTTCCGGCCGTACGACGTGAGGCCCTCGCTGCTGCCGAGGCCTCGCCCGCGGGTGCCCTCGGCCCGCGCCGCCGCACGCGGCCGCCACGGGCACAGCACGGTGCGTGGGCCCGGAGGTTTTCGAGGCTCGGCGCCGGGGCGCCTCGCACCTCAACCACCGGGAGTCCGCTCAGCGAGCGCCTCTGCGGAAGGCGTCTAGGCGACACGCTCGCGCCATGGGCCCCGTCTTGCCGCCAGGCGGA
>NZ_JAER01000033.1 GCF_000519005.1 Nocardioides sp. J54 | reverse complement strand
GGCCGCGATCCCCGCGACCACGGCAAACGACTCTGGGACGCCCTGGTCGATGCCTGCGACCGGCTCCGCGCCACCGAGACCCTTCCCCGTGACCACGGGGCCGTGCCGCGGATCATCGTCACCATCGACCACAAGTCACTCGTTCAGAAGGTCATCGACACCGGGGTCGCTGTCGAGGGTGAGACCACCACCGGAGCCCGACTGTCCGCCACCGCCGTACGCCGCCTCGCGTGTGACGCCGAGCTGATCCCCACCGTGCTCGGCAGCCAGAGTCAGGTCCTCGACGTCGGCCGCGCCCAGAGGCTGGTCACCGCAGCGATCTGGGTCGCCCTCATCGCCCGCGACCACCACTGCGCCTTCCCCGGCTGCACCCGACTCCCCCTGGCCTGCGACGCCCACCACATCCAGCACTGGGCCGACGGCGGGGTCACCAGCCTCGACAACCTCGTCATGCTCTGCCGCCACCACCACACCCTGATCCACCACACCCCCTGGACCGTCGCGATCGACCCCGACACCAGACGCCCCGTGTGGACCCCACCCCCACGCCTCACCCTCCAATCCCTCCAACGCCGCGCCAACTACCACCCCGCCGCCTGACCCGCCCGAGCCGCCTGACCCAGCCATCCGCCGCTGGTTGAGGTGCGAGGCGCCCCAGCCCCAACCGCACCGCCGCTGGTTGAGGTGCGAGGCGCCCCAGCCCCAACCGCACCGCCGCTGGTTGAGGTGCGAGGCGCCCCGGCGCCGAGCCTCGAAACCAGTGGCCCTGCGCACCGGACTGTGCCCACCACGGCCCACCTCGCAGACCCAGGCGAAGCGAACCCACGGCTTGCCGCCAGACGGACCCCACCCACCGGAGGAAACCCCTCACCCCCGCGCGATCGCGAGCGCCCGGTCCCGGTCGAGGAAGAAGAACTGCGCCGGCTTCTCGCTGATGCTCGTCCTGAGCTCGACGAGCGGGCCGCACTCGGCACCCAGGCGCTCCAGCAGGGCGACGGACGGGGCGTTGCGGGCGTCGGGCTCGAAGACGAGACGGGTGCAGCCGGGGAGGTGGGCGACGAGGTCGAGGCCGGCGGCGATGACCTCGCCGGTACGGCCGGCGCGGTGCTCGTCGTCGGCGAGGAAGAGGTGGACGCCGACGTCGCCGGGGCGACGGTCGTAGAAGGCGCCGATCTCGTCGACCGCGGGGTCGTAGGTCTGCAGGACGCCGACGGGGGTGTCGTCGAGGACGAGGAGGTACGCCGCGAGGTGCTCCTGCTCCGCGATGTAGCCGTAGACCTCGGCCACCTCGTCCCGGTCCATCCCCTGCATGCCCCAGAACGACGCGCGGTCGGCGGTCACCCACGAGGTGAGCAGGTCGGCGTCGGTGGCCGGGTCGACGGGGCGGATGGTGACGGTCATCGGTCCTCCAGGGGGATCGTGCGGCCGGCGGCCCAGGCCGCCTGCTGGTCGTGGTGGTGCGGGGAGGCGGGGTCGCCGGAGGCGCCGAGCGGGACCACCCAGCGAGAGTCGCCGGCGAGGTCCCAGACCCAGCGGGCGACCGGGCCGTGCACGCAGGCGCCGGTGCCGCCGAGGGCGCGGGTCGCCAGCACGCAGTCGTCGTCGCCCGCGACCGCCGGCCAGGGTGGTGCGTGGCCGTCGGGGGCGGGAAGGCCGAGCTGCTGCTCCGGCGTCAGCGGTACGACGACGTGCGCGTCACCCCACGGCGCGGGGTCCGGCTGGACCGCGACCTCCTCCAGCGCGGCGGCGAGCGCCTGCAGCGGGTCGACGCCGAACGGCTTCTCCGCAGCCAGCAACGCCGGCAGCGCGATCCGCAGCCGGCCGCGCAGGTCGAACCACGGTGCGTAGAGCTCGCCGAAGGGCGACGAGTCGACGCCGGCCAGCGCCGGCGCGGTCGCGAACGCCTCCACCACACCGGCCCGCACGGAGGCGAAGAGGGCGGCCTCCACGCTGTCCGTCGCCATCCGCCGGTCCCAGGCGAGCAACCGGTCGCGCAGCGCCGTGGCGGCGGGCGACAGGTCGGCCAGGCGGGCCGCGAGGGACAGCAGTGCCTCGCCCGCGACCTGCCGGTCGTCGGCCAGCGCAGCACCCAGCGCTTCCGGCGTCAGCGGAGCGGACGCCGCCAGGTCCGCGACCACCTCTGCCAGTCGGTGGGCGCGGTGCGGGGCGGCGAAGTCGTCGCCGATCCGGGAGAACCCGGCCGTGGCGCGGTCGTTGGCGCTCACCAGTAGCGGGCCGGTCCGGCGCGGCTGGTCCTCGACCCACCCGGTCCAGCCACCGTCGGCGCGCAGCGGCACCCTGCCCACGACGCGGTGCTCGACGTGGCCCGAGGTGTCCGCGACCAGCAGGTTGTCGACCGGGCTCACCCAGCGGTCGAAGGCGGTGGTCACGTCCGCAGCGCTCCTCGACCGCAGCAGGGGCAGCAGGGCGTCGAACCCGAGGTCGTCTAGCACGCCGGCCGGTGTGCGCAGGCTGAACGTGTCCGGCTGGCCGGGCCCGCCGGTGACGACCGGGCCGCGCGAGGTCACCAGCACCTCGACCGGCTGGGCGTCCCAGGTGTCGTCGCCGGTGCGCACGCGCACCAGCTCGACCCGTCGCACCACCGGCTCCCAGCCCCCGCGTCCGCGCGCGACGACGGCACCGCGGTGCCGCTGGAGCTCCTCGGCACAGATGTCCTCGTCGTCGGCGACGGCGTTCGTGACGCCCCACGCGACGTCGCCGGCGTGGCCGAAGTGCTGCACGCCCGGGACGCCGGCGAAGGTCAGTCCGGCGACGTCGAACGCGTCGTCGGGGTCGGTGCAGGTGAGCCGCACCTGGGCGTAGCAACCGGGAGCCTCGATGACCCGGTGCGGGTCGCCGGCGACGATCGGCAGGCCGGACGCGGTCAGTGCGCCGTCGGCGGCGACCGCGTTGCTGCCACCGGGCAGGCCCTCGGTGCGCAGCAGCTCGAGCGCCTCCGCGGCACGGTCGCCGAGGACGCTCGCCACGTGGTGCTGCCAGAGCTTGCTCGGGAAGCGGGAGAAGAGCAGGTGCTGCACGGCGAAGACACCGAGCGGCGTCCACGGGCGCCACGGTCGGTCGAGGACGTCGTTCGCACCATCGACGTACGCGTCCACGAACGCCCGGCTGGCCGGCTCGAGCGCGTCGTACGCGCGGCGGGCGAGGTCGACGAGCTGGACCCGGCGAGCCAGCAGGTCCCACTCCAGCGCCGTGGTCCCGAAGACCTCGGCGCAGGTCCCCTCGGACCGCCGGCGCTCGACCTCGAGCTGCCAGGCCCGGTCCTGCGCCGTCGCCCGGCCCTGCTCGTGGGCGACCTCGAGCACCGAGCCTCCGGTGACGTGCGGGATCCCCCACGCGTCGCGGGTGATCACGGTGCCACGGGGTTGGCCAGCGTCCCGGCGAAGATCAGCGACTCCGCCTGGTCGGCGAGGTCCACCATCTGCAGCGTGTTGCGCAGCTGCAGCCGGTTGAGGCAGCTGTGCCGGAACCGCGGGCGCAGCAGGTCGTAGCGGGCCGCCGCCTCCGCGAGCTCGGGGTGGTCGGCGGCGTGCTCCTCGATGGTGGCCCGGGCGATCGCCCAGAACTCGTCCTCGGGCAGCACCCCGTCCTCGTCGAGGACCGCCGCCACGTGGCGCAGCACGCCGTCGAAGACGTCGGTGTGCACCGCGAGCGCCTTGACGTCGTCGGGGAAGTCGCCGCGGACCCGCTCCACCTCGGGCGGCAGCGGCAGGTCGCCCATCACCGCGACCTCCTCGCCGATGTCCTTCATGAACGCACCGACCGGGACGTGGTCGCGCAGCCGCAGCAGCAGGTTCTCCCCGTGCGGCATGAACGCGAGGTCGTAGGCGAGGAGGCAGTGCACGAGCGGGCGCAGGTAGGCCCGCAGGTACGACCGCACCCACGACTGTGCGTCGACCGGGGAGGCCTTGATCCACGCGGTCACCAGCGCGTCACCGTCGGCGTCGCGGTGCAGCAGCGCGGCCATCGTCGTCAGCTGCTCGCCCTCCGGCGTGCGCGGGACGGGGCTCTCGCGCCACAGCGCCGCGATCATCTTCCGGTACGGCGACGGCTCGGCCAGCCGGTGGAAGGCGTCTCCGGTGTAGCCGATCGCCGCCAGCTCACGCAGCACCTCGAAGCCGCAGTCCCGCAGCTCGGCGTCGCCGTGCACCACGGACGCGACCCAGTCGTTGATCGCCGGCGTCGCCTCCATGTAGCGCGGCGAGAGGCCGCGCACGAAGCCCATGTTCTGGATCGCGAGCGCGGTCTTCACGTAGTGCCGCTCGGGACGGCTGGCGTTGAAGAAGGTGCGGATCGACTGCTGGGGGCGGTGGTCGTCCTCGCCCTCGCCGAGGTGCACGAGGTCGCGGCGCGCGACGTCGGGGGCGAAGGTGACCGCCAGCTTGTTGCGCCACTGCCACGGGTGCACCGGCAGGAGGAGGTAGTCCTCCGGCACCAGGCCCAGGTCGCGCAGCCGCCGCCGGAAGCGCTCGCGCACGGGCGGGACCAGCTCGCCGTCGTACAGCTCCTGCTCGGCCTGCCCCTCCCCCAGCGACAGGTGGGTGAGGGAGCGCCGGGCGGCGACCCAGTGCAGCCGCACGGGTGCGCCGGTCTCGGGCGCGTAGGCCGTGTAGTCGTCGAGGCCGAAGCCGATGCGCCCGTTGTTGGCGACGAACGCCGGGTGGCCCTCGGTCATCGCGGACTCGATCTCCTGGTAGCCCGCGTCCACCAGCTCTGCGACCGGGACCGCCCGGTGGCGCAGCTTCCACGCGGTCGAGGCAAGGGTGGAGGCGACCTCCTCGAGGTAGGTCGGCAGCAGCGCGTCCGGGATGCCGAGGTCGGGCGCCAGCTCGGCGACGAGGTCCTGCGCGTCCGGGTCGACCACGACGCCGTCCACCCGTCGCTCGATCGACGCGGGGTCGACGACCCAGTGCTCGAGCTTCTTCACCCGCGCCGTGAAGGTGTACGACGACCGGTCGGTCGCGACCCGCCACCGCTCCCCCACAGTGCCGTCGGCGGCCGGCACCCGCACCGGCGCGATCATCCGCTCGTGGCTGAACTCGGCGAGCGCCTTGGCGACGAGGTGGCGCTGCGCCCGCCCCATCAGGTCGGGCGCGAGGTGGTCCGCGTCGTCGGCGCGGTCGGGCGCCTGCCAGTCCGCGCGGCGGCAGACGGAGAGCATGGCGGTCTTGCCGGGCAGGGCGACCTCGCGCAGCTCGGTGAAGCCGGCGGCGAGGTTCTTGGCGCGGATCGGCTGGTTGCGGACGTCGGGCTCGACGACCACGCGGCGCACGGCGGGGTCGGCGAAGCAGAAGGACATCACGGCGTCGAAGACCGCGGTGGTGAGTCCGGGGACCGGCTCCTCGGGCGGCGCGACGAGCACGTGCATGCCCAGGTCGCCGTCCTCGAGCTCGGGCAGGTCGGCCATGCCGGGGGCGTGGCGCGGGTCGTAGGTCTCGGCCAGGAACACCGGCCGGCCGTCGACCCGGCCCAGGAACGCGTGGTGGTGCGGGTTCGCGGCGATGGCGGCGTACTCCGCACGCACCTCGTCCAGCGACGCGTCCTGCATCATCCAGAAGGCCGAGCGCGGGTGGGTGACCCACGCGTGCAGCAGCGCGGCGTCACGATCGACATCGAGCGGCTCGATGGTGGTCCGGGCGAGCAGGGAGCGGCTCATCGGGCGGCCTCCGTCCTCAGGTGGTCGGGCACCCCGAAGGTCTGCACGGCGATCCGCTTCTCGACGGGGTAGGCCTCGCGGCCCAGCATCGACGCGAGGATCACGGAGTTGCGGAAGGGCCCCATGCCGAGGTCCGGCGCGAGCAGCGAGTGGGTGTGCTCCTCGGCGTTCTGCACGAAGATCTCGCCGCCGGCCACGTCGACCGAGTAGTCCTCGGCGACGTCGTACCGTCCGCGCGCGTCGCGCCGGACCCGGTCCTCGACGCCCTGCAGGAACGCCGGCTCGGTCGGGCCGTAGCCGGTGGCGAGCACCAGACCCCCGGTGCAGAGGGCGAATTCCTCGCCGGTCTCGGCGTGCAGGAGGTCCAGCCCGACCCCGCCCTCGTCTGGCAGCACCCGGGCGCCCCGCACCTCGGTGTGGGTGAGCAGCGTCGTGCGCGGACCGTCACCGGTCACCCGCTGCTGGTAGTGCAGGTCGGAGATGGCGTCGACCAGGTCGCCACTGATCCCCTTGAAGAGGTGGCGCTGCTCGCGAGCCAGCCGGTCGCGGACCTCCATCGGCAGCGCGCGGTGGTAGGCGCCGTACTCGGGCGAGGTCATCTCGAGGGTGAGCTTGGTGTACTCCATCGGGAAGAAGCGCGGGCTGCGCGTCAGCCACACCAGCTCGTAGCCGTGGTCCGGGGCCGCGGACAGCAGGTCGTGGTAGACCTCCGCGGCGCTCTGCCCGCTGCCGACGACGGTGATCCGCTCCTGCCGCTGCAGCGCCTCGCGGTGCGCGAGGTAGTCGGCGGAGTGGGTCACGACCGCCGGTCCCTCCGCGTCGAGCACGCCCTGCAGCGCGGCCGGCACCCGTGGCGACGTCCCGACGCCCAGCACCAGGCGCCGGGCACGGAAGGTCTCGCCGGTCGCGCTGTGCACGAGGTACGCCGTGCCGTCGTGCTCGACGTCGGTGACCTGCTCGCCGAAGCGGATGCCGGGCAGCGACTCGGCGGCCCACCGGCAGTAGTCGTCGTACTCGCGGCGCAGCGGGTAGAAGCTCTCGCGGATGTAGAACGGGTAGAGGTGGCCGTGCTGCTTGAGGTAGCTGAGGAAGGACCAGCGCGAGGTCGGATCCGCCATCGTCACCAGGTCGGCGAGGAAGGGCACCTGCAGCGTCGCGTCGTCGAGCAGCATGCCGGGGTGCCAGGCGAAGCGGTCGCGGGCCTCGAGGAAGACGCCGTCCAGCTCGCCGCCGGAGCGCAGCGGCTCGGAGAGCGCGGCGAGGCCGAGGTTGAACGGGCCGAGGCCGACCGCGACGAAGTCGTGCGCCCTCACCGGACCACCTCCGCCACCGGCACGACCGCCGGCGGGTCGAGCTCGCCGGCGAGCCGTTCCCCGACCTCGCGGACGGTGTCGATGATCCCCACGACGTCGTCGGCGGTGGCCATCGGGTTGAGCAGGGTGAGCTTGAGGAACTGAACACCGTCGACCTTCGTCGCCGCGACCATCGCGGTGCCGCTGGCGTAGAGCTCCGCGCGGATCGCGGTGTTGAGCCGGCCGAGCGCAGCGTCGTCGAGCTCGCGCCCCGCCGGCCGGTAGCGGAGGACCAGGGTGCTCAGCTCCGGCGCGGCGGCGCACTCGAGGTCCGGCAGGTCCACGACCCGGCGGTGCACCTCGGTGGCGAGGTCGATGACCGCGTCGACGTACCGACCCACCAGCTCGGGACCCATCGTGCGCAGGGTCAGCCAGAGCTTGAGGGCGTCGAACCGACGGGTGGTCTGCAGGCTCTTGTCGACCTGGTTGGGGGTCGTGGCCTCGCGCGGGTTGAGGTAGTCGGCGTGCCAGGTGGCCGGGCGCAGGGTGGCGCGGTCGCGCACGATGATGGCGCTGGAGGACACCGGCTGGAAGAAGGTCTTGTGGAAGTCGACCGTCACCGAGTCGGCGCGGTCGATGCCGTCGAGCCGGTCGCGCCGGGTCGGCGAGACCAGCAGGCCGCCGCCGTACGCCGCGTCGACGTGCAGCCAGGCGTCGTAGGCACGGGCGAGGTCGGCGACCTCCGGCAGCGGGTCGATCGCACCGAAGTCGGTGGTGCCGGCCGTCGCGACGACCGCCATCGGCCGGAGGCCGAGGTCCGTGCAGGCCGCGAGGGAGCGCTCGAGCGCCGCGGGGTCCATTCGGTGCCGCGCGTCGGTCGGCACGCTGACGACGGACTCCTCGCCCAGGCCGAGCAGGCGGGCGGACTTCTGCACCGAGAAGTGGCTCTCGGCCGAGGCCAGGATGCGCAGCCGCTCGGCGGGCACGCGTTCATGCCGGCCACGGGCCAGCAGCAGGCCCTGCAGGTTGGACTGGCTGCCGCCGCTGGTGAAGACGCCGTCGGCCTCGGGACCGAAGCCGATCCGCCCGGCCGTCCACTCGACCAGCCGGCGCTCGATGAAGGTGCCGCCGACGCTCTGGTCGAAGGTGTCGAGCGAGCTGTTGACCGAGGCGACGAAGAGCTCCGCGAGCAGGGCCGGGACGACGACCGGGCAGTTCAGGTGGGCGGCGTACCGCTTCTCGTGGAACCAGACGGCGTCGTCGAGCCAGAGCTCGGACACCTCGCCGAGGACGGCATCGATGCCGTCGAGCGGCCGGTCGAGGTCGACCGCAGCGACGCGGGCTGCGGCCTCGTCGGGCTGGCGCCCGGTCGCCGGGCCGGCCACGCCCTTGAGGTGGCGGAGCAGGTGGTCGAGGCCGCTGCCGATGACGTCGGCATAGTGGTCGGCGTTGTCGGGGTGGAAGACGTGGTGCAGCGGGAGCGGTGGGACACGCAAGGCAGTTACCTCCGAGATAGGTAAGCCTTACCTAAACAGATGGCTCTCGCCTTGTCACCCCGCCGGCGTGTGCCTCGGGTCACAGCCGGGGCCGGGCCAGGCCCGCTCCCGCGCCGTTCGTCGCGCCGGACCGACCGTTCACCGACAAGCCGTCCCCACTCGCCGCAGCACCGGACCGCACCCCTGCCGTGCCGGCGGCCCCCGCTCCTAGCGTCGAGGACGGCCGTGACCGCGGTCACACCGCACGACCCAGGAGGAACCCGTGTCATCCGAGCCCGACGTGGCCGCCCGCCACGATCCCGTGTACGACGAGCTGCACGCCTCGCAGGAGTTCGCCGAGCTGAAGCGCCGTTACCGCGGCTTCGCCATCCCGGCGACCGTCGCCTTCCTGGTCTGGTACCTGACCTACGTCGTGCTGTCGATGTGGGCCGGCGACTTCATGAGCGGCCAGGTCATCGGCAACATCAACGTCGCGCTGGTCCTCGGCCTGCTGCAGTTCGCGACGACCTTCCTCATCGCGTGGCTCTACAGCGGCTACTCGACCAAGCGCCTCGACCCGCTGGCCCGCGAGCTCGACGAGCGGTTCATCTCCCTCGCCGGCAAGCCGAACCAGGGCAGGAGCAGTCACTGATGAACGACCAGGTCCTCACCGCGGGGCTCTTCCTCGCGGTCGTCGCACTCACCCTCTTCGTCACCATCCGCGCGAGCCGCAACACCAGCGGCGCCACGGACTTCTACGCCGGCGGCCGGTCCTTCTCCGGCTTCCAGAACGGCCTCGCCATCGGCGGTGACTACATGTCGGCCGCGTCCTTCCTCGGCATCTCCGGCGCCATCGCGCTGGCCGGCTACGACGGCTTCCTCTACTCGATCGGCTTCCTGGTCGCGTGGCTGGTCGCGCTGCTGCTCGTCGCCGAGATGCTGCGCAACTCCGGCAAGTTCACGATGGCCGACCAGCTGGCCTACCGGATGCGGCAGCGCCCGGTCCGTACGGCGGCCGCGACGTCCACCGTCGTCGTGTCGATCTTCTACCTGCTGGCCCAGATGGTCGGCGCGGGCAGCCTCGTGGTGCTGCTGCTCGGCATCGACAAGTCCAACACCCTCGCCATCAGCGCGGTCATCGCCGGTGTCGGCGCGCTGATGATCATCTACGTCACGGTCGGCGGCATGAAGGGCACGACCTGGGTGCAGATCGTCAAGGCGGTCCTGCTGATGACCGGCTCGGCGCTCATCGTCGTCCTGGTCCTCGCGAAGTTCGACTTCAACCTCTCCGAGCTGCTCGGTGCGGCACAGTCGACGTCGGGCAAGGAGGGCTTCCTCGAGCCCGGCCTCAAGTACGGGGCCGACCTCACGAGCAAGCTCGACTTCGTCAGCCTCGGCATCGCCCTGGTGCTCGGCACCGCGGGGCTGCCGCACATCCTGGTCCGCTTCTACACGGTGCCGACCTCGCGCGACGCGCGGAAGTCGGTGCTGTGGGCGATCGGCCTGATCGGCGTCTTCTACCTGTTCACCCTGGTCCTCGGCTTCGGTGCCGCGGCCCTGCTGAACACGGGCGCCGGCAGCGACGTCGCCACCAGCGACGGCAACCTCGCCTCCCCGCTCCTCGCGGAGGCGGTCGGTGGCGGCGCCGGGTCGACCGGGGGCGCGATCCTGCTCGCACTGATCTCCGCGGTCGCGTTCGCGACCATCCTCGCCGTGGTCGCCGGGCTCACCCTGACGTCGTCGACGTCGGTGGCGCACGACATCTACAACTCCGTCATCCGCAAGGGCCAGGCGACCGAGGCGGAGGAGATCCGGGTGACGCGGTACGCCGCCGCCGGCCTGGGCATCGTCGCGATCCTGCTGGCCATCCCGGCCCGCAACCTCAACATCGCGTTCCTGGTGGCGCTGGCCTTCGCGGTCGCGGCGTCGGCGAACCTGCCGTCGATCGTCTACAACATGTTCTGGCGGCGCTTCAACACCCGCGGCGCCACCTGGAGCATCTACGGCGGCCTGCTCTCGGCCATCACGCTCGTGTTCTTCTCGCCCGTCGTGTCGGGCAAGACGGGCGTCAACGCCGAGGGCGAGACCATCAGCAAGGCGCTCTTCCCGCTGGGGGTCGACTTCCACTGGTTCCCGCTGGAGAACCCGGGCCTGCTGTCGATCCCGCTGGGCTTCTTCTTCGGCTGGCTCGGGACGGTCACGTCGAAGGAGCCGGCCGCCGAGGAGCGGTTCACCGAGCTCGAGGTCCGCGCGCTGACCGGCGCGGGCGCCGAGCAGGCCGTCCAGCACTGACGGGGGACCAGGGAGGCCGGGGTGGGCGTCGCGCCCGCCCCGGCCTCCCGCCCGCTCCCCCGCCGCAACCAGGACGCAACCCCTGGTGACCACACTTCCCGTGGGTCCTAATGTGACCAGTGGCACCCCGATCGAGCAGGAGACAACCGTGAGCGACCAGACAGCCCCTTCCTCCACGGAGCAGACCCTCGCCAACCTGTTGAAGGAGGACCGCCGCTTCGAGCCGCCCGCCGAGCTCGCCGCGAACGCGAACCTCACCGCAAAGGCGTACGACGCTGCGAAGGCCGACCGTGAGGGCTTCTGGGCCACCCAGGCCGAACGTCTGACCTGGGCCAGCACGTGGGACCAGGTCCTCGACTGGTCCGACGCCCCCTTCGCCAAGTGGTTCACCGGGGGCACCCTCAACGCCGCCTACAACTGCGTGGACCGCCACGTCGAGGCCGGCCGCGGCGACAAGGTGGCCATCCACTGGGTCGGCGAGCCCGTCGACGACAGCCGCGACATCACCTACGCCCAGCTCAAGGACGAGGTGTCCCAGGCCGCGAACGCGCTCACCGCCCTCGGGGTCGGCACGGGTGACCGGGTCGCGATCTACATGCCGATGATCCCCGAGGCGATCGTCGCGATGCTCGCCTGCGCGCGCATCGGTGCCCCGCACACCGTGGTCTTCGGCGGCTTCTCCGCCGACGCCCTCGCCTCCCGCGTCGACGACTGCGAGGCCAGGGTCGTCATCACCGCCGACGGCGGCTACCGCCGCGGCGCGCCCTCCGCGCTCAAGCCTGCCGTCGACGAGGCCCGCACGAAGACCGACAAGATCGAGAAGGTCGTCGTGGTCCGTCGTACCGGCCAGGAGGTCGCGTGGGACGACAGCGTCGACGTCTGGTGGCACGACGTGGTGGGCTCGGCCTCGACCGAGCACACCCCCGAGGCCTTCGACGCCGAGCACCCGCTCTACGTCATGTACACCTCCGGCACCACCGGCAAGCCCAAGGGCATCCTGCACACCACCGGCGGCTACCTCGTCGGTGCGGCCTACACCCACCACGCGGTCTTCGACCTCAAGGCCGACACCGACGTCTACTGGTGCACCGCCGACATCGGCTGGGTCACCGGCCACTCCTACATCGTCTACGGCCCGCTGGCCAACGGCGCCACCCAGGTCCTCTACGAGGGCACGCCGGACTCCCCCGAGCCGGGCCGCTGGTGGAAGATCATCCAGGACCACAAGGTCACGATCTTCTACACCGCGCCCACCGCGATCCGCTCCTTCATGAAGCAGGGCCACGAGGTCCCCGACCAGTTCGACCTCTCCAGCCTGCGCATCCTCGGCTCGGTGGGCGAGCCGATCAACCCCGAGGCCTACGTCTGGTACCGCCACGTCATCGGCGGCGACCGCACCCCGGTCGTCGACACGTGGTGGCAGACCGAGACCGGCGCGATCATGATCTCCCCGCTGCCCGGCGTCACCGCCGGCAAGCCCGGCTCGGCGATGACCGCGATCCCCGGCATCGAGGCCGAGGTCGTCGACGACGAGGGCACGCCGGTCCCGAACGGCTCCGGCGGCTACCTCGTCGTCACCTCGCCGTGGCCCTCCATGCTGCGCACCATCTGGGGCGACGACCAGCGCTACGTCGACACCTACTGGTCCCGCTTCAAGGCAACCAACGACCGCGGGGCCTACTACTTCGCCGGCGACGGCGCCAAGAAGGACGACGACGGCGACATCTGGGTCCTCGGCCGCGTCGACGACGTCATGAACGTCTCCGGCCACCGGCTGTCGACCACCGAGATCGAGTCGGCCCTCGTGTCGCACCCGAAGGTCGCCGAGTCCGCCGTCGTCGGCGCCTCGGACCCCGACACCGGCCAGGCGGTCGTCGCGTACGTCATCCTGCGCAACGAGGCCGGGGACGGCGGACCGGAGATCGTCAAGGAGCTCTCCGACCACGTCCGCAAGGAGATCGGCCCGATCGCCAAGCCGCGGCAGATCATGATCGTCCCCGAGCTGCCCAAGACCCGCTCCGGCAAGATCATGCGCCGCCTGCTCCGCGACGTCGCCGAGGGCCGCAACGTCGGTGACACCACCACCCTCGCCGACGCCTCGATCATGGACCTCATCTCCGCCGGCCAGGCCTCCTCGACCGAGGACTGACCTCCACCGCGGTCGGTGGTTGAGGTGCGAGGCGCCCCAGCGCCGAGCCTCGAAACCACCGGCCTCTGTGCGCCGGACTGTGCCCGCCACAGTCCGGCGCGCAGGCCCGCCTAGGGTGGCCCCATGCCCACCTGGCAACCCGTCACCTGGTCCGCCCTGCCGCCCGAGCTCGAGCAGTTCTGGACCGAGCGGCACCTGTGCACGCTGAGCACCCTCGACCGGCACGGCGCCCCGCACGCGGTCGCGGTCGGCGCGGTGCTCGACCCCGAGCAGCAGTGCGCGTGGGTGATCACCGACGGCGGCTCGCAGAAGGCCGCCAACCTGCGCCGCGACCCGCGGCTCGCGGTGAGCCAGGTCGACGGCGCCCGCTGGTCCACGATCGTCGGCACCGCCGAGGTGCTCGACGACGCGGAGTCGGTCGCCCGCGCGTGCGAGCGCTACGCCTCCCGCTACCGGCAGCCGCGGCCGAACCCGACCCGGGTCGCGCTGCGGATCACCGTCAGTCGCTTCCTCGGCTCGTCGCAGGTGCTTCCTCGGCTGGTTCCTCGCCCTCGGGCGTAGTCCGGCCGGTCGCAGCCAGGAGCATGAGGACACCGAGGACCGCGGCGACGAGCGAGGCCATCAGGATCCCGACCTTCGCCTCGTCGGTCAGCAGCGCCTCGCCCGGGAAGGACAGCCCGGCGATGAAGAGCGAGACCGTGAAGCCGATGCCGGCCACCATCCCGACGCCGATGATCTGCGGCCACGACGTCCCGGTCGGCATCCGGCCGACACCGAGGCGGATCGCGAGGAAGCAGGCCAGGGTGATGCCCACCGGCTTGCCGATCACCAGGCCGGCGCCGATGCCGAGGCCGACCGCCGAGGTGACCGCGTCCCCGATGCCGTCGAGGGAGACACCGGCGTTGGCCAGCGCGAAGACCGGCAGCACGACGTACGACGACAGCGGGTGCAGCCGCGCCTGGAGCCGCTCGACGACGGGCACCGACTCGGCGACCAGGAAGCGCAGCCGGTAGAGCTCGTCCGCGTCCAGGTCGTTGTCGCGCAGGGCGTCGGCGGCGAACTCGGTGGCCACCTCGCTGCGCAGCAGCGCGACGGCGGGGGTGAGCAGGCCGATCGCGACGCCGGCGAGCGTGGCGTGCACGCCGGACTGGAGCAGGGTGAACCAGGTCGCGATGCCCAGCAGCACGTAGATCCAGAACGCCCACACCCGGAAGCTCCGCAGCAGCGCCATGACCGCGAGCAGGGCGAGCGCCGCGCCGAGCCAGGCCAGCGAGAGGTCGTCGGTGTAGAAGACCGCGATCACCAGGATCGCGCCGATGTCGTCGACGATCGCCAGCGTCAGCAGGAACAGGCGCGCGGCGGACGGCACCCGGCGGCCGAGGATGCCGAGCACGCCGACGGCGAACGCGATGTCGGTTGCCATCGGGATGCCCCAGCCCGCCGACGCCGCGTCGGGGCCACCCCGGACGATGACGGCGTAGATGAGCGCGGGGACGAGCATCCCGCCGACCGCGGCGACGATCGGCAGGGCGGCGGTGCGCGGGTCGCGCAGGTCGCCGTGGACCAGCTCGTACTTGATCTCGAGGCCGACGACGAAGAAGAAGATCGTCATCAGGCCGTCGTTGACCCAGTGCTGGAGCGACTCCTCGAGCCTCCAGTCACCGATCTCCAGCGCGATCGGCGTGTGCCAGAAGTGGTCGTATCCGGACGCCCAGCCGTCGACCGGGAGGTTCACCCACAGCAGGGCGACGACGGTCGCGGCGAGCAGGAGCACCGAGCCGGAGGACTCGACGTGGAGGAACTCGCGGATCGGCCGGGCGACGTAGCGCGCCAGCGGTCGGTCGCTCTGGGTCAGGACCGGCCCGCGGCGCCAGAGCTCGTCAGGGGCACTGGGCGGTGGGGTCACAAGGGGCTCTCTCGATCGTCGGGCAGGGGGCAGCACGCGCCGACCAGACTTCCCGGCTCACCTACGGAGAGACTATCGGTATCGGTAAGGTCGACCGCATGGCCATCCAATCGCGCACCGTCCATGGGGAAGAGCCGACGATCGGGCGCCTCATCAAGGACGCGCAGACCGACTTCTCCACCATCCTGCGCAAGGAGATCCAGCTCGCCAAGGCCGAGCTGAAGGTCAGCGTCACCGCGGGTGGTGTCGGCGCGGCGCTGGTCGCCGCGGCGCTGTTCCTGCTGCTCCTCGCCGTGATCATGCTGTCCGTGGCCATCGCCTACCTGATCCACTGGAACGGCTCGGGCCTCGACCTGCACTGGGCGTTCCTGATCGTCTTCGGCGGCTACGTCCTGCTGGCGGTGCTCCTGCTGCTGCTGGCGCTGCGCAGCTTCAAGCGGGTCAAGGCGCCCGAGCGCGCCATCGAGCAGGGCAAGGAGATCCCCCGCGCCCTCAAGGGCCAGGGCGCCCACCAGGACAGCGTCGCCGCCGGCGCGAAGACCCTCGACCGGGCCTGACCGGACCTGCCCGGAGGTAGTCGATGGCGAGGCAGCCCACGGTCGCCGGGCGGGCGGAGCAGCTGCTCGGCTCCGCCGTCGTCGCGACCGCGCCGGTCGCGGGCGGTGACATCGCGACCGCGGTGAAGCTGCGCCTCTCCAACGGCCGCACCGCCTTCCTCAAGACGCTGACCGGGGCGCCGCCGCACTTCTTCGAGCGCGAGGCGGCGGGGCTGCGCTGGCTGGCGGAGGCCAGCACCGACGGCGGCGTCGCCACCCCCGAGGTGCTCGCCGTCGACGACGACGTGCTGATCCTCGGGTGGGTGGAGTCGGTGCGTCCGGGCGCCGAGGCTGCCGGCGCCTTCGGCCGGGCGCTGGCCGCGACCCACCGCGCGGGGGCCGACGCCTTCGGCGGTCCCGAGGACGGCTACATCGGCCGCCTCCCCCTGCTCAACCGCACCTTGCCGACGTGGGCGGAGTTCTGGGCCGAGCGCCGGATCGCGCCCTACCTGAAGGTGCTGCGCGACAAGGCCATCGTGTCCGCCGACGACGCCGCGACGATCGAGGCCGCCGTGGCCAGGGGCGCCGAGATCGTGCCCGACGAGCCGCCCGCCCGCCTGCACGGCGACCTGTGGAACGGCAACGTGCTGTGGACCTCCGAGGACCGCGTCGTCGTGATCGACCCGGCGGCGTACGGCGGCCACCGCGAGGTCGACCTCGCCATGCTCGCCCTCTTCGGCCTCCCCCAGCTGCCGCAGGTGATGGCGGCCTACCAGGAGGTCACCCCCCTCGCCGACGGCTGGGAGGACCGGGCCGGCTTCCACCAGCTCTTCCCGTTGCTCGTCCACGCCTGCCTCTTCGGCGGGCAGTACGGCGCCCGCGCGGCCCGGGTCGCCGCGAAGTACGTCTGACCCCCGAATTCATCGACGCCGGGCTGGTGGCGCGAGCGCGGACTGGAGCAGGGGGCGCAAGGTCGCGACGACGTCGCGCTCGCGCATGCCGTGCAACGGCTCGACCTCGAGGACGTAGCGGCTGACGATCATCCCGGCGACGAGGGTGGCGGCGGCGGTCGCCCGGCGCCGTGCGTACGGACCCTCGAGCCGGTCCTCGATCCGGCTGACGATCTCGCGCTCCACGAAGCCGGTGAGGGCGGGGCGCTGGTCGGGGTCGTCGAGGGCGGTCTGCAGCAGCCGGAGCAACGGCTGCCCGGTCTCCGGGGCGTCCCAGACCCGCAGCGCGGCGGAGAGCAACGTCGTCGCCCAGGTCTCCGGCGGACCGGAGAGCGCGCGGTCCAGCACCTCGCTGGGGCTGACCGGCAGCGTCATCGCCGCGGCGAACAGGCCCTTCTTCGAGCCGAAGTGGTGGGCGATGAGCCGGATGTCGACGCCGGCGTCGGCGGCGATCCGGCGCAGGGTCGCGCCCTGGTAGCCGTGCTCGACGAACGCAACCCGCGCTGCGTCGAGGATCGCGGAGCGGGTGTCAGGACTGCCGGGTCGCCGGCCGCGCGGTTTATTCATCAACGTTGCAAACTAGGCGGCGCGCGGGCGACGGTCAACGGGCCCGGCCCACCCGGGGCCGGTCCGAGAGGAGGACCCCATGTCCCGCACCCGTACGACGTCCGGCCGGCCACCCGCCTCCGGACCCGGCCACCGTGCCGTCCTCGCGGTGGTCTGCCTGGGCCTCGCGACCGTCGTCTCCGCGGTCTCGGCACTCAACGTCGCAATCCCCTCGATCGCGCGCGAGACCGCCGCGCCGCAGACCCAGCTGTCGTGGATCATCGACGCCTACGCGCTCACCTTCGCAGCCTTGTTGCTGCCCTTCGGCGCCCTCGGCGACCGGCTGGGGCGCCGGCGGACACTCGTCGCGGGCCTGGTCGTGTTCGCGGCCGCGGCGGCGATGGCGATGACGACCTCCTCGCCAGAGGCGCTGGTCGCGCTGCGCGGCCTGCTCGGTGCCGGGGCGGCGCTGGTCATGCCGGCCACGCTGTCGACGATCACCGCGACCTTCCCCGACGACGAGCGCCTCAAGGGGGTCGCGGTGTGGACGGGCGTCGCTGGCGCGAGTGCCGTGCTCGGCCTGCTCGCCTCCGGCCTGCTGCTGGAGGCGTGGTCGTGGCAGTCGGTGTTCGGGCTGAACGTCGGCATGGCGCTGGTCGCCCTCGCCGGCACCCTCCGCGTCGTGCCCGAGTCGCGCCACGACGGCCACGTCGGCCTCGACCCCGTCGGCTCGCTGCTCTCCGTCGGCGCCTTCGCCGCGGTCGTCTACGGCCTCATCGAGGCCCCGCACCAGGGCTGGGCCTCGGCCGCCACCCTCGGCTGCCTCGGCGGCGGGCTCGCGCTCCTCGTGCTCTTCCTGCTCTGGGAGGCGCACACCGCCCACCCGCTGCTCGACCCGCGGCTGTTCGCCCGCCCCGCGTTCGCCGCCGGCACGCTGTCCGTGCTGGTGCAGTTCACCGCGTTCTTCGGGTTCGTCTTCGTCTTCCTGCAGTACCTCCAGCTCGTCCGCGGCTGGTCCCCGCTGGAGGCCGCGCTGGGCATGGTCCCGCTCGCGCTCGGCATCATGCCCGGGTCGCGCGTCGCGCCGCGGGTCGCCGCCCACGTCGGCCGGGTCCGGGTCAGCGGGCTGGGCCTGCTGCTGCTCACCGGCGGCCTGGCGCTCCTGTGGCGGGCGGACCTGACCACGTCGTACGGCGTGCTCGCGGTCTCGATCTGGCTCGGCGGGCTGGGCATGGGCCTGGCGATGACCCCCGCGACGACAGCGATCACCGACGCCCTGCCGCGCGAGCAGCAGGGGGTGGCGTCGGCAGTCAACGACCTGGCCCGCGAGCTCGGGGGCGCGATCGGCATCGCCGTGCTCGGCAGCCTGCTCAACGACGGTTACCGCTCGGCCGTCGCCGGCGCCGGCCTGCCCCACGAGGTGGCCGCGCGGGCGCAGGAGTCGGTCGCCGGTGCCCTGCAGCTGGGGCCGGAGGCGGCCGCGGCGGCCCGCACCGCCTTCGTGGCCGGCCAGCAGGACGCCCTCCTCCTCGCCGCCGCCAGCGTGGCCGGCGCCGGGGTCGTCGTGGTCGGCCTGCTCCACCGCGCCTCGCGCAGCGCCCGGCCCGAGCTCTCAGCCGCCGCTCAGGCCCATCGGCCATGATGGGGGCGTGCCCGGTACTGCAGCGCCTGCCCGCGTCCTCGTCGTCGACGACGACCGCGCGGTCCGCGAGTCGCTGCGGCGCTCCCTCGCCTTCAACGGGTACGACGTCCACCTGGCTGCCGACGGTGCCGAGGCCCTCGCGGGCATCGGTGCCGTCAAGCCGGACGTCGTCGTGATGGACGTGATGATGCCGAAGCTCGACGGCCTCGAGGCGACCCGGGCGTTGCGGGCGGCCGGCAACGACGTCCCGGTCATCGTGCTCACCGCCCGTGACGCCGTCGGCGACCGGGTCGAAGGCCTCGACGCCGGCGCGGACGACTACCTCACCAAGCCGTTCGCGCTCGAGGAGCTGCTGGCCCGGCTGCGCGCGCTGCTGCGCCGGGTCACCCCGGCGGCCGACGACGGCGAGGAGGAGGTCCTCTCCTTCGCCGACCTGACCATGAACGTCACCACCCGCGAGGTGACCCGCGGCAGCCGGCACATCGAGCTGACCCGCACCGAGTTCACGCTGCTCGAGATGTTCCTGCGCCGTCCCCGGCGCGTGCTCGACCGCAGCTTCATCCTCGAGGAGGTCTGGGGCTACGACTTCCCGACGACCGCCAACTCGCTCGAGGTCTACGTCGGCTACCTGCGCCGCAAGACCGAGGCGGAGGGCGAGCCGCGCCTGATCCACACGGTGCGCGGCATCGGGTACGTCCTGCGGGCCCCCGAGGCGTGAGCGAGGCGCGGGGCCCGGCACTGGGGCAGGGGACCGACGGCCGCTGGCACTACCGGCGCTCGCTGGCCAGCCGGGTCATCTGGCTGACCACCATGGCGGTGGGCATGTCCGTCGCCCTGGTCGCGGTCGGCGCCTACCTGACCGCCCGCGTGCAGATGCAGCACACCCTCGACGACGCGCTCCTCGACCGGGCCGGCAAGGCCGCCGCCTCGGACAGCCTGCTGCGGGCCGGGTCGGCCGGCATCCCGTCGTGGGCGCTGGGCGCCGGCGACGTGCGGATCGCGTTCCTCGACTACGAGGGCACGCCCGCGATCCTCGACCGCGGCCCGGTCATCGACTTCGGCAAGCCCGAGGTGGAGGTCGCCCGCGGCGACGCCGACCGCAGCGTGCGCACGATCGTCTTCGAGGGCGAGCGCTACCGCGTGGTCGCCGTACCCACGCAGAAGAACGGGATCGCGCTGGTCATCGCGCAACCGCTGGAGGACCAGGACCGCACGCTGGCCCGGCTCGGCTGGGTGACCGTCGCCTTCGGCATCTTCGGCGTCCTCGTCGCAGGTCTCGCCGGGTGGGCGGTGGCGAGCAACGGCCTGCGACCGGTCCGCAAGCTCACGGCGTCGGTGGAGGAGATCGCCCGCACCGAGGACTTCACCCCCCTGCCCGTCGAGGGCGACGACGAGATCGCCCGCCTGGCGACGGCGTTCAACCACATGCTGCTCGCGCTCGACGCCAGCCGGATCCGGCAGCGGCAGCTGGTCGCCGACGCCAGCCACGAGCTGCGCACGCCGCTGACCGCGCTGCGCACCAACGTCGAGCTGCTGTCGATGAGCGTGCGGGGCAACGGCACGGCCAGCCTCCCGGTCGAGGCCCGCGACGAGCTGCTCGACGACGTGCAGGCCCAGATCGAGGAGCTGACCACCCTGATCGGCGACCTCACCGCGCTCGCCCGCGACGAGCCGATCCAGGTGCAGGTCGAGCCGGTGGACCTCGCCGACGTCGTCGACCACGCCGTGCAGCGGGTGCGCCGCCGCGCCCCCGGTCTCACGTTCGAGGTCTTCACCCGACCGTGGTGGGTGATCGGCGAGGATGCTGAGCTGGAGCGGGCGGTGACCAACCTGCTCGACAACGCGGCGAAGTGGAGCCCGGAGGGAGGCCAGGTGACGGTGCGGCTCAGCGACGGCGTGCTGACCGTCGACGACCAGGGCCCCGGCATCGCCGAGGCCGACCGGCACCGCATCTTCGACCGGTTCTGGCGCTCCCCCGACGCCCGCACCATGCCCGGGTCCGGGCTGGGCCTGGCCATCGTGCGCCAGGTCGCGGACCGGCACTCCGGCTCCGTGCACGCCACCGAGAACGCCAGCGGCGGCGCACGCCTCGTGCTGCGCCTGCCCGGACGGGAGAACAACCCCTGATGACCGACCCGATGCGTCCGCGACACCAGCGACGGACCCGCCGGTGGGCCGGAGCGGCCGCGCTCGTCGCCGTCGGCCTGCTCGCCGCGGCCTGCGGTGACGACGGCGACGTCGGCACGAAGCCCGACCTGCCGACCGAGCCACCCGCGCTGTGGAACCCCTGCGACGCGCTCGACACCGCCTTCGTCGAGGAGCAGTTCGGCGCCCGGACCACCAAGGAGGACGGCACGCCGACCGCGCCGGACTGCCGGTTCGTGCCCGAGGAGGGCTCCGGCGACCCGGTGCTCGACGCCAACTACCAGCTCTTCGGCGGCTCGCTCGACGAGTTCTGGGAGCAGATGGGCCAGGGCGAGGACGCCGACGTCCGCCAGCCGGCCGTCCCGGGCGCCGACGCGGCGCGGATCGTCGTCGCCGCCGAGGAGGACCAGCTCTACGTCACCGGGTTCGTGCAGAACGGCATGCTGTTCGAGGTCGTCAACCTCGTCGACCCCGCGCCGTACGACGAGGAGCGCGCCGTGCGCGGCATGCGGGCCGCCCTCGAGGCGCTCACCCGGCACGCCGACGAGAACGGCGCCGGCGAGCCGGCGTCGACCGCGCCCAGCCCCTCGTCCTGAGGAGCGCGGGTCGGCAGGCTCAGGTGACCGGCGCGCCCGGGTCCAGCGCCGCGAGCAGGCGCGCGGCCTTCCACCCGGTCTCGGCCCACTCCTCGTGGAGGTCGCTGGCGACGGTGATCCCGCCGCCCGTGCCGAGGACGTAGTCGTCGCCGGCACTGACCAGCGTCCGGATGACGACGCCGAGGTCGGCCCGGCCGTCGCCGGAGACCCACCCGAACGCACCGCTGTAGACGCCGCGGGGCGCCTCCTCGACCTCGCCGATGACCTCCATCGTGCGCAGCTTCGGTGCCCCGGTCATCGAGCCGGCGGGGAAGAGCGCCCGCAGCGCGGCCACGGTCGTGACGTCGTCGCGCAACCGTCCGCGCACCGTCGACACCAGCTGGTGCACCGAGGCGTAGGACTCCACGTCCATCAGCACCGGCACCTCCACGGAACCGACCTCGCAGACCATCGCGAGGTCGTTGCGGAGCAGGTCGACGATCATCAGGTTCTCGGAGCGGAACTTCGGGTCCGCCGCCAGGTGCGCCCGCGCCGCCTCGTCCTCGGCCGGCGTCGCACCGCGCGGGGTGGTGCCCTTGATCGGCTTGGTCTCCAGCACCCGGTCGGCCGTCACCAGCGCGTAGCGCTCGGGCGAGGAGCTGAGCAGCCACGCCTCGGCGCCGGGGACGTCGTGCTGCAGGAAGCCGGCGTACGGCGCCGGGTTGGCCGCCCGCAGCCGCAGGTAGGCCGCGGCGGGGTCGAGCGGGCTGCGCGTGCGGGTGCGGTAGGTCAGGTTGACCTCGTAGGAGTTGCCGGCGTGCAGGTGCTCCTGGACCCGCGCGAAGGCGGCGGCGTAGCCCGGCGGGACGTCCCCGACGGGCGGGCCGCCGACGGTGCCGGTGGCCGTGGGGGTGAGCACCGGGTGCTCGTACTCCCGCAGGTGCGAGGGCCGCAACCACACGGCGTCGGGCAGGTCCGGGTCGGGCTCGGCCGGCAGGTCCGCGCGGGCGGCGTAGCCGAAGTAGCCGAACCACTGGTCGCTGGGACGCCCCGCAGCGAGCTCCTGCTCGAGCACCACGAACGGGTCGTCGCCGACGACGACCGCGCGGCCGCCGGCGTGGCGGGTGACCTCGCGGTTGCGGGCGTCGTAGCTCAGGGAGACGTCGTCCTCGTCGAGCCAGCCGAGGATCGAGCGCCGTCGGGACCAGTCCCGCGCCCCGCCGCCGTCGAGCCACACGCAGCGCGGGTGCTGCGCCTGCAGCCTCCTGAACGCCTCGACGGGGTCGGTCCGGGTCACCATCGCCGGCTCACGCCAGGCCGAGGAAGTTGGCGACGAGACGGGCGCCGTGGTCGGTGAGCACCGACTCCGGGTGGAACTGCACGCCCATGACGGGCAGCGTCACGTGCTCGACCGCCATGGTCAACCCGGTGCGCGCGTCGGCGGCGGTCGCACGCAGCTCCGCGGGCAGCTCGACGGCCGCGAGCGAGTGGTAGCGGACCGCGTCGAAGGGTGACGGGACGCCCGCGAAGAGCCCCGTCCCGTCGTGCTCGACGGACGCGAGCACGCCGTGCCCCGGCGGGACGCGGTCCACCCGGCCGCCGTACGCCGTGACGATGCCCTGCATCCCCAGGCACACCCCGAGCACCGGCCGGGTCCCCGCGAGCAGCACCTCGCGGCCGACGGCGAAGTCCCGCTCCACGGCGGGGTTCCCCGGCCCGGGCGACAGCACGACGAACTGGTGGGCCAGCACCTCGGCCGCCCCCACCTCGTCGTGCTGCACCACCGACGGCAGCACCCCGGTCACGCCCGCGACCAGGTGGACGAGGTTCCACGTGTACGAGTCGTGGTGGTCGACGACCACCACGTCCGGCGCGCTCATCGCGTCACAGGAGGACGTCGGACACCAGGTCGTGGACGATCTCGAAGCCCCGCTCGGTGAGGATCGACTCGGCGTGGAACTGCACGCCGCGGAAGTGCGGGCCGCGGACGGCGTTGACGTCACCGGTCCCCGCGTCGGCGTCCACCTCGACGCCCTCCGGCAGCGGGGTGTCCGGGCCGACCCGGCCGACGAAGGTGTTGTAGAAGCCGACCTTCTGCGGACGGCCGTCGAGCAGCACCGTGGCCTGCGTGCCCTGGAAGACGATGTCCTTGTAGGCGAGCGGGATCCCGAGCGTGTGGCACAGGGTCTGGTGGCCCAGGCAGATGGCGAGGAACGGCTTCTCGTGGTCGAGCAGCCACCGCACCGCCGAGCGCAGGCGCGCGATCTTGGGGTCGTCGCCGTCGCGCGGGTCGCCCGGGCCCGGACCGACGATCACCAGGTCGTGGCCGTCGAGGACGCCGTCGACGTAGTCCTCGTGGCGGACGACCGAGCTGGTGACGCCCATCCGGGTGAGCATGTGGCGCAGCATGTTCACGAAGTCGTCCTCGCCGTCGAGGATGACGACGGAGCGGCCGATCAGGCGCGGGTCGACCGGGGTGCCGGCCTGGTCGGCGAGCCAGAAGCTGGAGAGCCGGCTGTTGCGGCTGTTGAGCGCGATCAGCACCTCCTCGTCGGCGACGAGGGAGGCGAGCGCGTCGAGGTCGACCGGCGGGGCGGTGCTCGGCGCCTGCGAGGCCAGGCCGAAGGCGGACAGGATGCCGCCGGCCTTGGCGTGGGTCTCGGCGACCTCGTACGCCGGGTCGGAGTCGCGCACGAGGGTCGCCCCCGCGGTCACCTTGAGCTCGCCGGTCGGCGAGACGTCCGCGGTGCGGAGCACGATCGGGCTGTCGAGCACCGGCTCGCCGGCCTCGTCACGGCCGAAGATGGCCAGCGCAGAGGCGTAGTAGCCGCGGCCCTCGGGCTCGTACTGCCTGATCAGCCGGCAGGCGTTCTCGACCGGGGACCCGGTCACGGTGGCGGCGTACATCGTGTCGCGCAGGACCTCGCGCACGTCGCGGCTGGTGCGGCCGGCGAGGAGGTACTCGGTGTGGATCAGGTGGGTCATCGGCTTGAGGAACGGGCCGAGCACCTGGCCGCCCTCGGTGCAGATGTCGCACATCATCTTGAGCTCCTCGTCCACGACCATGAAGAGCTCGTAGATCTCCTTCTCGTCGCGGAGGAACTCGCGCAGCCGCGCGTCGGTGCTGCGCGACTCGCCCGCGGGCGGGCGGAGGTGGAAGGTGCCGGAGATCGGGTTCATCCGCACGTCGCCGCCGTGCACGGACACGTGCCGCTCCGGGCTGGCGCCGATGAGGTAGCGGTCGCCGGTGAAGAAGACGAACGTCCAGTACGCGCCGCGCTCGCGCTCGAGCAGGCGGCGGTAGACGGTGAGCGCGACCTCGGGGCCGAAGTCGGCGACGACGGCGCGGTAGTTGCGCCCGATGACGAGGTTGGCGCCCTCGCCCTGGCCGATCTCCTCGCCGATGATCTGCGAGACGAGCTTGCCGTAGTCCTCGTCGTCGGTCTCGAAGCCGCCGCGGTCGGTGAAGCCGACCTCGACCGGGTCGATGGCGTCGACGACGTCGGCGACGGAGAACTCGTGCTCCTCGGTGACGTCGACGACGACGAGCGGGGTGCCGTCGTCGTGCGCCTCGAACCCGCGCTCGCTGACCTGCCGGAACGGTACGGCGACCAGCCGGTCGCAGATGTGGCCCGGCTCGGGCACGCCGGTCTCGAGCGGGATGTCCATGATCGACTCGACCACGCTGCGGGTGCCGCCGAGGACGCCGACGGTGTCGCGGTCGCCCGCGCGGGTGGAACGCCGGATGATCGCCCAGGCCTCGTGCCCCTGGACGGCCGCGATGGCTTCCCGGGCGGTGAGGGTGCTGCTGGGCTGCTCAGGCATGGGTGAAGCCTATGCGGGGCGGCCGGTGCCCCGGCGCGGGATTCCGCCCTGCGGCCAGCTCAGCGCAGCCGCACGGTCCGCGCCAGTGCCGGCGCGCCGACCATCGAACCACGGCGCGGGACCAGCCGGACCCGGTAGGTGCCGGGCGCCAGCCTGCGGCTGAGCTGGTTGCGGTCTGCCGGGATCCAGCGCTGGCGCACCTTCTGCTGGCCGTCGCTGCGGGTGATGAAGACCCGGACGGCACTGATCTTCACCTGGCGCCGCGCGGCGGACCAGTCGACGGTCACCTTGCGGCCGACGACGCGCACCCGGGGTGCGACGCGGGGCCGCCACTGGCGCTGGCGGAAGACCCGGGGCTTCCCCGGGAGCAGGCCGGCGCGGTGGAACGCGTGGGCGAACCGGTGCGCCAGCAGGGTCTGGCCGGTCGCGTTGGCGTGGAGGCCGTCGTGGGAGTGCTTCCGGTGGTCCCAGCCGTTGCGGAGGTAGGCGATGGACACCCGCGGGTCGTCGGCGTGGGCGGCGACGAGGACCTCGTTCGCGGCGACCGCGGCTGCGTCGACCGCCGGGTCCGTGCCGTGGACGGGCAGCTGCCCCAGCACCACGCTCACCCGCGGGGCCCGGCGCCAGACCCGGGCGAGCAGATCGTCGAGCTCGGCGGCGATGGACGCCCCGTCCTGGCCGTGGCGCGCGTCGTTGATGCCGAGCTCGACCACCACGACGTCGGGGGCGTAGACGGTCATCAGGGAGTCGACCTGGGCGAGGTGCATGTCGATCGTCGAGCCGGCCCACGCCGAGTGGTCGGTGTCGAACGCGAGAGCGGGCCGCTCGTAGCGCGCCTGGTCGGACACCACCCGGGACGGCAGCAGGAGGTACGGACGGGAGTGCGGGCCGACGAGGTCGACGTCGACCCCCTGGCGCCGGGCCTCGCGCCAGAACCAGTAGCGCCAGGTCGCGTCGCCCGCGAAGCCCTGCGACAGCGAGTCACCGAGCACCAGCACCCGCAGCGGACCGCCGGGGTCAGGGACCACGGCGTCCGGGGCTGCGCTCGCGACCGACCGGCCGGGCAGGACCGCCAGTCCGGCGGCGAGGACCACCAGCGCCGCCAGGACGGCGGCGAGCAGGGCTCGCGCCGGCCGACCACGCCGCGCACGGCGTCGTACGTCCACCTTCTCCACCTCCGGGCGTCCCCGTGACCATCGGCCCGTCGCTCGCCGACGTTAGACGCGGCGGCGGGTCCGTGGGGCCGGAATGCCGGGAAAGGGCTCCGGAAGAGGGCTCCCGGGAGTGGGCTCAGGGCACCCGGAACGTCACGGGCACCGGCTTGCCCGTCATCGTGCCGCGACGCGGGCTGAGCAGGACGCGGTAGGTGCCGCGGGGGAGGCGGCGGGTGACCGAGCCGGCATCGGCGGCGAAGCGCTGGTGGCCACGGACGAGGCGACCGTTGCTGCGCCGGATGACCACCTGGACCGACGCCATCTTGACCGGGCCGACGGCGGCGGACCAGTCGATCGTGACCCGGCGGCCCTTGCGGTGCACGCGCGGCACGACGCCCGGGCGCCACGGGCGGGCGTGGTAGATCCTCGGCGCGGCCGGCAGCATGCCGCCGCGGCGGAACGCCTCGGCGATGCGCTGGGCCAGCAGGGTCTGCCCGGTCGAGTTCAGGTGCAGGCCGTCGAAGGTGACCTTGACCGGGTCCCAGCGGTGTCGGCTGTCGGTGCGGTTGCGCACCATGAGCACCCGCGGGTCGTCGCCGTAGCGGGCGTCCAGGCGGGCGTTGGCGGCGGCGGCCACCCGGTCGACCGCCCGGTCGCGGGGGTAGACCGGGAGCTCGGCGAGCACCACCCGGGTCTGGGGCGAGGCGGCCCAGACCCTCTCGAGGAGCCGGCGGAGGTCGTCGGCGACCTGCGCGGCGCTGTCGCCGTGGATGGCGTCGTTGATGCCGAGCTCGACGACGACGACGTGCGGGGTGTACGTCGCCATCAGCCGGTCGATGCGCTTGCGGTGGTAGTCCACGGTCGAGCCGGCGCGGGCGGCGTGGTCCCGGTCGAAGCGCAGGCGCCGCGACTCGTAGCGCGCACCCTTGCCGGTGGGCTGCCGGTGGGGCCCGACGAGGTCGATCGGGACGCCCTGACGACGGAACTCGCGCCAGAACCAGTACCGCCACGGCGCGTCACCGCCGAAGCCCTGCGACACGGAGTCACCGACGACCATCACGCGCAGGGTCTCGAAGGGCGCCGGCTGGCTGCTGAGGGTCCCGGCGGGGGCCGGCTGGCTGGCGGTGCCGGCCGGGACGACGGGGCCGGCGAGGGCGAGGGCGCTGACCAGTGCCGTGGCGACCGCGAGGGTCAGCGCGGCGGCCAGGCCGGCGCGCCGGGTGCTGCGACCGTGCGCGCGTCGAAGGCTCGGCAGTCCTGCCACGTCGTCCGTCTCCCCCGCCTCGGGCCGCTCGGCCCCGCTTCTCCATGGCTCCCCGCCGGGGAGGACGCTAGCGGGCCGGGCGCGCGCAGGCACATCGAACCCCGCCGGGGTCAGCGAGGTCACACCGACGGCAGCGGCAGGCACCGCTCGAGCAGCGCGCTCAGGGGACGCGCACGGTGACGGCCGGGCCCGGCAGCCCGACCATGGCGTTGCGGCGCGGCACCAGCTGCACCCGGTAGGTCCCGCGCGGCAGGGTGCGGGTCACCCGCTTGCGTCGTGCGGCGTGCTCGCCCTGGTCGCGGACCTGCCGGCCGTCGGGGCGGCTGAGCAGCACCCGGACGTCGGTCATCCGGACCTCCCGCCACGCCCGCGACCAGTCGATGGTGACGCGACGTCCGGACCGGCGCACGTGCGGGACGATCGCCGGCCGCCAGGCCCGCACCCGGTAGGCCCGCGGGTGCTCCGGGAGGAGGCCGGCGCGGTGGAAGGCCTCGGCGAACCGCTGGGCGAGCAGGGTCTGCCCGGTCGCGTTGGGGTGGAGGCCGTCGGTGGTGTGCTCCCGGGGGATCCACGGCTGCCGCGTCTCGGTGCGGTTGCGCACCATCACCACCCGCGGGTGGTCGGCGTAGCGGTCCTCGAGGAGGGCGTTCGCCCGGGCGGACACCCGGTGGGCCCGGGGGTTGCCCTGGACCGGTGGCAGCTCGGCGAGCACCACGCGCGTCGACCGGGACCTCGCCCAGATCCGGTTGAGCAGGCGCCGGAGGTCGTCGGCGACCCGCGCTGCGCTGTCGCCGCGGAAGATGTCGTTGATGCCGACCTCGACGACCACCACCCGGGGCCTGTAGGTCCTCATCCGCTCCGTGATCCGCTTCAGGTGGTAGTCCACGGTCGTCCCGCTCCGCGCGGCGTGGTCGCGGTCGAAGCGCAGGCGACGCGCCTCGTAGCGCGGCTGCCGCCCCTTGGGGAGGCGCTCCGGCCCGACGAGGTCGACCCGCACGCGCTGGCGGCGGAGCTCACGCCAGAACCCAGTACCGCCACGTCGCGTCGCCGGCAGCGCCCTGCGAGATGGAGTCCCCGACGATCATCACCCGCAGGGGTGTGTCGGCCGGCGCCCCCGTGGCTCCGTGCGGCAGCACCGGTAGGCCCACCACCAGGAGGGCGAGCAGCCCCACGAGCGCCGTGCGCACGGTCGACCGTCCACCGGCGCGCCGAAGGCGCGGCTGTGCCGCCACGTTCACCTCTCCCCACCCGAGGCCGTCCGGCCCGGTCCCTGCTGCTCCCTGGTGGCTCGTCGCCGCGGGCGACCGTAGCCGCGCGCGGCCCGGAAGGTGCGCGGAACGGCGCGAGCGTCGGCGACGTCACACCGGTGCGGACGGCGTGCGGTCCTCCTCAGGTGCCGAGGGCGAGGAAGGCGGCGGCCGTCCCGGCGGCGACGGGGTCACCCACCGCCCGCCGGCGGACGTCGAGCAGCGCAGCGGCTGGGTCGACGCCGGTGGCGAGGGCTGCGTGCAGGTCGACCATCAAGGCCGCGGTCGCGTCGTCGTTGACCTCGGCGACGCTGCTGACCAGCCCGGCGGTCCCGAGCGAGAAGAGGGCCGCGGCGAGGCCGAGCAGCTCCTCGGCGCCGACGGGCGCGAGGACGCCGGACTCGCAGGCGGAGAGCACGACGCGGTACGGCGCGCGCCGCAGTCGCTCGAGGTCGTGCACCGTCAGCGGGCCGTCGGCCAGGTCGAGCGCCGAGAAGAGCGGGCTGTCGGCGCGGAAGTGGCCGTGGGCCGCGAGGTGCACGAGGTCCGCGCCGTCGACCTCGGCGAGGACGCGCTCCAGCGTGGCGTCGGGACCGGCGAGCAGGGTGGCGTCCGGGTGGCTGCCGGCCAGCACCGGCACCTCGGCCCCGCCGCTGGCGAGCCCGGGACCGCTGACGAGCACCGTTCGGCGCTCCGCCGGCCGTGGCCGGCCGGTCGTCCGGGCCCGCAACCACTGGCCGGCCGAGGGCACCACCGTGAACGGCCGGTCGGCCAGCACCGGCAGCAGCGGCCAGGCGAGCCCGTGCAGGCGGGCGGTCGGGGCGAGCACCACGGGCCCGTCGGGCACGAGGCGCACCGCGTCGCCGAGGATCTCGTCTTGCAGCTGGCGGCCCAGAGCGGCGGTGTCGACCGGCCGGCCGCGGGATGCGCGGCGCAGCAGCATCTGCGCGGGACCGAGGAGCGCGGCGACCTGCGTGGTCGTGCCGGCCACCCGTCGTCGTACCCGGCCGGCGTGGAGGACCAGCACGTGCAACGTGCCGTCGACGTCGACCAGCTCGACGAGGCAACCGTCGCCGACCGCGGCCACGAGCTCCTCGACGGCCGGCGGACGCTGCTGCTCGGCCGTGGCGGCGGACAGGGTGTGGCTCTCCGCCCGCACCGCCCGCTCCAGCCGCAACCGCTCCCGCTCCAGCGCCTCGGTCGGCTCCCCCTCCTGCCGGGCCCGGGCGAGGCGGCGCCCGTTGTCGCGCAGTGCGGCGAGGGACGCCGGGATGGTCGGGGCGTCCGAGGTCGCGGGTGGCTGGGCCAGCGCGGTGGCCCGGGTGCGCTCGCTCCACCGCAGCAGGGTGCGCGGGTCGGACGCGGCGTGCCGCAGCGCGACGGCCGTCAGCTCCCGGCCGTGCGCGGTCGCCAGCGCCCGCAGCTCGGAGGACCCGATGAGCCGCCGGTGCTCGTCGATCGCGTCCAGGCCGGCCGACGCCGCCCGCAGCACGCCGCCGCGACTGCCCCGCTCCTCCTGCACCAGCGACCGCGCGTGCCACGCCGCCGCGCGGACGAGCGCGTTCGGGTGGGTGCGGTACGACGCCGCGCGGTGCCAGAGCGAGGCCCGCTCGGCGCCCCGGCTGCGCCGCCCGGCGAGCACGAGGGCCAGCGGCGCCTCCTGGGCGCGCTGCTCGTGCAGCACCCTCGCCACCGCCCTTGCGTCCTTCGACGACCCCCCTCCGCACAGGACGACGAGGAGGCGGGCCCGCACGGCGAACCAGTCACGTCGCTGGGTGCGGAACATCGCGGCTGCGCGCCGGGCCAGCGGAGCCGCCTCGGCCTGCCGTCCCGCGGCCAGCAGCACCTGCGCCTCGAGCAGCTGGCGTTCGGCCTCCTCCACCGGAGCGAGCGTGGAGACCTCCTCGAGCAGCGCCAGGGCATCCCCCGGGAGACCCGCAGCGAGATAGGTGGACGCGGCCGACGCGACGGCGAGGAACCGGGGCTCGCGGTCCTCGGCCCGGTAGGCGTCCAGCGCCTCCCGGTACAGCCTCATGCCGCGCGGCAGGTCCCCGCGCGCGACCGCGACCTCGGCGAGGCTCTCGACGGCGGCCGTCGCCTCGAACTGGGCTCCGGCTGCACGCAGGAGCGCCTCCGCGTGCCGTTGCTCTCGCTCCGCCGCATCGGTCTGGCCCAGGGCGAGCTCGACGTGCCCGAGCCAGGTGCGCGTGCGTCCCTCCCACACCGGGTCGTCGCCCAGCTCGGTGAGGGCGCGCCGCATCAGTGGCGCGGCCGCGGCGTGGTCGCCGACCATGGCCAGCACGCCGGCCTTGCGCATGCGGATGCGGGCCGCCGTGTGACCCGACGCGCTGGCCAGTGCACGGTCGAGCTCCTTCAGGCCGGCCGCGGTCCGGCCGGCGAAGGCGAGCGTCCCCCCGTAGGTCGCACGGACGTCGCGCTCGCGGTCAGCGGCACCGGCCTTCCGCGCGAGCGCGAGTGCCGTCCGCAGGGCGACGAGCGCGAGGTCCGTCCGGCCGGCCTCCCGGTGGATGATCCCCAGGCACTGGTGGGCGTAGGAGTGCTCGACCGGGGTCGCCTCGCGGGCCAGGACACCCTCGGCGAGCACGCGCGCGGCGGCCGGGTCCTCGAAGGCGAGGTCGAGCAGGTCGTCCACCTGACGCTCCTTTACGCGCACCACGCGGCAGCACTACGTTAGCGTCGGCGACGGACCCTGCCGCCGGCCCACGGCCCCAGGAGCGGTCATGAACGAATCCCCCCGGCCCCTCTTCCGCCTCGACGCGCTGCGCGACGTGCTGCGCCGGGTGCGCGAACAGCTGCCCGAGCGGCTCCGCCCCGGGAAGGACGTCGAGGCCGAGCGCCTGCGCGCCCAGGTCGCGGTCATCCGTCGGGCCTTCCGGGAGAAGGGCCTGCTCGTGCTCGGCGCGCCGGTCGAGGGTGCCGAGCCGTGCCGTGACGACGCCGACATCCACTTCCTCTACCGCCCCGGCCACGCCGTGGTGCGCGAGGAGGACCTTCCCCGCCTGCGCGAGTACTTCGGGCGGGTGGACAACGTCCGGCGCTTCCGGGGTGGCGTCAAGGGCAGGACGACCCGCGTACCGGGCCTGGTCCTGGCCCAGCTGCCGCAGCGGCTGGACGGGCGCGACGACGTGCTCGCCACGATCGAGGAGCTCGAGCGGGGGGAGGTCGTCGAGCGCGGAGCCGTCGGCCCGGACCACGTCGTGTACGTGACGCCACGGGGTTACCTCTGCCCGGCCAGCGAGCCCGAGATCCCGGCGGTCCGGCGCGGCGGGGTCTGGCCACCGCCCGCGAAGGACGAGCACCGGGGGAAGGTCGACCCGGTGCGGGTCGCAGTGGTGGACACCGGACTGTGGACCGACGCCGTCACCAGTCCGGTCACCCCGTGGCTGAGCGGCGTGGTGGCCGATCCGAGCGACGTCGAGGTCGTGGACCCGGACGACATCCACCCCTATGCCGGGCACGGAACCTTCGCTGCGGGCGTCATCCGCTGCATCGCGCCCGGCACGAGGGTCGAGGTGGAGGGGGTGCTGACGCACGGCGGTGCCGTGTTCGAGACCGAGATCGTGGAGCAGCTCCACGAGGCCATCAACGACTGCGACGACCCGCAGGTCATCAGCATCTCGGCCGGGACCCACACCCGCGGCGACTTCCGGTCCGTCGCGTTCGAGGTGCTGGGCCGGGCCAACAAGCTGGGCGACCGCGACGACGTGCTGATCGTCGCCGCGGCCGGAAACGACGCCAGCGACCGGCCGTTCTGGCCGGCCGCGTTCGACTGGGTCGTCGGCGTCGGCTCGGTCGACCCGGACGGATCGGTGTCCGACTTCTCCAACGTCGGCGAGACGTGGGTCGACGTCTACGCCCGCGGTCGCGACGTGGTCAACGCCTTCCCCCGGGGCACCTACCGCTGCTACGAGCCACCGAACGTCGGGCAGGTGCGCACCTTCGACGGCCTGGCCCAGTGGAGCGGGACGTCGTTCTCGACCCCGATCGTCGCCGGCCTGGTCGCCGCCCGGATGCGGGAGACGGGCGAGACCGCGCACCAGGCGTGGGCGAGCGTCCTGTCCGGCGCGACCGACGCCATCGACCCCCGCGGCGGGCAGATCAAGGTCGTCGGTCCGCTGACCTGAGGCTTCCCGGGCGACGCCCTGTCAGAGGGTCACCCACGGTGTGGTCAGCGACCAGCCGCCCCGGGTGACGACGAAGCGTACGGCTCCCGTCCCGACGCCGGCGAACCGGAAGAAGCCGGCCGCGTCCACCGTGGTGGCGAGGTCGGGGGTGTCGGGGCGCTGGAGGGCGACGGTCACCGGGCCCTCGGCGGTGGCGGCGTCGCCGGTGGCGACCACCTCGCCGAGCAGCTGGTCACCGTCCACCTCGACCTCCAGGGTGAGCCCGCTGCGGCCGAAGGCGAGCGAGCGCGGCCCGGTCGCGGCGGCCCCGGCGGAGCGCACGGCGGCGCCGGCGTCGAGGGCGGAGTCGTGCAGCAGCTCGGCGAGCTCCGCGTCGACGGAGCGCCAGGTGAAGGCGGCGCGGGCGGCCTCGCGGCGCCGGTCCGGCACCGCGTCCGCCTCGGCGACCGCCTCGTCGAGTGCCGCCATCAGCTCGTCGTCCGTGAGGTCGTCCCACCCCTGGAATGCGTCAGTCATGACCTCTCCCCTCCCACGAGGTCGGGACCCAGGCCGCGCAGGGCCCGGGTGCGTCGCAGCTGGTCCAGTGCCCGGGCCCGCGTGGGGCCGATGCTGCCGATGGGTATCCCGAGCCGCCGGCTGATCTCCTCGTAGCCGACCGGCGGGTCCTCCAGCAGCAGCAGGAGCAGCTCGCGGCGAGCGGCGGGCAGCTCCTCGAGGGCCTCGCGCAGCAGCTGCCGGCGCTCCGCGGCGAGCAGGTCGACCTCGGCCCGGTCGTCCTCGACCGCGTCGAGGCCACCGCCGGCGACGTCGTCCTGCGGGTCGACGGGCCGGGTCCGGCCGCGCGCGGCGAGCAGCCGCAGGCACTCGTTCCGGGTCGTCGTCCGGATCCACCCGGGGAGCGCGTCCGGCTCCCGCAGGTCGCCCAGGTGCTCCACGAGCCGCAGCCACACCGTCTGGCTGACGTCGTCCCCGTCCGCCTCCGAGAGCCGGTGGCCGCGCACGATCGCGCCCACCAGGGGCAGGAAACGATCGACGATCGTGTCCCACGCATGCTGGTCTCCTTCCCGCGCCGCGGGGACGAGCGTGGACAGCGGTTGCGTCACGGGTTGATCGTCCCGCATCTCGGACCCGCGAGCCAGTGCCGCTGATACACCTCGGAAACGCGGACGAAGTTCGTCGTATCAGGTCCGGTCACCCGGCGCTCCTCCCTCCAGAAGCCCTCAGCGGTGGCTCCCCCGCCGCGAGCTCCCGGAAGGAACGACGAGATGACCTGGAACGAGACCCACGCCCGGACCCGCATCATCCGCGAGGTCGAGGCCGCAGCCGCCACGGACATGACCGGGGCGCTGCCCTGGCGGGACGAGTGGAACCAGTACTTCCACGGCCCGCGAGGCCTGGTCGCCGCGCTCCGGTCGCGCTGGCAGCACATGTGCGAGGCACAGCTGGACGTGCAGGACGGCGAGGACCAGTTCGACGACGCCTGCATCCGGCTGCGCCGCACGCAGGCCGCGGTGCTGGCGATCCTGCAGCGCACCGACGCCACCGCCGGGGACCCGGCGGTCCTCCCGCTGACGGGCCCGCGCCCCGCTCCCTCCCCCCGGCGGGCCCGTCGGCGGTTCCACCTCCACGGCCGCCCGGTGCTGCCCGCGTGATGGGTACGACGATGCTCGAGCTCACCTACGTGGCGGCCACCAGCCGGCTGGACCGGCTCGGCCCCCGGGAGCGCCAGGTGCTGCAGCTGGTCGCGCACGGCCAGTCCGGCTCCGCGATCGCACGCCAGCTCGGCCTCACGCCCGAGGAGGCGGAGGCCGTCACCCGGCGGGTCTTCGACAAGCTCGGCCTGGTCCCCTCGGTGCACCTCGGTCGTCGGGTGCTGGCCGTCCTCACCCTGCGCCAGGCCCGCGACGTCGCGCGCGACGTGGCCCGGGCCGAGGCGGGCTGAGGCCGCCGCACCGGCCGGCGTCCTCGGGCCTTGTGGGGGGTCCGTCGACGCACTCCCGCGAGGGGTGGTCCGTTCCGGGGCGGGCCACCCCTCGCCCTGCCTGCCCGGGCGGGGTCAGCGCAGCCGCGACCGCTTCGGCACGACCACCGGCGCGCCGCGCTCGCCGACCTCGAGGTCGAGGATCACGTGGTGGCTGGCGTCGCCGAGGACCGCGGACTGGTTGGCGACCAGGACGCGGGTGCCGTGGAAGGTGGCGTTGGAGGGGCTGTCGAAGGGCACCGCCGAGCCGGTTGCCGACCAGCGGGCGAGCACCGTGCCGGTGGGGCTCAGCTTGAGCACCCGGTTGGCCCCGAGCAGGGCGAGGTAGATGTTGCCGGAGCGGGCGACGCCGAAGCCGTCGGGCAGGTCGAGCGGGCCGCCCGCCGACCAGAGCGCGGTGAGCGCGCCGGGTCGCCCGTCCGCGCGCACCCCCAGCCGGTAGAGGTGGCCGCGGAACAGGTCGAGCGCGTCGCCGGTGGTCTGCTGGCTAATCAGGAACGACCGGGTGCGCGGCTCGTAGACGATGCCGGTGGTGCCGAAGCCGGCGATGCCGGCCAGCCGTGCGGAGCGGAACCACACCCTCGGCTTGCCGCCGCGAGCGGGGATCCGCCACACCACGTCCTGGCCGTAGTCGGTGAGGTAGAGCGCGCCACCCGGGCCCCACGTGGCGTAGTTGGGGATCGGGTGCCCGCCACCGGGCAGGTCCGGGATCGTCGCCTGCACCGTGAACCTGCCGGTGCGCACGTCGAGGGTCAGCACCCGTGCGCGGGACTTCTCCAGGAGCACCAGCCTCCCCCGGGCGTCGGTCGCGGCGACCTGGACGCCGCGCGGCTTCGCCAGGTCCTGGCCGGGCACGGTCCACGAGCGCAGCAGCGTGCCGGAGGCGGAGTACTCGATGACTCGCGAGCGCATCTTGTCGCCGGTCGGGTTGGTGTAGGTGCCGGCGTACACGCGCCCGTTGGGGTGGACGTGCACGTACGCCGGGAAGCCCGGCGCCGGCACCTTCGCGAACACCCGGGCGGTGCCGGGGGTGCGCCCGCCTGCCGCGTCGGCGGGCACCAGCCCGGCGGTGGCCAGCACGGCGAGGAGCAGCAGGACGGTGGACCTGCGGACGGCCTGGCTGGTCACAGCTTCTCCAGCACCTCGAGGGCGGCACGCTTGCCCGAGCGGACCGCGCCGTCCATGTAGCCCGTCCAGTACGTCGACGTCTCGGTGCCGGCCCAGTGGATCCGGCCCGACGGGCGCCGGAGGTGGCGGCCGTGGGTGGCGAGGACGCCGGGCGGGCAGAACGCGACCGGCCCCCCGCGGGTCCAGCGCTCGTGGGTCCAGTCGTGCTCGGTGTACTCGATCGGCCTCAGTGCCTGATCCCCGAACATGCTGGCGAAGCCCTCCAGGACGGCGCGGCGGCGCTCGGCCCGCGACAACGTGCCGTACTGGCGCCAGGTGGAGCCGCCGACGAAGGCGAGCAGGATGCCGTGGCCCGTGCTGGTCACGTGGTTGTCGAAGGCGACGCGGACCGCCCCGGTGTCGGCGATGCCGAAGCCGGAGAGCCCGGCGTCACGCCAGAAGGGCTTCTCGTAGACGGCGTCGCACTTCATCAGCCGGCCCATCTGCATCCCCGCGAGCAGCGCGCGGCGGCCGGCGGGCAGGGCTCCGTGGAAGTTGATGTCGAGCACCTGCTTCGGCGCGGCGGCGACGATCACCCGGCGGGCGGAGACGGGCCCGCGGCGGGTGTGCACGACGACGCGGCCGCCGCGGTGCTCGATGCGACGGACGGCGGCGCCGAGGGCGACCCGGTCGCCGAGGCGGCGGGCGAGGCCGAGCGGGATGCGCTGCGAGCCGCCGACGAAGCGACTCTCCTGCGCGCCGCCGACGGTGTCGGAGTTGCGCTCGAAGGTGCCGGTGGTGCGCTCGTTGCCGGAGCAGGCGATGTAGTGCAGGACGTAGAGCAGCGAGAGCTGGTCGGGGTCGGCGCCGAAGCCCGGGTGGGTCCACGACTTGATGAGGTTGTCGATGCCGCGGCTGTTGAGGGTGTTGCTGCGGAACCACGCGCCGAGGGTGGTGCGGTCCCACTCCGCGGCCTTCGGGTGCGCCCAGGGCGCGTCGACCGGCACCTCGGCGGCCATCGCGTTGAGCCGCATGAGCGCGAGCGCGGCGTCGAGCAGGATCGTCGGGTCCGGCGGGACGGTGCCGGTGAACTCCTGGCGTCCGAGCAGCGGGTTCGAGGAGACGTAGACGTTCTTGCCGGCGACGTGCTCCTTGAAGGTGCGCACGCCGAGGTCGTCGGCCAGCTTGCGGATGTGGTCCTGGGTCGGGCCGATGAAGGCCCCGCCGGCCTCGATCCGGCCGCCGGTGCGCAGGTCGTGGTGGAGCACCCGTCCGCCGACCCGCGTGCGGGCCTCGACGACGAGGACCGACCGGCCCCGGCGGGCGACCCGCTCCGCGGCGACCAGCCCGGCGATGCCGGCACCGACGACCACGACGTCGACCCGGCGCGGCAGCCTCCCGCGCAGGGTCGCGGCGTTCACCTCCGCCTCGAGCGCCTCGGTCGCCAGCGCGCCGAGCGTGGCGGCCCCGCCCACGACGAGGCCGCGCCGGCCCATGGTCATCAGGTCGTCCGTGAGGAGCATCGAAGGCCTTTCACCCGGCAACGAAAGTGAATATGTGTCAGATTCCGGTTCAGAGGCTACACTTCCGCCATGTCCTCCGCCACCGTCGACGGCCCAACGAGCGGCGAGCCGAGCGGTGCCGCGGTCGGGCCGAGCCGCCGCCGGCTCCCCACCCAGGCGCGTTCACGCGAGCGCGTCGAGCGCATCCTCGACGCCGCCGCCGAGCTCGTGGTCGCCGACGGCGTCGAGGGACTGACCACGCGGTCCATCGCGGAGCGCGCCGGCCTCCCCGTCGCCTCGCTCTACCAGTACTTCTCCGACAAGGAGGCCGTGCTGCTCGCACTGTGCGAGCGGGACATGGCCGAGATGGACGACCAGGTCGCCACCGACCTCGCGGCGCTCCCCGAGGTCACCGTCGCCTCGCTCGTCGAGACCTCGATGCGCGCGTTCGTGAAGGTCTACGAGCGCCGTCCGGCGTTCATGCAGATCTGGATGCGCGGGCGGACCAACACCGCGGTCTACGACTACGGCCGGCACCACAACAAGCGGATCGCCGAGAACCTGCTCGCCTTCGCGACCGACGCCGGGCTGGTCGACCCCGCCGGGTTCACGCCCGAGCAGCTCGCCGCGATCGCCGAGCTCGCCGTCGAGGTGGGCGACCGTGCGTTCCAGCTCGCCTTCGAGCGCGACCCGCGGGGCGACGCCTTCCTCATCGACCAGGCCATCGAGCTCGCCATCGCCTACCTCGCCCGGATCACCAGGTGACCCACGAGGAGGCCGGCGCCCTGCGCGCCGGTGTCGCCGCCGCCTGCCGGCAGCTGGCCGACGCCGGGCTGCTCGTCGGCACTGCCGGCAACGTCAGCGCCCGTTCGGGCGACCTGGTCGCGGTGACCGGCACCGGCGTGGTGCTCGCCGGCTGCACGGCCGAGGACGTCACGGTCGTCTCCACGACCGGCGACGTCGTCGAGGGCCGGCTCGCGCCGACGTCCGAGCTCGCCCTCCACCTCGGCGTGTACGACGACCACCCGGCCGCGCAGGTCGGGGCGGTCGTGCACACCCACGCCCCGTTCGCGACCGCCGTCGCCTGCGTGCTGGACGAGCTGCCGGTGCTCCACTACCAGCAGCTCGCGCTCGGCGGGGCGGTCCGCGTGGCGCCGTACGCGACCTTCGGGACGGACGACCTGGCCGGGCACGTCCGCGCGGCGCTCGCCGGCCGCAGCGCTGCCCTGCTCGCCAACCACGGCTCGGTCACCGTGGGCGCGACGCTCGAGAAGGCGGTCGAGAACGCGCTGCTGCTCGAGTGGCTGTGCCAGCTCCACCATCGCGCCAGCGCCCTGGGCACCCCGCGGGTGCTCACCGTGGAGCAGCAGGCCGACGTCGTCCGGGTCGCGATCGAGCGCGACTACGGCACCACCAGGGAGGTCCGATGACCGTTCCGATGACGGTCGCGGCCGTCGGCGTCCACGTCCTCGACACCCACGTGCTCGGCGTCGAGTCGATCCCGGAGCGCTCCGACGGCCAGCTCGTCGAGACGATCCGGATGTCGGCCGCCGGCACCGCCGGAGGCACCGCCGTCGTGCTCGCCCGGCTGGGCGCGACCGTGCGCTCCTACGGTGCCGTCGGCACCGACGCGGTCGGCGACACCCTGCTCGCGCTGCTCGGTCGCGAGGGCGTCGACACCAGCGGCCTGGTGCGCAAGGACGCGACCCAGACCTCGGCCTCGGTCCTGCCGGTGCGGCCGAACGGCGACCGGCCCGCGTGGCACTGCATCGGCGCCAACGGGGCGTTCACCCTCGACGACCTGCCGGACGACCTGCTCGACGGGCTCAGCCACCTGCACCTCGGCGGCCCGGAGTTCCTCGGCGGCGACGCCGCCGGCGAGCTGCTCGCGCGCGCCCGTGCCGCCGGCGTCACCACGTCGGTCGACGTGCTCGCCCCGGGCGACCCGGACATGCTGGACTGGATCGTCGCCGCGCTGCCGCACGTCGACCACCTGCTGCCCAACGACGAGCAGGTGCTCGGCTTCACCCGCGCGGGCACGGTGGCAGAGGGGGCGACGGCGCTGCTCGGCCTCGGCGTCGGGGCGGTGGCGGTGACCCAGGGGGCCAGGGGCGCCCTGGTCGCGACTCCCGGCGGGGTCGACGAGGTGCCGGCCTACCCCGTCGACGTCGTCGACACGACCGGCTGCGGAGACGCCTTCTCGGCCGGCTACCTGCGCGGGCTGTCCCTGGGCCGCGGCCCGGTCGAGGCGGCGCGGCTCGGCTGCGCGACAGCGGCGCAGGTCGCCGGCGGGCTCGGCAGCGACGCCGGCACCTACGACCTGTCCACGGTCGTCGGGCTCGCCTCCCGCTGACCCGGCCGCCTCGTGCATGCTGGGCCCATGAGCTCAGCGACCACCACGGCGACTGTCCGTCCCCCGAGCGAGGCCGACCGGGACGGTGTCGCCGCCGTCATCACCGCTGCCTTCGGCGACGAGGGTGGCAAGATCGCCCGGTTGTGGTCGGACGTCGTGGGGCGCGGCCTGGTCCGGGCCGAGCTGGTCGCCGTCGAGGACGACCGGGTCGTCGGGCACGTCGGGCTGAGCCACGCCTGGCTCGACGCCCGCTCCGAGCTGCTCGACATCCTCGTGCTCAGCCCGCTGTCGGTCGCGCCCGACCAGCAGAAGGCCGGCATCGGTGCCGCCCTGCTCGCCGCGGCGGTCAAGGAGGCCGGCCGGTTGGGCGCCCCGGTCGTCGTGCTCGAGGGCGACCCCGGCTACTACTCGCGGCACGGCTGGCAGCCCGCGTCGTCGTACGGCATCGAGGCGCCCTCGCCGCGGATCCCGGAGCCGGCGTTCCAGCTGGTCGCGCTGCCCGGGCACGAGCCGTGGATGACGGGTCGGGTGGTCTACCGCGACGTCTGGTGGGAGCACGACGCCACCGGCCTGCGCGACCCGCTGCTCGCCCAGGTCGAGATGAGCCTCTGACCGCAGGCCCGGCGCGGGGCGTCAGGCCCCGCCGAGCACCCGGAGCACGGTGAGCAGCACCGGCACGAGGAAGACAGCGAGCAGCACCCACGCGACCACGCGGTGCGAGGTCTTCGTGCTGTTGAGCGAGCCGGCGAACTGCAGCATCGCCCCGTCGGGGACCAGCGGGCTCAGGCCCATCCGGCGCGCGTCGACAGGCAGGTCGGGGTCGTGCTGCCAGGGCACCTCACCCGGCGCAGCCTCCTCGACGCCCTGCTCCTCGCGCTCGTCCACGCGACGATCGTACGTCGCTCACTGCCAGCCGGACGCGGCGTCCGGGGTGCGGGTCCCGGTTTCCCTCAGCGCGCCGCGCCAGCGGCCGGCGAGCCCGGCACCCACGAGGAGGGCGGCGGTCGGCGCGAAGAGCATCGGCGGGTCGCTGAACCAGTAGTGCGTGCCCGGCAGGTCCCGCATCGCGCTGTAGAAGCTGCTCACGTCGACCATGAACCACAGCAGCGGCACGGCGGCCCACAGCAGGCCCGCCAGGACCGGGCCGAGGCCGGACACCCGTGCGGACGCCGCGACCAGGCCGAGGATGCCCGCGCCGAGGAGCATGAGCAGCGAGTAGCCGCTCACCGTGGCGTCCTCCAGGCGCACCGCCCGTTCGCGGAGGTACTCCCCCGCGCCGTGGTCGAGGACGAACAGGCCGACCGGCGTCGCGACGAGCGCGAACGCGGCGCCGAGCAGGTGGCGCACCACCATCGGGTGGCGCGCCGACGCGCCGGGGTCGGCAGGCGCGGACTGGTACGGCGGGGGCGGGTACGCGGAGCCCTGGTCGGTCATGGGGGGATCGTCCCCCCGCGACCGACCCGGCGAAACCCCCGAGCTGCTAGCCGACCGTCGTGAGCAGCTGCGTCGCGCGGGTGAGCACGACGTAGAGCGTCGCGCGCCCGGTGGCGGACTCGTCCTCGATCTCCTGCGGTCGGACCACGACGATGCCGTCGAACTCCAGGCCCTTGGTGTCGAGGCCGGTCAGCACGACCACTCGGTCCTCGCCCGACGGCGCGACCGCCGAGTCGACCGCGGCGCGGGCACTCGGCGCGTCGTCGGCGAGCTCGGGCCACGACGCCAGCCAGGCGTTGACCTCGGAACGGCGGGCGACCGGCACCACGATGCCGACCGTGCCGGACACGCGCCCGGCGACCTCGAGGACCGCCTCGCGGGTCGCCGCCTCGAGGTCACCGCCCTCGGGGACGTCGACGCGCTTCGGCTCCTCGCCGGTGCGGCGCACCGCGTCGGGGAGGTCGGCGTCGAGGCCGACCCGCCGGGCGTACTCCGCGGCGTGCGCGTAGATCTCGGCGGAGTTGCGGTAGTTCGTCGACAGGTGGAACTCGTGCACCTGCTTGCGCTCGAGCGCCTCGGCCCGCGCGGCGGCGGCCTCCCGCGGCTCCGGCCACGACGACTGGGCGGGGTCGCCGACGATCGTCCACGACGCCGTACGGCCGCGCCGGCCGACCATCCGCCACTGCATGGGCGTGAGGTCCTGGGCCTCGTCGACCAGGACGTGGGCGTAGCCGTCGTCCTCGATGCTGTTGGTGGGCGGGCGCCAGGCCGGGCCGCTGGCGAACTCGCGGTCGGAGGCGGTGATCAGCTCCTGCACGTTGACCGCGCCCTCGATGATCGCCAGCGGGTCGTCGCGCTCGTCGTCGGCCTTCTGCGGGACGTCGCCGAGGGCGTAGCGCAGCTCGTCGAGCAGCGGCACGTCCTCGATGGAGATCTGGCCGCTGATCGGGCGCTCGGGGTCGAGGTGGCTCCAGGACTTGGCGAGCAGACGCTGCTCCTCGGCGGTCAGCACGCCCTCGGAGACGCGGCCGAGGAAGTCGGGGTCGCGCAGCCAGCACAGCACCGTCGGCGCGTCGAGCGGCGGCCACCACGCGTGGGCGAAGTCGAGGAAGTCCTGGCGCGAGAGCATCTCGTCGTTGAACTTCTCCCGGCCCTGCTCGCGGCCGCGCTCGCCGCGGACCTGGCGCCAGAGCGCGTCGAGCAGCGCGTTGGACACGCGCGGCAGCTGCTTGTTGCGCAGGCCCTGCGACATCAGCTGGCGGCGGATCTGGCCGAGCCTGCCGCGGTCGAGCACGAGCCGGTCGTCGCGCCAGAACACGCGGTACTCCCGCGGGCTCCCGGGGACCTGCTGGCGGGCGGTGCGACGCATCACCTCGGCCATCCGCGCCGAGCCCTTGATGTCGGCGATCGCAGGCTCGTCGTGACGGGTGGTCCGCACGTCGTCGACGACCTCGCCGAGGCTGCGCAGCGCGACGGCGGTCTCGCCGAGGCTGGGCAGGACCCGCTCGATGTAGCGCATGAAGACCCCGGACGGGCCGACGACGAGCACGCCGCCGCGCTCGTAGCGCTGCCGGTCGGTGTAGAGCAGGTACGCCGCGCGGTGCAGCGCCACCACGGTCTTGCCGGTGCCGGGTCCGCCGCTGATGCTGACGACGCCCTTCGAGGGGGCGCGGATCGCCTTGTCCTGCTCGGCCTGGATGGTCGCGACGATGGAGTGCATCGACCGGTCACGGGCCCGGGACAGCTGCGCCATCAGCGCCCCCTCCCCGACGATCGGCAGCTCGCGGCCCTGCTCCTCGGCGGCGGTGAGCGCCTCGGCGTCGAGCAGCTCGTCCTCGACGCCGACCACCTTCTGGCCGGCGCTGCGCAGCACGCGGCGCCGGATCACGGAGTGCGGCTCGGCCGCCGTCGCCTGGTAGAACACCGCGGCCGCGGGGGCGCGCCAGTCGATGAGGAGAGAGTCCCGGTTCTCGTCGCGCAGGCCGATCCGGCCGACGTACCGCGGCGCGGGGTCGACCGCGGCATCGAGGTCGAGCCGGCCGAAGACCAGCCCCTCCTGCGCCGCGTCGAGCTGCGCGATCCGCTTGGCGGCCTGGAAGACCATCGCGTCGCGCTCCACCAGCCCGCCCTCGTGGCCGAGGCGGCCGCGGGAGTGACCCTCCTTCGCCAGCTGCTGGGCGGCCTTCCCGGCCTCACCCAGCTGCTGGTAGACCCGGTCGACGAAGGCCTGCTCTGCTGCGACCTCGCGCTCCACCAGCTCGTCTGACACCGACGTGACCCCTGCCGTCCGCAACCTAGTTCGATAGCCGCCACCAGGACACGAGTCCGGGGCGGCAAGCATTCAACTCTACAGGCCCTGAGAGGGGTGGTTGAATGTGCTCAGGCATCTCAGCCAGGGGGGGTTAGATGACATCGACGCCAGGCGCATCCACGCGCAAGCCGAACCGCCGCGGGGTCGCGGCACGGGAGCAGCTGCTGGCCACGGCGCTGCGCCTGCTCGGGGACGGGCGGCCGGAGGCCGTCTCGATCAACCTCGTCGCCAAGGAGGCGGGGCTGAGCTGGGGGTCGGTGCAGAACCTCTTCGGGGACTCCGACGGGTTCTGGTCGGCGGTCGTCGAGCAGATGAAGGACGCCGGCGCCGACCTGTGGGCCGAGCCGACCTCCGACACCGTCGCCGGCCGGTTGAAGGAGGTCGCCGACCTCTACCGCGGCCTGCTCGAGTCGCCGCACGGCGTCGCCATCGAGACGATCAAGGCCGGGTTGCCGCGCCCGCGGGCGGTGCTCGCGGAGACCCACCCGAAGACGGCGGCGTCGCTGACCGAGCTCGACCAGCTCGGCGAGGTCGCCTTCCTCCGTTTCTTCGAGGGCCTCGACGCGCCCAACTGGGACGAGCAGAAGGCACGCGACGTCGCGGCGGTGCTGCCGAGCGCGATGCGCGGGTTGCGCCTCGACAAGGCCTTCGGCACGTCGGTCGACATCGACAAGGCGCAGGCCACCCTGGTGGCCGCCCTGACGACGTACATCCAGGGCTGACCCGACCGGTCGGTCAGGCGAGGAGCTCGCGCACCGGCGCGATGACCTCCTCGCCGAAGCGCTGCACGCCGGCGACCTTGTCCTCGAGCGGGGCGTCGGCGGGGGCGTAGTACATCCACGGCACGGTCATCGTCATGGTCACCCCGCCGCGGGCGGCCCGGACGAAGTCCTCGGGCGTGATCGCGTCGGTCAGCGCCGGTACGACGTCGAACGGCTCGTCGAGGTCGCGGCCGGCCTCGGCGCGGAAGGTGCGCAGCCGTTGCGCGGTCGCGACCGCGTCCTCGGTCGTCGCCATGTCACCGACCCAGCCGTCGTGCCGGGCGGCACGGCGCAGCGCGACGTCGCTGAGCCCGCCGACCCACACCGGCACCGGACCGGGCGGCTCCGGCTTCATGGTCAGCCGCTCGCAGCTGTAGAACTCGCCGGCGAACTCCGTCCAGCCCGGCGCCCACAGCTCCTTCAGCAGGTCGAGCGCCTCGTCGGTGCGCCGTCCGCGGGTGCCGAACTCCTGCTCGAGCAGCTCGAACTCCTCGCGGCACCAGCCGACCCCGACGCCGAGCGCGACCCGCCCGCCGGTCAGCGCGGCCGCCGTGCCGACCGCCTTGGCCACGACGAACGGGTTGCGCATCGCGGCGACGTAGATCGAGGTGAAGAACTGCAGCCGGCTGGTCACCTGGCCGAGCGCGCCGACGGTGACCCACGGGTCCGGCCAGTCGACGTCGGGGCCCCAGCGCCGCTCCCCCGTCGACGTGTACGGGTAGGGCGTCGCCACGGTCTCGAGGTCGACGACGTGGTCGGCGATGCTCAGCGCGCGGAAGCCGGCCTCCTCGGCGGCCCGGGCGAGCGGCACCAGCTGGTCGATCGGCTGGTAGGCGGTGACCATCGCGAAGTCCACGACGCTCACCCTAGTCAGGGACTAGAACAGGTTCTAGGGTCGCTCCCGTGTTCCCCCACCTGCTCGCCCCCGGCCTGATCGGCGCGATGGAGCTGCGCAACCGGATCGTCATGTCGCCGATGGAGACGATGTACGGCACGCCCGATGGACACCCCTCCGAGCGCACCGTCGCCCACTTCGCGCGACGGGCGGAGGGTGGCGTCGGGCTGGTGACGGTCGGCGCGACCGGCATCGACCCCCAGCACCCCGAGACCCCGGGCGGCCTGCAGATCGGCGAGGACGCCGCGGTCGCCGCGCACCGGCGGCTGGTCGAGGCGGTCCACGCCCAGGGCGCACGGATCCAGCCGCAGGTCGTGCACGCCGGGCCGGACGGGCTGGGTCCGGAGATGTTCGGCGCCACCTCGCTCGGACCGTCCGTCATCCCGTCGTACCTCACCGGACGGCCGTCTGCCGAGGCGACGAAGGAGCAGGTCGCGGGGGTCCTCGACCAGTTCCGCGCGGCCGCCGCGCGCGTGCGGGAGGCGGGGTACGACGGCATGGAGCTGCACGCCGCGCACGGCTACATGTTCCTCGGCTCCTTCCTCGCGCCCCAGCGCAACCGGCGGGGCGACCGCTACCGCGGCACCTCGCTCGAGGGCCGGATCCGGGTCGTGCTCGAGGCGCTGTCCGCGATCCGCAGCGAGGTGGGCCAGGACTTCCCGATCACCCTGCGCGTCTCCGGCTACGAGCGGGTCGCCGCCGGCCGGCCCGTCTGGGACACCGCCGCGATGGCGCCCCTGCTCGTCGAGGCCGGCGTCGACGCCTTCCACGTCAGCGGTGGTGTCATCGACCGCCTGGTCACCGGCATGGTCAACGCGGCCGATGACGGTGACGGGCTCAACGTCGGCGGCGCCGCCGCCGTGCGCGAGGCCGTCGACGTCCCGGTCATCGCCGTCGGCCGGCTGCACGACCCCGCCCTGGCCGAGCAGGTGCTCGCCGACGGCCGCGCCGACTTCGTCGCCCTCGGGCGCCCGCTCCTCGCCGACCCGGACCTGCCCCGCAAGCTCGCCGGCTGGGGCGGCGGAGCGACCCGGGTGCGGCGCTGCATCTCCTGCGAGAGCTGCATCGACACCCTCGAGGAGAAGCTCGCCACCGAGTGCGCCGTGAACCCGCTGACCGGCCACGAGCTGGACCGGGCCGTGCTGGTCGCCGGCCCCGCCCGCCGGCGCCGGGTCGTGGTCGTCGGTGGTGGCCCGGCCGGCCTCGAGACCGCCGCGCGGGCCGCGGACGCCGGCCACGCCGTCGTCCTGCTCGAGGCGTCGGACCGGCTCGGCGGCACCCTGCGCGACGCGTCCGTCGTTCACGAGGAGAACCGGCCCTACCTGCACTGGCTGCTCGACGAGGTCGCCGTCGCCGACGTCGACGTCCGGCTCGGCACCCCCGCCGACCCCGGCCTCGTCCGCTCCCTCTCCCCCGACCTGGTCGTGGTCGCCACCGGCGGCCGCCCCTCCTTCCCCGACCTCCCGGGCGCCGACCTCCCCCACGTCCACCACGGCGTGCCCGCCTCCCCCCTCACCGGCGCCCGCCGGGTCGCGGTCGTCGGCGGCCGGCTCGCCGCCGTCGAGCTGGCCGAGACCCTCGCCGCCGAGGGCGCCCTCGTCTCCCTCCTGCACACCGGCGACGAGCTCGCCCCGGAGTTCGGCGCCAAGCGCCGCACCGAGCACATGGACCGCCTCGACCGCCTCGGCGTCACCGCCCACGTCGGCTGCACCGTCTCCGCCATCACCCCCACCGCCGTCGCCTGGACCCCCGCCCACGGCAAGCCCCGCGAGCTCCCCGCCGACGCCGTCGTCCTCGCCGGCGACGTCCTCCCCGACACCTCCCTCGCCGACGCCCTCACCACCACCCTCCCCGGCCTCGACGTCCGCGTCGTCGGCGACGCCCGCGGCCTCGCCCTCATCCGCGGCGCCACCGCCGACGCCGCCGAGGTGGTCGCGTCGCTGGGGTGAGGCTGGTGTGCTCCGGCGTGGCTGGTGTCGGCGGCCGCGCACCGTACGACGCCGTGGGGGGCTGTCTCCCGGTGGTTGAGGTGCGAGGCCGCCCGCGGCCGAGCCTCGAAACCTCCGGGCCTTGACGGCGGACTGTGTCGGGCACAGTCGGGTGCACCGGGGCCGCTGGTTTCGAGGCTCGGCGCTGGGGCGCCTCGCACCTCAACCACCGGCGGGGCGGTGGGCGCTGGGCGCCTGGCGGCTCAACGGCCGCGAGAAAGGGCCTCGGCCATGGTGATGACCCCGCCCGTGGGCGGGGTCCGGGGCACGGTCAAGGTCGATCAGGTTCGGGGGTGCTGACGGCGGCGGTTCCTGCGGGGGTGACCAGGAAGCGTGCGCCGTTGGGGCTGGTCCACAGGTAGTGGCCGGGTCGCAGGACGCGGTACGACCACGCACCGTGGGTCTTGGCGCGGTGGTGCCTGCGGCAGAGGGGGACGAGGTTGCAGGGGCAGGTGGGGCCGCCCTTGTTGTGCTCGGTCGCGTGGTCGAGGTCGCACCTGGTGGCGGGGGTGGTGCAGCTGGGGAAGCGGCAGGTGTGGTCGCGCAGCTGCACGCGCACCCGGTGGCGGTCGGGGATCTCGTAGGAGTC
>NZ_JAER01000032.1 GCF_000519005.1 Nocardioides sp. J54 | reverse complement strand
AGACGCAGGAGGCCGGCGGTCCCCCACGGGGCCGCCGGCCTCTGCTGCTCGCGGGCTGTGCGCGGTGTCGTCAGGACGACGCGAGGCTGCTGTCGAGGTCCTCGAACGCGGTCTTCATCTGGCGCAGCGAGGTCGCCATCGCCGGGATCGCCTCGAGGGCGGACTCCAGGCCGTCGCTGACCTCCTCGTAGGAGTCGAGGAACGAGACGGAGGCGGCGTTGGTGCTGAAGCTGCTCTCGGTCAGCTCCTGGACGAGGCTGCGCAGCTCGGACAGGAGGCTGTTGATGTCCTCCTTGCCGGTGTCCAGCTTGTCGGCGGCGGCGTCGATGTCGTCGTAAGTGAGTTCCTGGTCGGCCATGACGTGCTCCTTCGTGGTGAGGTTCCCGAGGCGTCGGCCGTCGGGTGGACAGGAGTCGTCTTCCGTCCCGCGTCCGCTTTCAAACCCCGGCCTCGCGATGCGTAGGCACGCGGGCGCCCGCACCACCCCAACGGGGGAGGGATCTCCTCACTACGGCAGATGTGTGGCGCCGGTCACGCGGGGTTGACTCCTCGCCATGGCAGCGAACCAGCAGACCCGAACGCGACGCATGGCGCGTCTCGCGGCGCTGGGGCCCCTCACCCTGGTCTCGGCGGCGTGGACGCTCAGCGTGGCCGGCGCCGGGGCCCTCCCCGCACCGACCGTCACGGCGGGCTCCGCCGGCCCGGCCGAGGCCGCTGAGCCGGCCGTCGAGGTGCCGGCGGACAGCGTCGAGGCACCGGCGAGCCCCCGGGGCAGCGCCACGCCCGGGCCGCGGACTGCCTCCGGCGGCGGACGAGTGGCGGTCGTCGCGGCGCGGAGCGGCACTTCGGTCCCGGCCCCGGCGATGGCGGCCTACCAGCGGGCGGCCGCGATCATGCGCGGCGCCGACGAGGACTGCGGCCTCGAGTGGCCGCTGCTCGCGGCGATCGGCTCCGTCGAGTCGGGGCACGGCACCGCCGGGGGCAGTGCCCTCGACGACGACGGCGTCGCGACCCCGCCGATCATCGGCATCCGGCTCGATGGCCGCCGCGGCACGGCGCAGATCTCTGACACCGACGGTGGCCGGTACGACGGCGACCGGGCCTGGGACCGCGCCGTCGGTCCGATGCAGTTCATCCCCACCACCTGGGGCATCGTCGGCGTGGACGCCGACAACGACGGGCAGCGCAACCCGCAGGACGTCGATGACGCAGCGCTGGCGGCCGCCGTCTACCTCTGCTCCGGCGACGCCGACCTCCGTCAGCCGGGGAGCGCCCGACGCGCCGTGCTGCGCTACAACCAGTCGTCGGCGTACGCGGACCAGGTCCTGGCCCTGGCCCGCTCGTACGCCGCCGGAAGTTCCGTCCCGCTGGCGGCCGGCATCGCCGTGCGCCCCACCGGGACGGTTCCCGCGGCGGGGAGCACGACCAGCCGCGACGGCCGCGGCGGCACGGATCGGGGGATACGTGCCGCCGCGCAGCCGGCGCGGGGCGGGCCCGGTTCCGCGAAGGGGAGCGACGGGTCTGGAGGTGCGCCCGCGTCGTCCACGCCGAGGACCGGGAAGCCGTCCGGTGGAGATGGGGACCGCGCGAAGCCCGCACCGAAACCCACACCGAAGCCTGCGCCGAAGCCCGCGGCGAAGGACGTGCTCGCACCCCTCGCCGAGACCCTCGACTGCACAGTGAGGAACCTCGACAAGCTCCTCCAGCCCGACGGCCTCGCCGCGTGCCTGGCGAAGCTGGGGGGTCGCTGAGGAGCAACCCGGCCCGCATTGCGGCGTGGCAGGCAGCGCGGGACTGTGGCCAGCAGCGACTTCCCGGGTTAGCGTGGCTGGGAAGCGTCCTCCAGACGACGGCGCGGGGGAGGTGGTTGCGCGTGCTGCTGTTCGAGAGCACCGAGCTCGGCGAGACCGAGGAATTCCTGAACGAGCACTACGCCCCGATGCGGATCGGGAGCACCGGGCCGACCCGCGCGAGGATCGCACGCGGCGCGTCCGACGGCGTGACCGTCGACCGCGTCGAGCTCGACTTCGTCATGTCGTACGACGTCGAGCCGCTCGGCCGGATCGGGCTCTGCGACGTGCGCACCGGCAAGGTCGAGGACCACGGGCCTGACGGGTCGGTGCACGAGTCCTTCGGACCGGGCGAGATGTTCTCCCTGGCCCCGCCGGACCGGTCCTACGGCGGCACGATCAACCGGTCGCACTACTCGGTGACGATGGTCGACCTCGCCCTGCTGAGCGAGGTCGCGGCCCCGACGGGCCGGGCCGAGTCCATCCAGCTCCTCGACCACCGACCCGTCGACGCCGCGGCCGCGCAGCGGCTGCGGGACGCGATCGACCACCTCGACCGGGCCGTGTTGAGCGACCCCGCCGCGGCAGCCAACCCCCTCGTCCTCGGCACGGCGAGCCGTTACGTCGCCGCCCAGCTGCTCGGTGCCTTCGCCACGACCGCCGACCCCGGGGGCGCATCGGACAGCCGGGACGCCCACCCGGCTGCGCTGCGGCGGGCGATGGCGTTCATCGACGAGAACGCCCACCTCGACCTCTCGCCGGCGGAGGTCGCCACCGCGGCGCACGTCAGCATCCGCGCGCTGCAGCTCGCCTTCCGACGCCACCTCGACACCACGCCGACGGCCTACCTGCGCGAGGTCCGCCTCGCCCGGGCCCGCCGTGACCTCCGCGCCGCGGAGGCGGGCGGCACCACCGTCGCCGAGATCGCGGCCCGGTGGGGCTTCTCCCACCAGGGACACTTCGGGCGGGCCTACCGGCAGCTGTTCGACGAGACGCCGGGCACCACGCTGCGCTCCTGATCCCGCCAGAAGGGCCGGGCGGTTCAGCGAGGCTTCGCAAACGGGACTGCAAGTCGGCGCTGCCCGGATACCGCGCGGGGCGATGCGTTCCTACGCTGGACGGAGTGCTGCTTGATCCCGGCCGACCCGGCCGTCCTCCGCTGCACCACCGACAGAGAGCGTGCAGCCATGACGACCGACTTCTCCTCGCGACCGCAGGAGCGGCCGCCCACCCCGCTCGAGCTGGCGGCGCTGGCCGCCCGGAACCGGAACGGCGGTGCCCGCATGTCGTCCGAGGCCCGTGAGGTCAAGCAGCTGGAGTGCCTGGTCTGCGAGGAGTGCACGCCCCACGAGATCGGTCCCGCGACGTACGGGCGCGACGGCGAGCTGCTGGTCCAGTGGTGGACCTGCCAGGCCTGCCGGGAGGGCCGCACCGTCGGCTGAGCGACCGACACCACCCCACGGCCGTCGTGTGTGATCGACGGCGAGGGGTACCTCGGGGGCCCACCACACCCCCTGAGGAGTGATCCCCGTGAACGACGCTGTGTTGAAGGGCTACCTGCAGCACCACTGGGTCGGCTCCACCGCCGGCGTGGCCGGCTTCCGGCGCGTCGGACGGTCGCACGGTGACCCCGCTGCGGCTGCCGAGATCCGCACCCTGTCCGACGAGGTCTTCGCCGACCGCGAGGCGCTGCGCGGCATCATGCGCAGCGTCGGCCTGCGCCCGAGCCTGCCCGGCACCGTGGTCGCGCGGGTCGGTGAGGTGCTGGGCCGGCTCAAGCCGAACGGCACCCTCTTCCGCCGCAGCCCGCTCACCGACGTGATCGAGCTGGAGACCCTGCGCCTGGCCGTGACCGGCAAGAAGGCCGGCTTCGAGGTGCTGCGCGCGGCCGCCGACTCCGACCCCCGCCTCGACCCCTACGCGCTGGACCGGCTGCTCGAGCGCGCCGACGAGCACGTCCGGGCCCTCGAGCGGCTGCACGTCACCGTCTCGCGCGAGCGCATCGTCTCCAGCAAGCCCGTCTCGTGAAGGTCGTCGTCACCGGCGCGACCGGCAACCTCGGGTCCGCCTGCCTCCGTGCGCTCGGCGCCGACGGGCAGCACGAGGTCGTCGGCGTGGCCCGGCGCGGTCCGCGGGTGCCGCAGGGCACGGAGGCGACGGCCGTCACCTGGCACCCGGCCGACGTCAGCGCGGACGACCTCGACGCGGTCGTCGCAGGCGCGGACGCGGTGGTCCACCTCGCCTGGAAGTTCCAGCCGACGCACCGGCCCGACGAGACCTGGGAGACCAACGTCGTGGGCACCCGTCGCCTCCTCGAGGCGGTACGACGCCAGGGCGTGCCCGCGTTCGTGACCGCCTCGTCGGTCGCGGCGTACTCCCCGGTCGACCACGACGAGCCGGTGGACGAGGGCTGGACGACCGACGGGGCGTCCGTCGCGGCGTACTGCCGCGAGAAGGCCTACAACGAGCGGATCCTCGACGCCTTCGAGGCCTCGACGTCAGGGACGTCCGGCACGCGGGTGGTTCGCCTGCGCCCGGCCTTCGTCTTCCAGCGCTCGGCGGCCAGCGAGCAGCGGCGCATCTTCGGCGGCGCCCTGCTGCGGCCGAAGATGCTGGACCGCCGCTTCCTGCCGGTGCTGCCGGTGCCGGCCGGGTTGCGGATGCAGGCCGTGCACGCCGGCGACGTCGCCCAGGCGGTCGTCGCCGCGGTCGAGCGCCCGGTAACCGGCGCCTTCAACCTCGCGGCCGACGACGTGCTGCGCCGCCGCGAGCTGGGCGAGGTCGTGGGTGCCCGCACCGTCGAGGTGCCCGCTGGCCTGGTCCACGGCGTCGTCGAGGCCGGGTGGTGGACCCGGCTGGTGCCGGTGCCCGGGTCCCTGCTGTCCGCGCTGCTGTCGGTGCCGCTGCTGCGCACCGAGCGCGCCCGCGACGAGCTCGGCTGGGTCCCCCGGCACAGCGCGGCGGCCGCGGTCAGCGAGCTGCTCGAGGGCGCGGCGATGGAGGCCGGGTCAGGGATGCCCCCACTGCACCCCTGACCCTTCCTCGAGTCCCGATCTGACCGGGACCGCGAGCCCCCCAGCCCTGCGGTCCCGGCCAGCCGTCACGCTCCCGTCGTGGCGGTCAGGTGGCGTCCTGGCGACGCGGTGCGAGCACCGGGTGGCCGGACTGGCGCTGCAGCATGCGGGAGGCCCGCTGGATGCGCAGCAACATGGCGGCGGACGGGGTGACCGATCCGCGCACGTAGGTGGACAGGCGCGAGGGCGAGGTGCCGATGCGCGAGGCGAACTCGCGCTGCGAGGCGCCGCTGACGGCGACGAGGTGCCGGATCTCGCGGGCGACCTGGTCGCGCTCGCGCTCGCGGCACCACTCCTGGCACTGCTCGACCGACCCGGCGACGGCCGCGAGGGCCGAGGGACGGTCGGAGGACTGCGCCAGCGCGAGCAGCTGGTCGGCGTACGGGCCCCAGGGGCTGGCCGCGACCGCGCTCAGCTGGGCGCGCCAGTCGGTGATCGAGCCGTGGTCGAGCAGGCGGTGCAGCTGGGCGACGGTGACGATCGGGGTGGCGGCGACGCCCTCCGGGTCGAGGTCCTCGAAGACGAGGTTCTGGGCGATCACCGCGCAGGTGGTGGCGACGTCGACGTCGACCTCCGTGGCCGGGTGGTTGCCCAGCTGGTTCTCGAGGTCCCAGCGCAGCAGGCGACGCACGGCGATCGTGGTCCACGGCAGCGCGGGGTCGTCCTCGAGCGCGATCGCGGCGCGCTGCTGCAGCCGGGCGAGGCGGGACTGGCCGACCTGCGCCTCGAGCTCGGCGGTCGCCGCGTAGTCCGCGGGCTCGTCGAAGACGATGATCGACACGAGGTTGGCGAGCACGGCGCAGCGCGCGGTCGAGCGCGGGTCGGCCTGGTTCTGCTCCAGGATCCGGACGAAGCGATCCCACAGCGCGGCGTGCTCGGCGGGGACCCGGTCGGCGCGGTCGAGCGTCGCGAAGAGGATGCGCCGCAGCGTCGTACCGGCCTGGACCGGCACCGGGTGGGAGGCGAAGAGGGAGCGCAGCTCCGGCGCAGGCGTCGGTGCCGGGCGGGTGCGGGTGGCGACGGAGCTCATGTGACGTCCTCGTCCTCGGGTGGTGCGGCCGCCGGAGCAGCCCTTGCACCCACCCAGACGGGACCCGGCACGGAACATCACGCGGTTTTCGCGATTTGCCCGAACTTTTTTCCGGAGCCACCGTTGGACCCGTAGCGGCCTACGATCGTGGGGTCGTCCCGCGCCTGTGGGGGCGGGGCAGGAGGAGGGAACATGAGCGCCGACGGGGCCGCCGAGCAGGGCCGGGACACCGTGCCCGTCGCCGGCGCGCCGCTGCCCGGCGGTCTCGACTTCGACCAGCTCTACCGCGAGCACGTCGACGACGCCCGCAAGCTCGCCACCATCCTCGTCGGTGCGGAGCAGGCCGAGGAGCTCGTCGCGGAGTCCTTCGCGCGGGTGCTCGCCCAGCTGCGGGCCGGTCGCGGTCCGCGTGACAATTTCCGCGCCTACCTCCACGTCACGATCCGCAACGGCTTCCGCGACTCGCTGCGCACCCCGCGCGAGGCGCCCGTCTCCGACCAGCCGTGGCTGCTCGACGACGCCCAGCCCTCGGCCGATGAGCTCGTCGAGGACCTGGCGGACGACACCGCCGCGCACGCCTTCGCCACGTTGCCCGAGTCGTGGCAGAAGGTGCTCTGGTACGTCGAGGTGGAGGGTCGCAAGCCCGGCGAGGTCGCCGACCTGCTCGGCATGCGCGCCGGGGCGGTGTCGTCGCTGGCGCACCGGGCCCGGGAGGGCCTGCGCCGCGCCTACCTCGACCAGCACGTCGTCGGCCAGCACGTCGTCGGCCAGGCCGCGGCGTCGGACTGCGCCTGGACCCGGGCCCGGCTCAGCCAGTACGTCCGCAGCGACCTCAGCGCCCGCGCCGAGGAGAAGGTCGCCGCGCACGTCGGGAGCTGCGAGGAGTGCCTCGCGGCCTACCTCCAGGTCGAGCGGGTCAACCGCAAGCTCGCCGCCTGGATCTTCCCGGCGGTCCTCGCCGGCGCCCTGCCCGCCTCGGGCAAGGGCCTGGCCTGGCTGCTCGGCGCCGCCGGGCTCGCCGGCGCCGGCGGGTCGGGCGGCAATAGCGCCGGCAGCTCGTCGTCGAGCGCGACGAGCACCACCGTGGTGGCCGCCGCCGCAGCGGTGGCCGCGGGCATCGCCGGCGTCACCTGGGCGGTCACTGCCAGCGACACCGACCCGGCCCCGTCCCGGGCCGGGGCCAGCAACGCCGCGCCGTCGGTGGCGGGTACGACGGCCGCGGCCGACCCGGCCCCGGCCAGCGACCCGGTCACCGACCCCGCGCCCGAGCCCGACCCGGTCGTGGTCTCCCCGTCCCCGGTGACGCCGGCGCTCGACCCGGGGCCGGGTCCCGCGCCGTCGCCCACCCCGTCGCCGGCGCCCTCACCGACGCCGAGCCCGTCGCCCAGCCCGTCGCCCAGTCCCTCGCCGCGCCCCGACCCGCCGGTCGTGGTGGTCGCGCAGGCACCGACCGCGACCGCGATCACCGCGTGTGGCACGTGGGGCAGCCTCACCCTCCCGACGACCCGCGGGGTCCGCTACGAGCGCACGGCCGGCGACGGACGCTCGGGTCGGTGGGAGGTGCGGGCCACGGCACGCGACGGCTACGCGCTGCGAGCCGGGAGTCGTCGTACCTTCAGCGGAGACCTGGGCGACCACCGCTCCTGCGTCACCCTCGCGTCGTTCGGCGTCTCGTCGCACGCGCTGGCGAACTTCAACCACTGGGACCTCGTCGTCGGCGTGGGTGCGGACGACGCGGACGCGGCCGACGACGTCACCGCGACCTTCGCCTTCGACCAGCCCGTCCGGCTCAGCCACGTCGAGGCCTTCGCGGGCGACGGGTGGTTCTGCCGCACCTCGAGCGGGACCGCGGTCAGCCCGCGGGCCAACCCCGGCCTCGTCCTCGGCCCCGGCGGCCAGGGCGCGCTGGTCTGCTCCTACGGCGAGTCCGGCACCCCGACCCAGCTGCGCGTCCACGCCGCCGCCTTCGACGGCCTCGACCAGCTCTACCAGCCCTCCGGCACCTTCACCCTCGCCAGCAGCGACGGCGTCGTCGCCACCCGCCCCTTCTGACCCGGGCCAGGGCGGTAGTCCCTGACGAAAAGCACCGCGACACGCCGTACGACGGTGCTTTTCGTCAGGGACTATCCCGCCGGAACGGGCCCGGAGATCGTCAGACAAGGGCGGTAGTCCCGGGTCAAAGGCACCGGGACACGCCGGTCGAGGGTGCTCTTGACCCGGGACTACCGCAGCTCGTCCACAGGGTCAGGAGCGGCGGCTGCGCCAGCCGCGCTTGCGCACGGGGGGCTCGTCGGCGGGGTCGGGGGTGGGGGAGGCCGCCGTGGGGGAGGAGCCGTCGGGGCGGTACGGCGTGATGGGGGCGTCGGCCGGGATGCCGGGCGGGGGCGAGACGAAGCCGGGGGTCGAGCCGTTGCCGTAGCCGGCGAAGCCGCCGTCCTCGGCCGGATCCGCCGCGTGGCTCGCCGTGGTCGGGCCGGTGCCGACGGCCTCCTCAGCCGGCGGCGCCTCGGCCGACGGGGCCGACGAGGCTGCCGGTGCCGCCGGGGCGGGGTCGGCGGCCGGCGGGTCGAAGAAGGACACGCGCTGGGGCTCGGGGGTCTCGACGGTCGGCTCGGGACTCGGGGCCGGCGCCGGGTCCGGCTGTGCCTCCACGACGGGCGGGAGCCCGGCGCGGGCCGGCTCGGGCGCGACGTGGGTGCGGAAGGACGGCGCGGCGTCGTACGCCGGACCGCGCAGGCCCTCGGTGATCGCCTCGACGCCGTGCAGGACGCGGGTCCGGATCTCGTCCATCCGCGCTGCGTGGCGGTTGGCCTCGGCGAACAGCTCCTCCTGGGCGGTACGACGGATCCGCTCCAGCTCGCCGTTGATCCGCTCGCGCTCGGCGGCGGCCTCGGCGCGCAGGCGCTGCGCCTCGCGGACGTCGTCCTCGCTGGCGCGCACGATCTCGGCCGCCTCGGCGCGGGCCTGCTCGAGGATCGCGGCGGCCTCGGCCTCGGCGGCGGTCTTGCGCTGCTCGAGGTCGCGCAGCGCCTCGCCCTGCAGCGCCTCGGAGGCCCGCATCGCCTCCTCGATGATCCGCGACGCCTGGCTGGTGGCCTCACGCCGCTCGTGCAGCGCGGCGGCCGCGGACTCCTCGGCCTCGCGGCGCAGCGCGATCAGGTCCTGGAAGGTCTGCGCCGACGGCAGCGTGGTGCTGTCCGGGACGGTCGGCTCGTCCGCCACCGGTCGCTCGTACGACGGCGCGCCGGTCGCGTCGTCCTCGGACTGCGCGGTCGACGGGGCGGAGGAGCCCGCGCCGTTCACGGCCGTCGACAGCGGCCACGACTCGCGCAGCGAGCGCGACTCCACCGTGGGGGCGGTGTCGGCCGGTTCCTCGGCGGGGTCGCCCGGGGCAGCGGTCCCCACCGGGGCGGCCGGGTCGGCCAGGTCGGCGGGGTCGAGCGGGTCCGTGAGCGGCTCGCGCGGCCGCGGGTCGGTCAGGGGCGACCCGCGCTCGGCTCCCGGGCCGCTGGTGGCGGTCTCGTCGGTCGGCGGGCGGAGGTCGTCGTCGGCCATGTCCATCGGTTCCCCTCAGCTGCGGCGCCCCGTCCCGGGCTGGGACGGTCCACGCGTCGCCGCTCGGGGGCCCACGATAGAAGGCGAGCCCCGCGCTGACCATGCCCCGGTCAGACCAGCTGGTCGAGCGCGATCTCCAGCGCCGTCGCGGCGACCAGGGTCGGGTGCGCCGAGCGCTCGTGGCACTTCTCCAGCGCGGTGCGGATGGTGCGGGACACGTCGCCGAGGATCAGCTCGTCGGAGACCTCGCCGATGCCCTCCATCAGCAGCGTGAAGGTCCGGGCCATGCCGCAGTTGGCGATGAAGTCGGGGATCACCGCGACGTGCTGGTCGGCGAACTCGTAGGTCGGGCCGTAGAAGATCTCCGGGTCCGCGAAGGGCACGTTGGCGCCGGCCGAGATCAGCTCGAGCCCGCCGGAGACCAGCCGCTTCACGTGCTCGGCCGTGACCAGCCGCGACGCCGCGCAGGGCAGGAAGATCTCCGCACCCATGTCCCAGATCCGGTCGTCGAGCTCCTCGAAGGGCACCAGGCCCTCGGCCCGCAGGGTGTTGCCCGCCTTGCCGAGGAAGAGCGCGTGCACCTCGTCGCGGGTGAAGCCGTCGGGGTTCATCAGCCCCCCGTTGCGGTCGATGATGCCGACGACGCGGGCGCCGGCCTGGGCGAGGTAGTAGGCCGCTGCGGAGCCGACGTTGCCCCAGCCCTGCACGATGACGCGCTTGCCCTCGAGCGACTGGCCGGCCGCGGCGCCGTACGTCGCGTAGTAGTGCACGACGGACTCGGCGACGCCCCAGCCGGTGACCAGGTCGGCGATCGTGTACTTCGCGTCGCGGTTCGGCGTGTAGCGCGGGTCCTCGACGACCTTGGAGACGCCGAGCCGCAGCATGCCGACGCGCTGCACCAGCTCGCGCTCGTCGGCGGCGAAGTGGCCGTTGACGATGCCCTCCTGCGGATGCCACAGGCCGTGGCGCTCGGTCAGCGGGATGACGTCGTGCAGCTCGTCGACGTTGAGGTCGCCGCCGGTGCCGTAGTAGGTCTTGAGCAGCGGGGTGACCGCCTTGAACCAGCGCGCCAGCACGCCCTCGCGGCGCGGGTCGGTCGGGTCGAAGTCGATGCCCGACTTGGCGCCGCCGATCGCGGGTCCGGAGACGGTGAACTTCACCTCCATGGTCTTGGCCAGCGACTCGACCTCGTTGCGGTCCAGCCCGGCGCGCATCCGGGTGCCGCCGCCGGCCGCGCCGCCGCGCAGCGAGTTGATGACCGCCCAGCCCTTGGCCTCGGTCTCGGGGTCGTGCCACTCGAAGACGATCTCCGGCGGTCGGGCCTCGAAGCGCTCGAGCAGGTTCTTCATGTCGGGTCCTCGCCTGGTGGAAGGGGTGGTGGTGGGGGTGGTGGTGGGGGTGGTGCTGGTGGTGGTCGCGGTAGCGGTCACGGGCGCGCCTTCGCGATCCGGCCGCGGCACTCGCCGAAGCCGATCCGGGTGCCGTCGACGCCGGGGGCGGTGGCCCGCAGGACGACCTCGTCGCCGTCCTCGAGGAAGCCGCCGCCGCGCTCGATGAACGAGCCGACCTGGTCCGGCTGGGGGCCGGAGATCGTGCCGGAGGCGAACAGGTCGCCGGTGCGGGTCGGGGCGCCGTTGACGGTCAGGTGCGCCAGCATCTGCGCGGGCGACCAGTACATCGAGGAGTACGGCGGCCGGCTGACGACCTCGCCGTTCCACTCGACCTCGAGCTCGATGTCCAGCCCCCAGGGACGGTCCATCGCGAGGTACGGCAGCACCGGCGGGTCCTGCACCGGGGTGTCGACGCGGGCGGCCTCGAGCGCGGCCATCGGCACCACCCACGGGGAGATGGTGGACGCGAAGGACTTGCCCAGGTGCGGGCCGAGCGGGACGTACTCCCACGCCTGGATGTCGCGTGCGGACCAGTCGTTGAAGAGCACCACGCCGAAGAGGTGCTCCTCGGCGTCGGCGGCGGCGATCGGCGTACCCATCTCGTTGCCGACCCCGACCACGAAGCCGAGCTCGGCCTCGATGTCGAGGCGCGTGGACGGGCCGAAGGCCGGCACCTCGGCGCCGGCCGGCATCCGCTGCCCGCAGGGGCGGACGACCTCGGTGCCGGAGACGACGACCGACGCCGCGCGGCCGGTGTAGCTGACCGGGAGGTGCTTCCAGTTCGGCAGCAGCGGGTTCGGGTTGTCCGGGCGGAACAGCCGACCGAGGTTCGACGCGTGGTGCTCGGAGGCGTAGAAGTCGACGTAGTCGGCGACCGTGAACGGCAGGTGCAGCACGACGTCCGCGACCGGGTGCACGCCGTCGGCCGGCAGGCCACCGGACAGCGCCTCGGTGATCGCGCCGCGCACCTCGTCCCAGCGCCGGCGGCCCTGGGCGAGGAAGGCGTCGAGCGTCGGCTGCTCGAGCACGGGGTCGCCGAGCAGCCGGCCCAGGTCGATGACGTAGTCGCCGAGGCGGGTGCAGGCGCGCGGCTGCGAGCCGTCGACGGAGTAGATCCCGTAGGGCAGGTTGGCCGGGCCGAACAGGTCGGGACCGGTGCCGGTGGCGCTGGCAGGGGCAGGGCTGCTCATCGGACCACCTCCGGGAGCAGGCCGAGGTCGGTCAGCTCGTCGACCGGCTCGGTGATCGAGCAGGTGCCGATGGAGCCGAGGAGCGTGGGCCGGGGCCGGTCCGGCAGCTTGTGGGGGTCGCGCTCGGCGAGGACGGCGGCCACCGCGTCGGCACCGGCGCCCTGGGCAGCGGCGTCGGTGGCGGCGAGCAGGTTGAGGAAGCCGTGCTGCTCGAACCCCGTCTCCGGGTCGGTGTTGCGCACCGCGTGGTGCAGCCCGGCGGTCGCCTTGAACGGCACGCCGCCGCGCACCAGCATCACGACCGCGTCCGCCAGCTCGGTCTCGTCGGGGTACATCTCGGCCCGCACCCCGCCGGTGCGCAGCTTGGCGTGGTGCGCCGTGCCGGCCAGCGCCGCGACCAGCGCCGGGCGGCGCTCGTCACGAGGGAGCTCGACGTAGGTCGTCGGGAGAGTTTCGCCGGTCGACCGGCGAAACTCCTCCTTGACCGACGAAGTTTCGTCGGTCAGGTGTGAGCTTCGTCGGTCAGGTCCGCCCAGGGCGGCGTCCAGCGCGGGGATGACGTCCCCGGCGGCCACCCCCTCCGGTACGGCCACCTCGAGCGCGGCCAGCCGGACGGCGCGGATGCCGCGCGCCCGCTCCACGGCAGCGGCCACGACCGCGGGGGAGGGGACGGTGACGCTGACCGCGATGCTGCCGGCGGGCAGGTCGGCGGTCGTCTCGGCCAGGGCCGGGAGGTCGGCGAGCGCGACGACCAGCGGGCCGAGCAGGTCGGCGTACGGCGCGACGCCGTGGGCGAGGTGGGCGCGGACCGCGTCGGGCAGGGGCAGGTTGCCCGGCGGGAAGATCGCGGCGTCGTCGAGCAGCAGCGGGAAGGTCACGACGCACCCCCACCGTTGCTGGTGTCTGTGCTGGCGTCTGTGCTCGTGTCGTTGCGCACCCACGACGTCACGTAGACGCCGTCGTCGCAGGCGAGGCCGCCCTCGCCGAGCTCCAGCGGGCGGAAGGTGTCGACCATGACGGCGAGCTCGTCGAAGAACTCCACGCCGATCGACCGCTCGTAGGCGCCCGGCTGCGGGCCGTGCGCGTGCCCGCCCGGGTGGAGGCTGATCGAGCCCGGCCCGATGCCGGAGCCCTTGCGCGCCTCGTAGTCGCCGCCGACGTAGAACATCACCTCGTCGGAGTCGACGTTCGAGTGGTAGTAGGGCACCGGGATCGACAGCGGGTGGTAGTCCACCTTGCGCGGCACGAAGTTGCAGATCACGAAGTTGTGGCCCTCGAAGACCTGGTGCACCGGCGGCGGCTGGTGCACGCGGCCGGTGATCGGCTCGAAGTCGGCGATGTTGAAGACGTACGGGTAGAGGCAGCCGTCCCAGCCGACGACGTCGAACGGGTGCTGGGGCACGACGTGCACCGTGCCGGCCAGCCCGTTCGCGCCGGGGCCTCGGTGCTTGATGAAGACCTCCACCGGCCCCGCGGTGCCGGCGTCGGCCAGCAGCGGCGCGGACGGCGTGCGCAGGTCGCGCTCGCAGTACGGCGCGTGCTCGAGCAGCTGCCCGAACCGCGACAGGTAGCGCTTCGGCGGGGTGATGTGGCTGTTCGCCTCGATCGCGTAGACGCGCAGCGGGTCCCGGCCCGTCGGCACCCAGCGGTGCGTCGTGGCGCGCGGCAGGATGACGTAGTCGCCCTGGCCGACCTCGAGGGCGCCGAAGACCGTCTCGACCAGCGCGGTGCCGGACTCGACGTACACGCACTCGTCGCCGATGCCGTTGCGGTAGAGCGGGGAGGGCGCCCCGCACACGGCGTAGGAGATCCGCACGTCACCGTTGCCGAGCACCAGCCGGCGCCCCGTCACGGCGTCCACCGACGTCCAGTCGTCACCGGGGAAGAGGTCGTGCAGCGCCAGGTGGCGCGGCACCAGCGGGTGGTTGGGGGTGGTCGCCTGGTCGGGCAGGTCCCACTCCCGCGCCTCCACGACCGCCGACGGCAGGTGGCGGTGGTAGAGCAGCGAGGAGTCGGAGGAGAAGCCCTCCTCGCCCATCAGCTCCTCGAAGTAGAGGGTGCCGTCCTCCGCCCGGTGCTGGGTGTGCCGCTTCGGCGGTACGTCGCCGATCCGCTGGTAGTGCGCCATGTCGCGTCCTCGACTCGAAGTTGTCGCGGCTCAGAAGTTGCCGCGGCGCGCCTGCTCGCGCTCGATGGCCTCGAAGAGCGCCTTGAAGTTGCCCTTGCCGAAGCCCAGCGAGCCGTGCCGCTCGATGAACTCGAAGAAGACGGTCGGACGGTCGCCGATCGGCTTGGTGAAGATCTGCAGCAGGTAGCCGTCCTCGTCGCGGTCGACGAGGATGCCGCGCTTCTGCAGCTCCTCGACGGGCACCCGCACCTCGCCGATGCGCGCCCGCAGCTCGGGGTCCTCGTAGTAGGAGTCCGGCGTGGCGAGGAACTCGATGCCCTCGGCGCGCAGGCGGTCGACGGTCTCCAGGATGTCGTTGGTCGCCAGTGCGAGGTGCTGCGCACCGGGGCCGTCGTAGAACTCGAGGTACTCGTCGATCTGCGACTTCTTCTTCGCGATCGCCGGCTCGTTGAGCGGGAACTTCACGCGGTGGTTGCCGTTGGCGACGACCTTCGACATCAGCGCCGAGTAGTCGGTCGCGATGTCGTCGCCGATGAACTCGGCCATGTTCGTGAAGCCCATGACCTTGCGGTAGAACTCGACCCAGTCGTCCATCTTGCCGAGCTCGACGTTGCCGACGATGTGGTCGAGGGCCTGGAACAGCCGCTTCGGCGCGCCGTCCCGCTTGACGAAGGTGGAGGTACGGGCGACGTAGCCGGGCAGGTACGGGCCGTCGTACCGGCTGCGGTCGACGAGGCTGTGCCGGGTGTCGCCGTACGTCGCGATCGCCGCGACGCGCACGGTGCCGTGCTCGTCGGAGACGTCGTGCGGCTCCTCGAGGACGGTCGCGCCGACCGATCGGGCGTGCTCGATGCACTTGTCGACGTCGGGGACCTCGAGCGCGATGTCGATGATGCCGTCGCCGTGCTTGCGGTGGTGGTCGAGCAGGGTGCTGCGCGGGTCGACGCCGCCCTTGAGCACGAACCGGACGGCGCCCGACTTGAGCACGTAGGCCATGTGGTCGCGGTTGCCGGTCTCGGGGCCGGAGTAGGCCACCAACTCCATGCCGAAGGCGGACATGAAGAAGTGCGCCGACTGGGTGGCGTTGCCGACCGCCCACACCGCGGCGTCCCAGCCGGTCACCGGGAACGGGTCCGCGTGGTCGTCGTACTCGACGAGGCCGACGAGCTGCTTGAGCGTGTCGAGGTCGAGCTCGGCGAGCCGCTCCTCGTTGGTCAGGGTCTCCTGGAGGGACATGTGAGCAGCACAACAGTCCCGCCCGGGGCTCACAACCTGCGCACCACGAGGTCGTCAGGTTGGCCAGTTCTGCCTAGGTCGAGGGTGCTTCGACTGGTCAATCTGGCTAGCATCACAGGATGCCGGAACCGCTCACCCTCGACCAGGTCGACATCGCCCTGCTGACCGCGCTGACCGAGCACCCCCGTGCCGGTGACCTCGAGCTCTCGCGCGTCACCCGGGTGGCCCGGGCGACCGTGCAGAGCCGGTTGCGGCGGATGGGCGAGGCGGGCGTGATCGCCGACTGGGACCCGACCATCGACGTCGCGGCCGCGGGCTACGAGGTGCAGGCGTTCGTCACCCTCGAGATCTCGCAGGGCGCGCTCGACGAGGTGGCGCGCGACCTGGCCGCCATCCCGCAGGTGCTGGAGGCCTACGTGACGACAGGGTCCTCGGACGTGCTGTGCCGGGTGGCGACGCGCTCGCACCCGGAGCTGCAGGCGACCCTCGTGCGCATCGACCAGTCGTCGTCGGTGGTCCGCTCCACCAGCGTGATGGTGCTGTCGGTGCTCATCGCGCCACGGGTGCTCCCGCTGCTCGCCAGCGCCGACCCGGCGCCGAGCCGGCGGGCACCGGCCTACCGGGACTGACCCGCCTCGCCGCCCTCGCCACCCTCGCGGTCAGCACCGTCGTCGTCACCGATGTCGTCGGTGTCGTCGGGGTCATCGATCACCTCGGCGTCGAGCAGGTGCTCGATCATGCCGAGCGCCTGGCCGGGCGTGAGCGTCTCCGCGTCCGGACCGCCAGCACCGTCGCAGGCCTCGCCAGCCTCGGTGGGATCGGCAGCATCGTCGGCGGCGTCGTCCCCCTCTGCCTTCCCGGCAGCGGCGAGCTCCTCGGCCACGGCCTCGCGGTCCAGCCGGGCGACCTCGCGGGCCACCTCGCGCCACCACGCGGTGCGCGCCGCCTCGACGTCACCCTCCCGGGCGTCGTACTCCTCCGACGCCGGCACGGTGCGGTAGAGCTCGCCCAGCGTGCTGCGCCCGCCCGGCCGGTCGTCCGGCGAGAGTGCCCCGTCGTCCCCCATGGCCCGAGCCTAGGGGGTGCGACGTGGTCGGCACCGGACGTGGTCAGGACTGGAAGAGCAGCGCGACCTTGTAGTCGGTGTTCATGTAGTTCACCAGCGACTGCAGCTTCTTCTCGTTGACCTTCGCGTTCGTGGTCCCGATCGTCACGCCGACGACGTTGCCGTAGACGCTGTGGTTCCACTTGCCCTGGACGAAGTCGTCGTGGATCGAGCCGTCGGGCAGGTCGAAGTCCTTGTCCTTGACCTTCGCCTCGGCAGCCTTCGCGTGCCGCTCGGTGTCGAAGACCAGGAAGATGTGCGTGACGCGGGCCTTGCCGTTGAGGGCGGAGTAGCTCCACTGCACGGCGTACTCGCAGCGCTGCTGGGTGAAGACCGAGCCGGTCTCGACGGGGGCGCAGCTGGCGTGGTCCCACGACTGGCGCAGCTTCGCCTTGTGCGTGACGTCGCCGTACTTGAAGTCCCAGTCGCCCTCGAAGTCCGAGGACTTCACGTCGAGGTGCACGTCGTCGCCGGTGTCGTCGCTCGGGGAGTACGGCGTCGACGGGACCGTCGAGGAGGGGCCGTCGGTCGGCGCCTCGGTCGTCGTGTCGGTGGTCGTGTCGGTGGTGGCGTCAGTCGGGGACGTGGCGTCCGTGGGGGACCCGTCGGTCGTCGCCGACGAGCCGCCGCTGGCCTTCTCGTCGCCGTCGTCGCGGTTGGCCACGATCACGGCGGTCGTCACGATGCCGCCGACGAGCAGCACGACGAGGGCGACGATGCCGATGATCAGGCCCGTGTGCCGGCGCGGGCCGCCACCGCCACCACCGCCGTACCCGGGCTGGCCGGGCGGGCCCCACCCGGGCGGCGGGCCCGGCGGCGGGCCCTGGGGCGGTCCCTGGGGTGGCTGGCCCCAGCCGGGCTGCCCCTGCGGGCCGCCCTGCGGCGGCGGTCCCCAGCCAGGAGGCGGGCCCTGTGGCGGGCCCTGTGGCGGGCCCTGTGGCGGGCCCTGCGGCGGGCCCTGCGGGGGTCCGGAGGGCGGCCCCCAGCCCGGCTGTCCGGAGGAGGGCGGGGGCGGCTGGTTCATCGGTGCTCCTGTCGTGCGGGTGCCACGGGCGCTTCCTACCCCACGACGCCGCTGCCCAACCCGGGGTCAGCGAGCGGCGAGCACCACCCTCGCCGAGGAGCCCGCGCTGCTCGACCTCGTCACCCAGCGCTACCTGACGCGAGGGGCCCCCCACGAGTCGGTGCTCCGCTCGACCTACCAGTCGCGGGCGACGTACTTCCGCCGGCTGCGCCGGGCCCGTGAGCTCCTCCTGGCGGCCACCTGAGAGGATCCGGGCCGCCGCTTCCTTGATCGATCCAAAGGGTTCGGGGCCGTTCACGGGTGTGATCTCGCTGGTTGGCGCGGATGTGCGTCGGCGGCGAAGCGGTGTCATGGTGACTGTCACGCGGACGACGGTGTCCACGGATCACAGTGATTCGAACCCCGGATTTTTCCGGGTGGCCGGTGGGGTAGCGTGCCCGCACGGCTGACTTGGACCGAAAGGCTGGCGAAACACATGGTTGATGTGGAGCGGACGCTCGACGAGGCGGGACTCACCAACCCCCACGTCCGTGAGTACGTCGCACACTGGGCCAACATCACGGGAGCAGAGCGCGTCGAGGTCGTGTCCGCGGCCGACGACGCGCGCCTGATCCAGGAGGCACTGGACGCAGGCGAGCTCCTCCCCGCCGGCGAGGGCCGTTACTACTCGCGCTCCTACTACAAGGACACCGCGCGCGCCGAGGAGCGCACCATCGTTGCCACCAGCAACGAGGCCGACAAGGGCGTCTACAACAACTGGAAGCCCTCCGCCGAGATGAAGCCGAAGCTCATCGAGCTGATGACCGGCGCCTCGGCGGGCAAGACGATGTACGTCATCCCCTACCTCATGTCGCCCAAGGGCTCCCCGGTGGAGAACTTCGCCGCCGGCGTCGAGCTCACCGACAACCGCAACGTCGTGCTCCAGATGATCCGCATGGCGCGGGTCGGCGTGGAGTTCATCAACGACCTCGGCGACTCCTTCGTCAAGGCCGTGCACGTCACCGGCGACCTGGAGAACCTCGGCCAGGGCACTCCCGACGACAAGCGCTACTTCGTGACCGTCGCCGACGAGCGCACGATCCTGCACTTCGGCTCGTCGTACGGCGGCAACGCGCTGCTCGGCAAGATCGCCCACGGCCTGCGCCAGGGTGCCTACGACGGCTGGAAGAACGGCTTCCTCGTGGAGCAGTTCATGCTGCTCGGCATCACCGACAAGCAGACCGGCAAGAAGTGGAACATCTGCGGCGGCTTCCCGTCGGCGTCCGGCAAGACGAACCTCGCCATGACGCTCGCGCCCGACGCCCTCGGTGACCGCTACTACGTCGAGTTCTACGGCGACGACATCGCGTGGATCTGGGTCGGCGAGGACGGCAAGCTCTACGGGATGAACCCGGAGAACGGCGTCTTCGGTGTCGCCAAGGACACCAACGAGAAGACCAACCCGACCGCGATCGACTCGATCGTCCCGGGCACCGGCGCGATCTTCACCAACGTCGCCTACAACACCAAGACCCAGGAGGTCTGGTGGGAGGGTCGCGGCGAGAAGCCGACCGACCTCGACGGCTGGGAGGACTGGAAGGGCGAGGTCATCGCCGACCGCGCGCCGGAGCACGCCGACGACCCGTGGGCGCACCCGAACAGCCGGTTCACCACCACCCTCGCGAACGTCCCGAACGTCGCCAAGGACTTCGAGGACCCGAAGGGCGTCGAGATCCACGGCATCATCTTCGGTGGCCGCACCCGTGACCGCGAGCCCCTGATCCGCGCGATCAAGGACATCGCCGAGGGCGTCTACGACGGCCTCACCCTGGGCGCCGAGGCGACCGCGGCCGCCGACGGCCTCGAGGGCGTGCTCCGCTACGACCCGATGTCGATGCGCCCGTTCATGTCCTACTCCGAGGCGGACTACGCCGCGCACTGGCTCGAGGTCCTCGGCCGCGCGACGACCAAGCCGATCTTCGCGCACGTCAACTGGTTCCAGCGCGGCGAGGACGGCCGCTTCCTGTGGCCGGGCTACCGCGAGAACCTGCGCCCGCTCGTGTGGCTGATGCAGTACCTCGAGGGCGAGGTCGAGGGCGTGCAGACCGCCGTCGGCGTCCTGCCGAAGCGCGAGGAGCTGCTCCTCGACGGCCTCGACGAGCAGGCCCTCGCCGACCTCGACACGGTGCTGAGCATCGACGTCGAGCGCTGGCAGCAGGAGATGGGCCACCGCGAGAAGCACCTCGCGCAGTTCGACGGCCTGCCCGAGGAGATCTGGGAGGCGCACCGCCGCGTCGCCCAGTCCCTCGACAACGCCTGACCCGTCCGGCGTCGTACCTGACGCAGCGCCCCGGCTCGACGAGCCGGGGCGCTGCGCATTTCCTCCCCTAGGCTGCGCGCATGCGCGCCGTCGTCTGCCACCAGTCCCGGCTCACCGTCGAGGACGTCCCGGACCTGCGGCCGGCGCAGGGCCAGCTCCTGCTCGACGTCGAGCGGGCCGGGATCTGCGGGTCGGACCTGCACGCGCGCACCAGCTGCGACGAGACCGCGGACGACGCCGCGGCCCTGGGCTACGAGGACTTCATGCGCTCGACCGACCGGGTCGTGATGGGCCACGAGTTTGTCGGCACCGTCGCCGAGCACGGGCCCGGCACGCGGCGCTCGGCCTTCCCCGCGGGCGCTCGCGTCGTCGCCCTGCCGGTGCTGCGCACCCCGGACGGCGTGCACCTCACCGGCCTGAGCGCGAAGGCGCCGGGCGGGTACGCCGAGCAGGTGCTCGTCGACGCCGCCATGACCATGCGGGTGCCCGACGGCCTCGAGGCCGACGCGGCCGCGCTGACCGAGCCGATGGCGGTGGCGCTGCACGCCGTGCGCCGTGGCCAGGTCGGCGCCCGCGACACCGCGGTCGTCGTCGGCTGCGGACCGATCGGGCTGGCGGTCATCGCGATGCTCAAGGCCACCGGCGTGCGCCACGTCATCGCCAGCGACTTCTCGCCCGCCCGCCGCGAGCTCGCCGCGCAGATGGGCGCCGACGTCGTGGTCGACCCCGCGACCGAGTCGCCGTGGTCCTCCTTCGCCGACTCGCGGCGCTACCTGACCGAGGCGATCGCGCTGGCCGAGGTCGGCCTCGACGCGATGGACAAGCTGCGCGCCGTACCCCTGCTGCCGTGGGCGCACGTCCTGCGCGCCGCCGACAAGGTCGGTGCGACGCCGCGCGGTCCGGTCGTCTTCGAGTGCGTCGGCCTGCCCGGCATGATCGAGCACGTCGTCGCGCACGCGCCGCTGCTCACCCGCGTCGTCGTGGTCGGGGTGTGCATGGGCCAGGACTCCTTCCGCCCGTCGATGGCGATCAACAAGGAGGTCGACCTGCGCTTCGTGTTCGCCTACGACCCCAGCGAGTTCCACCAGTCCCTGCAGTGGATCGCCTCCGGCAAGGTCGACGTCCGCCCGCTCGTCACCGGCACCGTCGGCCTCGACGGCGTCGCCAACGCCTTCGACGACCTCGCCGACCCCGAGCGGCACGCGAAGATCCTCGTGGACCCCACCCGTTGAGACGTCACCTCTGGCCTGTTGAGTGGTCAGTTCTGGCCTGTTGAGTGGTCAGTTCTGGCCTGTTGAGTGGTCAGGTCTGGCCTGTCGAGTGGTCACTTCTGGCCCGTCGAGTGGTCACGCCGTACGTCGATGGATCGGTTGGGCAGGAAATGACGTCTCGACGCGCCACAACTGACGCTTCGACCGGCCACAAGTGACGCCTCGACCGGCCGCAAGTGACGCTTCGACCCGCCACGAGTGACATCTCGACCGGGGAGTCGGGTCAGGTGGAGCCGAGCCAGATGGCGGCGAGCAGGGCGGCGCAGGTGGCCAGGACGATGCCGATGACCCACCACTGCCGGGTGCGGCGGGCGCGGAGCAGGCCGGTCACCAGGAGCACGAGCAGGCCGACGCCGCCCGCGGTGGCGCTGGTGGCCTTGAGTCCGGTGGACGCGGACTCCGACAGCGCGCCGGCCACGACGGCCACGCAGGCGGCCAGGGCCGCGAGCCGCGCCGCGAGGTAGCGCGCGACGTCCTCGGCGATCCACCCGGCGAGCTGGCCGCCGGTGGTGTCGTCGGGGACCTGGTCCGGCGAGAGTCGGTCCGGGTCCGTCGCGCCGGCCACGTCAGCCCCGTCCGATCGCGCGACCGGCGGCGCGGCCGGAGAAGATGCAGCCGCCGAGGAAGGTCCCCTCGAGGGCGTTGTAGCCGTGCACACCGCCACCGCCGAAGCCCGCGACCTCGCCCGCGGCGTACAGGCCGGGGAGGACCGAGCCGTCGGGGCGGACGACCTGGCTGTCGAGGTTGGTCTTGATGCCGCCGAGCGTCTTGCGGCTCAGGATGTTGAGCCGTACGGCGATGAGCGGGCCGTGTGCGGGGTCGAGGATCCGGTGCGGCTTGGCGACGCGCATGATCTTGCCGGTGCGGTCACGTCGTGCGTTGTGGATCGCCATCACCTGGGCGTCCTTGCAGAACGGGTTGTCGACCTGGCGGTCGCGGTCCTCGACCTGCCGGCGCAGGTGCTCGACGTCGAGGACCCGCCCGCCGCGGGCGATGCGGTTCATGCCGGCCACGAGGTCGTCCAGGTTGTCCGCCACGACGAAGTCGTCGCCGTGCTCCTTGAACGCCTCGACCGGGCTGGTGGCGCCCTTGGCGAGCCGCTCCTTGAGCATCAGCCGGACGTCCTTGCCGGTCCAGTCGGGGTTCTGCTCCGAGCCGGAGAGGGCGAACTCCTTCTCGATGATCGACTGGGTCAGCACGAACCACGAGTAGTCGGCGCCGGTGGCCAGGACCTGCTTCATGGAGCCGATCGAGTCGGCGCCCGGGACGCCGGACATGCCGGTGAGCCGGTTGCCGTCGGCGTCGAACCACATCGACGACGGGCCGGGCAGGATCCGGATCGCGTGGTTCGGCCACACCGGGTCCCAGTTGTGGATGCCCTCGACGTAGGCCCACATCCGGTCGCGGTTGACCAGGTTGGCGCCGGCGGACTCGCTGATCGCGAGCATCCGGCCGTCCACGTGGGCGGGCACGCCGGCGATCATGTGCTCCGGCACCGGCCCGACCCGCTCCGTGGGCCAGTTCGCGCGCATCAGCTCGAAGTTGTGGCCGATGCCGCCGGAGGAGACCAGCACCGCGGGCGCCCGCACCTCGAACTCGTCGACGACCTCCCGGCTGGAGGCCTCGCCGCGCGGCTGGCCGTCGTTGGGCTCGAGCACCGAGCCGCGCACGCCGACGCAGCGGCCGTCCTCGATGAGCAGCTCGTCGACACGGTGGCGGAACGCGAAGCGCACCAGGCCGCGCTCCTCGGCCTGCTCGACCGGCTCGAGGAAGACCCGCACGACCTCGGGGCCGGTGCCCCAGGTCAGGTGGAAGCGCGGGACGGAGTTGCCGTGGCCGCTGGCCGAGCCGTCGCCGCGCTCGGCCCAGCCGACGAACGTGAGCGACTTCAGGCCGAGTGCGCGCAGGTAGTCGCGCTTCTCGCCGGCCGCGAAGTCGACGTACGCCCGGGCCCAGCGGCTGCCCCAGTGGTCCTCGCCGCGGTCCGGCCCGTCGCCCTCGCCGATCCGGTCGAAGGCGGCCGAGCCCTGCCAGTCCTGCCAGGCGAGCTCGCGGGAGTCCTTGATGCCCATCCGGCGCTGCTCGGGGGAGTCGACGAGGAAGAGCCCGCCGAGCGACCACCAGGCCTGGCCGCCGAGGTTCTCCCGGTTCTCCTGGTCGAGCACCAGGACCTTCTTGCCGGCGCGGGTGGCCTCGAAGGTCGCGACGAGCCCGGCGAGGCCGGCGCCGACGACGATGGCGTCGGGGGTGAAGTCGTTCTCGGTCACGCGGCGAGCCTGCCACACGGGTGCCACCCGGAAACGGCGATCGGGGCCGCGGAGTGGGTCCGGACACACTTCCTTGCCACTGGCAAGGAACCGGTTCTAGTTTCCTAGGGTGACCAAGGGGACGGCCGGCGGGGACACCGGCACGAAGGCCGCGGGCTGGGCCCGCTTCGTCGTACGACGGGCGGCGTGGGTGGTGCTCGCCTGGCTCGCCTTCACCGCGGTGGTGAACGTCGCGGTGCCGCAGCTGGAGGAGGTCGCCGGGCGCGACTCCTCGCCGATGGTGCCCGGGGACGCGCCGTCGATGGTGGCCGTGAAGGCGATGGACGAGGCGTTCGGCAACGGCGGCAGCGAGAGCTTCGTGGTCGTGGCGATGGAGCGGGCCAGCGGCCTGACGAGGGCCGACCGGCTCTTCGCCGAGTCGCTGGTCGACGACCTCGGGGCGCTCGAGGACGACGTCGTGTTCGTCCAGGACATCCGCCAGCCCGGGCTGCGCAAGGCGCTGACCAGCGCGGACGGGCAGGCCCGCTACGTGCTCGTCGGCATCACCGGCGCCACCGGCGCGCCGTCGTCGCTGCGCCAGGTGTCGGCGGTGCGCGACGTCGTGCGGGACAAGGCCCCCGACGGCCTCGTCGTCGAGGTCACCGGACCGACCGCGACCGTCGTCGACCTCACGGTCGAGACGGAGGAGAGCGTCCTGCGGATCACGATCGTCACGATCGGGCTGATCGGGCTGATCCTCTTCGTCATCTACCGCGCGCTCGCCGTGCCGGTCATCGTGCTCGGCGTCGTGGGGCTGGGCCTGGCTGCCGGCCGTGCGGTCGTGGCGTGGTGCGGCATGGAGGACTTCTTCGCGGTCTCGACCTTCAGCGGGTCCTTCCTGACCGCGGTCATCCTCGGCGCCGGCACCGACTACGCCGTCTTCCTCGTCGCCCGCTACCACGAGCAGCGCCGCCTCGGCGTCGACCCGGTGCGGGCCGCGGGCATCGCCGCCAGCCGGGTCGGCGGCGTCATCGCCGGCTCCGCCGTCACGGTGGTGCTCGCGACGCTGTGCATGGTCGTCGCCGACCTCGGGTTCTTCAACACGACCGGCCCGGCGATCGCGGTGAGCATCGCGGTCAACCTGGTCCTCAGCCTCACCCTCACCCCGGCGCTGCTCGCGCTCGCCGGCAGGCGCGGCTGGGCCGAGCCGCGGGAGTCGAAGGCGGGCGAGGTCTGGCAGCGGGTCGCCAACGTCGTCGCGGCGCACCCGGTGCGGATGCTGGCCGCGTCCGCGGTCCCGCTCACCCTGCTGGCCGCCCTCTTCCCGCTCCTCGACCTGTCGTACGACATCCGCGACCCGCTGCCGGAGGAGGCCGAGAGCAACCGCGGCTTCGCCCTGCTGGCCCGGCACTTCCCGGTCAACGAGGTGCTGCCCGACTACGTCCTCGTGCAGGCCGACCACGACCTGCGCAACACCAGGGACCTCGCCCTCATCGAGCGGGCGGCCGCCGCCGTGGAGCAGCACGAGGGCGTGGCGCTCGTCCGCACCGTCACCCGCCCCACCGGCGAGCCGATCACCCAGGCGTCGGTGGCCTACCAGTCCGGCGAGGTCGGCGACCGGCTCGGCGACGCGAAGGCCAGGGTGGCCGAGGGAGCCGGCGGCGCGCGGCAGCTGGCCGACGGCGCCACCCGGCTCGACGACGGCGCCAGCCAGCTCGCCGAGGGCGCCGGCCAGGCCGTCACCGGGGCCGACCGGATCGCCACCGCCAGCGCCCGCCTCTCCGCCGGCATGGAGCAGCTGCTCGACGGCGCCGACGCCGCCGTGTCCGGCACCGGTGACCTGCGCACCGGCGCCGCCGCGCTCGCCACGGGCCTGAGCACCGCCGCGGACCAGGTGGAGGTCGCCGTCGAGGGCCTCGCCCTGGTGCACGAGGCGCTGTCCCGCAAGAGCCTCACCTGCGGCCTCGACCCCGCGTGCCGCCAGGCGCGCGACGGCATCAAGCAGATCTGGGAGGCCGAGCGCGACCAGCTGCTGCCCGGCCTGCGCGAGGCCGCGAAGGGCGCGCGCACGCTCGCGAGGGGCACCGGCGACCTGCGCGGCGGCCTGCGCCAGCTGCGCGGCGGCCTGGCCCAGGCGCGGACCGGCACCGAGCAGCTTGCAGCCGGGCAGCGGACCTTCGCCGACCGGCTCGAGGAGCTCGCCGGCGGCGCCGACGAGCTCGCCTCCGGCGCCGACCGCCTGCGCGGCGGGACCGAGCAGGTCGCGGCCACGCTGCCCGAGCTGGAGGAAGGGCTCGCGGCGGCCGCCCGCCACCTCAAGAAGACCCGCCGCGCCGCCGACGGCCCGGGCGCCGGCGGCTTCTACCTCCCGCCGACGGCTCTCGAGAACCAGTCCTTCGCCGCTGCCAGTCGGCTCTTCGTCTCCGAGGACGGCCGCACCGCGCGGATCGCCGTCCTCGGCAGCACCGACGCCTTCGGGCCCGAGGCCTCCCGGCGTGCGGCCGACGTGCGCGACCTCATCGAGACGTCCTTCAACGGAACCCGCCTCGACGACGCCACCGTGTCGGTCACCGGCATGGCGGCCACGAACAACGACCTCCGCGCGTACTCCACGTCCGACCTCGAGGTGATCGCGCTCTGCTCGCTGGTCGCGGTCTTCCTCGTCCTGCTCCTGCTGCTGCGCAGCCTGGTCGCGGCGTTCGCGCTGATGGCCACCGTCGTGCTGTCGTACGGCGCGGCGATGGGCCTGTCCCTGCTGGTCTGGCAGTACGGACTCGACGTCCAGCTCGACTGGACCGTCGCAGCCATCGCGTTCGTGATCCTCGTGGCGGTCGGTGCGGACTACAACCTGCTGCTGACGAAGCGGATCCACGAGGAGGCGCCGGACGGCTCGGCCACCGGCATCGCCCGGGCGACCGCCGCCACCGGCGGGGTGATCACGACCGCGGGCGTGATCTTCGCGGTCAGCATGCTGGCCCTGCTCGCGGGACGGGTGACCACCATCGGCCAGGTCGGCTTCACCATCGCGGTGGGCCTGTTGCTGGACACCTTCATCGTGCGCTCGTTGCTCGTGCCGGCCATCGCCACACTGCTGGGCCGTCGGCTGTGGTGGCCGCAGCGTGTGGAGCCGGCCGCCGGCGGGGCAGACTCCGGGGCATGAGGAACAGGTCATGAGGGACGCGTCGTGAGGCGGGGGGACCTGCGCCAGCGCCTGCTGCGGGCCGCCGAGCAGGAGATCGCCTCCAGCGGCCCGGCCCGGGCCAGCCTGCGCGGCATCGCTCGCCGGGTCGGGGTCTCCCACCAGGCCACGGCGCACCACTTCGACGATCGCGCGGGGCTCTTCACCGCGCTCGCCGTCGAGGGCTTCGAGCTGCTCGTGGAGCACACGGCCGCCGCGGTCGCGGGCGCGGAGGTCGGCTCGGGTGCGCAGGTCGCGGCAGCGGGCGCGGCCTACGTGGAGTTCGCGCTGCGCCGACCCACGATGTTCGACGTCATGTTCCGCCCCGAGCTGCTGCACGCCGACGACCCGGCGCTGGTCGACGTGCGCGGCCGCCACCGCGAGCTGATCGTCGGCGTGGTCGCCGCGGCGCAGGCCGCCGGTTGGGGGACCGCCGTGCCGACCGAGGAGCTCGCCACCATCGGCTGGGCAACCGTGCACGGCCTGGCCGTCCTCCAGCGCGACGCGCAGCTGGCCGACGTGCTCCCGGAGGCGGACACCGCCCGGCTGCTCGCCCTGGTCGCGCGGGCGCTGGACGCGCTGGCCTGAGCGGCTCAGCGACCGATCGAGCGTGCCTGGCTGACCGCCCTCACCGCAGGAAAACCGCTGCGCCGCGCGGTGACCCGCACCGAGATCCGGCGACCGCGGTCGGCCTTCGTCGTCGTGTAGGTGCTCCGGGTCGCCCCGCGGACGACCTTGCCGTTGCGCAGCCACTGGTAGGCGTAGGTGTGGCCCGGCGCCTGCCACGTCCCCCTCCGGGCGGTGAGCCTGCGGCCGACGCGGGCGGTGCCGGTGAAGGACGGGCGGGTCAGGTTGAGGGCGGCGACGTTGACGAATCCGCTCGTGACCGGAAGGGCGCTCGGTTTGCCGTCCAGCGTGGCAGTCACGCGAACGGACACACGGCGACCAGCGTCGGCCTTGCCCAAGCGGTACGTCGGAACGTTCGTCACGGCGATCGGCGTGCCGTCATGCAGCCAGGTCCAGGTGCGGGTCGCGCTTGTCGGTGCAGGAGCCGCTCCACTGGCCGTGAGCGTCTGACCCGGCCGGCCCCTTAGAGGCAGGCTGACGGTTGCGAGAGCGATCCGCACGGTGATCCGCTTCGTCGCCTCGGCCGGGAGTGCCCCGGGGGCTTGTTCGTCGTGACCTACGCGAACACCGACAAGGTGGATCCCGGGCTCGGTCCAGTCCAGGGTGACGTACTCAGCGGAGGGCGGCGCGTCGTCGTAGTCCCCGTCGCCGTCGAGCTCCCACTGGTAGGTCCGGGTGCTCCAGAAGGGGAAGTTCGAGACCGTGGCGCCGATGGAGACCTGGTCACCGACGGCGACCGAGATGTCAGGGCCGAGGCTCACCTTGAACTGCTCGATGACGTGGATCGTCCACGTGTCGACGAACTGTTGCCCACCCACGACTGCCTGCACGGACACGTCGTAGGCGCCCACCCCGACGGTTGCCCGCAGCGCGGGGTTCCAGAGTGCGGCGTCGCCGGACGCATCATCGAACTGTCCGTCGTCGTCGAGGTCCCACGCGAACGCAACGGGTGTGCCGTCGGGCGGTGACTCGTCGAGACCTGCGACGAGGAGCTGTGCGACGGCATCGATCGGGACGAACTCAGGCGGGTCGATGATGCGCACCGCTGACGGGGCCGCCGTCGCCGGTCCCACCAGCACGCCCGCCACCAGTGCCAGTGCGGCCACCACCGCGCCCGTCACGCGTCGCATCAGCAGCTCCCGTCCTCCGGCACGGCCAGCCGGGTCGTCGTGCTCCGGCCCCGCAGGATCGTCTCACCGTCCTCCACCCAGCGGCCGGCCTCGGCGGCGTCGGTGCGGCGGGCAGCCTCGACGGTGTCCCACGCGGCGAGGACGCAGCCGGGGACGTCCTTGGCGAGGTCGGTGAGGCGGGCCGCGGAGTTCACCGCGTCACCGATGACGGTGTACTCGAAGCGCTGCTCGTGCCCGACGTTGCCGGCGACGACCTGGCCGGTCGCGACGCCGATCCCGGCGCCCACCTCCGGCACCTCCTCGCGGAGCCGGCGGGCGATGGCGCGGGCGGCCGCCAGCGCAGCCGCGGCGTGGTCCTCGTGCTCGACGGGCGCGCCGAAGATCGCGAGCACCGCGTCGCCGATGAACTTGTTGACCAGGCCGTGGTGGCGGTCGACCTCGTCGACGACGACCGCGAAGAACCGGTTGAGCACGGCGACGACCTCGGTCGGCCCGTGCTGCGTGGCGTACGTCGTCGAGCCGACCAGGTCGACGAAGAGCACCGAGCACTCGCGGGTCTCACCGCCCAGCTCGATCTCGCCGGCGCCGAGGGCGGCGGCCGCAGCCGCGACCTCCTCGCCGACGTGGCGCCCGAAGAGGTCACGGATCTGCTCGCGCTCGCGCAGCCCTGCGACCATCGCGTTGAAGCCGCTCTGCAGCTGCCCGAGCTCGGTGCCGTCGTACACGACGACGTCGGTGTCGAGGCGGCCGTTCTCCACGGCGCGCAGGGCGTCGCGCACCGACAGGATCGGCGCGACCACGGAACGGGCGTTGAGGTCGGTGAGCAGGAACCCGAAGACCAGCACGATGACGCACACGATGATCGTCACGACCGCCAGCTGCTCCAGGGTGGCGTCGTTGCCGGCCGGCGTGATCGCGAGGATCGCGGCGATCATCAGCCCCACGACCGGGGCACCGGTGCCGAGGGTCCAGAAGATCGCCATCCGCGGGCCGACCCCCACCCCGCGGACCCGGCCGGTGACCCGCACGTCGGTCAGCGCCCGCGCCGCGATCGGGCGCAGCGAGAACTCCGTCAGCAGGTAGGAGACCCCGGCGACGACGACGGCTCCGATGCCGACGGTCAGCGCGGTGCCGAGCGCCCGGGACGGCTGCAGGACGATCGTCAGCACCGTGAACAGGGCCGTGCCGACGCCCCACATCAGCAGCTGCGCGCCGGTCAGCACCAGCGGCACCCGCAGGGCGCGAGCGCGCTGGGTGCGGTCGGGGTCGACCTCCGGCTGGGTCGCCCAGCGCAGCGCGCGCAACGCGGCGGTCGTGCCCCAGACGGTGCCGACCGCGGCGGCGAGCATGACGTAGGTCGGGATCGCGATCGCCAGCGCGACGACCATGTCCCGGTTGGGGGCCGGCGAGGGGATCGCCCAGGTGTTGATGACGAAGACGACCAGGGCGCCGATGAGGTTGGTGCTGACCAGCAGCACGGTCAGCAGCAGCTGGATCCGGACGCGCAGGTGCCGCGGCGGCTGGTCGCGCGGACCGAGCAGCCGCGAGCCGAAGGGGCTGCGGCGCGGTCCGGTGCTGGCTCGCCGGGGCATGGGCCGAGCGTAGGGGGTGCCGGACGATCCCGTGGTCGTGCTGTGGCGGTTGACGAGACCTGATTGGATCGACCCATGACGGGCTCCCCGACCGTGGCATTCTCCGCTGCCGAGATCACGGAGGCCTACGCGGCCTTCCACGAGAAGGTCGCCGGTTTCACCGCGACGGGTGACTGGGCCGGGTACGCCGACCTCTTCACGCCCGACGCGGTGTACGTCGAGCACGCGATGGGAACGTTCCACGGGCGTGAGGAGATCCGCGAGTGGGCGGTGCGCACCATGACGTCGTACCCCGGCCGGCTGATGACCGGCTTCCCGATCAGCTGGCAGGTGGTCGACGAGCAGCAGTCCCGCCTGGTCTGCGAGGTGCTCAACCCGATGCCGGACCCCGGTGACGGCACGGTGCTCACCGAGCCGAACATCACGATCATGACGTACGCCGGCGACGGGCTCTTCTCGCGCGAGGAGGACGTCTACAACCCGCTCCGCTTCCACGCCCAGGCGAGAACGTGGGCGCGGATCGCGCAGGCGCACGGCAACGCCGACGAGGACGTCCTCGCGTGGCTGGACAAGTGGGACGGTGGCCGGTGACCGGCGCAGCGAAGCGGGTCGCCCTCGAGGTCCTCGGCTGGGTGCTGCTCCTGGCCGGTGTCGCCGCGCTGGTGCTGCCGGGCCCCGGCCTGCTGCTGATGGCGGCCGGCCTCGCGATCCTGTCGCAGCAGTACACCTGGGCCGAGCGCCTGCTCGAGCCGGTGCTGCTCCGGGCGCTGCGGGCCGCGGCGGAGGGCGTCGAGACCTGGCCGCGGATCCTGATGTCGACCGCCGGCGCGCTCGCCCTCGGCGGCTTCGGCGCGCTGTGGCTGGTCGGCCCGGACGCCCCGTCGTGGTGGCCGGTCGCGGACAAGTGGTGGCTGGTCGGCGGACCCTGGACCGGTGTCACCCTGGTGCTGTCGTCGCTGATCGCCCTCGGCCTGCTCGTCTACTCCTACCGCCGCTTCCACGGCAAGCCCGAGGCGCGGGCCGCCCTCGAGAGCCAGATCGAGGAGGCCGACGAGGACGCGCACGAGCAGCGCGACCGGCTGCGCAAGCGTGAGCCGCACGAGCGGGAGGACTCGTGACCTTCGAGCCGCCCCCGTCCGACGACGGACGCACGATGACCGAGCGGATGCTCGCCGGTGACTGGTACGTCGCCGACGACCCCGCGATCGTCGAGGCCCAGCGCCGTGCGGCCGCCCTCGTGTCGGCCTACAACGGGCCGGAGGCGCTCGACGGCACCCGACGGCGCGAGCTGCTCGTGGAGCTGCTCGGGTCGGTGGGCGAGGACACCGAGATCCGTCCGCCGCTGCACGTCGACTACGGCTCCCAGCTGCACGTCGGGGCTCGGTCCTTCGTGAACTTCGGCCTGATCGCCCTCGACGTCGTCGACATCGTCATCGGTGACGACGTGCAGATCGGCCCGAACGTGCAGCTGCTGACGCCGGTGCACCCGCTCGAGGCCGGTCCGCGCCGCGACAAGTGGGAGGCGGCGCGGCCGATCACGATCGGCGACAACGTGTGGCTCGGCGGGGGCGTCATCGTCTGCCCAGGCGTCACCATCGGCGCCGACACCGTGGTGGGTGCCGGCTCGGTCGTCACGAAGGACCTCCCCGCCGGCGTGCTCGCCCTGGGCAACCCGGCGCGGGTCCTGCGGGAGCTGGACCGGTCGTGAGCGGCACCTCCCTGCTCGACGCCCTCGCCCTCCGCCGGCGCACCGGCAGCCGGCCGGGGCAGCGCGACGACGACTTCCGGATCGCGCTGGCGATCGAGGGCGGCGGCAACCGCGCCGCCTACTCCGCCGGAATGGCCCTCGCGCTCGACGAGGCCGGTCTCACCGACGCCTTCGACGACGTCTACGGGACGTCCGCCGGCGCCCTCAACGGCGCGTGGCTGCTGACCGGCCACGCCCGGCGCTGGATCCGCAGCTGGGCCTGGCCCGAGGTCGCTGCCGCCGGCGTCACCGACCCGCGCCGGGTGCTGCGCGGCGGCCCCCTTATCGACCTCGGCCGCCTGGTCCACCACGTCTACGAGTCGATCACCCCGATGGACTTCGAGGCCGTGCTCGCGAACCCGGTCCGGTTCCACCCGATGGCGACCGACGCCCGCACGGGGGAGGCGACCGACCTGTCGCCGTACGTCGAGGACCGGCTCAGCCTCCAGACCGCGCTGCGTGCCAGCTCCTGCCTCCCGCTGCTCGCGGGCCGGCCGGTCCGCCTCGCCGGTCGCACGTACGTCGACGGCGGGCTCTCCGAGGGCGTGCCCTACCGGACCGCGCTGGCCGACGGTGCGACCCACGTGCTGGTGCTGCGCACCCGCCGCACCGACCAGCACGCCGCGCCACCGTCGCGGCTGGAGCGGGCCCTGCTGGCGCCGTACTTCCTGCTGCACGGGCGGCACGCCGGTCGCGCGCACGTCGAGCGGCACCAGTCCTACGCCGCGGACGACCTCCACCTCGCCGAGGCGTCGGTCGCGCCCGTCGCGACGCTGGTCGAGGTGCGCCCGCCGCTCGGCTCCCCGGACATCAGCCGGCTGAGCAGCAAGCTGGACGAGATCGCCGACGCCATCGAGCGCGGTCGGGTCACGATGAGCGGCGTGCTGCAGCGGCGCGAGTCGCCCGCCTGACCCGATCGGGCGGACAGGTCAGCCGGGCAGGTCAGCCGACAGCCGCGCCGCCAGCCCGGAGGCACGGCTCGCCTGGCGCTCGATGGCGTGCGCCACTGCCTCCGGGGTGCCGACGACGGTGACCGTCGAGCGGGCACGGGTGATGGCGGTGTAGAGCAGCTGTCGGGTGAGCAGGCGCGAGTCGGCCTCGGGGAGCACCACCGTGACCTCGTCGAACTCGCTGCCCTGGCTGCGGTGCACGGTCAGTGCGTGGGCGACCTCGACGTCGGAGAGGCGGGCGAGCGACACGACGCGGCCGCCGTCGCCGTCGTCGAAGAGCGCCTGCCGCTCGTCGCCACCGAGCACGACCCCGGTGTCGCCGTTCCACAGGCGCAGGCCGTAGTCGTTGGCGGTCTGCAGCAGGGGTTGTCCGGGGTAGCGGGCCGGCAGCCAGTCCAGGCCCTCCTCGATGCGCAGCCACTGCTCGACGAGGTCGTTCCAGTGCGTGACCCCGAACGGTCCCTCGCGGTGCGCGCAGAGCAGGCGGTGGCGGGAGAGCTGGCGGACCACCTCGGCGTGGTCGCCGGCGACGGCTGCGGCGCGGAGCGCCGTCACGGTGGGCATCACCAGTCGGCGGACCTCGTCGACGTCGGCCGGGTCGACGAGCCGGACGTCCGGCGCGGTGCCGGTCAGCAGCCCCGTCGCGATGCCGGCCTCCCCGTCGCGGACCGCCTCGGCGAGCCGGCCGATCGTGCCGCCGAAGCGGTGCGAGGTCTCGAGCCGGCTCACCGGCGTGGGGACGCGGTCGGCGAACCCGGCGACCACGTCGTGCAGCACGGCGCCAGCCTCCACGGACGCGAGCTGGTCGGCGTCACCGAGGAGGACGAGCCGCGCGTCCGGACGGATCGCCTCGACCAGGCGGGCCATCAGGCTCAGCGAGACCATCGACGCCTCGTCGACGACGACCACGTCGTGCGGGAGCCGGTTGCCGCGGTGGTGGCGGAACCGGCTGTGGTTGTCGGGGCGGAAGCCGAGCAGCCGGTGCAGGGTCGAGGCGGTCAGGCCCTGGAGCCGCTCCCGGTCCTCCTCGGGGAAGGGCACGTTCTCGTTCGCGAGCGTGCCTGCGAGTGACTGCGTCATCCGGGCGGCGGCCTTGCCGGTGGGCGCCGCGAGGGCGATCCGCAGGGTGCCGTCGGCCTGGTCGGCGAGCACGGCGAGCAACCGAGCGAGGGTGGTGGTCTTGCCCGTGCCGGGACCGCCGGTGATGACCGACGTCCAGCGCCGCGCGGACTCCTCGACGGCCTTCCGCTGCTCCGACCAGTCGACCTGCTGTTGGGGCTCCCCGGCCGCCACGGCACCGGCCGGGTCGGCGACGACGGGGAAGAGCCGATCGAGAGCGGCGGAGAGCCGGGCCTCGTCGACCGCGGGCTGGGGCCGGGCGAGCCGGTCGTGCAGGTCCAGCACCACGGCGCCCTCCTCGCCCCAGTACCGGTGGAGGTAGACGAGGTCGTTCTCCACCTGCAGCGCCACGCCCGTCAGCGGGCTGGCGGTCACCGCCGCGAGCCAGGCGTCCGGGGCCGGCCACGGGTGCTCGGGCAGCAGCTCGCCCGGCTCGCGGAGGTCGACGCACACCGAGCCGTGCCGGGCCGCGCGGACCAGCAGCGCGACGGCCAGCTGCACGTCGGCCGACAGGTCGCCGCCGAGCCGGCACACGGCCTCGGCGGTGCGCACGTCACCCGCGGTCAGCAGGCCCGCCTCGTTGAGGACGGCCAGCGGGCCGTCGTACCCCTGGAGGAGGCGGTGGTCGGCGAGGTCGGTGGTCTCGAAGAGCTCGGTCATGCCAGGCCTCCCACGGGTGCGCCGTCGAGCAGGTCGGACAGCTCGACGACCAGCGCGGCGGGCGGGCGCCACGAGAACACCCCGCAGGGGTCGTCGCCGACCAGCGGGGTCTCCGGCCCGCACATCCCGCGCAGGTAGAGGTAGACGACGCCGCCGAGGTGGCGCTCGGGGTCGTAGCCGGGGACCCGCCAGCGCAGGAAGCGGTGCAGCACGACGGCGTAGAGCAGCGCCTGGAGGGGGTACGACGAGTGCCCCATCGCCGCGGCCAGCCGGTCGGGTGCGTAGGCGGCCGCGGTGATCGGTGCGTCCGCGTCGCCGAGCCGGTTGGTCTTGTAGTCGCAGATGACGAAGCGCTCCTCGCCGTCGTCGCCGGCCACGCGGAAGACGACATCGACCGAGCCGGTGAGGAAGCCGCGCAGCACCTGGTCGCCGAGCGCCGGGTCGTCGAGCGCGCCGGCGTAGGGGAGGAGCGGGTCGTCGGCCGGCAGGTGGCGGCGCAGCAGGGTGGCGATCTCGCCCAGCCGGCGCAGGTCGGGGACGGGCTCGTCGCCGCCGCCCATCGGCAGCTCGAAGTCGAGCTCGCGCAGCCGGTCGCGCAGCGGAACGCCGCGCAGCGTGCGGCCGGGCAGCAGCGGACCGAGGGGCGAGTCGCAGACCTCCACCAGTGCAGCGGCGAGCGCCTCGGGGGCGAGGTCGACGGGCCACTCGACGAGCTGCTCGCGCACGTGCCGGAGCAGCTCGGCCTCCCAGTCGGGGGCGTCGGGGTCGGCGTGCTCGAGCACGGCGTGCACCAGCGAGCCGAACCGGGCCCCGGCCGCGAAGCCGGCGAGCGGGGACGGCACGTCCAGCCCGTCGGCGACCTCCCCCGCCTCCTCGGTCGCACCGGCCGCGGGCGCGACCAGCTCGGGCTCGTCGTCCTTCTCGACGACCTCCGGCTCGCTGCCGACCGCGGGCTGCTCGGCCTCGCCGGCCGCCGCGAGGGCGGAGTACGAGGTGCGCCGCCACAGCTGGTCGACCTGGCGGTCGAAGGTGCGGGTGGCGAGCTCCGTCGGGTCGTCACCGGCGGGCAGCGGCGGGGGCTCGACCGGCTCCGCCCGGGCCAGGGCGGGTCCACCGATCTCGGGGTCCCCCCAGCGGCGGAACCACTGCACGACGACCTCGTCGGCGGGCGGGTCGACCAGGTCGGGGACGTCGGGCCCGTCGGGCGTGCGACCGAGCAGCACCCGGTGGAGGGCGGAGCAGCGGACGTTGTTGCCGGCCGCCCACCACACGACGAGGCGGGACCGGGCGCGGGTGAGGGCGACGTACAGCATCCGCAGCGACTCGCCGGCGTCCTCGGACCGGTGCCGCGCGACCATCGCCCTGGTGCGCTCGCCCGGGGCGCCGATGTCGAGGACCCGCTCGCGGTCGTCGTCGTGGTAGATCAGCGTCGGCGGCAGCTTGTCGTTGACGTAGCGGTCGGAGAGGAAGGGCGCGAGCACGACGGGGTACTCCAGGCCCTTGCTGCCGTGGATCGTCACCAGCTGCACGGCGTGCGCGTCGGAGTCGATGCGCCGGGTCCGCTCGGAGGTCGCGTCGTTGGCGTCGCGCTGCCGCTCGAGGAACCACGCGAGCAGGCCGGACAGGCCGAGGTTCTCGCGGGTCGCGGCCGAGTGGAGGAGCTCGGCGAGGTGGCGCAGGTCGGTCAGGTCGCGCTCGCCGCCGACCGCGCCGAGCACCCGCGCGGAGAGTCCGTCGGTGACGAGCGCCTCGAACACGGCGGCCACGCCGCGGGAGGTGAAGACCGCAGCCAGCTCGCGCAGCCGGTCGGAGAGCTGGTCGGTGAGGTCGTCACCACCGGCGTCGAGGTCGGTGCCGGTCAGCCCGAAGAACGCCGTGATCGCCGCGGCCCGGGCCAGGCGGGTGCGGTGCGGCTGCGCCATCGCCTCCAGCAGCGCGCGCCAGTGCCGCCCCGCCTCGGTGGCGAAGACGCTCTGCCCGCCGGTGATGACGGCCGGTACGCCGACCTTGCGCAGGGCGTCCTGCACGAGCTCGAGGTCGCGGCGGGCGTGGGCGAGGACGGCGACGTGACCGGCGGTCAGCGGCACCCAGCGGCACTCCTCGCCGTCCCAGACCTCGGCCCCGGCGCCGAGGTAGGTGCGCACCTGGAGCGCGACGTCCTGCGCGATCCGGGGGCGCACGACGTCGACCCTCGCCAGCTCGTCCGGCCCGACACCGAGGTCGGCGCGGAGCAGCGCGCGCAGCTGGAAGGACGCACCGGGCAGGCCGCGCACGCGGTCGTCGTCGGCGGAGCGGGCCGCCTCGATCGGGTGGACCGCGATGAGCGGGTCGCCCAGCCGGGCGTGGTTGAGGATCGTGTGCACCGACGCCACCAGGTCGTGGTCGCTGCGCTGGTTGGTGGTCAGCGTCTGCCGGGTGTCGGCGACGTCGGCGGCCCTGAGGTAGGTGAACACGTCACCGCCGCGGAACGCGTAGATCGCCTGCTTGGGGTCGCCGATCAGCACCAGCACCCCGTGCCGGTGGAAGGCCTTCTCGAAGACCTGCCACTGCACCGGGTCGGTGTCCTGGAACTCGTCGATGAGGACGATGCGCCACCGGTCGCGCATCCGCGCGCCGGCGACCGAGGTCGGGTCGAGGAGCACGTCGCGCAGCTGCACCAGCAGGTCGTCGAACGACAGCACGCCGAGCCGGCGCTTGCGGTGGTCGAACTCGCGGGCGACCTGGCGGGCGAAGGAGACCCGGGCGTCGTCGACGGAGCCCTCCTCCGGGTCGACGGGGGCGAGCCGGGCGCCGGGGTTGCTGACGATCGCGCGGGCGATGGTGCCGGCGTCCTCGTGCGACAGCCGGTCGTCGCCGGCCCAGCTTCCGAGCCAGACGTCGTCGACGACCTCGCGGCGCAGGTCGGTGAGGTCCTCGACGAGGGTCGCGCGGGGGTCGGTGTCGCCGGCGATGCCGAGCCCGCGGAGCACGAGCTGGCAGAACTGGTGGATGGTGACGATCGTCGAGGTGTCGAAGGTCGCCAGCGCCGCGCGCAGCCGGTCGCGGCGGGCGAGCAGCTCCTCCGGCGGCGCGTCGACCAGGTGCGCCATCAGCGTGTCCGGCGTCGTCGGCGGGTGGCCGGCGAGGGTGTCGTCGATCCGCGCCGCCACCTCGGCGAGCCGCCTGCGCACCCGGTCGCGCAGCTCGCTGGTCGCCGCGTTGGTGAAGGTCACCGCCAGCACCTGGTCGATCGTGGCGTGGCCCTCGGCGACGTAGCGCGCCACCAGGGCGGCGATGGTCCACGTCTTGCCGGTGCCCGCGCTCGCCTCCAGCAGCGTGGTGGTCGGGACGAGGCCGTCGGGGCCGACCCCGGGAAGGCCCGCGGTGATGTCGAACGGCGTCGGGTCGGCCGGGTTGCTCATCAGCTCCACCCCTTCTCGTGGGCGACCAGGTCACCCCAGGCGTGCTCGGCGATCCGGGCGAGGTCGGTGAGTCGGTCCATGCCCGCGCCGGGCCCGAGGAAGTGCGTCCACGCCGCGTCGTCGCGCTCGGGGCGGAACCTGTCCCACTGCCATGCGCGCATCGCGTTCTTCCACGCCGCCGCCCGGTGGCCGCGACCGAGCGCCCAGGCCCGGCCGGTCGTCAGCGGCAGGTGGCACAGCTGCTGGAGGCCGTCGTGGCGCAGCCGTGCCCACGCCGCCAGCGTCGAGCGGGCGAGGTCGGGGGCGACCGGGAGGACCTTGCCGACCCGGTTCTTCGCGACCACGCAGCCGGAGACCTGGAGGTCGGGGCGCATGGCCTGGACGGCCAGCACGTCGAGCCACAGCTCGAGGGCGTGCCGGGCGCCGAGGCTGGAGTAGGTGACGTGCACGACCGTCGACCCGTGCAGGTCGCCGACCCGCCCGGTGAGCTGCCGGCCGTCACCGAGGTCGAGGGTCACGTCGGTCGTCACGGGTTCGCCGACCCGGAGGTTGCGGGCGCGGCCGACGACGTCCTCGGCGGCCTTGCCGATCTCGCGCAGCGCCGCTGCGCCGAGCTCGCCCGGCGGCAGGGCGCCGCGGTGCCGCTCGGCCGCCGCGATCGCCTCCGCGGGGCGGTCGTCGAGCAGGGCCGCGACGATCCGGCCGCCGACGGCCCACTTCTCGAGCCCGTTCGGCGAGATCGGGATGTCGTTGGCGGGCGGGTCCACGTCGTACGGCAGGGCGACGTCGAGGTGGTCGAGCAGCGCCCGGGCGGGGTTGGCCAGGAAGCGGCGCAGGTCCTCGAGGGTGAGGTCGGGGTCCGGCGGCGACACCGGCGCGGAGAGGAAGGCGGGCGTGGGTCCGGGCGCCCGGGCGGCCGTCGCCGCCCGCAGCGCGACCGGGTCGAAGGTGCGCGGGGCCGAGGCCTGCAGCAGGCGCTCGTCGTGCGGCTGCAGCGGCTGGCGGACCAGCACGTGCGCACGGACCGGCTCGGCGGCGGTCAGGTCGAGGGCGTCGAGCAGCTCGCCGACCGGGATCGCCGGCGGTCGGTCCTGGCCCGAGTGCTCGGACATCCCGGCGTAGGTGATGACGAGCGCGTCGCGGGCCGACATCACCGCGTCGAGCAGCAGCTGCCGGTCCTCGGCGCGCAGGTCGCGCTCGCCCGTGCGCGGGTCGCGGGCCAGCGCGTCGTCGCCGTCGACCGTCATCGAGCGGGGGAACGCGTCGGCGTCCATCCCGAGCAGGCACACCACCCGGTGCGGCACCGAGCGCATCGGCACCAGCGTGGAGACGGTGAGCGCGCCGGTGCGGAAGCTCGCGCGGGTCGGCCGCGGCGCGACCCGGTCCTCGAGCAGCCGGCGGACGTCGGCGACGCCCACCCGGGTCGCGGTGGAGGCGGCGGCCAGGCCGGTGAGCTCGTGCGCGAGCTGGGCCGCCTGCCACTGGTCGTCGTACGACGTCGCGGTGAGCCGGGTGACGTGGGTGAGCAGCGCCTCGCTCCACTCGGCGGGGGTGCTCGCGGCGCCCAGCGCCTTCACGGCGTCGTCGAGCCGGGCCATCACCTCGGCGAACCGGCCGGCGAGCTCGAGGTCCGACGACCCGACGTCGTCGAGCGGCAGCGCGCGCCCGAGCAGCACCTGCTCCTCGGGCATCACGACGCCGGCGAGGATCCGTTCGAGGCCGAACCGCCAGGTGTTGTCGTGCAGCGGCAGCCCGTGGTGGGCGCGGTGCTCCTCGTCGAGGCCCCAGCGGACGCCGGAGCTGACCACCCAGCGGGTGACCGTCTCGAGCTCGTCGTCGGTGAACCGGAACCGGCGGCGCACCGGCGCGGAGCCGAGCAGGTCGAGCACGTCGGTGGCCCGTGCCCGGCCCTCGACGAGCCCGACGAGGTCGGCGGCGAGCGCGAGGAGGGCGTTGGTGCTGGCGAGGCCGCGGTCGGCCATCGACACGCGCAGCTGGCGCGCCGGGTGCTCGTCGGGCACGGCGCCGAACACCGCGTGGATGAGTGGCGCGAACGCCTCCACGTCGGGGCACATCACGATGATGTCGCGCGGCTCGAGGGTCGGGTCGTCGGCGAGCAGCGCGAGCAGGGCGTCGCGCAGCACCTCGACCTGGCGCAGCGCGCCGTGGCAGGCGTGCACCTGCACCGAGCGGTCGTCGGGGCGCAGCGCGCGGGCGGCACGGTCGGCCGACGTGGTGCCGAGGTCGCGGTCGGCGCGCAGGTCGGCCTGCAGCCAGCCGAGCAGGTGGTCGCCCGGCGCGGGCGCGTCGGCGACCTCCTCGGCGGGGGAGAGCGGGGCGAGGACGGCGAGCTGGCGCTGCACCTCGCGGGCGTCGCGGCCCAGCGTGGCGAGCAGCGGGTGCCGGACCACCTGCGCGGAGGTGTCGTCAGCTCGCTGCACCGGGCCCTCGGCGACGGCCGGGGCCAGGCCCTCCCACAGCGACGACGACACCTGCGGCAGGAACAGGTGCACGTCGCGGTGCTCGGCGAGCGCGCCGACCAGCTCCACCTCGGTGGCCGGCAGGCGGGTGTGGCCGAACAGGCTGAGCCGGGCCGGCAGCGGGAACGCGTCGGGGCGCTCACGCAGCGCCGCGCAGGTCTCGGCGTGGCGCACGTCCGGCGTCGGGGCGTCCACCAGCGCCACGACCCGGCGCCACAGCTCCGGCTGCCACGCGAGGTCGGCGGGCAGGCCGTCGGTGCGGCCCGCGGTCCAGTCGGTGAGCAGCGTCGGCCGCTGGACGGCGTACGACGCGAACAGGCCGGCCAGGCGCCGAGCCAGCGAGTAGCGCCGGGCCCGGCGCAGCTCGCGCTCGACCTCCTCCGGCCGGTCGGCGCCGAGGTGCCTGGCCAGCGGCTGCGCCCAGGCCTCGCCGAGGCTGTCGTCGACGACCTGCAGCACCGGCCACGCCAGCCGGTCGGGGTGCCACGGGTCGGTGCGCTCGGTGCCGGTCAGCATCGCGACCAGCGAGCGCGGCCGGAGCAGGTCGATGCCGGCGCACACGCCGTCGCCGCCGCGCGGCCCCGCGCCGAGCCGGGTGGACAGCCGCTGCGCGAGCCACCGCTCGACGCCCTTCGCCGGGACCACCACGACCTCCTTGGCGAAGGGGTCCGCCGGCGGGGTCGCGAGCAGCGCCGCCAGCGAGTCGGCGAGCGCAGCGGTCCCGGGGCCGCGGTGGATGGTCAGCACAGGGGGAACCCTAGAACGCGGGTCCGAGCCATGCCCGGGGAACTGCCACGCCCGACGTGTGGGCGTGCAACGACCACGAAACCCGCTCCGGTTAGGGTCGACGCCATGCCATTCCTGCTGCGCGTGCTGCTGCCCGACGTCCCCGGTTCGCTGGGCCGGGTCGCATCGGCCATCGGTATGGCGGGCGGTGACATCGAGGCGATCGAGATCGTCGAGAAGCGCGACGACGGCACGGCCGTCGACGACGTGCTGCTGGAGCTCGAGCAGGGGATGATGCCCGACTCCGTGGTGTCGGCGTGCAGCGCGCTGGACGGCGTCGAGGTGCTGTGGGTGAGTCGCTACCCCGCCGGCGGCAACCTGGTCATGGACCTCGAGGCGGTCGAGGAGCTCACCGCCTCGCCGGCCGAGGCGTTCGACCGGCTGGTCGACCTGCTCCCCGCGACCTTCCGGGTCGACTGGGCCGCGCGGGTGCACCGCGCCAAGGGCGTCGTGCACCGCACCAGCGCCGCGCCGGAGGAGTTCGACTTCGTCGAGATCGAGAGCCCGACCCGGCTCGAGGTGCCCGAGGACGAGATCACTTTGTACGCCGCCAGCCGGCTCGACGGCAACGAGGTCGTCGTCATCGGCCGGCGCGGCGGGCCGGAGTTCGCGGACTCCGAGATCGCGCGCCTGGGCCACCTGTGCGGGCTCGCGGTGACGATCGCCAACAGCTGAGGCACGGGCGCTCCTCGCGCCCGTCGGTGGGGCTCAGTCGGTGGGGCTCAGTCGGTGGGGCTCAGTCGGTGACCGGCTCGAGCACGAACACCGGGATCTCCCGGTCGGTCTTCTCCTGGTACTCCGCGTAGGTCGGCCAGGTCGCGACGGCGTGCGCCCACCACTTGCTGCGCTCGTCACCCTCGACCAGGCGTGCCTTGTACGGCTTCGGCTCCGGGCCGTCCTGCAGGTCGACGAGCGGGTGGGCGAGGAAATTGGCGTACCAGCTCGGGTTCTCGTCCGCGCCGCCCTTGGAGGCGACGGCGACGTAGACGCCGTCCTTCTCGACCCGCATGACCGGGTTCTTGCGCAGCTTGCCGGACTTCGAGCCCACCGAGGTGATCACGACGATGCGGTCCTTCGAGCCGCGCAGCGTGTTCGCCTCGCGGCCGCCGGACTTCTCGTACTGCTCGACCTGGTCGCGGACCCACTGCCACTGGCTCGGCTCGTACTCGCCCTGAAGTGTCATGGCTCCAACAAGACCACGCAGGGGCGCGCTATTCCAGCACGGCGCCGGACGGCCCTGCCTGAGCCGGCCAGGGCCGGGCCGATCTCCCGGTCCAGCGCCGCCTTCGGCCGTGCGCCGCGCGGCTCGTGCACCGGCTCGCGGCGCGAAAGAGGATCCTCGTCGGCAGGACGCGCGACTCGTGGAAGCGCAGGTCAAGCCCCGCTCGGGAGGCAGCCCGCTGATGCCCTAGGTTCAGGTGCCATGAGTGCGATCGAGGGTGTGAGCGAGACGTTCGACGCGAGCCAGTGGGACGTCGTCCCGGGCTTCGAGGACCTGACCGACCTGACCTACCACCGCGCGAAGGCGCACGGCACGGTCCGGATCGCGTTCGACCGCCCGGACGTGCTCAACGCCTTCCGGCCGCACACCGTCGACGAGCTCCTGCGCACGCTCGAGCACGCGCGCCAGTCGGCGGACGTCGGCTGCGTCCTGCTCACCGGCAACGGCCCGAGCCCGAAGAACGGCAAGCGCTCCTTCTGCACCGGCGGCGACCAGCGCATCCGCGGCAAGGCCGGCTACCAGTACGAGGACAAGGAGATCGGCGCCGACGACACCGGCGCCGAGGAGCCGAGCGTCATCGACAAGGCGAAGCTCGCCCGCCTGCACATCCTCGAGTGCCAGCGGCTGATCCGCTTCATGCCGAAGGTCGTCATCTGCGTCGTCCCCGGCTGGGCGGCCGGCGGCGGCCACAGCCTCTTCGTGACCTGCGACCTCGCGCTGGCGTCGAAGGAGCACGCCCGCTTCAAGCAGACCGACGCCGACGTGGGCTCCTTCGACGGCGGCTACGGCTCGGCGTACCTCGCCCGCCAGGTCGGCCAGAAGTTCGCCCGCGAGATCTTCTTCCTCGGCCAGGAGTACGACGCCGAGGACGCCGTCCGCATGGGCGCCGCCAACCGCGCCGTCCCCCACGACGAGCTCGAGGCGACCGCGCTGGAGTGGGGCCGGATCATCAACGGCAAGAGCCCCACCGCCCAGCGGATGCTCAAGTACTCCTTCAACCTCCTCGACGACGGCCTCGTCGGCCAGCAGCTCTTCGCCGGCGAGACCACCCGCCTCGCCTACATGACCGACGAGGCGCAGGAGGGCCGCGACCAGTTCCTCGAGAAGCGCGAGCCCGACTGGTCGCCGTACCCCTGGTACTACTGAGCCGCCGCTGGCCGGCGTCCGCCGGTCAGGGGTCTGCGGAGCCGGTCTGGTGCGGTTCGTACGATAGGTCGCTGGACCACCACCGCCAGTCGACGGGCGAGCCGGGTACGAGCTCGACGTAGTTCTTCGGGGTCAGCGTCACGCTCGCGACCGCCAGCGCCCACCCCAGGAGGCCAGCCTCGAGGACGGCGTCGGCGACGGCCGTGGCGCTACCGCGGCGACGGAGCACCCGAGCCCGGACGAGGACGAGCACCAGACCTGCAGGGGCGGTGAGGGTCACCAGTAGGGCGAGGTCGTCACCGAGCTCGCGGACGACGTTCGTCAGGTCCACTGGCAGCTCCTGGACAGGGGGCACGGGCGTCGCATTCTCGACCGAGTTCGCGGAGGGCCGTTGACAATCATTCTTATTGTGCGCAGGATCTCACCCAATGTAACGCAGCCCACTTCCGGACGGAGCTATCCATGAGGCCCTCGCAGCAGCGCACCGACCTGGGCGGTTGCCCGGTCGCCCACACCGACTACCGGCTCGACCGCCCTGCGTTCGAGACCTACGAGCTGCTCAACGCCGAGCGCGAGCTGGGGCCGGCGGTGTGGAACGACAGCACCGAGCACGGCTTCCTCATGGTGAGCCGGTACGACGACGTCACGGCCCTGCTGCGCGAGCACGACACGCTCGTCAACGACTGCGTGAACGCGTTCGACCCGACGATGACGACGCCGCTGCTGCCGAACTCGCTGAACCCGCCGGAGCACAACAAGCTGCGCCGGGTGCTCAACCCGTTCTTCTCGCCCGCGGCGGTGAAGCGGCTGCAGCCGCTGGCGCGGCAGCGGGCCAGGGAGCTGGTCGCCTCGATCGCCGCCCGCCCCGACAAGTCGGTCGACCTCGGCGTCGACTTCGCGATGATCTACCCCACGGAGCTGTTCCTCGCCCTGCTCGGCCTCCCGGTGGAGGACGGCGAGATGTTCCTGCCGCACGTCGAGGCGATCTTCGGAGGCTTCTTCGCCTCGACGCCGGAGGAGATCGAGGCCTCCGGCAAGGCGGTCGAGGCGATCATGGCCTACTTCGCCGAGGCCGTGGAGGAGCGCCAGAAGAACCCGGGCGACCCGGAGACCGACCTCGTCAGCCGGCTGCTCAGCGTGACGATCGACGACCAGCCGCTCGAGCGCGAGCAGGTCCTGACCATCTGCATGACGCTGATGGTCGCCGGCCTCGACACCACCCGCAGCGCGCTGGGCTACCTCTTCCACCACCTCGCCACGCACCCCGAGGACCGCAAGCGAGTTGTCGCGGACCCCGGCCTGTGGCCGAAGTTCATCGAGGAGGCGATCCGCCTCTACTCGCTGATCATCCAGGACGGCCGGATGGTCGCCGAGGACCGTGAGGTGCTCGGCTGCCCCATGAACAAGGGCGACATGGTGTGGCTCGGGCTCGCCCAGGCCAACCGGGACCCCCGGAAGTTCGCGGACCCCGACACCTTCGACATGGACCGGGAGAACCTCAACCACCACCTCGGTTTCGGCGCCGGCGTGCACCGCTGCATCGGCATGCACCTCGCCCGGGCCGAGCTCGTCATCGCCCTCGAGGCCTGGCACGAGGTGATCCCGGACTACCGGCTCACCGAGGGCGTCGAGCTCACCGAGCGGGGTGGCCAGCTGCGGCTGCAGAGCCTGCCGCTCGAGTGGGACTGACGGCAGGCCGCGGCAGCCACCACTGATCCACAACGGAGAGGTTGTCTATCACGCCGGATCAGGTGTTTCCCCCGGCAGGGTGGCGGGACCGAGACTCGTCGGGCCCGTCCACCCTGCGAGGGAGAACCCGTGCGTCGCATCCTGACCAGCCTGCTCGTCCCGTTGCTCGCCGCGCCGCTGGCGGCCGTCACGACCGCCGCACCGGCCCGTGCGTACGACGTGCCGGAGCCCGGCATCCGCAACTATGTCGCGCTCGGTGACTCGTTCACGGCCGGTCCCCTGGTCCCGTTCTTCGCCGACGTGCCGTGCGTACGGTCGACCAACAACTACCCGAGCACGCTGGCCGTGAAGCTCGGCATCTACGACACCGGGTTCCGTGACGTCTCCTGCAGTGCGGCGGACACGACCGCGATGGAGGGGCGCTTCGCGCCGCCCGCCGGGCTCGGCACCACGGTCGCGCCGCAGCTCGACGCGCTGCGACCGGACACGGACCTGGTGACGATCGGGATCGGCGGCAACGACGAGAGCTTCTTCGGGACGATCATCGGGGAGTGCCCGGACCTCGCGTCGGCGGACCCCGACGGCAACCCGTGCCAGCGGAAGTTCACCGTCGACGGCGTCGACACCCTCGCCGCGATCATCCCGCGCACCGGCGCTCGCGTCGCCCGGGTGCTGGAGGCGATCAGGGAGCGCTCGCCCCGCGCCCGGGTCGTGTACGTCGGCCCCCTCCGGCTGCTGCCCGCCAACGGCATCCCGTGCCCCGACGTGCCGCTGGCCAGGGGCGACATCGCGTGGGCCGACGGGCTGCTGCGCAAGCTCAACGAGGCGATGGCGCGCGTCGCGGCGCGGCAGGGCGTCGAGTTCGTCGACGTGTACGGCGCCTCCCTCGGCCACGACGCGTGTGCCGGTGACGACGCCTGGGTGCAGGGCGGCTGGGTCAACCTGTTCAAGGCCGTCTCCTGGCACCCGTTGCGCTCGGGCATGGACGCCGTCGCGCAGATGGTCCACGAGAAGCTCAACGGCAAGGACCTCGCCGCCGGCCGCCTGGTGACGGCCTCGTCCACCGAGAGCGGGCTGGCGCCCTCGCGCGCGATCGACCGGGACCCCTACGCGCGCTGGGCCAGCTACCACTGGCGCGACGGTGAGTGGCTCGCCGTCGACCTCGGCTCCCGGCAGACCGTCCGGCGCCTCGAGCTGAACTGGGAGGACGCCTGGGCCCGTGCCTACCGCGTCGAGGTCTCGGACGACGGTCGCACGTGGCGCACGGTGTGGTCGACCATCAACAGCGACGGCGGGCACGACACGGTCCGGTTCCCGGCGACGACCGCTCGGCACGTCCGCGTCGTCGGGGTGACCCGCGCGACGTGGTACGGCATCTCGCTGTGGGACCTCGAGGTCTACCGGACCTGAGCCGCCGCCGTCGCCGTACGCCGCGGTCGGGAACTAGCATCCGATCATCGACATCCACGTCCGCAAGCTCCGCCAGTTCATCGTGGTGGCTGAAGAGCTGCACTTCAGCCGGGCTGCCGCGCGGCTCTACGTCGCGCAGCAGGCGCTGAGCCGCCAGGTCAAGGAGCTCGAGGAGGAGCTGGGCGCGACCCTGTTCCGCCGCAGCACCCGCAGCGTCGAGCTCACCGCCGCCGGCCGCGCCCTGCTCGAGGGTGCCCGAGCGACGGTCGAGGCGTGGGACCGGGCGGTCGCCCGGACCACGAGCGCGGCCCGCGCGGAGCAGGGGGTGCTCCGCGTGGGCTCGTGCCCGGCCGCGGCGCTCGAGCTGACCAGCCCGATCCTGCGCGAGCTGGAGGAGCGGCTCCCCGACGTCGAGGTGGAGATGCGCGAGCACCTGCTCACCGACCCCTCCGCCGGCCTGCTCGACCACTCCGCCGACGTGGCGTTCGTCCGGGTGCCGGCCACACTGCCCGGGATGGAGGTGGTGCCGCTGTTCACCGAGCCGCTGGTCGTCTCGGTCGCCGCCGGCCACTGCCTCGCCGAGCGCGACCGGGTCAGCGTCGCCGAGGTCCTCGACGAGCCGATCACCGTGTCGCGCACGGAGGACGCGGCCTACCGGGCGTTCTGGCAGCTCGCCGGGTTTCGCGACGAGGCGCCGGCAGTCCTCCTCGACCACACCTCGGTCATCGAGGAGGGCATCCTCGTTGCGTCCGGACGGGCGGTGTCGGTGACGGTCGCAGCCGCCGCCCGGTACGGCGGACACCCGGACCTGAGGTTCGTCCCGATCGTCGACGCCCCGCGGTCGACGCTGGCCGTGGCCCTGCCGGCAGCGGAGCCCAGCCCGCTGGCACGCGCGTTCCTCGACGCGGCCGTCACGGTCCGCGACCGCGAGGCCGGCCTGGTTGCCGCAATCGAGGACCCGGAGCTGTAGCCCGGGTGCCTCACCGGCGTGGGTGGTGGGTGGCTCCACCCCTGCCGCCCGGGATGTGCGGATGCGTAGCCGAATGGGTAGTCCTGCTGACGCGTCCGCCCGTCCCAGCGAGGTGCACTGGATCCCTGGCAACGAGGCGAGGAGGGCGGGACGACATGGACACCACCACCGGGGCCACCGCACCGGACCTGCAGGCGGAGCTGCTGCGGATCGCCCGCAAGTACGAGGAGCTGGGCGCCCAGGAGGCGGCCTCGACGCCGTACTGGGCGCCGTGCCCGGCGACCGTCGTCACCTTCCGCGCCGTAGCGCGGGCGCTGCGGGCCGAGGTCGGCGCGGTCTGACGATCCTGTTGTCCGGCCAGCACAACGAGTGCGGAGGACCTTGTCGGATCCGGACAACGCCGTGCGCCAGCGGTCGGGTCACGCTGGGGCCATGACCACAGACCGTGTGCCTGCCCCTGACCACGTGGCCGTGCTGGGCGCCGGGATGGTGGGCCTCTCCACCGCCTGGTTCCTCCAGGAGCGCGGGGTGCAGGTGACCGTGATCGAGAAGTCCGCCGTCGCCGCGGGCTCGAGCTGGGGCAACGCGGGCTGGCTGACGCCGAGCATCGCGGTGCCGCTCGCGGAGCCGTCGGTGCTGCGCTACGGGCTGCGCGCGGTGCTCAGCCCGAAGTCCCCGGTCTACGTGCCGCTGACCACCGACCCGCGGCTGCTGCGCTTCCTCGCCCAGTTCGCGCTGCACTGCACGCAGCGGCACTGGCAGCGGTCGATGCAGGCGCTGATCCCGCTCAACAACGGGGCTCTCGACGCGTTCGACCAGCTCGAGCGCGGCGGCGTCGAGGCGCGCACGATGGCGGCCAACCCGTTCACCGCCGCCTTCCGCACCGCCGAGGACAGCCAGGCGCTGCTGCAGGAGTTCGAGCACATCGAGGCGAGCGGGCAGCGGGTCGCGTTCGACGTCGTCGACGGCGACGTGGCACGCAAGGATGAGCCGGCGCTGTCCGAGGAGGTCGGCACCGCAATCCGGATCCGTGACGAGCGGTTCATCAACCCGCCCGCCTTCGTCGCCGCGCTCGCCGCCTCCGTGCGCGCCCGCGGCGGCACGATCATCGAGGACGCCGGCGACCGCGCCGTCACCACGACGCCGACCGGGGTTCTCGTCGGCGACGACCGGTACGACGCCGTCGTGCTCGCGACCGGCGCCTGGCTCGACCGCGACGCCCGCCAGTACGGCGTGCGCCGGATCATCCAGGCCGGTCGCGGCTACTCCTTCACCGTCGACATCGACGAGCTCCCGCGCGGCCCGGTCTACTTCCCGACCCAGCGGGTCGCCTGCACGCCCGTCGGCGACCGGCTGCGGATCGCCGGGATGATGGAGTTCCGCGACGTCGGCGCCCCGCGCGACCCGCGCCGCATCGACGCCCTCGTCGAGCAGGCCGGACAGCTGCTGGCCGGTGCCCACCTCGACGAGCGCCACGACGAGTGGGTCGGCGCCCGCCCCTGCACCGCCGACGGCCTGCCGCTCGTCGGGGCGACCCGCGACCCCCGGGTCTTCGTCGCCGGCGGCCACGGCATGTGGGGCATCACCCTCGGCCCGGTCACCGGCCGCCTGCTCGCCGAGCAGGTCGTCACCGGCCGGACCCCCGACGCCCTCCGCGGCGTGGATCCGCTGCGGTAGTCCTGGTCCACTTGCGCGAGCGTGTCGCCTGTCGACGGAAGCCGCACGGGCGCTCGCTGCGCTCGGCCCGCGGGCATCCGTCGACGCGCCTTCGGCGCGGGCGCCACGCTGCCGCGCCGCGGTTGCCTTGCGCAGGTCCAGACCCCGCCTGGCGGCACGCCTGACGTAGGTGGTCCGAGCGTTCCTCCCGGTGGTTGAGGTGCGAGGCCGCCCGCGGCCGAGCCTCGAAACCTCCGGGCCTGCGAGGCGGGCTGTGCGGGCACAGTCCGGTGCACCGGGGCCGCTGGTTTCGAGGCTCGGCGCTGGGGCGCCTCGCGCCTGAACCACCGGCGGTTCGGTGCGCCGCGCTGCCGCGCCGCAGTTGCCTTGAGTGGGTGGCACAGTCCGCCTGGCGGCACGCCCTTCTCCCGGTGGTTGAGGTGCGGCGAGCGCCAGCGAGGAGCCTCGAAACGGTGAGGATGTGGGGAGTGCTCCGGGGTGGGTTCTGACTTGCCTCGAAACTGACGGCTCTGGTCTGTCTTGAATTGGACGTGTCGGCCTGTCCCCGGGGCGCGTGACCTAGCCATAAGGGCGCCGTGAGGAGG
>NZ_JAER01000004.1 GCF_000519005.1 Nocardioides sp. J54 | reverse complement strand
TCTCCCGGTGGTTGAGGTGCGACGAGCGCCAGCGAGGAGCCTCGAAACCTCCGGGCCTTATTGGCGGGCTGTGGTGGGCACAGTCGGGTGCACCGGGGCCGCTGGTTTCGAGGCTCGGCGCTGGGGCGCCTCGCGCCTCAACCACCGGCGGTTCGGTGCGCCGCGCTGCCGCGCCGCAGTTGCCTTGAGTGGGTGGCACAGTCCGCCTGGCGGCACGCCCTTCTCCCGGTGGTTGAGGTGCGACGAGCGCCAGCGAGGAGCCTCGAAACCTCCGGGCCGTGATGGCGGACTGTGGCGGGCACAGTCCGGTGCACCGGGCCACTGGTTTCGAGGCTCGGCGCTGGGGCGCCTCGCACCTCAACCAGCGGCGGGCAGCGCCTCGCACCTCAACCAGCGGCGGGCAGCGCCTCGCACCTCAACCAGCGGTGGGTGGCGTCTCGCACCTCAACCAGCGGCGGCGGTGAGCAGCATCAGCTCCAGGCGCAGGGCGGAGCGGCGCTGGGGGACGGTGAGGTCCTCCTGCAGCCCCTCGGGCAGGCGGGCCATCCGGTAGCGGACGGTGTTGGGGTGCACGTTGAGCGCGGCTGCGGCGGCGCGGACGTCGCCCCAGTGGTCGAGGACGGCGGCGAGGGTGGCGGCGACGACGTCGGGCTCGGCGGCATCGGCGAGCAGGGCGGGCAGGGGAGAGACCGGCGCGCAGCCCTCGAGGCCGCGGACGGCGCGGGCCAGGACCACGCCGGCCCAGCGGTCCTCGACGGCCAGTGCCGGTGCGGGGTCGGCCAGCGCGTCGACCTCGTCGGCCGCCGTGCGGGAGCGGACGAGGTCGTCGGTCGTCGTGACCGCGGAGCCGGCACGCGCCGCGACGTCGGGGTGGCGCTGCGCCTCCGCCTCGACGAGCCCGGTGAGCCAGGGCCACGACCCGGGACCTGTCGCCTCGTCGGCGACGACCGCGTAGACCCGGCCGTCGAGGTCGGCGACCGCGGGCGTGCGCCAGCCGTGGCGGCGGACCAGCGCCACCCAGACGTCGCGGCGGCTCGCCGCGCCGAGGTCGTGCTCGGGGCCGCGGAGCACGACCACCCGCGCGGGCAGGGCCACGTCGGGGGTGCCTCCAGCCTGGCGGATGCCCTGCAGCGCTGCGCGGACGCGGTCGAGCTGCAGCTGCTGCGCCAGCTCGCCGCGCGAGCGCATCCGCAGCAGGTGCAGGGCGACCAGCTCCACGACGGCGCGCAGCTCGCGGTCCGCCTCCCGGGGCTCGTCGGCCAGCGCCCACACCGATCCGAGCCACTCGCCGCCGGCGCGCACCGGCACGACGAAGCGGCCGCGGAAGTCCTCGTCGATGGCGGGCACGAAGAACGGCTCGCTGCTCTGGGCCAGGCGCTTGAAGACGCCGAGCGAGCGCAGCCGGTCGCGGACGTGCCGCGGGACGCGGCGGCCGAAGATCGACGCCGTCCGGGCGGCGTCCACGTCGCCCTGCCCGGTCGAGTACGCGACGACCCGCGACGCCGCGTCCTCGATCGTCACCGGCGCGCGAAGGATGCCCGCGGCGAGGTCGGCCAGGTCGAAGAGGTCGCCCTGTGCGTGCGCCCCGGGCGTGCCGTCGGGGTCGCCGGCGAGTGCCTCGATGCGGTCGGCGAAGGCGTTGGCGGCTGCGGACCAGGTGACGCCCTCGGCCAGCGCCAGCAGGGTGGTGCCGAGGTCCCGGCAGGTCGTCTGCAGCGCCGGTGAGCCCGACCACGACGAGCGCACGACCAGGCCGGAGACTCGCGGCGACTGGTGGAGCAGCGCGACGACGTCCTCCGGCGTCGCGAAGCCGACGGCCAGGGCGAGGTCACCTGCGCCGGCGGGTACGACGTCCTCCGCGTCCGCGATGTCGACCGCGACCACCGGGCGGTCCTCACCGACGACCACGACCTCGACGTACGTCTCGCCGATGGCCGCCGCCAGGTCCGCCGCTGATCTCACGGCCCTCACTGTGGCACGAAGGTGCACCCGGCAGGCCGAGGACGGTTGGGGAGCAGGGCGAAGGTAGTTGCCGGCCGGGCGCCAACGGCACCGTCGGAAAGGATGGCGCCCGGCCGGAGCTGGGGTGCCCGCGGGGTCGCGGGCGGGTGGTCAGTAGACGACCACGGTGCGCGCGGCGGGCGAGTGGTCCAGCCCGTCGAGGGCGGCGGGCAGGCCCGCGAGGTCGACCGTCGCGCCCTGGAGGACGTCGAGGTCGAGGCGACCGTTGAGGTACATCTCGGCGTAGAGCGGGATGTCGACCCGGGCGCGGGTGCCGCCCAGGCGCGAGCCCTGCAGCCGCTTCTCCGAGAGCAGGTCCATCGTCGGCAGGCTGACCGTGTCGCCCGGCCGGGCGAGGCCGACGACCGTGGCGGTGCCGCGGGTGCGCAGCATCGCGAAGGCCTGGGCGATCGTGGCGGGGATGCCGACGGCCTCGATGGCGTGGTCGACACCGCCGGTCAGCTCCTTGACCGCGGCGACCGGGTCGGTGGCGCCGGCGTCGATGGTGTCGGTCGCGCCGAGCTTCCGGGCGACCTCGAGCTTCTCGGGCATCCGGTCGACCGCGATGATCCGCGACGCGCCGGCGAGGACCGCGCCCTGGACGGCGCTCAGCCCGACGCCGCCGCAGCCGACGACGGCGACGGTGTCGCCGAAGCGGACGGCGGCCGAGTGGCGGACCGCGCCGAGGCCGGTGATGACGGCGCACCCGAGCAGGGCGGCCTTGTCGAGCGGCATCTTCTCGGGGACGACGGCGACGCTGTTGACGTGCACGACCATCTCCTCGGCGAAGCTGCCGACGCCGACGAACTGGGTGGCGGGCTGGCCGTTCACGGTCAGCCGCGGCGGCTCACCCGCCGCACGCACGCGACCGAGGTTGCTGCAGTGCTGCGGCAGGCCCTGGCTGCACCAGGCGCAGGTGCCGCACGACTGCGCGGGGCCGATGACGACGTGGTCGCCCGGCTTCACCGTGGTGACGGCGCTGCCGACCTCGATGACGACACCGGCCGCCTCGTGGCCGAGCACCATCGGCACCTCGATGCCGGGGATCCCGCCCGTCTGGGCGTGGGCGTCGGAGTGGCAGATCCCCGTCGCCGCCGTACGGACGCGCACCTCGGACGGCCCGGGCGCGTCGACCTCGACCTCGCCCAGCTCCACCGATGCGTTGAACGCGGGGAGCACGGCTCCCCTGACCACGGACCTGCCCACGATCGCTCCTCCTGCTCGTCCCTGCCGGCGGTTCCAACGGCTGCTCCGTGGTTGCCGGTGTGACGGACATTACCGTATATTGCTGATCATCAAAACTATGGATTAGCGTGCCGCGGGTCGGACGAACGGGAGGACACCATGGCCACGATCGAGGTGGAGACCAGGGGCACCGCCCGCTGGATCACCATCAACCGCCCCGAGCGGCTCAACGCCTACGACCTGGAGATGGCGCAGACGATGATCGCCGCCTTCGAGGATGCCGCATCCGCCGATGCCGTGGTCCTCACCGGCGCCGGCGGTGCCTTCTGTGCCGGTGGTGCGCTCAACCAGCTGGGTGAGCCGGACCCCGAGCAGCTGCGCGCGCTGTTCACCACGTCGCTGCGCCTGGTCGACGCGATCCGCGCCTGCCCGCGACCGGTGATCGCCGCCGTCGACGGTGCCGCGGCCGGTGGCGGCAACGAGCTCGTCGTCGCCTGCGACTTCGCCATCGCGACGCAGCGCTCCACCTTCGGCCAGACCGGGCCGCGCGTCGGCTCGGCCCCGGTCCTGGGTGCGACCAACCTGATGTCGGTCCAGATCGGCGAGAAGCGGGCCAAGGAGATGGCCATGCTCTGCCGTCGCTACAGCTCCGACCAGGCCCTCGCGATGGGCCTGGTCAACGAGGTCGTCGCCGACGACGGCCTCGAGGAGGCCGTCGAGCGCTGGCTCGCCGAGATCGACCGCCTCAGCCCGCGCTACCTCGAGATCGCCAAGATCAGCTCCAACCAGTGGTGGCACCAGTCCCGCGACAACATGTCCGCCGGCCTCGGGATGCTCATCCAGGCCATCGGCAGCGAGGACATGCTCGAGGGCGCCAACGCCTTCCTGGAGAAGCGCAAGCCCGACTTCCGCAGCGCCCGCCGTGCGCGCGCCGCCGCCACCGCGCGTGGCACCGACCCCGCCGAGAACCCCCAGAACTGAGGACCTGTCGTGACCTTCCGCTACTACCGAGACCTCACGCCCACCTTCGAGGACCGCAGCCAGTGGGCGCTGCCGACGGTGCTGCGCCACCACGCCACGGAGCGTCCCGACTCCGTGTGGCTGGACTGCCCCGAGGAGTCAGCCACCTGGACCTACGCCGAGATCCTCGCCGCCGCCGAGCGGGTCGGCCGCAGCTTCCTGCACGCCGGCGCCGAGCAGGGTGACCGGGTCGTCCTCGTCGCGCAGAACTCCTCGAAGTTCGTCCGCACCTGGCTGGGCACGGCCGTCGCTGGCCTCGTCGAGGTGCCGATCAACACCGCCTACGAGCACGACTTCCTCGCCCACCAGGTGAGCACCGTCGAGGCCACGCTGGCGGTCGTCGACGACGTGTACGCCGCGCGCTTCGTGGCCATCGCCGAGGCGGCCAAGTCGATCCGCAAGTTCTGGGTCATCGACACCGGCTCCCGCGACGAGGCGCTGGCCACCCTCCGCGACGCCGGCTGGGACGCCGCGCCGTTCGAGGAGCTCGACGAGCAGGCCACCGCGCCCGAGGTCGTCGACGGCACCATCGAGCTGCCCGAGGTGCGCCCGCAGGACCTCGCCTCGGTGCTCTTCACCTCCGGCACCACCGGCCCGAGCAAGGGCGTCGCGATGCCGCACGCGCAGATGTACTTCTTCGCCGACGAGTGCGTCTCGCTCGTCCGGCTCACCCCGGACGACGCGTGGATGTCGGTGACGCCGCTCTTCCACGGCAACGCGCAGTTCATGGCGGCATACCCGACCCTGGTCGCGGGCGCCCGCTTCGTCACCCGCAGCAAGTTCTCCGCCAGCCGCTGGGTCGACCAGCTGCGCGAGAGCCGCGTGACGGTCACCAACTTCATCGGCGTGATGATGGACTTCATCTGGAAGCAGGACCGGCGCGAGGACGACGCCGACAACCCGCTGCGCTGCGTGTTCGCCGCTCCCACCGCGGCCACCCTGGTCGAGCCGATGAAGGAGCGCTACGGCATCGAGGCGTTCGTCGAGGTCTTCGGCCTGACCGAGACCTCCGCGCCGATCATCTCGCCGTACGGCGTGGACCGCCCCGCCGGTGCGGCCGGCCTCGCGGCCGATGAGTGGTTCGACGTCCGCCTGGTCGACCCGGTCACCGACGAGGAGGTCGCGGTCGGCGAGATCGGCGAGCTCGTCGTGCGCCCGAAGGTGCCCTTCATCTGCTCGATGGGCTACTTCAACATGGCGGACAAGACCGTCGAGGCCTGGCGCAACCTGTGGTTCCACACCGGCGACGCGCTGCGCCGCGACGAGGACGGCTGGTTCTACTTCGTCGACCGCTTCAAGGACGCGCTGCGCCGCCGCGGGGAGAACATCAGCTCCTACGAGATCGAGACCTCGATCCTGGCCCACCCGGCCGTCGTCGAGACCGCGGTCATCGCGGTCCCGGCGTCGAGCGAGGCCGGCGAGGACGAGGTGATGGCCTACGTGATCACCGGTGGCGACCACCCGACCCCGACCGCCGAGGAGCTGTGGGCGCACTGCGACTCGCGCATCCCGTCGTTCGCCGTCCCGCGCTACCTGCGCTTCGTCGACGAGCTGCCCAAGACGCCGTCGCAGCGCGTGCAGAAGGCCAAGCTGCGCGCCCTCGGCGTCACCCCCGACACCCACGACCGGGAGGCCTGAGCCGTGCACCCCTACCGGAGCATCCTGTTCGTCCCCGCCCACAAGCCGGACTGGGCGTTCAAGGCCCTGGCTGCCGGGGCGGACTGCGTGGTCCTCGACCTCGAGGACTCCGTGCCGCACGACCGCAAGGCCGAGGCCCGGGCCACGGTGCGCGAGACCCTGCCGAAGCTGCGGGCCGAGCGCCCGGAGGTCGGCCTCTTCGTGCGGCCCAACGCGCTGGCCACGAAGATGACCGGCGCCGACCTAGAGGCCGTCGTCTGCCCCGAGCTCGACGGCATCTTCGCGCCGAAGATCAAGGACGCCACCGACGTGCTGCGGTGGGAGACGATGATCGACTGGTTCGAGGCGCGCAACGGCGCCGAGGGCCTGGAGATGATCGTCCCGGTCGAGATGGTCGACGCGATCACCAACTGCTTCGAGATCGCCGCCGCCTCCCCGCGCGTCGGCGCGATGATCGGCCCGACCTCCGAGCACGCCGACATCGCCCGTGCGGTGGGCTACCGGCAGTCGCGCGAGGGGAGCGAGACCCTCTACCTCCGCAGCCGGATCCTGCTCGCCTGCCGGCAGAACGGGCTGCACCCGCTCACCGGCCTGTGGGAGGACCTCGCGGACCTCGACGGCCTGCGCAGCTTCGCCGACTACGGCCTGCAGCTGGGCTTCCGCGGCATGATCGTGATCCACCCCAGCCACGTCCCGGTCGTGCACGAGGTGTTCACGCCCAGCGACGAGGAGGTCGCCTACCACGAGGAGCTGGTGGCGACGATGGACCGCGCGGTCGCCGAGGGCCAGGGCGCCGTCCGCTTCCGCGGGCAGCACATCGACCTCGCCCACGCCGACAAGGCCCGGGACTGGCTCGCCCACGCCCGACTCGTCCGGGGGAGCGCGACCCCGGCGTGAGGGCCTACCTGCTGACCGAGGCGGGCCGTGGGCTCGCCGAGGTCCCTGATCCGACGCCCGCACCCGGCGAGGTGGTGGTCCGGGTGCGGGCGGCCGGGTTGTGCCACTCGGACCTGACGCTGGCCGCCCGCACGCCCGACCAGCACCCGTTCGCCCTGCCGATCGTGATGGGGCACGAGCTCGCCGGCGAGGTCGTCGAGCTCGGCGCCGGGGTCACGGGCCTCGCCGTCGGCGACCAGGTCGTCGGCTACGGCCCGCGCGGGTGCCGCACCTGCCACGCCTGCGCCAGCGGCTTCGAGAACTGCTGCCCGCGCCCGCCGCGGGGCGTGATGCCCGGCTTCGGCGGACCCGGCGCGCTGGCGGAGTACGCCGCCGTGGAGGCGTCGTACCTGGTGCCGTCGAAGGTCGACCCGGTGCAGGGCGCTGCCCTGACCGACGCCGGACTGACCGCCTTCAACGCGATCGACCGGGCCACCGCACAGCGGCCGCTGGCCGCGCGCGGTGCCGCGGTGGTCATCGGCGTCGGCGGCCTGGGCCACGTCGCCGTGCAGCTGGCCCGCACCTCCGGCTACCGCGAGGTGGTCGCCATCGACGTGGACGCCGACAAGCTCGCGCTCGCCGAGCGTCTCGGCGCCACCCGCACCGTGCTGTCCTCGTCCGACGTCGCCACCGAGGTGCGCGACCTGCTCGACGGTGGCGCGGACACCGTGCTCGACTTCGTGGGGGCGCAGCCCACGCTCGACGCCGCGGCCGCGATGGTCGCCGTGGACGGCCGGATCTCCATCGTCGGGGTCGGCGCGGGCCGCCTGCCGGTGGGGATGCACGCTCTGCCCTTCGGTGCGACGGTGGACCTGCCGTTCTGGGGAGGTCGGCCGCAGCTGGTCGACCTGCTCGCCCTGGCCGCCGACGGCCAGGTGACCGTGGAGACCGAGGAGGTCGGTTTGGAGGACGTGGACGCCGCCTACGAGCGGCTCGACGCCGGGAAGGTGCTCGGCCGGGTCGTGGTGCGGCCATGAGCCGCGCCGTGGTCGTCTTCGGCGCCGCCGGAGGCATCGGGGCGGCGACGTCCGTGCTCGCCGCGCAGGGTGCCGACACCGTCGTCCTCGCCGACCTGCCCGGCACGGTCGGCGACGACCTGCTCCGCGACGTCGAGGCCGCGGGTGCGCGACCGGTCGTCGTCGACTGCGACGTGCGCGAGCCCGACCAGGTCGCCGAGGCCGTCGGCGCCGCGACCGCCGCCGGCGAGCTGGTCGGCGCGGTCAACCTCGTCGCGGTCGGTGGCCCGTCGAAGCCGGTCGGCGACTACGCGATCGACGAGTGGCAGCGGGTCCTCGACATCGGCCTCACCGGGCTCTTCCTGTGCCTGCGCGAGGAGGTGCGGGTGATGGCCGACGGCGGCAGCATCGTCAACATCTCCTCGGTGATGGGCACCGCCGCGAGCCCGAACGCCCCGGCGTACGCCGCGACCAAGCACGCCGTCGAGGGGCTCACGAAGAGCACCGCCCTCGCGTACGCCGACCGCGGGATCCGCGTCAACGCGGTCGCCCCCGGGTTCATCGACACCGCGCTGCTGCGCACCTGGCGCGACGCCGACGAGCGCGCGGCGCTCGGCCGCAAGCACCCGCTCGGCCGGCTGGGGACCGCCGAGGACGTGGCCGAGGTCGTGGGCTTCCTGCTGTCCGACGCAGCCTCGTTCGTCACCGGCTCCTGCTACCGCGTCGACGGCGGCTACCTCACCCAGGGGTGAGGCACCCCTTGACCTTCGTCGGTCAAGGACCCATAATCATGACTATCAATAGCATCGAACGAGTGAGGGAACCGTGACGCTGAAGTTCGGACTCGCCATCATGAACGACTTCCCGGTGGACGTCGTGCCGGCCGACCGCATCGCGCTGATGCGCGAGCAGGTGCGTGCTGCCTCGCAGTCGGGCATCGAGTCCGTGTGGATGCTGCAGCACTACCTCGGCGGCATGCCCACCCTCCAGCCGGTCCCGACGCTCGCCGCCATGGCCTCCGAGGCCGGCGACATGACGCTCGGCACCAACATGTTCATCCTCCCGCTGCGCCACCCGGTGGACGTCGCCGAGGACTTCGCGACGCTCGACCACATCACCGGCGGCCGCGCGGTGGCCGGCTTCGGCATGGGCTACCGCGAGAACGAGTTCGCCTCGTTCGGCGTCGGCATGGACCAGCGGGTCGGCCGCTTCGAGGAGAGCATCTCGATCATCCGGGGACTGTGGGCCGGCGAGACCGTCACCCACCAGGGCGAGCACTTCTCCATCGACGGCGAGAAGATCAGCCTCCGCCCGGTGCAGCCCGGCGGTCCCGAGATCTGGATCGGCGCCGGCCCGCACAAGGCCGGTGCGCTGCGCGCCGCCCGCCTCGGTGACGCGTGGATCGTGCCGCCGCACGTCGACCCCGAGCGGCTCCAGGTCATCCTCGGCCACTACCGCACCGAGCGCGAGCGCCTCGGCAAGCCGGTCAACCGGCTCGTGGTGCGCCGCGAGCTGCTGCTCGACCACGACCCCGAGCGCGCCCGCGCCCGCGGCCTCGCCGCCCGCGGCGAGCTCACCGCGCAGTACGCGAAGTACAACGCGCCCCAGCAGGGCGACGCCTACAAGCACCTGCAGACGGCCGAGAAGGCCACCGAGGTCGCCGACTCGTCGTACCTCTTCACCGACCCGGCGGGTGCCATCGCGGCGCTCAAGGAGCTCGAGGCGGCAGGGCTGACGCACATCATCCTGCGCGCCCAGTGGTACGGCCTCCCGCAGGAGGACGTCCTCGCCACCCTCGAGCTCTTCCGCACCGAGGTGCTCCCCGCCTTCCGCTGAGCCACGCGGCTCCCACCACCCTGAACGAGAGAGGCACCCCTCCCATGGACTTCACCGAGGACCAGGTGCATGCCGACATCCGGCACGCCGTCCGCACCCTGTGCAAGGAGTTCCCTGACGAGTACTGGGCCGAGCGCGACGAGAAGCACGAGTTCCCCCAGGAGTTCTACGACGCCATGGTCGAGGCCGGCTGGCTCGGCCTGACCATCCCCGAGGAGTACGGCGGCGGCGGGCTCGGCGTGACCGAGGCCGCGATCGTCGAGCGCGAGATCGCCGCGTCCGGCGCCGGCATGGGCGGCTGCTCGTCGGTGCACATCGGGATCTTCGGCTTCGAGCCGATCCTGCACCACGCCAGCGAGGACCTGAAGAAGCGCTTCCTGCCCCGCGTGCCCACGGGAGACCTGCAGATCTCCTTCGCGGTCACCGAGCCCGACGCGGGCACCGACACCACGAACATCTCCACCTTCGCCCGCAAGGTCGACGGCGGCTGGCTGGTCTCGGGCAAGAAGGTCTGGATCTCCAACGCCCAGCGCGCCGAGCGGATGCTCCTCCTGGCCCGCACCACGCCGCGCAACGAGTGCGCCAGGAAGACCGACGGCCTGACCGTGTTCTTCGCGCCGCTCGACCGCGAGAAGGTCACCGTGCGCGCCATCCCGAAGATGGGCCGCAACTCCGTCGACAGCAACGAGCTGTTCATCGACGACCTGTTCGTCCCTGACGAGGACGTCGTCGGCGAGGTCGGCAAGGGCTTCAAGGTCATCCTGACCGGCCTCAACGCCGAGCGCGTCGTCGCGGCCAACGCCATGCTCGGCATCGGCGAGGCGGCGCTGCGCCGCGGCACCCAGTACGCCAAGGACCGCGTGGTCTTCGGACGCCCGATCGGCGCCAACCAGGGCCTGTCCTTCCAGCTCGCCGAGGCGAAGATCCGCCTCGAGGCGGCCGACGCGGTCCTGCAGAAGGCGACCTGGCTCGTCGACCGGCAGGAGCCGTGCGGTGCGGAGGCCAACTACGCCAAGTGGCTGTGCGCGGAGGCGGGCTACTACGCCGCCGACGTCGCCCTCCAGGTCCACGGCGGGATGGGCTACAGCAAGGAGTTCCACGTCGAGCGCTACCTCCGCGAGGCACGCCTCATGCGGATCGCGCCGATCAGCCAGGAGATGGTCCTCAACTACGTCGCCGAGCACGTGCTCGGCCTTCCCAGGAGCTACTGATGCGCGGTCTTTACTTCGAGGAGTTCGAGGTCGGCAAGACCTACAAGCACGCGTTCCGGCGCACCATCACCGAGATGGACAACGTGCTGTTCACGTCGCTGACGATGAACGTCGCGCCGATCCACCTCGACGCCGAGTACGCCAAGACGACCATCCACGGCCGTCCGCTGGTCAACAGCCTCTTCACGGTGGCGCTCATCGGCGCCTTCCACGTGCCGGAGCTGACCATGGGCACCACGCTGGGCAACCTCGGCTACGAGGAGGTCCGCTTCCCGGCGCCCGTCTTCCACGGCGACACCCTGCGTGGCGAGACCACGATCGTCGACAAGCGTGAGTCCTCCTCGCGCACCGACTCGGGCATCGTGTGGTTCGAGCACCGTGGCTACAACCAGGACGACGTGCTGGTCATGACCTGCAAGCGGGTCGGCCTCATGCTGCGCCGCCCCGCCGACGAGGCTGCCGCCGAGTCCGCATGAGCACCGCCGCGCCCGCGGCGCGGTTCACCGGCGTCACCGCCCTCGTGACCGGGGGCGGTGGCGGCATCGGTGAGGCCGTGTGCCGCCGGCTCGCCGCCGAGGGTGCGTCCGTCGTGGTCGCCGACCTCGACGCAGACGTGGCCACCCGCGTGGCCGAGGACCTCGCTGCCAGCACCGGCAGCGGGGTTCTTGCGCGTGGGGTGGACGTCCGCGACGCCGACGCCATGGACGCGCTCGCCGCCGAGGCGGAGGAGGCGCTCGGCCCGATCGGGCTGGTCTTCACCGGCGCGGGCATCTCCGCGCACGGCACGCCGACCCACGAGATGCCGCGCCGCCAGTGGCAGGACGTCCTCGACGTCAACCTCACCGGCACCTGGCACGCCATCACGGCCGCCCTGCCGCAGCTGCGCCGCACGAAGGGTGCCGTCGTGACGTGCGGGTCGACGTCGTCGTACGTCGCGGTGAAGGGGGGTGCGCCCGCCTACCGGGCGTCCAAGGGCGGCGTCCTCATGCTCACCCGCGCCCTCGCCGTCGAGTACGCCCCCGAGGGCCTGCGCTTCAACTGCGTGTGCCCGGGGCCGGTCGAGACCGCGCTCCTGCGCGGCGCCGGTACGACGACCGCCGCCACCCCGATGGGCCGGATCGGTCGTCCGGAGGAGGTGGCGGCCGCGGTCGCCTTCCTCGGCTCCTCCGACGCCTCGTTCGTCACCGGCCAGGGCCTGCTGGTCGACGGCGGACTCACGGCCGAGTGAAGGCCACGTGACGCCCGCGGCGCCCGTCGGCGCCGCGACCTGACGTCCTCACCGGGAGGGACGCAAGCGAAAGGGCCATCGCGATCGCTCGCGATGGCCCTTCCGGTGCTGTGGGGACGGAGCCGTCAGCTGCCCGTCCAGACGGGGTCGCGCTTCTCGACGAACGCGGCCGCGCCCTCCTTGGCGTCGGAGGACTTGCGGACGGGGTCGACGAACTCCTCCTGGCGGTCGAACTTCTCGTCCAGCGGCCAGTCCACGGAGCTGACGAGCACCTGCTTGGACGCGGCCAGCGCCAGCGGGGCGTTGGCGGCGACCTCGTCGGCGAGCTCGAGCGCCACGGCCAGGGCCTGGCCCGGCTCGGCGACCCGGTTGACCAGGTGCACCTCGGCGGCGTCGGTCGCCGGCCACATCCGGCCGGTCAGGACGAGCTCCATCGCCAGGTGGTACGGGATCCGGTGCTGCAGGCGGAGCAGGCCGCCGGCCGCCGCGGTGAGGCCGCGCTTGACCTCCGGGAGGCCGAACTTCGCCGCCGACGAGGCGACGACCAGGTCGCAGGCCAGCACGATCTCGAAGCCACCGGCGAGCGCGTAGCCCTCGACAGCCGCGATCAACGGCTTGGCCGGGGGCTTGCGGACCAGGCCGGCGAAGCCCTTGCCCTCGACGACCGGACGCTCGCCCCGGGCGAAGCCCTTGAGGTCCATGCCGGCGCAGAACGTGCCGCCGGAGCCGGTGATCACCGCGACGCTGAGGTCCGGGCGGTCGTCCAGCATCTGCAGGGCGTCGCCGATCTGGTGCGCCATCGCCATCGACATCGCGTTGCGCGCGGCAGGACGGTTCATCGTCAGCACGAGCACGCGACCGCGCTCCTCGACGAGCAGCTCCGGCTCCTCCGCCACGGCGTCGGGGTTCTGGGGGTTCTCGTTCGTCATGTCGTCCTCCCTCGTCACCGGGGGCTCATCCGGATCGCGCCGTCGAGGCGGATCGTCTCGCCGTTGAGGTAGGGGTTCTCGACCACCTGCAGCGCGAGCATGGCGTACTCGTCCGGGCGGCCGAGGCGGGCCGGGTTCGGCACCTGCGCACCGAGCCCGTCGCGGATCTCCTGCGAGAAGCGGGCCAGGATCGGGGTGTCGAAGACGCCCGGCGCGATGGTGTTGACGCGAATGCCCTTGGTCGCGAGGTCGCGCGCGGCGACGAGGGTCATGCCGACGACGCCGGCCTTCGCGGAGGCGTAGGGGATCTGGCCGACCTGGCCCTCCCACGCGGCGACCGAAGCGGTCAGGACGCACACGCCCCGCTCGCCGTCGACGGGCTCGTTGGTGGCCATCCGCGCAGCGGCCAGGCGCAGCACGTTGAAGGTGCCGACGAGGTTGATGTCGATGAGCTGGCGGTAGAGGTCGAGGTCGCCGGGGGTGCCGTCGCGGCCGACGAGGCGGACCGTGCCGCCCTTGCCGGCGCAGTGCACGAGCGCACGCAGCGGGCCCTGCTCGACGGCGACGTCCAGCGCCGCGTCGACGGCGGCCGGGTCGGTGACGTCGGCCAGCGCGAACGAGCCGCCGATCTCCTCGGCGAACTCCTTGCCGAGCTCCTCGTTGAGGTCGAGGACGACGACGTGGGCGCCGGCCGCGGCGAGGCGACGGGCGGTGGCGGCGCCGAGGCCCGAGGCGCCTCCGGTGACGAGAGCCGAGGCTCCGGTGAGGTTCACTGCTTCTCCTTCGTGTGCGGCGCGGCGCTCAGAGCCGCTCGATGATGGTCGCGTTCGCCATGCCGCCGGCCTCGCACATGAGCTGGAGGCCGAAGCGCTGGTCGTTGTCCTCCAGCGCGTGGAGCATGGTGGTCATCAGGCGCCCCCCAGAGGCGCCCAGCGCGTGGCCCAGGGCGATCGCGCCGCCCCGGGGGTTGAGGCGGGCCGGGTCGATGTCGAACTCCGCCAGCCAGGCGAGCGGGACCGAGGCGAAGGCCTCGTTCAGCTCGACGTGGTCGATGTCGTCGATCGTCAGGCCGGCACGGGCGAGCACCTTGTGCGTCGCCGGGATCGGGCCGGTCAGCATCAGCAGCGGGTCGTCGCCGACGACGGCCATCGAGTGCACCCGTGCGCGCGGGGTCAGGCCCAGCTGCTCGGCGCGCTCCCGCGACATGACGAGGAGCGCGCTGGCACCGTCGGTGATCTGCGAGGAGTTGCCCGCGGTGACCGACCAGTCGATCTCGGGGAACCGCTCGGACAGCTCGGGGGTCTCGAAGACGGCCTTGAGCTCGGCGAGCTTCTCGACGCTGGAGCCGCGCCGGATGGTCTCGTCGCGCGACACCGGGCCGGAGGGGGTCTGGACGGTGATGACCTCGCGGTCGAAGGCGCCGGAGTCCTGTGCGGCGGCAGCCAGGTCGTGCGAGCGCACGGACAGCTCGTCGAGCTCGGTGCGGCTGAGCTTCCAGCGCGCCGCCACGAGCTCCGCGGCGACCCCCTGCGAGACGAGACCGGGGGCGAAGCGCTCGGCCACGCGGACGCCGTACGGGTCGGCGCCCATGCGGGCCGAGCCCATCACGACGCGGCTCATCGACTCGACGCCACCGGCGACGACGACGTCGGCCTCGCCGGACGCGATCGCCTGGGCGGCGAAGTGGACCGCCTGCTGGCTCGAGCCGCACTTGCGGTCGATCGTGGTCGCGGGCACGTGCGGCGGGAGGCCCGCGCCCAGCCAGGCCATCCGGCCCGGGGTGGCGGACTGCTCGCCGACCTGGGACACGCAGCCCACGATGACGTCGTCCACGGTGCCCGGGTCGACCGCGGGGGAGCGCTCGAGGAGCGTCTGGAGCGTCTGGGACAGCAGGTCGACGGGGTGGACGTCGGCGAGGGCGCCGCCGGCCTTGCCCCGGCCGCTCGGGGTGCGGATCGCGTCGACGATGACGACGTCGGTTCGAGAGTTTCCAGCCATGGATAACCATTATCATGATATTCAGGATGTGTCACGGGGTTGACAGGCACGGCTCCCCCGAATCTAGGATCATGATTACAACTTTCCGAGGAGGATGTCGTGACCAACGACGAGTACGCGGAGATCCGGCAGCTGGCTGCCCAGGTCGCGCGAGAGGTCTACGGCCCGGTGGCCGAGCAGATGGACGTGAACCGCACGCCGGTCACCAGGGAGCAGAGGATGCAGCTCGGTGAGCTGGGCTTCCTCGGCATCACGCACCCCGAGGAGCACGGCGGCTCCGGCGCCCCGCTCGCGCAGGCGCTCGCCGTCATCGAGGAGTTCGCGAAGGTCTGCCGTCCTGCCGCGTTCCAGGTCTTCGAGTCGAACACCGGCCCGGCGCAGGTGATCGTCCACCTCGGGTCCGAGGAGCAGAAGGCCCGCTGGCTCCCGCAGATCATCTCCGGTGAGAAGACGATGGCGGTCGGCATCTCCGAGCCCGACGCCGGCTCCGCCGCGACCGACATGCGCACCACCGGCAAGATCACCGGCGACACCGTCGTCATCAACGGCAACAAGCGCTGGATCTCCAACGGTGGCGAGGCCGACCAGTACCTCGTCTACTGCCGCCTCTCCGACGCGCCCGGCGCGAAGGGCATCGGCGCCGTCGTCGTCGACAAGGAGACCCCCGGGTTCTCCACCGGCGCCAGCGAGCGCCTCATGGGCTTCCGCGGCATCCCGTCGGCAGACCTCTACTTCGACAACGTCGAGGTCCCGGTCGAGAACATCGTCGTGCCGGCCGGTGGCTTCAGCAAGCTGTTCGGCATCTTCTCGGTCGAGCGCCTCGGCAACACCACGATGAGCCTCGCGATCGGCCAGGCCGCGCTCGACAAGACGCTGCAGTACGTCCAGGAGCGCGAGCAGTTCGGCAAGGAGCTCATCGAGTTCCAGAGCATCCAGGTGATGGTCGCCGACATGGTCCTCCAGGTCGAGGCCGCGCGCCTGCTGCGCGACCAGGCCGTCGCCTCCATCGGCGCCAACGGCCTGCCCGACCCGCTCAAGGTGTCGCTCGCCAAGTGCACCGCCAACGAGATGGCCAAGCGGGTCACCGACCTCGCCATGCAGATCCACGGCGGCAACGGCTACACCGAGGAGTACGGCATCGAGCGGCTCCACCGCGACTCGCACGGCTGGGCGATCGCCGGCGGCACGCCCACCATGCAGCGCGTCCGGATCGTGTCCGAGGTGCTCGGCCGGAAGTTCGACCAGCGCCGCTGAGGCGCGCCCACCCCAGAGGAGTCCCCATGTTCGACCTGAGCCCGGAGCACCGGGAGATCCAGGCGGTGGCGCGCGAGCTCGCCGCGGCCGTCGAGCCGTTCGCCGACGAGGCGGACGAGTACGTCGAGGTGCACCCCAAGGTGCGCAGCCTGCTCGCCGAGAGCGGGCTGGCGCGCCACGTCGTGCCGGCTGCCTACGGCGGCGTGTCCGAGGTCCTGGACCCGCTCACCATCGCCGTGGTGCGCGAGGCGCTGATGTACTCCTCCGCCCACCTCGACTCGATGTTCGGCATGCAGGGCGTCGGCAGCTACTCGCTGTCGGTCGGGGGCTCCGAGGAGCTCAAGGCCGAGTGGCTGCCGAAGGTCGCCTCCCTCGAGGCGATCGCCGGCCTCGCGCTGACCGAGCCCGACGTCGGCTCGGACCTGCGGGCGATCACCACGACCGCCGTCGCCGACGGTGACGACCTCGTGGTCAACGGCCGGAAGTCGTTCATCACCAACGGTGGTGCCGCGGACTTCTACTGCACGCTCGTCCGCGAGGGCGAGGGCTGGTCGATGGTGCTCATCCCCGCCGCGACCGACGGCGTCTCCGTCGAGCGTGGCGCCGACCTGATCGCGCCGCACATCCTCGGCGAACTCACCTTCACCGACGTACGGGTGCCCGCGGCCAACCGGCTCGGCGTCCCCGGCAAGGCGTTCTCGCTGATGCTGCAGACGCTCGCCGTCTTCCGTGTCACCGTCGCCGCGTCCGGCGTCGGCCTGGCCCAGGCGGCGCTCGACGAGGCCAAGGCGCACGCCCTGGCCCGCGAGCAGTTCGGTCGCCCGCTGATCGAGCTCGGAGCGGTGTCGCAGAAGCTCGCCCAGTCGTGGACCGACGTCGAGGCCGCCCGTGCGTTCGTCTACCGCGCCGCCGCCCTCGCCAAGGCCGACCCGCTCGGTCACCTCGACTACTCGTCGATGGCGAAGGTGCACGCGACCGAGGCTGCTGCCGCGGTCGTCGACCGCTCGGTGCAGACCATGGGCCGCTTCGGTCTGGTCCGTGGCTCGAAGATCGAGCGCCTCTACCGCAACGCCCGGCCGCTGCGGGTCTACGAGGGCGCCACCGAGGTGCTCCTCGACTCGCTCGCCCGTCGCCTCGCGAAGGGTGCGCGCTGATGGACCTCAGGCTCACGGACACCGTCGTCCTGGTCACGGGCGCGAGCCGTGGCCTCGGCGCCGCCATGGCGATCGAGCTCGCCAGGGAGGGCGCGCACGTCGTCGCGGCCGCCCGCTCCAAGGACAGCCTCGCCGAGGTCGCCTCGCAGGGTGACGGCCGGATCTCCGTCGTCGAGGCGGACATGCGCGACGAGGACTCCGTCGCGGCGCTGGTCCCCGAGGTCATCGCCCGCCACGGGCGCATCGACGGCCTGATCAACAACGCCGGCATCGCGCCGGCAGGCAAGTTCGCCACCCAGGACCCGGCGATCTGGAAGGACGCGATGGCGGTCAACGTCATCGCCCCGATGCTGCTGGCCCAGGCCGCCGGCGTGCAGATGATCGAGCAGGGCGGCGGCCGGATCGTGAACGTCGCGTCCACGACCGGCCTGCGCGGCAAGCCGTTCCTGGTGCCGTACTCGACCTCCAAGGGCGCGGTCGTCCGCTTCACCGAGGCCCTCGCGGCCGAGTGGGCGGCGAAGAACGTCCAGGTCAACTGCATCGCCCCCGGTGCCTTCGTCACCGAGGCGCAGAAGGCGGTCACCGAGTCGCCCGAGCTGCACGCCAAGCGGATCGCGAAGATCCCCGCCGGCCGCATGGCCGACCCGTCCGAGCTCGTGCCGCTGGCCTGCCTGCTCGTCTCGCCCGTGTCGGCGTTCACCACCGGGGCGACCTTCGTCGTCGACGGCGGCGAGTCCGGCAAGCTCTGACCCCGAAGGGACCCCACGCGTGATCATCGACGCCCACGCCCACGTCTGGCCCGACAAGATCGCCGAGCTGGCGCTGTCCGCCAACCGCCTGCCCGAGCTCAACGCCCGCGGTGACGGCACCGTGTCCGGCCTCGAGGCCGACATGGCGGCCAGCGGTGTCTCGGTCAGCTGCTGCCTCGGCATCGCCAACGAGGCCCGCCACGTCGACTCCGTCAACCGCTTCGTCGCCGGCCTCACCAGCGACACCCGGTTCGGCTTCGGCACCGTCCACGTCGACCTGTCGGTCGAGGAGAACATGGCGAGCCTGCGGCGCCACGGCGTCCGCGCGGTCAAGATCCACCCGCTGTTCCAGGGCTTCGCCCTCGACGACCCGCGGCTGTGGTCGATCTTCGAGGCCTTCGGCGACGAGATCGCCGTGATCACCCACGTGGGCGAGGGCGGCTCGCCGGAGGCCAACCGGCTCTCGAGCCCGAAGATGATCGCCGACATCGCCAGGCAGTTCCCGGCGCTCAGGCTGATGGCCTGCCACTTCGGCGGCTACAAGATCCTCGACGACGCCGAGGAGATGCTCAACGGCGCCGACGTGGTCCTGGAGACCAGCTGGCCGCCGAGCCTGTCGACCCTGCGCCCCGAGCGCGTGCGCGACCTCATCCGCCGCCACGGCGCGGAGCGCATCGTCTTCGGCTCCGACTGGCCGATGACCAGCCCCGCCGATGAGATCAAGGCGATCGATTCCCTCGGCCTCTCCGACGACGAGACCAAGCTCGTCCTCGGCGGCACCCTCGCCCGGGTGCTCGGCATCGACAGCCCCTGGTCGTAGCCCCAGCGCTACCGCACGAGCCACGAACCCGCCTGGTGAGGATCACGAGGCGGGTTCGTTGCTTTTCCCGGGTCTCCTGCACGCCGTCTCCCGCTTCTCCGCTGACCCGGGATCGTCGAGACGTCACTTCCGGCCTGTTGAGTGGTCACTTCTGGCTCGTCGAAGCGTCAGTTCTGGCGGGTCGAGGCGTCAGATCTGGCCCGTTGAGTGGTCAGGAACGGCGCAATGAGTGGTCAATTGCGTACGTCGTCCGTCGGATCTGCCGGACGTGACGTCTCGGCCGGCCGCAAGTGACCACTCGGTCCGCCGTACGCGACCACTCGACGGGCCACAGGTGACCACTCAACGGGCCACAGGTGACCACTCGACGGGCCACAAGTGACGTTTCGACCGTCCCGGCAGAGCAGCCCCGGGGAGGGGGCTGGGGGGGAGGGGGCTCAGTGGCCGTTGGTCCAGACGATGGGGGCGGCGAGGATGTCGGGGAACTTCTTCTCGGCGTACTTGAGGTACTGCTGGACGTGGTCGGCCATGGCCCCGGCGGAGCGGGCGGGGTCGCGCTCGGCGAGGGCCTCGTAGATGTTGAGGTGGGCGCGGTGCACGGCACGGCGCCGGACCTCGGGGTAGTCGATGCCGATCGCGGAGCCGTCGAGGATGCCGAGCAGGGCGTCGACGAGGTAGCCGAACATCGCGTTGCCCGAGCCGTGGGCGATGACGTCGTGGAAGCGCTTGTTCTCCTCGAGGAAGACGCGCTGGTCCGCGAGGTTCTCCTTCATCGTGTCCACACTGAGCTTCAGGTCGGCCAGCTCCGCGTCGGACATCCGCTCGGCCGCGAGCTGGGCCATCATCGGCTCGAGGCCGCCGCGGGCCTCGGCGATCGTGCGGAAGGGCGCCTCGGCGAACTGCAGGAGCAGCGTGAGGGCCGTCGCCAGGCTGGTCGCGTCGGGCTGCTGCACGACGGGACCGCCGCCGGGGCCGGGCTTGAGCTGGATGACGCCCTGGAGCTCGAGGAAGCGCAGCGACTCACGCAGCGTGCCGCGGCCGACCTCGTACTCCTCGAGCATGGCGCGCTCGGGAGGCAGGCGGTCGCCGACGTTGTTGCCGCGGCGGTTGATGTCGCCGACGATGCGCTGCGCCAGCAGCATCGCGGTCTTCTGCGGGCGCCGCGCCACGGAGCTCACGGCTGCACCTCCGCACCGCTGGCCGCGAGCCGCCGTACGGCGTCGACCACGGCGTCGCGCGCCTCGCGCGAGCGCGGTGACGCGGCGGTGAAGCGCAGGAAGCCGTGGCAGAGGTCGGGGTGACGCTCCAGCGTGACCGGGACGCCGGCCTCCCGCAGCGCCGCTGCGAACGCGACGCCCTCGTCGTGCAGCGGGTCGTGCTCGACGACCACGACGTGCGTGGGCGGCAGCGTGCCCAGGTCGCCGGACAGCAGCGGGAAGAGGTCGGGTCCGGCGGCGTCGCCGGCCTCGGGTGAGCCGCTGTAGTGCTCGAGGAACCAGCGCATCTCGGCCTCGCCGATCGGGAACGCCGTGCCCTGCGTCGTGTACGACGGCGTGGAGCCCGGCGCGGCGAGGACGGGGTAGAGGAGCAGCAGGAAGTCGGCGGGCGCGTCCGCTGCGGCGCGCAGGGCGACCGCGGCGGCGAGGTTGCCACCGGCACTGTCGCCGCCGAGGCCGACGGGACCGTCGTACCGCTGGCGGGCCCAGGCCCAGGCGGCGGCGACGTCGTCGAGGCCGGCGGGATAGGGGTGCTCGGGGGCGAGGCGGTAGTCGACGCTGACGACGCGGACGCCGGCGTCGGCCACGAAGCGGCACAGCTCGTCGGCGTAGTCGAGGTCTCCGGTGACCCAGCCGCCGCCGTGGGCGTAGACGAGGGTCGCCACCGGGGTGGCCGGGGCGACGGGCAGGTAGACCCGGACCGTCGGTCCCGGGCCCTCGTCCGGGCCGAGGTCGCGCACGTCGACCGCAGGCCCGTCCGCGCAGAGGTGGTGGCCCGCAGCGACCCGCTCGCGCGCCTGCGCGGGGGACATCTCGATCATCGGGGTGCCGCCTGCCGCACCGTCGCGGAGCGCCGCGAGGGCGGGCTCCAGGTCAGCCACTGACCACCCCGTCGGCCACGAGCCGCGCGAGCTCGTCGCCGGTGACGCCGAGGTCGCCGAGCACCTCTGCGGTGTGCTCACCGACGGTCGGGACGCCCTCGTAGGCGGGGCCGTCGTAGTCGTTGACGTGCAGGATCGGGCCGGGGACCAGGGCCTCGTTGCCCAGGGCGGTGCCGGTGAGCGCCTTCAGGGTGCGCTCGGCGAAGTGCGGGTCGCGGACGACGTCACTGGAGTCGTTGACGGCGGCGGCCACGACCTCGAACTTCTCGAGGATCTCGAGCACCTCGTCGCGCGGACGCTCGGCCACCCACTCGGAGACGATCTTCTGCAGCGACTCGTTGTTCGCCATCCGCGCCTCGTTGGTGGCGTAGCGCTCGTCGGTCTGCAGGTCGAGGCGACCCATCGCCTCGAAAAGGCGCATGGCGATGGCCTGGTTGGAGCCGGCGATCGAGAGCCAGCCGCCGTCGGCGGCCTCGTAGATGCCGCGCGGCGAGGCGGCGCCCGAGGCGTTGCCGTGGCGCTGCATGATCTCGCCGGACGAGGTGTAGTTGAGCACCGCGTCGCCGAGGATGAACATCAGCGGCTCGTAGAGCGCGATGTCGACCTCGCTGCCGACGCCGGTGCGGCCGCGGTTGAACAGCGCCATCGCGGTGCCGTACGCCGCGGAGATGCCCGCGATGGAGTCGGCGAAGCCGAACGGGGGAGCGGTCGGCGGCGTGTGCGGCCAGCCGTTGAGGAAGGCGTAGCCGCTTGCCGTCTCCGCGACGGTGCCGAAGCCGGGACGCTCGCGGTACGGGCCGGTCTGGCCGAAGCCGCTGACCCGGGTCATGACCAGGCCGGGGTTGGTGGCCTTGAGCTCGTCGTACGACATCCCCCAGGCCTCCATGCGACCGGGGCGGAAGTTCTCGATGAACACGTCGGCGCCGGCGACCAGGCGCTTGAGGATGTCCCGGCCCTCGGTACGGCGCAGGTCGAGCCCCACGGAGCGCTTGCCGCTGTTGAGGCGGGCAAAACCGATCGCCATGCCCTCGTGGGCCGGCTGCCACTGCCGCGCGAAGTCACCGCTGGTCGGGTCCTCGACCTTGATCACCTCGGCGCCGAAGTCGCGGAGCATGCGTCCGGCGGTCGGAGCGGCGTACATCGAGCCGGCCTCGATCACGCGGACGCCGGCGAGGGGGCCGTGGGAGTTCGTCATCTTGTTGGTCCTTGGGAGTCAGCCTGGGACAGGCAGGGTCAGGTGAGCTCGAAGCCCTTGTAGTTGTCGGCAGCGACCTGGTCGCAGACGTCGCGGTAGTGCCCGACGCCGCCGAGGTAGAGGCTGAACACCCGCGGCTTGCCGGGGACGTTCGCGCCGACGTACCAGGAGTTGCCCTTCATGAAGAGGGTGGGCGCGGCCTTGTCGTAGACCTCCTGGGTCCACCGGTCCTGCGCGTCCTCGAGCGCCTCGGCCTTCGAGATGCCGTTCTCGAACTGGTACTGGACGAAGTCGGTGATCCACTCGACGTGCTGCTCGATGGAGATGAGCATGTTGCTCAGCACCGACGGGCTGCCGGCGCCGCCGACGACGTACATGTTCGGGAAGCCTGCGGTGCTCACACCGATGTAGGTGCGCGGGCCGTCGGCCCACGCGTCGGGCAGCCGCACGCCGTCGACGCCCTGGATGTCGATCGCGAAGAGCGGTCCGGTGAGGGCGTCGAAGCCGGTGGCGAGAACGAGCACGTCGAGCTCGTGGCGGGCGCCGCTCTCGAGGACGACGGCCGATCCCTCGATGCGGGCGATCGGGTCGGCGCCGACATCGACGAGCGAGACGTTGTCGCGGTTGAAGGTCTCGTAGTAGTCGATCTCGAGCACCAGGCGCTTCGAGCCGAACGGGTAGCCCTTCGGGCACAGCGCCTCGGCCGTCACCGGGTCCTTGACGAGCTCACGGATCCGCTGGCGGACGAACTCGCCGGCCTTCTCGGCTGCACGCTCGTCGGTGCGGAAGTCGCGGTACGCCGCGAGGATGTCCGGACCGCCGCGGTCCCAGAGGCGCTGCAGGTTCTCCTCCAGCGCTGCCGGGTCGACGTCCAGGGCGGACTCGGTGCCGATGTGGCGGTGCGTGCCGCCAGGGTGGTGCCGCGCGATCTCGCGGTACTCCTGGAAGCGGGACTTGAGGTCGGCGACGTACTCGGGGTCGAGCTCGTGGTTGCGCGCGGGGATCGCGTAGTGCGCGGTGCGCTGGAAGACCGAGAGGTGCGCAGCCTGCTTCGCGACCTGCGGCACGGTCTGCACGCCGGACGAGCCAGTGCCGATCACGCCGACGCGCTTGCCGGACAGCTCGACGCCCTCGCGCGGCCAGTCGCCGGTGTGTGCGAGCACGCCGGCGAAGTCCTCGATGCCCTCGATGGCCGGGAGCTGCGGGGTGGAGAGCTGGCCGCTGGCCATGATCACGTGGCGGGCGGCGATCCGGTCACCCTGGTCGGTGGCGACGCGCCACAGCGACGCCTCGTCGTCCCAGTGCATCTCGGTCACCCGGGTCTCGAAGGTGATGCCCGGGCGCAGGTCGAGGCGGTCGGCGACGAAGTTGATGTAGCGGAGGATCTCCGGCTGCGCGGGGTAGCGCTCGGTCCAGGTCCACTCCTGCACGATCGCGTCGTCGAACGAGTAGCAGTAGTCGACGCTCTCGATGTCGCAGCGCGCGCCCGGGTAGCGGTTGCGGTACCAGACGCCACCGAGGTCGTCGTCGCCCTCGATGACGTGGACGGTGCGGCCCAGGGTGCGGAGACGGTGGAGGCTGTAGAGGCCGGAGAAGCCGGCGCCGACGACCAGGACGTCCAGCTCGGACGGGGGTGTGGTGCGCATGGCACGATCCTTCCTAATCAATGCGTATGAATATTAGCATTGAGGTGGCGTGGGTCACAAGGGGTCTCGAGGGGTCAGTTGGTGTTCGCGATGTAGACGTCGCACTCGGCGTGGTGGGCCACCGCCGCGGCGACGCTGCCGAGGACCCGGGCGATGCCCTGCATGCGCGCGTTGCCGACGACGATCAGGTCGGCGGAGAGGCGCTCGGCCTCCGACAGCAGCGCGTCCGCGGGGCGGCCGAGCACGGCGGCGGAGGTGACGCTCGGGGCGATCGGGCGCAGCGACTCGGCGACCTGCTCGGCGATCGCGGCGGACTCCTGGGAGATCGCGATCTGCCGCGTCTCCCCGTCCGCGTCGACCTCGGCCGACTGCTCGCGGACGTAGGCGCACACCACGTGCAGCGTCGCGTCCGTCGCGGCGGCCAGCCGGGCGGCCTTCGTCGCAGCCTGCTCCGAGCGCGGGTTGCCGTCGACTCCGACGATGATGGTGGTGGTCATGGCGGGCTCCTTCGGTGGGCCGGTCAGCGGGTGCCGGCGGGGATGAGCTGGAGGGTGGGCAGGGCCGCCTCGTCCACGGTGGTGAGCTCCTCGGCGAGGGCGTAGGCCTGGCGGGTCGCGAACACGAGGCGGCGCGGCGCGTAGGCGTCACCGAGGACGTGCACGTTCGGCCGAGCGGTGCGCACCTCGTCGTACAGGGCGCTGTCGGAGACGCCGCCGCAGGCGATCACGACGGAGTCGTAGCCGCCGACGGTGCGCAACCTCTGCGAGTAGATGTGACGCAGCACGGCGCCGTCGGGGGTGACCTCCTCGAGCTTCTCGAGGAAGCGGAACTCCACGCCCGCCTCGTCGAGCCGGCCCAGGATCGAGCCGACGATGTAGCGGCCGAGCTGCACGGCGGCGTTCGGCGTGGAGTACGCCATCGTCACCTCGTGGCCGCGGGAGGCGAGCCGGTCGGCGAGCAGCAGGGGGGCGAGGTGGTCGTCCTCGACCACGACGAGCACGCGCTTGCCCGGCTCGGCGGCGCCGCTCATCACCTCGCGCGAGTCGAGCACCACGGGGAGGTCGATGCCGGGGACATCGGGGAGCCGGCTGTCGGCGCCGGTGGCGATTGCGACGACGGTGTCCTCGGGCAGGGCCAGCACGTCGGCGGCGGAGACCTCGGTCTCGAGGCGGACGTCGACGCCGAGCTGCTCGAGGCGGCGCACCTGCCAGTCGAGGTAGGCCGCCATCTGGTCCTGGTCGGGAGCGCCGAGGGCCAGGCGGAGCTGCCCGCCGAGCGTCGACGACCTCTCGATCAGGGTGACCGGGGCGCCGGCCTCGGCGCAGAGCGCGGCGAGCTCCATGCCGGCGGGGCCGCCGCCGACCACGGTCAGCGGGGCGCTCATCCGGCGGGCGCTCCACGGTCCCTCGGTCTCACGGCTGGTGTGCGGGTTGACCGCACAGCCGAACGGCAGGCCGTCGACGTAACGGCGGTTGATGCAGTCGTTGCCGCCGATGCACGGGCGGATGTCGGCGGTGCGGCCCTCGCGGGCCTTCACCAGCAGCTCGCCGTCGGCGACGTGCGCGCGGGCCATGCCGACGACGTCGGCGGCACCTTCGGCGATGAGGCGCTCGGCCACCTCGGGGGTGTTGATCCGTCCGGTGTGCACGATCGGCAGGCTGAGCTCGCTGCGGAACTGCGCGGAGATGTCCGCGAACCCGCCGGCGGGGAACCACATCGGCTGGATGTAGCTGGGGTTGCCCCACGGGCTGCCGGCGACCAGGTGCAGGTAGTCGACGAGGCCGGTGCCCTCGATGACCTTGGCGATCTCCAGCGCAGCCGCGGCGTCGAGGCCGTGCGGGTCCTCCTGGAGCATGTTAATCCGGACCCCGAACACCTTCTCCTTGCCGATGGCGCCGCGGACGGCGGTGAGGACCTCGACCAGGAAGCGGGTGCGGTTCTCCAGGCTGCCGCCGTACTGGTCCTCGCGGGCGTTGGTGAGCGGGGACAGGAACCACTCGTGCAGGTCGTCGTGGTTGGCGTGCAGCTCGATGATGTCGATGCCTGCGGTGGCGGCCTTGTCGGCCGACCAGGCGTACTCGTCGACGAACTGGCGGATCTCGTCGAGGTTCAGCACGTGCGGGGCGATGTTGCTGACCGGCGAGCTGTAGCGCGCCGACGGGCCGTGCGGGTGGCCGCCGATCATCGTGAGCTGCTGGGCCGCATAGGCGCCGACGGAGTGGATCGCGTCGACGTACGCGCTGACCCGCTCGTGGTAGACCGGCAGGCGGAACCAGCCCTTGGTCTCGGCGCTCATGCCGGTCGGCTCGAAGCCGGTGTGCAGCACGTTGGCGAGCCGGCCGGGCATGGTCGTCCACGACACGCCGGCCTCGGCGCGCGAGCGCAGGTAGGCGATCGCCTTCTCGGCGTCGGCGTCGGAGCCCCACAGGCTCCCGATGGCCGAGGAGTGCGGCGGCATGATGACGCGGTTGCGCAGCTCGATGGACCCGATCCGGAACGGCGTGAACAGGTGCTGGAAGCGGCCGTCGGCCTGGGGTGCGAGCTCGGTCATGGTGCCTGTCTCCTCGGTGAGTCTTGCTCCGGACATTAAGGCAAATCATCCGCATAGATCAAGAGACCTTCGGCCCACCCTGCCGGATGGGCCCGTGCATCCCGAGCCTCGAAGGGGGGTGTTCTGGACTTCGACCTCGCGTGACGATTGACACCAGAGAAATTCATAGTAATGATTACCCGCAGTTCCGGTGTGACGCCGACCACGGACCCCGTTCGCGGGGTCGTCCCGGGGAGTGGTCGGTACCGGCCGGGAGTGAACAGGACGTCCGGGGATGTCGGCGCCACGACGGTGCTCGACCAGGCCCCGGCTTCCCCACCTGAACCTGGAGACAACCATGCGCGTTTCGATCCGCCGGCCCAAGCCGGCCAAGCTCATCGCGGCGGCCTCGCTGCTGTCGCTCACGGCGACGCTCGCCGCCTGCGCCGAGGAGGGCGGCGCCGCCAGCGGTGGCGGCGAGTCCGTGGCGTACGGCGCCACCAAGGAGGAGTTCCAGGCGGCCCTCGAGGACATGTCGCCGGTGACCCTCGTCATGCAGAGCACCGCCCCGAAGGGCGCGCCGACCGGCCGCCGCTTCGAGGAGTACGCCGCCGCTGTCGAGGACTGGTCCGGCGGCAAGATCACGATGGACATCGCGTTCTCCAACTCGATCGCCCCGCAGGACCAGGTCGACGACGCCATCGCCGACAGCCGCATCGACGTCGGCTCGGTCATGGCCTCGCTCGAGCCCGACAAGTTCGCGGCCATGAACGACCTCATGAACCTCACCTTCCTCGGTCGCCAGGGCCCCGTGGACGGCGTCCTGCAGTTCCACGGTGCCATGGAGGAGGCCGCGCTCAACTCCGAGGAGATCACCAAGGAGTACGCCGACAACGGCATCAAGCTCCTGCTCCCGATCTTCTCCAGCGGTCCGGCGATCGTGGCCTGCACCGAGCCGATCACCGGCAAGGACTCGCTCAAGGGCCGCATCGCGGCGACCTCGAGCCGCCTCCAGGTCGAGCAGGCCGAGGCGCTCGGCATGTCGACGGCCACCGCCAACTACACCGAGCTGTTCGAGGCCCTCGAGCGCGGCGTCGTCGACTGCGTGTTCTCGACGCTCGCGACCTCGCACCTGAGCGGCTTCATCCCGGCCGCGCCGTACTTCGCCATCGACATGGAGACCGGCTTCGGCAACGCCGGAGGCGCCATCTCGATCAGCAAGGCCCGCTGGGACGAGCTCCCGCTGGCTGCCCAGCAGCTGCTCTTCGACCGCGTCGACGTCCTGCTCGAGGCCAACATCCGCGGCATCTGGGACAACATGACCGCCGCGCTCGGCGAGATCGAGAAGGCGAAGGGCTCGATCGTCGGCCTCGACGAGGCCTCGGTCGCCGCGATCAAGAAGATCAATGATGAGGAGCTGTCCGACGTCGCGAGCAGCAAGTCGCTCGAGGACGGCGAGGCGTTCGTGAAGGGCCTGCAGGAGGACGTCGAGGCGTGGGGCCCCTACGTGGACGGGCTCGAGCAGACGACCGACATCACCTACGACAACTTCCTGACCGACTTCAACCCTGCGGACTTCGACCTGAAGCCCTACATGGAGCTGCTGTGGGAGAAGGTCTTCCTCTCCCACCGGCCCGCCTGAGGCTGAACGACGCCGTGGCCGGCGCGCCCCTGCGGGGGCGTGCCGGCCGCTGGCGTGGAACAGGGTCCCGGATCTCCCGGGACTCGGTCAGGAGATCATGGACGACGATGGCCGGGGAGGGCTTGAGATGAAGGCGTGGCAGTTCACGGGACCGGGGGAGCCGCTGGTCCTGGCAGAGGTTCCTGTCCCGGAGCCCGGCGCCGGCGAGGTGCTGGTCGAGATCCGTGCGGCCGGGCTGTGCCACACCGACGTCGGGATCCTCGACGACCCGGGCTGGCTCTCCCAGCTCGCCCCGCGGCCGCTCACCCTCGGCCACGAGGTCGCGGGTGTCGTGGTGGCGCTGGGCGAGGGCGTCGAGGACGTCGCCCTCGGCGCGCGGGTCGGCATCTCGCCCGCCGGGCGGACCCGTCCCGGCCTGGGGCAGGGCGGCGGCTACGCGTCGCACTGCCTGGCCTTCCCCGAGGACCTCATCCCGATCCCCGACGGCGTGGGCTTCGCCCAGGCCGCCGCCGGTACGGACGCCGGCAAGACCGCCCGCCACGCCGTCGGCTGCCGCGGTCAGGTCGAGGCAGGGCAGAAGGTGGCGGTCATCGGACTCGGCGGAATCGGCCAGGTCGCGACCCGGCTCGCCGTGCTGCGAGGCGCCGACGTCGTGGTCGCCGAGCCGCGCGAGGACCTCTGGCCGATCGCGAAGGAGCTCGGTGCTGCGCGGGTGGTGGGCTCGCTCGCCGAGGTCGAGGAGTCCAGCCTCGACACGGTCATCGACCTCGCCGGGGTCGGTGTCACCACGAACCAGGCCATCTCTGCTGTCCGCAAGGGCGGTCGCGTGGTCCAGGTCGGCATGGCCCGCCTCGAGGCGACCATCTCCACGCGCGACCTGATCGTCAAGCAGGTCGACCTGCTCGGCTCCAGCGGCGGCAGCACCGCCGACATCGCCGACGTCTACGGCCTGATGGCCACCGGCGACCTCGACCCGATCCTCCCCACCATCGGCTTCGACGACATCCCGGATGGCCTCGACCGGCTGCGCCGCGGTGAGGTCGTCGGCCGCCTGGTCGCCGTCTACGGCAGCTGATCAGCCAGCCCCTACAGGCTATTGCTAATCATGGTTATCCTTGTTAGCGTGTGTGAGCGCGCTCACCCGAAGGCCCTGCTCACCGCTGCCGGGAGCCTCGTGCCCGGGCGCAGCGCCTGAGACGAGAGAGGTCCCCATGAAGCCCAACGCGTCGCTCGCGACCCGCGTCTTCACGGCCGTGGTCGAGATCCCGGCCGTCATCGTCATCTTCGTGATGATGGTGCACGTCACGGCGAACGCCCTGATGCGCACCTACCTCGACCACCCGCTCAAGTACACGCTGGAGATCGTCCAGTACTGGTACCTGCCGATCCTCGCCCTGCTCGGCTTCGTCGCCGCCCAGGCCCGCGGCCAGCACATCGCGACCGACCTCGTGTACGCGCGGCTCCCGCGACCCTTCCAGCGGATCGTGCTCTTCGTCGTCTTCGGCGTCAGCGCGGTCATCATCGCCGGCTGCGCCTGGTTCGGCTGGGGCGAGGCGCAGGAGGCCCAGCGGCTGAACCTGCACGCCGGCGTGAGCACGGTGCCGTCGTGGCAGGTCTACTACCTGGTCCCGGTCGTCTTCGGGATCCTCGCCGTCCAGCTGGCGTTCGCCGCGATCCGTGGCCTGGCCGGTCACGGGCTGGAGATGGAGGAGGTCGAGCCCGAGGACGCCATCGTCCTCGCCGACCTCGAGCGCGACCACGCCGAGGAGGCGACCCGATGACTGTCAGCAACGACTCCACCGCCACCCTCGACCACGCCGAGGAGCCCACCTCGCCGACGGGTGGTGGCGCCGGCTCGACCGACGCCGCCGTGATCGCACCGGGGCGGTCGTCCCGCAAGGCCTGGGTCCTTGCGATCGCGATCGCCGTCGTCGTGGTCAGCGCCGTGGTGATGCTGCTCCTGCCGCTCAAGCCGATGGTGCTCGGCGGAACCGCCTGCGTGCTCATGCTCGCGCTGCTGTTCCTGCGCATGCCCGTCGCCCTCGCGATGCTCGGGCCGAGCCTGCTCGGCCTGTACGCCCTGCGTGGCGAGATGGTCGTCGAGAGCCAGCTGGCCACCCTGCCCTACCTCACGGTCGCGAGCTGGACCCTCAGCGTCGTGCCGATGTTCATCCTGATGGGCCTCCTGCTGTGGAAGGCCGGGCTGACCGAGAGCCTCTACCGGGTGGGCAACCAGTGGCTGGGCTGGATGCCCGGTGGCCTGGCCGTCGGCACCAACATCGCCGGCGCCGGGCTGGCGGCCGTCAGCGGCTCGAGCGTCGGTACGACGTACGCGCTCGCCCGGATCGGCATCCCCGAGATGCTCAAGGCGGGCTACGACAAGCGCCTCGCCATCGGTGCGGTCATCGTCGCCGGCCTGCCCGGCCAGCTGATCCCGCCGAGCCTGATGCTGGTGATCTACGCCGGTGTCGCCGAGGTCCCGATCGGTCCGCAGCTGCTCGCCGGCATCGGCCCGGGCATCCTCGTCGCGGTCCTGTTCAGCATCATGATCATGCTGATGGCGCCGCGCTGGGCCGGCTCCGCCGAAGCCGCCGCGGCGCTGCGCCCGCGGGTGACCTGGGGCGAGCGCTTCCTCGGCCTCGCCAAGGTGTGGCCGATCCCGCTCATCATGCTGATCATCCTGGGTGGGACGTTCTCCGGCACGTTCACCGCGACCGAGGTCGGTGCCGTCGCCGCGCTCTGTGCGGTGGTCGTGACGATCCTGTGGAAGCGCCGGTCCAGCTTCTCCGCCATCAGGGAAGCCGCCATCGCGACCGTCAGCAGCGTCGGCGCGATCTTCCTCATGCTGATCGGTGTCGAGGCGCTTTCCCGGATGCTCGCCCTGACCGGCCTGACCGGTGCGTTCGCGGACATGATCGACTCGATGGGCCTGAACCGCGTCGAGTTCCTGCTCCTGATGACGGTCGTCTACATCGTGCTCGGCACCTTCATGGACCCGATCCCGATGCTCCTGCTGACCGTCCCGATCCTGATCCCGACCCTCAACGCGCTCGATATCGACCTCATGTGGTTCGGCGTCTTCGCGGTCTTCATGGGCGAGCTGGCGGTGGTCACGCCCCCGGTGGGGATTCTGGCCTTCATCATCCACTCGATCGTGAAGGACAAGGAGGTCAACCAGGGCCAGAAGATCTCGATGGGCGACGTCTTCAACGCCATCTGGTACTTCATGCCGATGGCCATCGTCACGGTCCTGATCCTGATCTTCTTCCCGCAGATCGCCACCACCATCCCCGAGATGTCGATGAAGTAGCGCCCGGGTCCAGACTGAGTTTCCGAGACGAGGAGAGAAGCACGTGACGACGTACGACCGGCCGCAGCTGTTCATCGGCGGCGAGTGGGTGGAACCCGAGTCGACCGAGGAGGTCGTGGTCAACAACCCCGCGACCGGCGAGGTCGTCGGCCGGGCCGCCCTGGGCGACTCCCGCGACCTGGCGAAGGCCGTGGACGCCGCGCGGCGGACCTTCGACCAGGGCGTGTGGCGCGACACCGACCCCAAGGAGCGCGGGGAGGTGCTGCGCCGGGCCTCCGAGCTGCTGCAGGAGCGCGCCGACGAGCTCGCCGTCGGCATCACCTCCGAGCTCGGCTGCCCGATCTGGTTCAGCCAGGCCGCGCACGTGCCGAACCCGATCCGACACACCGCCTACTACGGCGACCTGGCGTCCTCCTACGAGTTCGAGGAGGTGCGCACCGACGGCACCAACCGCAGCCTCGTCGTGCAGGAGCCGGTCGGCGTCGCCGCCGGCATCGTGCCGTGGAACGGGCCGCTGTCCGGGCCGAGCCTCAAGATCGCCCCGGCCCTGGCCGCCGGCTGCTCGATCGTGCTCAAGCCCGCCCCGGAGACGCCGTTCTCGGCGTACGCCTTCGCGGACGTGATGACCGAGGCCGGCCTGCCCAAGGGCGTCCTCAGCATCGTGCCCGCCGGGCGCGAGGCCGGCCAGTCGCTCGTCGACAACCCCGGCGTGGACAAGATCGCCTTCACCGGCAGCACGGCGGCGGGCAAGCAGATCGCCGCCTCCGCCGCTGCCCGCGTCGCGCGGGTCACCCTCGAACTGGGCGGCAAGTCCGCCGCGATCGTCCTCGACGACGCCGACCTCGACGCGACCATCGCGAAGCTGCTGCCGATGGCGCTCAACGTCAACGGCCAGATGTGCATCGCGCAGACCCGCGTCCTCGTGCCCGCCTCGCGCGAGAAGGAGGTGCTCGACGCCCTCTCCGCCGCACTCGAGAGCCAGGTCGTCGGCAACCCGCTCGACCCGTCCACGACGATCGGCCCGCTGATCAGCCAGCGCCAGCAGGAGCGGGTCCGCGGCTACATCTCCCTCGCCCGCGAGGAGGGTGCCCGGGTCGTCACCGGTGGCGAGCGGATCACGATGCCCTCCGAGCTCGCGAACGGCTGGTTCGTCCCGCCGACGCTGCTCGCCGACGTCAACAACGCGATGCGTGTGGCCCGCGAGGAGATCTTCGGGCCCGTGCTCGCGGTGATCCCCTACGGCTCGGAGGAGGAGGCCGTCGCGATCGCCAACGACTCGCCGTACGGCCTCTCCGGCTCGGTGTGGACCGCCGACGCGGACCGCGGTCTGGCGATCGCCCGGCGCATCCGCACCGGCATGGTGAGCGTCAACGGCTCGCCGCAGGCCTACGGGTCGCCGTTCGGCGGCTTCAAGGAGTCCGGCCTCGGCCGCGAGATGGGCCCCGAGGGCCTGCGCTCCTACCTCGAGGTCAAGTCGGTTGCCCTGGGCGCCTGAGCCTTCCGGTGGAGGGGCGCCTGTCGCCCCGGTGCGGTCCCCGACGCACAGGAGCCGCAGCGCGAGTCCCGCGCTGCGGCTCCTGTCGTTCGTGCGGGTCTGGTCAGGACCGGTTGCGCCAGGTGACGACCTCGTCGAGGAGCGTCGGGTGCTGCTTCGCGACGTACTTCAGGTAGTCCTGCATGTGCTCGGTCATCAGGCTCTCGGCGCGCACGCTGTCGCCGGCGAGGATCGCCTCGGCGACACCGACGTGGGAGGCGTGCACGTCGCGCTGCTTGTTCTTCGGGAAGTGCACGGCCTGGATCCGGTCGCGGAAGATCTCGGCCAGCGACTGGCACACGACGCTGACCAGGGTGTTCTCGCCCATCGCGATGACCGAGGCGTGGAAGTCGCCGGTGATGTGCAGGTAGGTCTCCACGTCCGCGGCGTCCGGGCCGGACTGCGCCAGGTCGAGGAGCTCGCGCGCGGCGTCGGAGCCCATCTGGCGCTCGGCGGCGAGGCGGGCGGCCATCGGCTCGAGGATCTGGCGGGCCTCGTTGACCTCGCGGTAGGTCACGCCGGCGAACTGGAAGAACAGCGACGCGACCCGGCCGAAGTCCTCCGGGGTGACGCTCTGGACGACCGGTCCGCCGCCGGGGCCGGGCTTGAGCGCGATCAGCCCGCAGGTCTCGAGCACGCGCATCGCCTCGCGCAGCGTGCCGCGCCCGACGCCGTACTCCTCGAGCATGTCGGCCTCCTTGGGGAGCTGGTCCCCGAAGGAGAGGCCTTGCCGCCTGATGTCCTGGAGGACGGACTGGGCGACGCTGTTGGCGAGCTTGTCCTTGCGGGCGGTCCGGCGGGTGGGTGATCCCACGGTCGGGCTCATGGTCAGGCTCCTCGAAGGCAATAATGATTCACACCATTCTGCCTTGGTGTGGCCTTCATCATGTCGGGATCCGCCCGGCGAGTCGAGTTCCCTTCGCCACACGGCCCTGCTCTCGCGGTACGACGACCGGCCGGTCGGGCGCCTCGGGCCCGGGCGACTCAGGCCTGGACGGACTCGCCGGCCAGCTGGCGGAGCGCGCCCTTCCATGCCTCCACGACGGCGGACGTGCCGGCGCGCGGCGACAGGATGCCGCCGAGCCGCGAGCCCGTGAGCAGGTCGATGGTGAACTGCACGAGCATCGGCGCCCGGGGGTGGTCGGCGCCGGCGAGGCGGGTGACGCTGCGGTGCACGGTGCCGAAGATCCGCTCCTGCAGGGGAAGCAGGGCCTCGCGCAGGTCGGGGTCGGTGCGCGCGGCGACCCACAGGTCGAGCGCTGCGGAGAAGGGCGGCGACTGCAGCTCCTGCCAGATCAGGTCGACGACGTCGTCCCAGCTGGCGATGGGTGCCTCGCTGAGGCCCTCGGCCGCGGTCAGCACGCTGAGCCGCCGCTCGATGATGTCCTCGACGACGCCGGCCATGAGCGCGCTGCGGGTCGGGAAGTGGTGGAGGAGCGTGCCACGCGCGACCCCGGCGCGCTGCTGCACGTGGCCGACGGTCGTCGCGCTGTAGCCGCCCTCGAGCAGGGTCTCGTAGGCCGCCTCGAGCAGCCGGGCCCGGGTGGCGGCCGAGCGCTCCTGCTGGGTACGCCGGGGGGTCGCCATGGCCCGGACACTACCGTCCGACCGGACCGGAACGTGGCGTGCGGCACGCCCGCGGGACCTTGCGCGAACGGCCCGGACCGAGCATGCTTCAAGAAACAGTCCGATCAGACGGAAAGTTGCGCCGCATGCCCCGCTCTCGTTTCCTCGACAACGCCCGCACCCTCGCGCCCGTGCTGGGGAGCACCGCCCGCGCCGTGGCCGCCGACCTGGTCGCCCGCGTGCGCCCCGGCGCTGCGGCCCCGGAGTCCTCGGTGGACGTCCCCGCACCCACGGGCGTCGACGAGTACGCGCGCCACGTGCACGCCCAGCGCGCGATCCCGGCCAGCGTGGCCGACGTCGTCGAGCTCGTCACGGACCTCGACCGCGCCCACGAGTGGCTCACCCTGCACCTGTCCTGGCGCGGCGAGCGCCCGGCGCGGATCGAGACGGGCGCCGAGTTCACCCAGCAGATCAAGCTGATGGACATCCCGGCCCAGGCCCGCTGGACGGTCGCCCGTGCCGGTGAGGACGGCTTCGAGCTGCGCGGCACCGGCCCGATGGGCATCACCGTCGGCCTGTGGTGCACCGTCGTGCCCGACGGCACCGGCGCCGCCGTCCGCCTGGACGGAGCCCTCGACGGCTCGCCGGTCCGCGGCCCGGTCGGCCTCACCGCCGTCCGCAGCGTCGAGGTCGCCCTGTCCGAGTCGCTGGCTGCGATCGACGCCATCGTCGGCGGCAGCGCGACGCTGCGCGTCCCGGACGAGCCGGTCCTCCACGAGCGGACCGGCACCCTGCTCGACCCGACCACCCCGGTGCTCGTCGGTGTCGGCCAGCTCGTCCAGCGCACGCCCGACCTCGAGTCACCGCGCGAGCCCGTTGAGCTGTCGGTCGCCGCGCTGCGCTCCGCGGCCGAGGACGCGGGCGCCCGGATCGACCTGCTCGCCAGCGCCGACATGGTCTACGCCGTGCCGAGCGCGTCGTGGACCTACGGCAGCCAGGCCGGCCGGGTCGCCGAGCTCGTCGGTGCCACCGAGGCGCGCACGGTCCAGACCTCGCCGTACGGCGGCGACGGCGCCCAGCTCGCCGTCAACGACGCCGCGCAGCAGGTCGTCGACGGCCACGCCCAGGTCGTGCTCGTCAGCGGTGCCGAGGCCGGCGCCACCGTCGCCGCACTGCAGTCGAAGGGCCGCGAGCCCCAGTGGCAGCGCCAGGAGGAGGGCGCCGCCCCCGACCGGGTGATCGGCATCGACCGGCCCGCCAACAACTCGGCGGAGACCAGCGCGGGCATCGGTGCGCCGATCTTCGTCTACGCCCTGCTCGAGTCCGCGCTGCGCGGTGCTGCCGGCGCCGACGCCGACGAGCACCAGAAGCGGATCGCCGAGCTGTGGGCCCGGGCCAGCGAGGTTGCCGCGGGCAACCCCTACGCGTGGGACCCGACCGCTCGCTCTGCCGACGAGATCGGCAACCCCTCGCCCGACAACCGCCGGGTGAGCGACCCGTACACGAAGCTGATGTGCGCCAACCTCCAGGTCGACCTCGCCGCCGGTGTCATCGTCATGAGCGCGGCGGCGGCCCAGGCTGCGGGCGTCGACCAGGACAAGTGGGTCTTCCTGCACGCCGGTGCGTCCGCCACCGACGAGTGGTTCGTCTCCGAGCGCGCCGACCTCGCGTCGTCGCCGGCGATCAAGGCCGCGGCCGGCGCGGCCCTGGGCCACGCCGGGATCACCCCGGCCGACCTCGGCCCGGTCGACCTCTACTCGTGCTTCCCGGCCGCCGTGCAGCTCGGTGCCGCCGCGGTCGGCCTGCCCTGGGACGACCCGTCGCGACCGCTCAGCGTCACCGGTGGCCTCACCTTCGCCGGCGGCCCCGGCAACAGCTACGGCCTGCACGCCGTCGCGACGATGGTGCCGCAGCTGCGCGAGAACCCCGACGAGTACGGCCTGTCGAGCTCGCTCGGCTGGTACGCCACCAAGCACGCCCTCGGCGTCTACTCCGGCCGTCCGCCGGCCCAGCGCTTCGCCCACCTCAAGCCGGTCTTCGACCGCCCGCCGGCCCGCCCTGCGCTGACCGAGCTCGAGGGCACCGCGGTCGTCGAGGCCGTCACCGTGCCGTACCAGCGCTCCGGCGAGCCCGAGGCCGTCGTCGTCTCGGCCATCAAGCCGACCGGCGAGCGGGTGCTGCTGCGCCGCGAGGACCCGGCCGACATCGAGCTGCTCACCTCGACCGACCCGCTGCGCCGCGAGATCCGCATCGAGGCCGACCGGGTCGTCCTCGGCGCGGAGGACCGCCTCGAGCTGCCGCCCCCGCCCCCGGCCAAGGTCCGCACCGAGCGCGTCGACGACTCGATCCTCGTGGTCACCCTCGACCGGCCCAAGGTCAAGAACGCGATCGACCGGGACATGGCGCTCGCCCTCGAGCGTGCGGTCGACGACGCCGAGGCCGACGACACCGTGCGCGTCATCGTGCTGACCGGCGCTGACAACACCTTCTGCGCGGGCATGGACCTGGCGGGTGCGAACCGCGGCGAGGTCCCCGTGACCGACCGCCGCGGCCCGCTCGGGCTCACCGCCGAGCCGCCGGTCAAGCCGACCATCGCGGCGGTCGAGGGCCACGCCCTCGCCGGAGGCTTCGAGCTCGCGCTGTGCGCCGACCTCGTCGTCGCCGCGGAGAACTCGGAGTTCGGGTTGCCCGAGGCCAAGCGCGGCCTGCTCGCCGCCGCCGGTGGCCTGTGGCGTACGGCGGTGCGACTGCCGCGCGCCGTCGCGCTCGAGCTCGCGCTCGTCGCGGACGCCGTCCCCGCCACCCGCCTGGCCGAGCTCGGCCTGGTCAACCGCGTCGTCGCGCCGGGCACGGCTTTGGACGAGGCGCTCGACCTGGCCCGGCGGATCGCCGCCAACGCGCCGCTGTCGGTCAGCGTCGGCAAGCAGATCATCGACGCCGCGCCGACGTGGGGCCCGGAGGAGGGCTTCCAGAAGCAGTCCGAGATGGCCAGCCCCGTCGTGCTCTCCGACGACGCCCGCGAGGGTGTCGCCGCGTTCGCCGAGAAGCGCGCGCCCCGCTGGACCGGGCGCTGAGCCCGGACCACGTCGTACCCACCACGCACCCACCACGAAGGAACCCCCATGGACCTGTGGAACACCCCGGAGCGCGTCGCGCTGCGCGAGGCCGTCACGAAGTTCACCGAGAAGGAGATCGTCCCGAACCTCGCGCAGTGGGAGGACGACGGCGAGCTGCCCCGCGAGCTGAGCCTCGCCGCGGCCAAGGCCGGCTTCCTCGGCGTCGGCTTCTCCGAGGAGGTGGGCGGCGTCGGTGGTGACTCCATCGACACCGCCATCGTCACCGAGTCGATCATCCAGGCCGGCGGCAGCTCCGGCGTCATCGCGTCGCTGTTCACGCACGGCATCGCCGTCCCGCACATCGTCGACGCCGGCAACCCCGACCTCATCGACCGCTTCGTGCGCCCGGCCCTGGCCGGCGAGAAGATCGGCTCGCTGGGCGTCACCGAGCCCGGCGGCGGCAGCGACGTCGCCAACATCACCACCCGCGCGGTGCGCGACGGCGACCACTACGTCGTCAACGGAGCGAAGACCTTCATCACCTCCGGCGTGCGCGGTGACTTCGTCACCACCGCCGTCCGCACCGGCGACCCGGGCTTCGGAGGCATCAGCCTGCTGGTCATCGAGAAGGGCACGCCCGGCTTCGAGGTCGCCCGCCCGCTGCGCAAGACCGGCTGGCACTGCTCGGACACCGCGGAGCTCAGCTTCACCGACGTCCGCGTGCCGGTGGCGAACCTGGTCGGCGAGGAGAACGGCGGCTTCTTCCTGCTGATGAACCAGTTCGTCAACGAGCGCCTCGGCCTCGCCCTGCAGGGTTACGCCACCGCCCAGCGGGCGCTGGACCTCGCGGTGCGCTACGCCAAGGAGCGCGAGACCTTCGGCAAGCCGCTGGCCAGCCGCCAGGTCATCCGCCACAAGCTGGTGGAGATGCACCGTCGTACCGACGCGGCGCGGAAGGTGACGCGCGCCGCGCTGGAGAAGTCGCTCGAGAAGTCGGTCACCGACCCGGAGGTCATCCTCGACGCGCTGATGGCCAAGAACACCGCGGTCGAGGCCGTCGAGTTCGTCGTCAGCGAGTCGATGCAGATCCACGGCGGCATGGGCTACATGCGCGAGTCGGAGATCGACCGCCACTACCGCGACGCCCGGATCATCGGCATCGGCGGCGGCGCCACCGAGGTGCTGACCGACCTCGCCGCGAAGCTGCTCGGGTACTGAGCCCCGGCCCGGACGGCGGTGAGTGGGGCGCCGTCCGGGCCGGTCCGCCCCGGTGGCATGGCAGCCGCCATGACCTCCGGGGTCATCGACGCGACGACCCCGGGTGACTCACCCTCGTGGGACAGCCGTCCCCGAGGAGGAGCCATGACCGCACCCGCCGCCACCCTCGACCCCGTCGCCCGCCACTGGATCGAGGACGTCCTCGCCGCGTCGCCCATCGCCCGCCACCTCGGCGTCACCGTGCTCGACGCCGCCCCCGAGCGGGTGCGCCTCGGGCTGGCCTTCCGCGACGACCTGACCACGGTCCCCGGCGTCCTGCACGGCGGCGTGGTCGCCACCCTCGTCGACGTCGCCGGAGCGGCCGCCTCGGCCTCCGGCCTCACCTCCGCCGACGCCGAGGACGGCGCCAGCGGCGGCGCCACCACCCACCTCTCGCTCGCCTACCTCGCTGCGGCGTCCTCCGACCTGGTCGCCACAGCCACGGTCGTGCACCGCACCCGCTCCGGCACCCACAGCGAGGTCACCGTCCACGACGCCGACGACCGCCTCGTCGCCAGCGCGTCGGTCACCAGCCGGATCTTCCACCGCCCCGCCCCTCGTTGAGACGTCACCTGTGGCTGGTCGAGACGTCACCTGTGGCCTGTCGAGTCGTCACCTGTGGCTCGTTGACTGGTCACTTGTGGCTGGCCAGGCCGGAAGTGACGTCTCGACGGGCCGGAAGTGACCACTCGACGGGCCGAACTGACGTCTCGACAGGCCACAGGTGACGTCTCGACGAGCGGGGAGGGAGGGGTGCGAGGGGTGGGACGGTGACGGCGGTCACGGGTACGGCGGGTAGCCTCGCGACGTGCCCCAGATCGTCGTCCTCACCGGTGCCGGCATCTCCGCCGAAAGCGGGGTGCCGACGTTCCGCGACGAGGACGGTCTCTGGGAGGGGCACAGCATCGAGGACGTCGCGACGCCCGAGGGCTTCGACCGGGACCGCGCCACGGTGCAGCGGTTCTACGACGAGCGACGGGCCGCGCTGGCGCGCGTCGAGCCCAACCCGGCGCACGTCGCGCTGGCCGAGCTCGAGGAGACCCTCGGTGACGCCCTGCTCGTGGTGACCCAGAACATCGACGACCTGCACGAGCGGGCCGGCTCGAAGCGCGTGGTGCACATGCACGGCGAGCTGCTCAGGGCGCTGTGCCGCGCGTGCCAGCAGTCGGTCCCGTGGCAGGGCCCGCTGTCCGACGAGCCGCCGTGCCCCGGCTGCGGCGTCGCCGACCTGCGACCGGACGTGGTGTGGTTCGGCGAGGTGCCCTACGAGATGGACCGGATCGCCGACGCGCTGTCGGAGGCGACGCTGTTCGTCTCGATCGGCACCTCGGGTGCGGTCTACCCGGCCGCCGGCTTCGTCCAGCACGCCCGCCGCCACGGCGCGCGCACCCTGGAGCTCAACCTCGAGCCCAGCGAGGGCTCGCACTTCTTCCACGAGGCGCGGCACGGCCGCGCCGGCGACCTGGTGCCCGTGTGGGCCCGCGAGGTGCTCTGGCACTGAGCCCGGGGGCCGGGCCCCGGTCGTCTGCCGCCAAAACGCCCGTACGACGGGTGCTCGGCCGCTACCTTTCTGGTCATGCGCCGTCCTGCACTCTCGCTCGCCGTCCTGCCGCTGCTCGCCCTCGGCCTCGCCGCCTGCGGTGACGACGACAGCGGCTCGGACGGTGGTGGCTCGGGCACCGGCTCGAGCAGCACGCGCGACTACCGCGACACCCCGATCGACGAGATCGGTGAGGACGTCGAGGAGGCGATGGACAGCCTCGAGACCGTCCACCTCGCCGGCAACTTCATCGACGACGAGGGCCAGAAGATCCTCATGGACGTCACGGTGAGCCGGTCCGGCGACTGCGAGGGCTCCATGACGATCGAGGGCGTCGGGTCGATGGAGATCATCTCCGTCGGCGGTGCGTCCTACTTCAAGGCCGACGACGCGTTCTGGCAGAGCCAGGGCGGCGACCAGGCCTCGGTGATCACCGGCCTGATCGGGGACAAGTGGACCACCGACTCCACCGACCCCGAGGGCTTCGCGGAGCTGTGCGACCTCGACGAGCTGCTCTCCGAGCTCAGCTCCGACGACGTCGCGGGCGACGGCTCGAAGGTCACCGGCACGCAGGACGTCGGCGGCAAGGAGACCGTCACCGTGTCGTTCACCTCCGACGACGGCAACGCCGGCACCGCCTACGTCGCGGCCGACGACCCGCACTACCTGCTGCGCATGGACGTCCGCGAGGAGGGTGCGATGGGCTTCAGCCGCTTCGACGAGCCGCTCGACGTGCAGAAGCCCGCCGACGCCGAGATCTTCGACCTCGCCTCCCTGGGCTGAGCCTCCCCGGCCGAGCCTCCCTGGGCTGACCCTCAGCCCCGCGCGAGCTCCTCGTCCAGGATCGCCAGCAGCCGCTCGCGGTCCTCGGCGAGGCCGAGCGGCCCGAGCCAGTCGAGCACGGTCGCGCGGAAGAGCTGGCCGGACTGGATGACCCGCGGGTCGCAGTGCCCGCTCGACTCGAGCGTGACGACGCCGTACAGCGCGGACCAGGCGCGCATGTAGATCCACAACAGGCCGCGGTCCCCGGTCGGGATGTGGTCGGCCTTCGCCGGGATGAGCGGGTCGAGGACCGCCTCGCGGACGACGGGGTCGAGCTCGTCGAGCGCCGGGAAGGGGAACCGGCGCTGCTCCCAGATCGCCCAGAGCAGGTCGGTGAAGTAGTGCCCCGATGTCGAGAGCGTGAGCAGCTCGCGGCGCTGGGAGTCCGCCTCGGCGATGGGGTTGGCGAAGACCAGCGCGAACTCGCGCGGCTTGCGCAGCGCCCACCGGCGGAAGTGCACGCAGGCGACCGTCAGCCGGGCCGCCGGGTCGTCCTCCGGGAAGCGCTCCGCCGCGTGCGCCCACTGTGCCGTCGCGGCCTTGTCGAGCTCGAAGGCGACCAGGTCGACGAGCTGCTGGTAGCTGGCCACGTAGCGGTAGAGCGCCGGTGCGGTCATCCCCATCCGGGCGGCGACCGCACGCAGCGACAGGTCGGCACCCTCCTCGAGCAGCTGGGCCGACACGGTGACGATCTCGTCGTACGTCGCCTCCCGCTGCTTCTCGCGACGGGTGACGGGCGCGCGCAGGTGGCCCAACGGGACTCCTTCGACGGGGAGGAAAGCTCTTGACGGCTGGAGTTTACACCGTTTACCGTTAACGCTGTTAACGAAACTGACGGCCTTTCACCAAGCCGTCCGCCCCTGACGGAAGGACACGCCATGATCGAGCGATGGGGCGCCGTGGTCGTGCGGCGGGCGATCGTCGTGCTGCTGGTCGGCCTCGGCCTCGCCGCGGCGGCGATGGTCGCCGGCATCGGCCTCGAGGACGACCTCTCCGCCGGCGGGTTCGAGGACCCGGCCAGCGAGTCGGCCCGCGAGCTCGCGCTCGAGCGGGAGGCCTTCGGCAACCGGTCGATCGACGTGATCGTGATCTTCAGCGACGAGGACCGCACCGTCGACGACGCGGCCTTCCGGGCGGAGGTCCAGCGCACCCTCGCCGACGTCCCCGAGGAGGCGGTCACCTCCGTCGCGACCTGGTACGACGTGCAGGACCCCGCCATGGTCAGCCGCGACCGGCACGCGACCGCGGTCTACGTGTCCCTCGTCGGCGTGAGCCAGAACGACTTCAACGAGGCGTTCGCCGACCTGCGCCCGGTGGTCGAGGAGAGCTCGCTCGGCGTGGACCTCGCCGGTCCCTACGCCGTCTACAGCGACGTCAACGAGGAGACCAAGTCCGACCTGCTGCGCGCCGAGCTCGTCTCCGCGCCGATCGTGCTGCTGCTCTCGCTCATCATCTTCCGCAGCGTCGTCGCCGCGCTGATGCCGCTGCTCGTCGGGGTGGTGGCCGTGCTCGGTGCCCGCGCCGCGATCGCCGGGCTCAACCAGCTGACCGAGGTCTCGATCTTCGCGCCGAACATCATCACCCTCCTCGGCCTGGGCCTGGCGATCGACTACGCACTCTTCGTCGTCTCCCGCTTCCGCGAGGAGATCGCCCGCTCGCCCGAGGACACCCGCCGGGCGCTGGTCCGCACCATGGCGACCGCCGGGCGCACCGTCGCGTTCTCGGCGCTGACCGTCGCGGCGGCCATGAGCTCGCTGCTCGTCTTCCCGCAGACCTTCCTCAAGTCGATCGGGTACGGCGGCATCGCGGCCGTGCTCGTGGCGATGGTCGCGGCGCTCACGGTCCTGCCCGCCACGCTCGCGCTGCTGGGCACCCGCATCGACTCGGTGCGGATCCCGTTCCTGCAGCGCAGCCGCGCGGTCGAGACCGACCACGGTGCCTGGGCCCGCCTCGCCGCCGCCGTGATGCGCCGGCCGGTGCTGGTCGCCGGTGGCGTGGTGGTCGTGCTGCTCGTGGTCGCGGCCCCCTTCCTCGGCGTGAAGTGGGGCAGCGTCGACTACCGGGTGCTGCCGGCCGACACCCCGTCGCACCAGGCGTCCGAGCGGCTCAACACCGAGTTCGGCCCGGAGCGCTCGACCGCGAACGTGCTGGTCCGCGGCGCCGACGAGGCCGCCCTGGCGTCGTACACGCAGGACCTGCAGGCGGTGCCCGGCGTCGTGGACGTCCGGCCCGTCGAGCAGGCCGGCGACACCACGCTGCTGCGTGCGTCCTGGGAGGGCAACAGCCAGACCGGCGAGTCCCAGCAGGTCGTCCGTGACCTGCGTGCCGTCGACGGCCCGGCGGGCGCCGAGGCGTTCGTCGGCGGCCTGACGGCGGAGACCGTCGACCTCGCCGGGTCGGTCGGCGACCACCTGCCGCTGATGGGCCTGATCGTCGTCGGCGTGATGCTGGTCCTGCTGTTCCTGGCCTTCGGCTCGGTGGTGCTCCCGCTCAAGGCGGTCGCGATGAACGCCCTGTCGATCACCGCGTCCTTCGGCGTGGTCACCTGGATCTTCAGCGACGGCCACCTCGCCGACCTGCTCGGCTTCACGCCCCAGGGCTTCCTCGACCTGACGAACCCGATCGTGATGCTGGCCGTGCTCTTCGGCCTGTCGATGGACTACGAGGTCTTCCTGCTCTCGCGGGTGCGCGAGCAGTGGGACGCCACCGGCGACAACGACCTCGCCGTGCAGACCGGGGTGCAGAAGACCGGCCGGATCATCACGAGTGCCGCCCTGCTCCTGGGCGTCGTGATCGGCGCGTTCAGCCTCAGCGGCGTGGTGTTCATGAAGATGCTCGGCCTCGGGATGCTGGTCGCCCTCCTGGTCGACGCCACCGTCGTGCGGGCCCTGCTGGTGCCCGCGACGATGAAGCTGCTGGGCCGCTGGAACTGGTGGGCGCCCGCACCGATGGCCCGCTGGTGGGAGCGCCACGGCTTCCGCGAGGAGGAGGCCGAGCGGCCCGCCGAGCCGGAGCGGGTCCCGGCCGGCGCCTGAGTGACGCCCGGCGGCCCCGCAACCCACGGAACCGTGCAATCCGCGAATTCCGCACTGCGGGGCCCGCCGGAGTCCCCATACTTCTCCTGTGGGGTCCCTGATCCGTGTCGGAGCGCTCGACAACCACCCGGTCGTGCTGGCCGGGGTGGGGGCGGCGCTTGCCCAGACGGCGCCGGACCTCGAGCTGGTCGCCATCGCCGACTCGCTCGACGACCTGCTCGCCGCGGCCCCTGACGGGCTCGACGTCGTGCTGCTCGACCTGCACATGCCCGAGCAGCCGCCGGCCGAGGAGACCGTCGCCCGGCTCGTCGCGCTCGGCATCACCGTGCTGCTCTTCACCGCCGAGGAGAAGCCGGTCCCGGTGCGCCGCGCGATCGCCGCTGGCGCGGCAGGACTGGTCCTCAAGGTCGACCCCGCCGAGCGGATCGCGCAGTCGATCCGCGACGCCCTCGCCGGGGAGCTCGCCTGCTCCGGCCAGGTCGCGGCGGCGCTGCTCACCGACGCCTCGCTGGCGACCCGGCTCTCGGAGCGCCAGATCGAGATCCTGAAGGCCGTGAGCACCGGCCTGCCCTACCGGCTGGTCGCGCGCCAGCTCGGCATCAGCGAGGTCACCGTCCGCGAGCACCTCTCGCGCGCTGCGCGCGCCTACCGCGAGGGTGGCGTCGACATCGGCAACGTGCACGGGCTGATCAGCCGCGCCCGCGCCGACGGTCACCTCGAGGAGTAACCCGCCCCGACGCCCGCGGCGGCCAGCGGCCCGCGCCGGATCAGCGTGGCCAGGTCCGGCGGACCGGTGATCAGGCAGACCTCCTCGTCCGCGTCGACCGACCACGCCACGGGCAGCTGGCGGGGGAGGCGTTCGACCACCTCGGCCGGCGGCCCCGGCATGACCACGACCATGGCCTCGTCCCCGGTGCCGGACACCGTCACGTGGTCGGGCCCGAAGCGGCGCACCGTCCCGAGCGCCGTGGCGAGCGTGCGGGTCGCCGGAGGCGGCTCCGGCATGATCGTGTCGACCTGTGCGCCGGTACGACGAAGGGCGTCCAGCTCGGCGCGCATGGCCTCGTGCTCGGGACCGGGGAGGTAGAGGCAGTCGCGCACCGCCTGCGCGAGCAGGGCGGGTCCCGGGCCCGGCTCGGCGGTGCCGTCGGCGACGCTGCGCAGGGCCTGGACGACCGGGCGCAGGGTCGGCCCGAGCGCGACGCGGACCGCCTTCGCCCAGGCGACGGACTCGCTCGCCGCGGGCTGCGTGAGCACGCGACCGGCACGGCGGCAGACCGCGACGATCACGGCGACGAAGAGCGCGCTGAGCGGCTGCACGAAGAGCAGGTGCGGCAGGTCCGCCAGCGGCACGCCGGCCTCGGTCGCCAGGAGCGCGACCACCACGCCGTTCGGCACGAGCAGGGCCACCACGGTGCGCACCGACACGACCCACGCGGCGGCGAGCACGGGCAGCGCGGAGAACTCGATCATCCACGACTCGGCGCCGCCGATCCCCTCCGGGGAGACGGTCGGCAGCACCACGGCGAGCACGCCGGCGGGCAGGGCGGCGACCGCGAGCAGCACCAGGGGGTGCAGCGGGCCACGGCTGATCGCCTGGGTCAGGAGCAACGTCGTCGCGGCGATGACCGCCGCGCCGCCGTACGACCACGGCTGGAGCGGGGTGTCGAGGGTGAGCAGGGCGGCCGTCGCGAGGTAGCCACAGGCGAGGACCAGGCAGGCCTGCCGGGCGACGCGACCGGGGTCGCTGACGGCCGCGCGGATGAGCCGGTCGTGGTCGGGTGCGAGGCCGAGCAGGCGCGACAGCAGGCGCCCACGCCAGGCCAGCTCGACGACGGTACCGCCGCCCTCCCGCGCGGAGACGGTCGCGGTGCCGCCGACGGACTCGAGGCGGCCGGTGATCGCGACCCGGATCCCCACGCCCTGCCGTCCGGAGAAGCCCTTGCCCTCGTCCTCGATCCGGACCCGGATCGCGGTCGGGCGGCGCACCACCGTGACCGTCGCCCGGCGCTGCCCGCTGTGGCGCAGCACGTTGCGCATCGCCTCGACCGCGGCACCGACGACCGCCTCGCGCACGGCCTCGGGCAGGTGGGTCCGCGGGCCGCGGACCACGAGCTCGACGTCGACCAGTTCGCGGGCAGCGGCGTTGCGCAGCGCCGTGACCACGTCGCCGGCGTCCTCGCCGTGCGCCGGGCCCGCGAGCCGCGACAGCGCTGCGCCCGCCGCCGTCCGGGTCTCCGGGGCGTGCGGCAGGCTGCCGACCGCGAGCAGCGTCGGCACCAGGTCGTCGTGGAGGAAGGCCGTGGTCTCGACCTCGGCTGCGGAGAGGTGGGCGCGGTGCGCCTCGCGGTGGCTGGCGATCAGCGCCTCGGCGCGGGCGGACGCCCGGCGCATCTGCGTGACCAGGTAGAGCGCGCCGAACGCGGTGCCGCAGACCAGCACCGCCTCCTGGAGGCCGTAGTGCAGGCCGTCCGAGCCGCCCGCGTCCCAGCGCAGCGCGACGAACAGCCCGCCGAGGAGCAGGATCGGGAGCACCGGGCGCCGGTGGTGCACGGCGATCACGAGCAGCATCGGCTCGACCAGGTGGACGACCGGGGAGTCGGCCGCGCCGGAGAGCGGGACCGTCTCGTGCGGCATCGTGGCGCCGACGACCATGGCGAGGGTGCAGGAGAGCACGTCGAGGTTCGACGGGCCCGGCCCGAGGCAGCGCAGCGCCGCCGTACCGACGCACAGGATGATCAGCGCGGCCGACGCGAGCTCCACCGCGTCCCAGCTCTCCTGGGTGGCGAGCTGCGCGCCGAACACCAGCGTCTTGCAGAGGATGACCAGGCCGATCGACAGGTGCAGGCCGCGCTCGACCGAGGCGCCGAAAGAGCGCCCGGACAGGCGGTGCGCGCCCACGCCACGGAGGTCCCCCACCTGATCGAGGTTAGGACGATTTGCGTCCCCGCGCCGGGGTTCCGCGCGACTGGTGTCCTCCGATCCGCGGGTTCCGCGCGCCCGGTGCCGCGCGGGAGGATGTCCGGCTGGACCGCGCCGTGGGGGAGTGGTCCGTTGCGAGAGGCGCGCCGCGCCGCCGCCGTGGACGTGACGACCGACCGGGGACCGGTCTGGGGGGTCTCGGAGCGGTCCGGCGGGGCGGCGCCCTCTCCTCCCCGACGCCGCAGGGCGTCCCCGTGCGCCGGGTCCCCGGTGCTCCGGTCGGGTTTCGGCCACGGGCGTCGGGTAGAAACGTCCTGTGCCCCCACCGTCCCTGCCGTCCGAACCCGCGCCCGGGACGCGGATCGGTCGGTTCCTGCTGCTCGAGCAGCTGGGCCAGGGCGGGATGGGCGTCGTCTTCCGGGCCCGCGAGGAGAACCTGGGCCGCGAGGTCGCCCTCAAGGTCATCGCACCGCTCTTCGCCCACGACCCGGAGTTCCGGGAGCGGTTCACCCGGGAAGCCCGTGCGCAGGCGTCGCTGGAGTCCGCGCACGTCGTCGCGGTCTACGCGCACGGCGAGGAGGACGGCTACCTCTACATCGCCACGCAGCTGATCCCCGGTGGTGACCTCGGCGAGCTGATCCGCAGCCAGGGGCCGCCCAGCCTGGTCGAGGCGCTCGAGCTGATCGAGCAGGTCGCCAGCGGGCTCTCCGACGCCCACGACGCCGGCCTGGTGCACCGCGACATCAAGCCCGGCAACGTGCTGGTACGACGCCGGGCCGGTGCGATGCGCGCCTACCTGGCCGACTTCGGCATCGCCCGGCGGATGAACGCCGACGCCACCCGGTTCAGCACCACCGCGGCCGGCACCCCGTCCTACATGGCGCCGGAGCTCCACGGCGGTGCGATGGCAGGTCCCTCGAGCGACATCTACGCGCTCGGGTGCGTGCTCTGGGTGGCGCTCACCGGTGCGCCTCCCTACCGCGGGATGTCGGAGTACCAGCTGGTCGCGGCGCACGTGCGCGAACCGGTGCCGCAGCTCGGCGGCGACAGCGCGATGGTGCACGCGACCAACCGGATCCTGCGCACGGCGATGGCCAAGGACCCCGCGGACCGCTACCAGTCCGCCGCCGAGATGGGAGCCGACCTGCAGGCCGCGCTGCGACTGCCGGCCACCCCCGGCGCCGCCGTCCCGCAGGGCCCGGGCACGACCGCCCTGCGGCCCGTGGCGCGTGCGACCGGCCAGCGGCCCACCGGCCAGCGGCCGACCGGCCAGCGGCCGACCCCGGCGGCGCCGCCCGCGGTGCCCGGGTCGCCCAGCCCCGTGCCGGCCCCGAGTCCGGCCCCGAGTCCGGCCCCGGCACCGGCCGCCAGCCCAGGCCCCGGCCGCAGCCCGACCCCGCCGCCGTCGTACCTCCTCGGCACGCCGACGCAGGGGCCGTCCGGGCAGCGGCGCGGCAGCCGGCGGTGGTGGGTCGCCGGAGGGGTGGCCGCGGCGCTCGCCCTCGCCGGCGGCATCGGCGCGGCGCTGCTCACCGGCGGAGACGACCCGGACGACCCCGAGGACGACTTCCTGTCCCTGGAGCCGACCGCGATCCTGCAGGCCGCCGAGAAGGACATGGCCGTGGTGCGCACCGCCCGGATCCGCGGCACCTTCGGCGACGGCACCGACACCCTCACCGTCGACGTCGTCGCCACCACCCGCGGCGACTGCCAGGGCACGATGACGTCCGCGGCCGCTGGGGGCACCGCGGAGCTGCTGCGCGTCGGGGGGACCGTCTACATCCGCGCCGACCGCGCGTTCTGGAACGCCAGCAGCGACGACCCGGCCACGACCACCCTGCTGCTGACGGTGATCGGCGACCGCTGGGTGGAGGAGGAGTCCCTCGTCGAGAGCACCGAGTCCTTCTGCGACCTCGACGAGTTCCTCGAGCGCGACGGCCGTGAGGGGGCCACGGCGACCCGGGTCGGCACGGGCACGGTCAACGGTGAGTCGACCGTGCGCATCGAGCAGACGGAGGGCCCGAACCGTGAGGTCCTCGACGTGCGCGTCGCCGAGCCGCACTACCTGATGCGGGTCGAGGAGAGCGAGGTCGACTCCTTCGAGTTCTCCGAGTTCGACGAGGACGTGGAGATCACGAAGCCCGCCACCGACGAGGTGTTCGCGCTGCAGGAGTACCTCGACAAGATCGAGAAGGGCCTCGGGTCCCTGCCGGGAGCCGACCCGAGCGACGACCCGTCGGACGGGTCCTCCGAGTAGCCGCTCGGGCAGCGGGCCCCGGCCGGGCCGTCGACGTCAGGCGTTCTCGCGGCGGAAGACCGCGGTGCCCCACCACACGGCGAGGGCGAACAGCGCCACGGTCCAGCCGACGCCCCACAGCATCGAGCCGTCGAAGTCGCCGAAGAAGGACGCGCGGACCGCGTCGACCACGTGCTTGATCGGCATGAAGTCGCTGAGCCGCTCGAGCCAGTCGGCGCCGAAGCTCATCGGCAGCAGGATCCCGCTGAGCAGCAGGACCGGCATCATCACGACGTTGATGATGGGCGCCATCACGTCCTCGCTCTTGGTGGTGAGCGCGAGGGCGTTGGACGCCGCTGCGCAGGCGCCGCCGAGCATCAGGGTCAGCACCACGCCGACGACGATGCCGCCGAACGAGGTCTCCATGCCCATGACCAGGCCGAGCCCGACCAGGATCACCGCCTGCACGAACAGCTGCGCCAGGTCGCGGTAGAGCCGGCCGAGGAGCAGCGCGGAGCGGTGCGCGGGGGTGACCCGCTCGGCCTCGATGACGCCCTCGCGCCACTCGCCGATGAGGGAGAAGCCGGCGAAGAACGCCCCGAAGATGCCGAGCTGGACGAGCATGCCGGGCACGAACCACGTGTAGTGGTTGCCGCCGAGCTGCTCGATGACCGGCTTGAGCAGCGGGCCGAAGAGCAGCAGGTAGAGGACCGGCTGCAGCATGCCGATGATCACCCACGCGGGGTTGCGCAGGTTCATCCGCAGCTGGCGGTTGAAGACGATCCACGACTCGCGGAGCAGGGTGGTCATCGGTCAGGCTCCTTCGGCGGTGGCCGCGGGTACGGCGGTGGTGGCGCCCGGCTCGGCCTCGGCCGCCGCCTCGGCGTCGCGCAGCGAGCGGCCGGTGAGGGTGAGGAAGACGTCGTCCAGGGTGGGCCGGACGACCTCGATCGACTCGAGGGTGACGCCCGACGCCTCGAGGTCGCGCAGCAGGCCGGGCACCGCCTTGCCGGCGCGACTGACCCGGCCGCGGACGTGGCGGCCGTCCACCTCGAGGTCGCTGCTGATCGAGGCGAGCCGGTCGCGGGCGACGGCGACCTGCTCGGCGCCCCCGACCTCGAGGTCGACGAGGTCGCCGGCCACCGAGGCCTTGAGGCTGTCGGCGGTGTCGCTCGCGACGATCCGGCCCTGGTCGATGATGACGATACGGTCGGCCAGCGCGTCGGCCTCGTCGAGGTAGTGGGTGGTGAGGAAGACCGTCGCGCCCTCGCGGTCACGCAGGTCGGAGATGTGCTGCCACAGGTTGATCCGGGCCTGCGGGTCGAGGCCGGTCGTGGGCTCGTCGAGGAACACCAGCGACGGTGAGTGGATGAGCGCCATCGCGATGTCGAGGCGGCGCTTCTGGCCGCCGGACATGTTCTTCGGCATCCGGCGCCACAGCCCGTCCAGCTGGAGCTTGTCGAAGAGCTCCTGGCCCTTGGCGACGGCCGCCGAGCGTGACATCCCGTAGAGCATGCCGTGGTCGACGACCTCGTCACCGGCGTAGGCGCCGGAGAAGGTCGAGCCGACCTGCGAGCAGTAGCCGATGCTGCGCCGCACGTCGACCGACTGGGTCGCGACGTCGTAGCCCGCCACCGTCGCGGTGCCCGCCGTCGGCCTGAGCAGCGTGGTCAGCATCCGCAGCGTGGTGGTCTTCCCGGCGCCGTTGGGGCCCAGGAAGCCGACCACCTCGCCCTCGGCGACGTCGAGGTCGACGCCGCGCACGGCGTGCACCTCGCGCTTCTGCCTGCCCTTGCCGGTGTGGAAGGTCTGCACGAGTCCTCGTGCTCGGATCATCGTTCGTGTCCCCTCGTGGTCAACCTTGAACAAACACCATGTTCAAGGTTGAACACGGCGCTGTCAACCCGGAGCGCGGAGCGCGCCCCACGGGACCGACCGCACCACCGGCGCGGACTCATCGCAACCGGATATCGGGCCGGCGGGTGTGCGCCTCAGCGGCCGAGCAGCGCGCGGTAGCGCTCCCGGTCGGCGTTCATCTGCCAGCCCGGGTCGTCGTCCGCGGGTGCCCAGGCCATCGGCTCGTCGCGGAACGAGAGCTGCCCACTGCGCACGTCGTCGAGCAGCTCGACCAGCCAGGCCCGCTCGGCCCGGCCGCGCAGCAGCTGGAGCTCCATCGAGCGCAGGGCGTGCGGCGGCACGTCCGTCCGGCCCGGCGCGGTGACCCCCTCGAGGTGGGGGAGCAGGTCCTCCAGCGCCCGGAGCCGCTGCGCCAGGTGGCGTACGGCGGTGGGCCGGTCGACCAGCGGCAGCAGGCCCAGCGCGGCGTGGAACCCGACGCCGTCGTACAGGTCGACGGTGGTCAGCGAGACCTCGAGCAGCCGCTCGAGCTCGTGGCGCCCGGAGCCGGTGAGCTCGTAGACCGCCACCGGTCGCCCGCCGTCGACCAGGTCGTGGCGGACCAGGTGGCCCTGCTTGGTCAGCGTGGTGAGGCCGTTGTAGATCGACCCGGGGTTCACGTGCGCCCACTCGTCGACCTGCCACGACATCAGCTCGCGGCGGATCTGGTAGCCGTTGACCGGCTCGAACAGCGCGACCGCCCCGAGCAGCAGCATCCGGGTGTCGTGGGCGGCCATGGCCGGAGTCTATGAGCGTCGGCGGGAATGGCCGCCGACCGCTGGTGGTTGCGGCTGGTCGTGACCGCTCCCGCCGCTGCCCCCGTGACGCGTGCGAGTGTCGGGCTGCGCAGCGAGCGCGGACCGATCCTCGCCTCGGTCATGCTGAGCACCGCGCTGGTCGCGATCGACACGACGATCCTCGCGACCGCGGTGCCCGCCGTGGTCGAGGACCTCGGCGGGTTCACCCAGTTCCCGTGGCTGTTCTCGACCTACCTGCTCGCCCAGGCGGTCACCACCCCGATCTACGGCAAGCTCGCCGACGTCTTCGGCCGCAAGCCGCTGATGCTGCTGGGCATCGGGCTCTTCGTGCTCGGCTCGGTGCTGTGCGCCGTGGCGTGGAGCATGACCGCGCTGATCGTCTTCCGCGCGGTGCAGGGGCTCGGTGCCGGTGCGATCCAGCCCGCGGGCATCACGATCATGGGCGACATCTACTCGGTCGCCGAGCGCGCCGTCGCGCAGAGCTACGTCGCCGGCGTGTGGGCGACCGCCGCCGTCGTCGGCCCCACCCTGGGCGGGCTGTTCTCCGAGCACCTGTCGTGGCGCTGGATCTTCTGGATCAACCTGCCCCTCGGCCTGGTCGCCGCGCTCGTGCTGGCCCGCCGCTTCCACGAGGGTGCGGCCGCCGAGGCCCGCAAGGAGCGGCGCTCGCTGGACGTCGGCGGCGCGGTGCTCCTGGCGCTGGCCGCGCTGCTCGTCCTGATGGGCTTGCTCGAGGGCGGCATCCGCTGGGCGTGGTGGTCGCCTGCCGGTGTCGGGATCTTCGCCGGTGCCGCCGTCCTGCTCGCCGCCTTCGTCGCCGTCGAGCGCCGGGTCCCCGACCCGGTGCTGCCGCTGTGGGTGTTCCGCGACCGGGTGCTCAACTCCTCGACCGTCGGCGCGCTCGTGGTCGGCGTGCTGATGCTCGGCGTCACCTCCTACGTCCCCGTCTACGCCCAGCGCGTGCTCGGCGCCGGCGCCGTCGTGTCCGGCCTCGCCGTGGCCGCGCTCGCGATCGGCTGGCCGATCGCCGCCAGCTCCGCCGGCCGCTTCTACGTGCGCTGGGGCTTCCGGCCCTGCCTGCTCGCCGGTGCCCTCTTCGGCCTCGCCGGCACCGCCGTGGTGGCGTCGGTCGGCCCGGACAGCCCGGTGTGGCTGCTCGCCCTCGGCTGCCTGGTCCTCGGCCTGGGCCTCGGGTACGTCGCCAGCCCCGGCATCGTCGCGGCCCAGTCGGCGGTGTCGTGGCGCAACCGTGGCGTCGCGACCGGCACCAACATGTTCGCCCGCTCGGTCGGCAGCGCGGTCGGCGTCGCCGTCTTCGGTGCCATCGCCAACGGCGTCGTCGCCTCCCGCCTCGGTGGCGGCCAGGTCGCCGGCGACATCGACCTGGAGAGCCTCCCCGTCGACGTCCTCGACCCCGCCCTGCACGCCGTCTTCCTCGCCGTCCTGGCCACCTCCCTGCTCCTCGTCGTCTCCGGCCTGCTCATGCCCAAGCGCGTCGAGCCCGCCGCCGACTGACCGTCCTGCGCCCGACGAGGTGCGCCTTGTGGTTGCGCGGGGTGCGCCTTGTGGTTGCGCGGGGTGCGCCTTGTGGTTGCGCGAGGTGCGCGTCGTGGCTGCGCGAGGTGCGCCTCATGGCCGTCCGAGGTGCCGGTCGTGGTGGTGCCGCCACCGGTCCCGCGCCCACCCCGGACCCGCCCGGCGTTGTGCGCGACGACAACGACCGCGTATGTGACTCGCGAGTAGAGTCGCCGGCATGAAGCGTGAGATCTACGACGACGACCACGAGGCCTTCCGCGCATCCGTCAAGGAGTTCGTGGACCGGTCGGTCCTGCCGAACGTCGAGGAGCACATCGCCAACAAGGCGCTCCCTCGCGAGTTCTGGCTCGAGGCGGGCAAGCAGGGCCTCCTCGGCCTGAGCATCCCCGAGGAGTACGGCGGCGCGGACGCCGGCGACTTCCGGTTCAACGCCGTCCTGCAGGAGGAGCTCGCCAAGGTCGGCGCGGCGTACCCGACCTGCCATGGCATCCACGCCGACATCACGGTGCCCTACATCGTCGACCTGGGCACCGAGGAGCAGAAGCAGCGCTGGCTCCCGGGCTGCGCGTCGGGCGAGATCCTCACCGGCATCGGCATGACCGAGCCGTCGGGCGGCTCCGACCTCGCGGCGCTGAAGACCACGGCCGTGCGCGACGGCGACTCGTGGGTCATCAACGGGTCCAAGACCTTCATCACCAACGGCTACTCCGGCGACCTGTTCGTCACCGCCGTGCGCACCGACCCGGAGAAGGGCCCCAAGGGCATCACCCTCTTCGGCATCGAGGCGACCATGGAGGGCTTCTCGCGCGGGCGCAAGCTCGACAAGGTCGGCATGGAGGAGTCCGACACGGCCGAGCTGTTCTTCGAGAACGTGCGGGTCACCGACGCCGAGATCATCGGCGAGCTCAACATGGGCTTCATCCACATGATGCAGAAGCTGCCGCAGGAGCGCCTCGGCTGCGCGGTCGCCAACATCGCGCACGCCAAGCAGATCCTGCTCGAGACGATCGACTACGCCAAGGAGCGCAAGGCGTTCGGCGCCCCGATCGGCACCTTCCAGCACAACAAGTTCCTGCTGGCCGAGCTGGTCACCCGGATCGAGGCTGCGGAGGCGTACATCGACAAGTGCGTGCTCAACCACTCGCAGGGCACGCTCACCGCCATCGACGCCGCCAAGGCCAAGTGGTTCTCCAGCCAGGTGCAGTCCGAGGTCCTCGACCACTGCGTCCAGTTGCACGGCGGCTACGGCTTCATGAACGAGTACCGCGTCGCCCGCGCGTGGCGCGACGCCCGCGTCACGAAGATCTGGGCGGGCTCCAACGAGATCATGAAGGAGCTCATCGGCCGCGAGCTCGGCCTCTGACGATCCACCCCGAGAGCCCCTCCCGCGCCCGTCGTGGGAGGGGCTCTCGTCGTACCGGCCGGAAGGCGCTCGCATGAGTCCGGCCCGATCGGGGATCATGGAGGGGTGACCACGGAGACCCAGGCGGCGGACGGCGAGATCGGTCCGCACGAGGACGAACCCCACGAGCAGGGCCTCAACGACCGCCTCAACTGGCTGCGCGCCGGAGTCCTCGGCGCCAACGACGGCATCGTCTCGACCGCCGGCATCGTCCTCGGTGTCGCCGGCGCGACCACCGACCGCACGGCCATCCTCATCGCCGGTGTCGCGGGCGTGGTGGCCGGCGCGATGAGCATGGCGGCGGGCGAGTACGTCTCGGTCAGCACCCAGCGGGACTCCGAGGAGGCGCTGCTGGCCAAGGAGCGGCGCGAGCTGCGCGAGGACCCGGAGGACGAGCTCGCCGAGCTGGCGGGGCTGTACGTCGACAAGGGGCTCGAGCCGGACCTCGCGCTCGAGGTCGCGAAGCAGCTGACGGAGAAGGACGCGCTCGCGGCACACGCCGAGGTCGAGCTCGGCATCGACCCTGACGACCTCACCAGCCCGTGGACAGCGGCATGGGCGTCGATGGTCTCCTTCACCCTCGGCGCGCTGCTGCCGCTGCTGACCATCCTGCTCGTCACCCAGGACCACCGCGTCTGGGTGACCGTCGCGGCCGTCGCCGCAGCGCTCGCCCTGACCGGCTGGGCCAGCGCCCGCTTCGGGTACGGCGCCGTCCGGCCGGCCGTCATCCGCAACGTCCTCGGGGGCCTGCTCGCCATGGCTGTCACGCACGGGATCGGCCAGCTGCTCGGCACCCAGGTCTAGCGCCGGTGCGTGTCTTCACCGCGATCGTCCCGCCGGCGCACGCCGTCGAGCACCTCGACGGGTTCCTCGAGCCGCGGCGCGCCGCCGCCGGCTTCCGCTGGACGCGTCCGGAGCACCTGCACCTCACCCTGGCGTTCATGCCGGACGCCGCGGAGCACCGCGTCGACGAGTACGTCGACCGGCTGGTCGAGTCCCTCGACGACCTCGAGCCGGCCGACGTCGCCCTGGCCGGGCCGGTGGTCTTCCCGAACGTCGACCAGGCCCGCGTCCTCGCCACCGGCGTCACCGGCGCCACCGACCTCGTCGAGCGGCTCGCGGTCCGCGCCCGCAACGCCGCCGTCGCCTGCGGCATCGAGGTCGACGGCACCCGCTTCCGCCCGCACGTCACGATCGCCCGCACCGGCGGTCGGCCCACGGGGATGACCAGCTGGGTGCGGCTGCTGGAGTCCTACAGCGGCCCCGCGTGGCCGCTCGCGTCCGTCGAGGTCGTCGCCTCGCACCTGGGGGAGGGACCGCGCCGCACGCCGCGCTACGAGAGCCTGGCCCAGGTCCTGCTCTGAGCGATGAGTCCCGGGGGCAGCGCCGGGCTGTCCGGGCACACCCCCCGATGGACCAAGGAGGAGCCATGTCGTTCCAGGCCTACATCGACGCGATCGAGAAGAAGACCGGCCGCATCCCGCAGGAGCTCGTCGACGAGGCGCACGCCCGCGGCTACGGCCCCGACACCAAGGCCGGCGAGATCGTCGCCTGGCTCGCCGAGGACTACGGGCTCGGGCGCGGGCACGCCATGGCGCTCGTGCACGTGGTCAGGAACGGTCCGCAGATCAGCGACAAGCACGTCGGCTCGGGCGGCACGCACAGCGACCCGTCGGACATGCTGCGCCTCGACGGGATCGCGAACCGCACCACCTGACCCCCGGTACGACGAAGGGCCGGCCCGCCGCAGCGGGACCGGCCCCTCGTCGTACCCAGCGAGGTCAGTCGTCCAGGTGCCGGACGATCTCCTCGACCTTGTCCTTGGCGTCACCGAACAGCATCTGCGTGTTCTCGCGGAAGAACAGCGGGTTCTGCACGCCGGCGTAGCCCGCGGCCATGGAGCGCTTGAACACGATGACGTCGCGGGCGTTCCAGACCTCGAGCACCGGCATGCCGGCGATCGGCGAGGACGGGTCCTCCGACGCGGCCGGGTTGACCGTGTCGTTGGCGCCGATGACCAGCACGACGTCGGTCTCCGGGAAGTCGTCGTTGATCTCGTCCATCTCGAGCACGATGTCGTAGGGCAGCTTGGCCTCGGCCAGCAGCACGTTCATGTGCCCGGGCAGGCGGCCCGCGACCGGGTGGATGCCGAAGCGGACCTCGACGCCCCGGGCCCGCAGCTTCGCGGTCAGGTCGGCGACGGGGTACTGCGCCTGCGCGACCGCCATGCCGTAGCCCGGCGTGATCACGACCGACTTCGCCCCGGCCAGCAGCTCGGCTGCCGCGTCGGCCTGGATCTCGCGGTGCTCGCCGTAGTCCTTGTCGTCGCCGCTGGGGGCCTCGATGCCGAAGCCGCCGGCGATGACGGAGATGAACGAGCGGTTCATCGCCTTGCACATGATGTAGGACAGGTAGGCACCGGAGGAGCCGACGAGCGCACCGGTCACGATCAGCAGGTCGTTGCCGAGCAGGAAGCCCGACGCCGCCGCGGCCCAGCCGGAGTAGCTGTTCAGCATCGACACGACGACCGGCATGTCACCGCCGCCGATGGAGGCGACCAGGTGCCAGCCCAGCGCCAGCGCCAGCAGGGTGAGGACGCCCAGCAGGACGTCGGCAGTGGCGTTGTCGTGGGTGTCGAGCGAGACGTAGACCGCGGTCAGGACCGCGAACAGCACGAGGGAGCCGATGTTGATGAGGTTCTTGCCCGGCAGCATGAGCGGCGCGGACTTCATCTTCGCCGACAGCTTCAGGTTGGCGACGATCGAGCCGGTGAAGGTGACCGCACCGATGAAGATGCCGATGGCGACCTCGGCCTCGTGGATGTTGACGAGGCTGGGCATGCCCTCGTGGGAGCCGAGGATGTGGCCGTTCCAGCCGATCGCGACGGCCGCGAGGCCGACGAACGAGTGGAGCAGCGCGATCAGCTCGGGCATCCCGGTCATCTCGACGATGCGGGCGCGCCACAGGCCGATGACCGCACCGATCGCGACCGCGGCGAGCATCAGGGCGATGACCAGGCCCCGGTCGTCGACGTACTCGCTGACGTCGATGACGGTGGCGATGGTCGCGACCAGGGCGACGGCCATGCCGACCATGCCGTAGGTCAGGCCGCTCTTGGCCGACTCGTGCCGGGACAGGCCGGCGAGGGAGAGGATGAACAGCAGGGCAGCGACGAGGTACGCCGCACCGGTGATGGAGAAGATGTCCATGGTCAGGCTCCCTTGCTGAACATCGAGAGCATGCGGCGCGTGACCGCGAACCCACCGAAGACGTTGATCGACGCGAGCAGGATCGCGACCGCGGACAGCCCGACGATCAGCTTGTCGTCACTGGCGACCTGCACCAGCGCACCGACGACCACGACGCCGGAGATGGCGTTCGTGACCGACATCAGCGGCGTGTGCAGGGCGTGCGCGACCTTGCCGATCACGTAGTAGCCGACGACCACGGACAGCATCAGCACCGTGAAGTGGCGACGCAGCTCGTCGGTCGGGGCGAGGGCGTTGACCAGCCAGAAGAGCGCGATCGCGCCGAGCACGGCGCCGACCTTCGCCTGCGGCGACATCGGCTTCTTCTCGGGCTTCGGCTCGACCGGCGCGGCGGCAGCGGCCGCCGGGGCGGCCGAGACCTGGACGGCCGGGGGCGGCCAGGTCGACTCCCCGTCCTTGACGACGGTGATGCCGCGCTGGACGACGTCGTCGAAGTCCAGCGCCAGGTTGCCGTCCTTCTCCGGGGTCAGCAGCTTGAGCAGGTTGACGATGTTGGTGCCGTAGAGCTGCGACGTCTGCGCGGCCAGGCGACCGGCGAGGTCGGTGTAGCCGAGGATCGTCACGCCGTTCTCGGTGACGACCTTCTGGTCGGCGACCGTGCCCGCGGCGTTGCCGCCGTTGGCCGCAGCCATGTCGACGATGACCGAGCCGTTGCGCATGCCGGCGACGGTCTCGGCGGTGATCAGCGACGGGGCGGGGCGGCCCGGGATCAGCGCGGTGGTGATGACGATGTCGGCGGCACGCGCCTCCTCGTCGTACATCGCGGCGGTCGCGGCGACCTGCTCGGCCGTCATCTCCTTGGCGTAGCCGTCGGAGGACACCTCGGCCTCGAACTCGACGTGCACGAACTCCGCGCCCATCGACTCGACCTGCTCGGCGACCTCGGGGCGCACGTCGAAGGCGCGCACGACGGCGCCCATCGCCGACGCGGCACCGATCGCGGCGAGGCCGGCCACGCCGGCGCCCACGACGAACACGCGGGCCGGCGGGATCTTGCCCGCGGCAGTGACCTGGCCGGTGAACATGCGGCCGAACTCGTGCGCGGCCTCGACCACGGCGCGGTAGCCCGCGACGTTCGCCATCGAGGACAGCACGTCCATCGACTGCGCGCGCGAGATGCGCGGGACGGCGTCCATGGCCAGCGCGGTGACGCCCTGCGCCTGCAGCCGCTCCAGCAGCTCGGGGCTGCGGGCCGGGGCCATCATGGAGATGATCGTGGCGCCACGCCGGAGCCGGCCGATCTCCTCGTCGGTGGGGGCGTTGACCTTGACGACGACGTCGGCGGCCCACACCTCCTCCGGCGTACCGACGCGCACCCCGTCGACGGCGGCGAACGCGCTGTCGGGCTGGTCGGCGGACTCGCCGGCGCCCGTCTCGACGATCACGTCGTAGCCGAGGTTGGTCAGTTGGGAAACGGTCTTGGCGGTTGCCGCTACCAGGGTTTCGCCCGGTTTCGACTCGCGCGGGATGCCGATCAGCATCGAGCCTCCAGCGTTGAGGGACACAACAAACGGCAGCACCCGGGTGTGGGCGCAGCGGTCAGCAAACTACACAGCCCTCACGGGTTCACAGGGGGCGTCTTACGTGTGACCTACGTCGCTTGCGCTCAAATCATGATAATGATTTGATCTATGTCTTGCCCTGGACCCTGTTCGCAGGCTCCGGAGAGGGTGTGGCGGGAGTGGGTCAGCCCCCGGCGATGCCGTAGAGCCGGTCGCCGGCGTCGCCCAGGCCGGGGACGATGTAGCCCTTCTCGTTGAGCCGCTCGTCGACCGCCGCCGTCACCACGGTGACCGGGATGTCGAGGTCGGCGAGCTCCTGCTCCACGCGGTCGCAGCCCTCCGGCGCCGCCAGCAGGCAGACCGCCGTGATGTGGTCGGCGCCGCGGTCGACGAGGAAGCGGATCGCGGCGGCGAGCGTGCCGCCGGTCGCCAGCATCGGGTCCAGCACGTAGCACTGCCGGCCGGTCAGGTCGTCGGGCAGCCGCTCGGCGTACGTCACCGCCTCGAGCGTCTCCTCGTTGCGGACCATGCCCAGGAAGCCGACCTCGGCCGTCGGCAGCAGCCGCATCATCCCGTCGAGCATGCCCAGGCCCGCCCGCAGGATCGGTACGACGAGGGGTCGGGGCGTCGCGAGCCGGACCCCCGTCGTGGGCGCGACCGGCGTGACGATGTCCGTGGTCTCGACCCGCACGTCGCGGGTGGCCTCGTAGGCCAGCAGGGTGACCAGCTCGTCGGCGAGCGAGCGGAAGGTCGGCGAGTCGGTCTGCTGGTCGCGGAGCACGGTCAGCTTGTGGGCGACGAGGGGGTGGTCCACGACCAGGGTGCGCATGGGCCAACCCTAGTCGGACTCCCCGGCGCTGCCGCCACCCCGCGGCCCGCGGGCGCGGGCGGTGGGGACCGTCCTGCGCGAGGGGGCCAAACCTCTGGCCCTGTCCCGATTCCCGTGTCACGCTTGGCGCATGACCGCAGCCGGCCCGTCCACCGAATCGGTCGACTTCGCGCTCGCCGCCTACCGCCAGGAGGGGGTGTGGCAGGTCGCCGAGCTCACGCCCGACCACGCGACCGACGTCGACACCCTCGTGTCCGCGCTGCGCAGGTTCCCCGGTGACGGCGGCGTCGTCGGGCTGGTCGCGGTGGAGGAGGACTTCTTCTTCGTCGTCCGCGTGACCGGCCAGCAGGTGCGGGTGATGCTCTCCGACATCACCGCCGCCTCGGAGTGGGAGCTGGCTGCCGACGTGGTCGAGCACCTCGGCCTGCCACCGGTGGACGACGAGGACGACCCCGAGCCCGCCGGCGACCTCGAGCTGCTCAGCGACCTGGGCGTGGACGCGATGTTCCTCGCCGAGGTGCTGGACGACGACGAGCTCTACCCCGACGAGATGCTCTCGGAGATCGCCCGCGGCATGGGTTTCGGCCAGCTCTTCGACGACGTCGTCGGCCTGACCTCCGCGTGACCCTCGGCGTGACAGCGTGACAGGACCGGTCGAGGCGGCCTGGGCCGCGCCGATGCAGCGCGCCCTCGCCGAGGCGGAGGCCGCGCTGACGAGCGGCGACGTACCCATCGGCGCGGTCGTCGTCGACGCCGCCGGTGAGGTGGTGGGCGTCGGCCACAACGTCCGCGAGCGCGATGGCGACCCCACCGGCCACGCCGAGGTGGTCGCGCTCCGCGCCGCGGCCGCCGCCCGCGGGGAGTGGCGGCTCTCCGGCTGCACCCTCGTGGTGACCCTCGAGCCGTGCACGATGTGCGCCGGCGCCGCCGTCCTGTCCCGGGTGGACCGGGTCGTCTTCGGTGCCTGGGACGACAAGGCGGGCGCCGTGGGGTCGTTGTGGGACGTCGTGCGCGACCGGCGTCTCAACCACCGCCCCGAGGTGGTGTCCGGCGTGCTGGCCGCGGAGTCCGCGGCGCTCCTCGAGCGGTTCTTCTCCGCGCAGCGCGGTTGAGCCACCGAGCTGGACCACCGATGATTCCGCGGGCGCCCGCCGGTCGGTAGGGGCATGACCCTCGACCTCGGACCGGCCACCACGACCCTCGCCACCCTCGTCGCCGCCGTGCGCGACGAGGACCTCGCCCGACCGACCCCGTGCACGGAGTACTCCGTCGCCGACCTCGTCGACCACGTCGGCGGCCTCGCCGTCGCCTTCACCGGCGCAGCCCGCAAGGAGCCGGTGCCGGGCACCGAGCAGGGCGCCGTCGGCGACGGCTCCCGCCTCGAGCCGGGCTTCCGGGACCGGATCGGCGCCGACCTCGGCGCGCTGGCGGCGGCGTGGCGCGACCCGGCGACGTACGACGGCATGACCGCCGCCGGCGGCATCGACCTGCCCGGTGACGTCGCCGCGGCCGTCGCCCTCAACGAGGTCGTCGTGCACGGCTGGGACCTCGCGACCGCCCTCGGCCGCCCCTTCGAGGTCACCGACGCCGACGTCGCGGCCTGCCTGTCCTTCGCCCGCCCGTTCTCCACCCCGGAGACCCTCTCCGAGCGCGGCGCCGCCTTCGGCCCGCCCCTCCCGGTCCCGCCCGGCGCCCCGCCCCTGCTCGAGCTGCTCGCCCTCCTCGGCCGCCGCGCCTGAGCGCGGTAGTCCCTGACGAAAAGCACCGCGACACGCCGTACGACGGTGCTTTTCGTCAGGGACTACCCCAGCCCGACCGCCCCACCTCGTCCGGTCACCAGGCTCGCCAACGGCGGTAGTCCCGGGTCAAAAGCACCGCGACACGCCGCCGGAAGGTGCTTTTGACCCGGGACTATCGCGAAGGTCTGGACGAACCGACCGCCCCGTGTTATGGGCTGGGGTGGGGTGAGGCGGGTGAGCGGAGGGCGGCGGCCTCGGCGGCGAGGGTGCGGATCCGGTCCCAGTCGCCCGCGGCGACGGCGTCGGCGGGGGTGATCCAGGAGCCGCCGACGCAGCCGACGTTCGGCAGGGCGAGGTAGTCGGGGGCGGAGGCGGGGGTGATGCCGCCGGTGGGGCAGAAACGGGCCTGCGGCACCGGGTCGCCGACAGACCTGAGGTAGCGCACACCACCGGACGCCTCAGCCGGGAAGAACTTCATCTCGCGCTGCCCGGCCTCGAGCACCGCGAGCACCTCCGAGACGGTCGACGTCCCGGGTAGGAACGGCACGCCGGTCGCCTGCATCGCCGCGAGCAGCGCGGGCGTGGAGCCCGGGGAGACCAGGAAACGGGCCCCCGCCTCGACGGCCGCCTCGGCCTGGGGCGGGGTGGTGATGGTGCCCGCGCCGAGCAGGATGTCCGGCACCTCGGCCGCGATGGCGCGCAGCGCGTCCAGGGCGACCGGGGTGCGCAGGGTCAGCTCGATCGCCGGCAGCCCGCCGTCGACCAGCGCCTGCGCGATGGGTACGGCGGCCGCGAGGTCGTGCACGACGACCACCGGCATGACGGGGACGACGTCGAGCACGGACTCAGGAGCGGACAAGGGGAGCCTCCGGGGCGGTGGTCGGGTCGGCGGCGGGCGAGGGGAACACCGATGCTCCCTCGTCGGCTGGTCCCACGGTCGCACGGAACGCGGCGAAGAGCTCGCGCCCGGTGCCGGCCCACGCCGCGCCCGAGGGCGCAGCGCCGGTCGGCTCGCGATGCGCGAGGTCGGCCTCGACGTGCAGCACGCCGGCGCCGGCGTCGAGGGTGATGACGTCGCCGTCACGCACCCGGGCGAGCGGCCCGCCGACGGCGGCCTCGGGGGTGACGTGGATGGCGGCGGGGACCTTTCCGGAGGCACCGGACATCCGGCCGTCGGTGACGATCGCGACCCGTTGCCCACGGTCCTGCAGCACGCCGAGCGCGGGGGTCAGCTTGTGCAGCTCGGGCATGCCGTTGGCGGCGGGGCCCTGGTAGCGGATGACCGCGACGAGGTCCTGGCCGTCGAGGTCGCCGTCGGCGAAGGCCTGCAGGAAGTCCTGCTGGTCGTCGAAGACCCGCGCCGGCGCGGTGACCGTGCGGTGCTCGACCGCCACGGCGGAAGTCTTGATGACCCCGGTGCCGAGCGGTCCGCGCAGCACCTTCAGCCCGCCGTCGGCGGAGAACGGGTCGGTGGCTGGACGGAGCACGTCGAGGTCGAGGCTCTCGGCCGGGCCGGGACGCCACGACAGCTCGCCGTCGATGAGCACCGGCTCCTCGGTGTAGCGGCGCAGGCCGTGGCCGACGATCGTCTCGACGTCCTCGTGCAGCAGTCCCGCGTCGAGCAGGGTGCTCACCAGGAAGCCGATCCCGCCGGCGGCGTGGAAGTGGTTCACGTCCGCGGCACCGTTGGGGTAGACCCGCGCCAGCAGCGGTACGACGGCCGACAGGTCGGCGAGGTCGTCCCACGTCAGCAGGATCCCGGCAGCACGCGCGATCGCGACCAGGTGCAGCGTGTGGTTGGTCGACCCACCGCTCGCGAGCAGGGCCACGCACGCGTTGAGCACGACCTTCTCGTCAACCATCTCGCCGAGGGCCGGCGCCGCATCGTGCTGCTGGGTGCGGCGCACCGCCACCGCCGCCGCCTCGCGGGTGAGCGCGTCGCGCAGCGGGTTGTCGGGGTTGACGAAGGAGGAGCCCGGCAGGTGCAGGCCCATCACCTCCATCAGCAGCTGGTTGGAGTTGGCGGTGCCGTAGAAGGTGCACGTCCCGCGCGAGTGGTACGACGCCGACTCGGCCTCGAGCAGCTCCTCACGGCCGACCTTGCCCTCGGCGAAGAGCTGCCGCACCCTCGCCTTCTCCTTGTTGGGCAGGCCCGAGGCCATCGGCCCGGCGGGCACCCACACGGCGGGCAGGTGCCCGAAGGACAGCGCGCCGATCAGTAGGCCGGGCACGATCTTGTCGCAGACGCCGAGCAGCAGGGCGGCGTCGAACATGTCGTGGGAGAGCGCGATCGCGGTCGACATCGCGATCACGTCGCGGCTGTAGAGCGAGAGCTGCATGCCGTCGCGGCCCTGGGTGACGCCGTCGCACATCGCCGGCACGCCGCCGGCGACCTGCGCGAGACCACCTGCGCGGACGACCGCGTCCTTGAGGACGGGCGGGTAGTCGCCGTACGGCTGGTGCGCCGAGAGCATGTCGTTGTAGCTCGTGACGATCGCCAGGTTCGGCTTCTGCCCGCGCGCGAGCTCCGCCTTCGCCGGGCCCTCGGCGGCCGCGAAGCCGTGCGCGAGGTTGGCGCACGCGAGGCGACCCCGCGCAGGTCCGCGCAGGGCCGCCTCGCGCACGCGAGCGAGGTACGCCGTGCGGGTGGCGGCGCTGCGCTCGGTGAGCCGACGGGTCACGTCGGCCAGGACGGGGTGAAGGTGCTGGGTCATCTCACTCCTGCCAGGTGCGGCCCTCGCGGGCCAGGAGCGTCGCCGCCGCGGCCGGGCCGGTGGTGCCGGGGTGGTAGCGGACCGGCTCGATGCCGACGCGCTGCCACTGGTCGAGGATCGGCTCGACCCACGCCCACGCCGCCTCGACCTCGTCGCGGCGCATGAACAGGGTCGGGATGCCGCGCATCACGTCGAGCAGCAGCCGCTCGTAGGCGTCGGGGCTGCGCTCGTCGAAGGTGTCGTCGTAGCTGAGGTCGAGCGAGGCCGGGTGCATGCGGATGCCGCCCGGGCCGGGGTGCTTGGCGGTCAGGTGCAGCTGCATGCCCTCGTCGGGCTGCATCCGGATGGTCAGCCGGTTCGGCGTCGTGACGCCCTCGCTGTGCGGGAACATCGCGTGCGGCGGCTCCTTGAAGACGACCTCGATGGTCGACTCCTTGCGGGCCAGCCGCTTGCCCGTGCGCAGGTAGAACGGCACGCCCGCCCACCGCCAGTTCTGCACCTCCGCGCGCAGTGCCACGAAGGTCTCGGTCGTGCTCTGCCGGCCGATCTCCTCGGCGTACGTCGTGTACTGCCCGCGCACGGTGTGCCGGTGCACGTCGGCGCCGGCCAGCGGCTTGAGGGCGCGCAGCACCTTGAGCTTCTCGTCGCGCACCGGGTCGCCGCCGACGTACGTCGGGGGCTCCATCGCCACGAGGCAGAGCATCTGCAGCAGGTGGTTCTGCACCATGTCGCGCAGCGCGCCGGCGCGGTCGTAGTAGCCGCCGCGGCCGCCGACGCCGAGCGTCTCGGACACGGTGATCTGCACGTGGTCGACCCAGCGGGAGTTCCACACCGGCTCGAGGAAGGTGTTGGCGAAGCGCGTGACCAGCAGGTTCTGCACGCTCTCCTTCCCGAGGTAGTGGTCGATCCGGTAGACCTGCCCCTCCTCGAACACCCGCCCGACGGCGTCGTTGACGACGCGCGAGGACGCCAGGTCGGAGCCGATCGGCTTCTCGAGGACGACGCGGCTGTCGGCCTCGACGAGGCCGAGGTCGTCGAGGCGGTCGCAGATCGGGCCGAACAGGTCGGAGCCGACGGCGAGGTAGAACACGCGCGTCGCCGGGGCCTCGCCGCGGACGGTGCGGCGCGGGTGGTCCTTGAGCAGGCCGTGCAGCTGGTGCCACCCGTCGGGGGCGTGGGCGTCGATGGCGAGGTGGTGCAGGCGGCTGGTCAGCCGGTGCACCGCGCCGGCCTCGAGGTGGTCCTCGGGCACGTGCTCGAAGAGGGCCTGGGTGACCAGGTCGCGGTAGCCGGCGTCGTCGAGGGCGTGCCGGGACACTCCGATGATCCGGGTGTCGGGGTGGAGGTTGCGCTGGCGCTCGCGCTCGTAGAGCCCGGGGAGCAGCTTGCGGAGGGCGAGGTCGCCGGTGCCACCGAAGACGGTGAAGTCGCAGGCAGGGACCTCGAGGTCGGGAGTCGCACTCACACCCACCACGGTAGAGCCAAAGAGTGCACGATGGAAACCCCACTTAGGTCTTTTTGAGATCAAAGTGGTCGCGCTTAGACTCCGGGCATGTCCCGCGCCCGACTGCGCTGCGCCACCACCCGCCGGGGTGAGGGCTGATGGCGCGCGAGTCCGCCACCGCCGGTGAGCTCCTCGCACTGCTGCGCAGCGGCCGGGCGAGCACCCGCGCCGACCTGCGCGGGCTCACCGGGCTGTCCCGCACCGCGGTCGTCGCCCGGGTCGCCGCGCTGACCGACGCCGGCCTGCTCCGTCCCGGCGCCGAACTCGCCTCCACCGGCGGGCGCCCGCCCGGGAGCCTGGTCTTCGACACCGGCGCCGGCGTGGTGCTCGCCGCCGCCATCGGCCGCTCCCGTTCCCAGGTCGCGGTCTTCGACCTCGGCGGCACCGAGCTCGCCGCCTCCGCCGTCGACCACGAGGTCGGCGCGGGCCCCGACGACGTGATGCCCGTCGTCGCCGACCAGCTGCGCACGCTGCTCGCCGCCGGCCCGGCCCCGGCGCTGGGCGTGCTCGGGATCGGGGTCTCCCTGCCCGGCGTCGTCGACACCGAGCGCGGCGTCAGCGTCGACACCCCGGTCATGGCCGGCTGGGACGGCGTCCCGCTGGCGCCGTACCTCGCCGACGTGGCGGACGCCCCGATCCTGCTCGCCAACGACGCCGACACCATGGCCCGCTCGGAGTTCCTCGGCCACGCCACGCCCACCGACGACCTGCTCGTCGTCAAGGCGTCGACCGGGATCGGGCTCGGCGTCCTCGCCGGCGGTCGCATCGTCACCGGCGCCCGCGGTGGCGCCGGCGACCTCGGGCACACCAAGGTCGCGGAGGCCGCCGGACGGCCGTGCCGCTGCGGCGACGTCGGCTGCCTCGAGACCGTCGCCTCCGGCTGGGCGCTCGTCGCCCGGCTGCGCGAGGAGGGCCGCACCGTCGACCACGTCCGCGACCTGGTCGCGCAGGCGCTGGCCGGCGACGCGGAGGCCAAGCAGCTGCTGCGCGAGAGCGGCCGCCAGGTCGGCGAGCTGCTCGCGGTCGCCATCAACCTGCTGAACCCGCGCGCCATCGTCCTCGGCGGCGACATGGCCGGCGCCTACGACGTGTACGCCGCCGGCGTGCGCGAGGCCGTCTACGCGAAGGCCTCGGCGCTCGCGACCCGCGAGCTGCAGTTCCTGCCCGCGACGTACGGTGATCGGGCGGGGCTCGTCGGCTGCGCCGCGCTCGCGCTCGACGCCGTCCTCAGCCCTGCCGCCGTCGACGCGCGGCTCGCCCGTGCCCGCTCCTGACCCCTCGCAAGGAGGACTTCCATGGAACAGCGACCCTTCGGCCGGCCCGGCAGCGCCCTGGCCCGCGAGGTCTCCGTCGTCGGCCTCGGCACCTGGCAGCTCGGCGCCGACTGGGGCGACGTCAGCGAGGCGGACGCCCGTGCCGTCCTCGAGGCGTCCGCGGAGGCGGGCGTCACCTTCTTTGACACCGCCGACGTCTACGGCGACGGCCGCAGCGAGCAGATCGTCGGCCGCTTCCTCGCCGACCACGCCGACGACGGCTTCACCGTCGTCACCAAGATGGGCCGCCGCGTCGACCAGGTGCCGGACAACTACGTGCTCGCCAGCTTCCGCGACTGGCTCGACCGCTCGCGGCGCAAGCTCGGCGTCGACACCATCGACCTCGTCCAGCTGCACTGCCCGCCGTCGGAGGTCATCGACGACGACGCGACCTACGACGCCCTCGACCAGCTCGTCGCCGACGGCGTCATCGCCGGCTACGGCGTCAGCGTCGAGACCTGCGCCCAGGCCCTGTCCGCGATCACCCGCCCCGGCGTGCAGTCGGTGCAGATCATCCTCAACGCCTTCCGGCTCAAGCCGCTCGACGAGGTGCTGCCCGCCGCGGCCGAGGCCGGCGTCGCGATCATCGCCCGCGTGCCCCTGGCCTCCGGCCTGCTGTCGGGCCGGTACGACGAGTCGACCACCTTCGCGCCCGACGACCACCGCACCTACAACCGCGACGGCAGCGCCTTCGACGTCGGCGAGACCTTCTCCGGCGTCGACTACCGCACCGGCGTCGCCGCGGCCGCGGAGTTCACCGGCCTCGTCCGCTCCGCCCTCGGCGACGAGGTCACCCCGGCCCAGGCCGCGATCGCGTGGTGCTGGCAGCAGCCCGGCGTCACCACCGTCATCCCCGGCGCCCGCAACCCCGAGCAGGCCCGCGCCAACGCCGCCGCCGGCCTGCTCGACCCGCTCCCCGCCGAGCTGCTCGACGGCGTCCGCGCGATCTACGACCGCGACCTGCGCGAGGCCATCCACCCGCGCTGGTGAGCGCCCGGGGCCCGTCGAGGCGTCACTTCTGGCCCGTTGAGTGGTCACTTCCGGCCCGTTGAGTGGTCACTTCCGGCGCGTCGAATGGTCACTTCTGGCGGTAGTGGTCCGGCGCGATCGGTCGCCCGCAGGAGCTCCCGCGCACCTCGTGGCGCGAACTGGCGCACTTCGTGGTGCGAGCTCGCGCACGTCGCGGTGGAAAGTCACGCACCTCGTGTGGAGGCGTGAGAAGTCGCGGTATCAGCGACGGTCCGGGCGCGCTCTGAGGAGAGGCATGAATCCCTCACCTCATCGAAGGAGCCCCCCATGACCACCACCGCAGACCGCCGGCCCGGCGGACGCCTCTCGCCCCTCGCTCTCGCCGTCCTCGTCGTCGCCCTGCTGCTGGGCAGCACCGGCGGAGCCGTCGCGCACGGCATCATCACCGGCGCGAAGATCAAGGACGGCACGGTCACCGGCGCCGACATCAAGAACGAGAGCCTCACGGCCAAGGACGTCCGCGACGAGCCGCGGGCGTGGGGTGCGGCGTACACGACGTACATCGACGACTTCGTCACCGCCACCTACCAGCCGATCGTGTCGCGGTCGTTCAACACGGCCGCGAAGGGCTTCCTCGCGATCACCGCCACGGTGTACGCCGAGGACGACGTCAGCCTCGCGGGCGACGGCCGCCTGCAGTACTCGCTGCGGATCGACGGCAAGGTCCTGGCCGGCTACCGGCAGCTCCACTACAAGGGCTCCGGCGCTGGTGAGAACGGCGCCGTCACGATCGTCGTGCCGGTGCAGAAGGGTTCGCACAGCGTCGCCCTCGTCGCCCGCGAGATCGGAACCGGCTCGTTCATCACCAACTCGAGCCTGTCGATCGTCTACACGCCGACCGGCGGCGCCACGGGCGTGTCCCTGAGCAAGACCGTGGTCCCGCGGGCCAACCGCTGACCACCAGCCCGCCTGGTCCCGTGGGGCCGCCGGTCTCCCGGCGCCCCCACGTCCGGGGCGGGGGCCGGATTTCGGGCCTCCCGCGCCGCTCCGGTAATGTCTCCCGCGGTGACGTGTCCGAGCGGCCTAAGGAGAACGCCTCGAAAGCGTTTGTGGGCGCAAGTCCACCGAGGGTTCAAATCCCTCCGTCACCGCCACAGGTCGGACCGGGTCCCGCGAGGGCCCGGTCCGATCGGCTTTTCGGTGCCGGAAGCGAGCATCGCTGGGGAGGTCCACACCCCCGCGCAGCGGCTCGGTGGTCGACGGCGCGCCACCGCTGCAAGGTCGAGGGGTGAGTACCGAGACCGATCCCGCACGTCCGCCGACCAAACGTGTCCGGCAGGTGGTGGGGTCCCACAACCTCCGCGACCTGGGCGGAGTCGTCACCGAGCACGGGAGTCGTGTCCGCACCGGTCGCGTCTTCCGGTGTGACTACCCCGCCTTCGCTGACGCCGATGCCGCCGCGTGGGACGAGCTCCGCCTCGCCACCGTGGTCGACCTGCGCCGGGGCACGGAGGTTGCTGTGGAGTGCGTCGACTGGTCGGCGCACGGCGTCCGGTGGTGCCGCTGGCCGCTGAGCGCGGGGCGGGAGAGCTCGTGGCGGGCGGGGTATGCGGCCTACCTGGAGAGCCGGCCCGGGTCGGTCGTCGGCGCCGTCCGCGCCGTGATGGACCCGCGCGGGCACGCCGTGCTGTTCCACTGCGCGGCCGGCAAGGACCGCACGGGCGTCGTCGCCACGCTGCTGCTCTCCGTGCTCGGTGTCGCGGAGCAGGACATCGTCGCCGAGCACCTGCTGTCAGGACCGAGCGTGGAACCCGTCCTGACCCGGCTGCGGCGCCACGCCCTCTACGCCGAGATGCTCGCCGGAAGCAGCCTCGAGGACCAGGCGCCGGCACCCCGGCAGGTGGAGTCCCTCCTGGAGTGGCTGCGCGTCAGGGGTGGCGCCGAGGCCTGGCTGGTCGACCAGGGGCTTCGTGCAGAGGAGGTCGAGGCCTTCCGGGCGACCATGCTGGAGGTCCGATGAGTCCGCCACCTCTTGCCGAAACGGTCTGACCATTCTAATCTCGGAGCAATACCGACGCCGCGCTCGCCAAGGAGACGACGATGTGTGCTTCGAACCCCTCCAGACCGGACCTCGTGGTGCGTCGTTGCCGGGCGGTGGCGCGGTGAGTGTCGCGGAGGCCGGGGTCCCGGCCCTGTCGCCCACGGAGCTCCGCCACCGGTACGACGACCTGGCCCGCCGCTACGCCGTCGAGATGCGCCTCTCCGCAACGGCCGCTGCCGGCGGCGGCATCGCCGGCCTGGTCCAGACCGCGGCCGGCCTGACCGCCAATCCGCTCTGGCTGATCGACCCCCAGGGCCGAGTCGTCTCTCGTTCCGAGCGGGCCCGAGGGTCGGACTTCCGACCGCCGGACGTCGACCACCTGCTGGCCCACCACGGGCCGGTCGACCTCGCGGCACCCGGACCGCTGGTCGTCAACGCGCAACCGGCGCTGGGCATCGAGCGCCGGCACCTGCTCATGCCGGTGTGCCGTGAGGACTGCCTGTTCGCGTGGCTGGTGATCGCGGAGGTGTCGGGCCGGATGGGCCGCGACGACGCGGCCCTCCTGAGCAGGACGGCCGTCCACGTCGCTGCGGAGTACGACGTCCAGCGGCGGGTCGCCCGGGCGTCCTGGAACGCGCGCGCCACCCTCGCCCGGCAGCTGGTGCGTGGCCACACGCGTCCGGACGACATCGCCGACGCCGCCGAGTACCTCGGCGTCCAGGCCGATGCCGACCGGGTCCTGGTCTACCTCGCAGACCCGTGCGAGGGCACCGCCCCGCTCGACGAGGAGGACGTCTCCGCACGGGTCGCGGCCGACCTCGGCGTCGAAGTCCTGGCGACCCGCGGACGCGAAGGCATGATCCTGCTCGTCGAGGCGTCCGAGGGGTGCGCACCCGTCGCCTTCGTGCAGGAGGTCAAGCGCGTCCTGCGCCACCTCACCCGCTCGCTGCCCGACCGGACCTGCATCGTGGGCGTCTCCGGGGTGACCCGGGCGTCCGCGCTCCACCGCGCCTACCGCGAGACGCGCGAGGTCGTGCTGTGCGTCGACCGGTTCAACGGGTCGGGCGAGCGGGTGATCGCGGTCGACGACCTCGGCCCGGCCCGGCTGTTCGTCGCGAACGGCGACCTCGGGGCGGTGCGGCGCTACGTCCATGACGTCATCGGGGCACTGCTCGACGGTCGACCAGGGACGGCCGACCTGCTGCGCACCCTGCAGAGCTTCTTCGACACCGGGCGGAGCGTGCGCGAGTCCGCGGCCCGGCTGGGGATCCACGAGAACACGGTGCGGCTGCGCCTCGCCAAGGTGCACGACCTCACCGGCCTGGACGTCGCGGCGAACGCCAACGACCAGCTCGCCGCCCAGACAGCGCTTCTCGTCCTCCGGCTCGAAGGTCACCCGGCCATCCCCACGATCAGTGACGCCCAGGTCGACGTCGCCATGCGCGGCAAGGACACCGCATGACGCGGCGTGCCCTGGTCACCGGCGCCGGCCGCGAGGGCGGTATCGGCCAGGCGATCGCCAGGCGGCTGGCAGACGACGGCTTCGAGGTCGTCACGCTGGACAAGGAGCCTGGGTGCACCTGGCAGCTCGACATCGCGCGCGACGAGCTGCCCGACTTCGGCGAGGTCGACGTGTACGTTGCCAATGCGGCCATCACCACCCTGCTCGGTGCTGCCCACACGTTCTCGCTCGAGAAGTGGCAGCTCGACCTCGACGTGAACCTCACCGGCACCTTCCGGGTCCTGCAGCAGTGCCTCGCCGGCATGCGGGAGCGCAGGCGTGGCCGGATCGTCGTCATCTCCAGCACGTCCGCCACACAAGGCATGCCAGCCCAGGTGTCGTACGCGACCTCCAAGGCCGGTCTGATCGGCATGGTCAAGACCGTGGCGGCGGAGAACCTGCGCCACGGCGTGACCGCGAACTGCGTCCTCCCCGGCATGACGGCCTCCTCCGGCATCCTCGGCATGCCCGAGGAGATCAGGGCCGCGTGGCTCGAGAGCCTGCCGAACGGCTTCGTCGACCCCGAGGACATCGCCAATGCCGTCTCCTTCTTTGCCGACGACCGCTCCGCGATGGTGACCGGCCAGGTCCTCACCGTCGACGGTGGCGACGAGCTGAACACGAGGTCCGTCACCTCCTCGGTGGTCCGCCGCTGATGCGCGGCCTGGTCGTGCCGCGGACCGCCGGCCCGGACGTGCTCGAGCTGCGCGACGACCTGCCCGAGCCCGAGGGCGCGCACCCGTGGGCGGACGGTGAACGGCTGCTCGTGCAGGTCCACGCCGCGGCCGTCGCCTTCCCCGACCTGCTGCAGAGCCGTGGTGCCTACCAGCACGGCACGCCGGCGCCCTACGTCACCGGCGGCGAGTACGCCGGCGTCGTGCTCGAGGCCTCGCCGCGGTCCCGGTTCCGTCCCGGGGACCGCGTCGCTGGCTTCGCTGTCTGGGGGGCGGCGGCCGAGCGCGTCCTCGGGATCCCTCGCTACACCGTCCGGATCCCGCCCTCGATGTCGTGGGTCGACGGTGCTGCGTTCTTCCTCAACTACGCCACCGCCTGGTTCACCCTGGAGCGGGCCGGCTTCGAGGACGGCCAGGGGGTGCTCGTGCACGGCGCGGCCGGCGGCGTCGGGACGGCGACGCTCGACCTGCTCCGCGGCCGGGCGAAGCCGTCGATCGCCGTGGTCTCGTCGGACGCGAAGGCCGCCGTGGCCGAGCAGTGTGGTGCGGACGTCGTTCTGCGCACCGGGGACGGCTGGGCCGTGCGTGCGCGGGAGCTGACCGGCGGCGGTGTGGACGTCGTGGTCGACCCGGTCGGTGGCGACCGGGTCACCGACTCCTTGCGCGCCCTCGACGTCGGCGGCCGGCTCATGGTCGTCGGCTTCGCGGAGGGCACGATCCCCGAGGTGCGCCTGAACCGCCTGCTGCTGCGCAACCTGAGCGTGGTCGGCGTGGCGCTGGACCCCTGGGAGCAGCGCTTCCCGGGTTATGCGTCGGAGCTGGTCGCCGGCCTCGAGGCTGCCGCGTCCGCTGGCAGCGTGCACCCGTACGTCGGCCACAGGCTTGCGTTCGACCAGTCGACCGACGCCCTCGGCATCCTCGACCGGCGGGACGCGCACGGCAAGGTGGTCATCGACGTCGCGGCGAGCTAGCCCGCAGCAACCGCGCCTGATCAGAGCAGGAGCACCCCGCCGTCGACGGGGATCCCGACCCCGGTGATGTAACCGGCCGCGTCCGAGGCCAGGAAGACCGCGGTGCCGGCGATCTCGACGGGATCGCCCAGGCGGCCGGCAGGGACCCGAGCGTCGATCAGCTTCTGCTGGTAGCGCGGGCTGTAGTGCGCCGTGGCCTCGGTCGGGAAGACGCCGGGGAGGATGGCGTTCACCCGAATCCCCCGCGAACCCCACTGGGCAGCGAGGTCCCGCGTCATCCCGAGCACGCCTGCCTTGGCGGCGCTGTAGCCGGCTGCGGGCATCCGGGCCGTCGTCACCGCCATGACGCTGGACATGTTGACCACAGCACTGCCGGGCGGCATGACGCGCCCGGCGGCCTGGGCCATCCAGTAGGAGCCGAACAGGTTCACGTCGACCACGGACCGGAAGTGCTCGGGCGGGTCCTCGGTCGCGGCGTTGTAGTCACCACCGACACCGGCATTGTTGACCAGCACGTCGCACCCCCCGAGCTCGTCGACGGCCGCTGCCACGAGGCGGTCGCAGTCCGCTACCGACGTCACGTCGGTCTCCACGGCCACGCATCGTCGACCGAGGGACTCGACCAGCTCACGGGTCCGGGCGAGCCCCGTGCGCCGGCGCGCACCGATTGCCACGTCGGCGCCGGCGGCCGCCATCCCCTGGGCGATCGCGACACCCAGGCCGCTGGAGGCCCCGGTCACCACCGCGACCTTGCCGTCGAGGCGGAACCGTTCGTTCCAGGGTGACGACGTGTAGGGGCTGTCCTGTGAGCTCGTCATGCGCGGAGTGTGTCCGGGCAGCGGGCCCGGGGCCCACGGCCAGCGTTCCCAGTGGTGTAGGCCTCTCCAGCACGCGTGTCCCCGCTCCGTTGCTGCCGGTCGATGGCCCGCCCGACGCTGGCAGGCATGGCTGGCACGGACGACCCGGACGACACCGACGCCCTCGACTCCCGACACCTCCTCGACCGCGTCACCGCGGTGGCACGGCGACGCTGGCCCGGTGCAGAGCTGCTCGGGCTGCGCCGGCTGGAGGGTGGTGTCTCGAGCCTCACCTATGCCTCGACGCTCGTGGGCGCGGGACCGGAACGTGGGGTGGTGCTCAAGGTCGCCCCCGCCGGCCTCGCGCCGGTGCGCAACCGCGACGTCCTGCGCCAGGCGCGGATCCTCCACGCCCTGCACGGGACCGACGGGCTCCCGGTGCCGGAGGTCCTGCTCGAGGACGGCGGCGAGCCTCCCGAGGTGCCGCCGCTGTTCGTCATGGAGCTGAGCCCCGGCGACTCCTACGAGCCGGGGCTGGACGTGGCGCCTGCTCCACCCGCAGCCGCGACCGTCGCGGAGCGGTACCGGACTGCGGTGCGCGCACTGGCCCGCCTGCAGTCGATCGAGCCGGAGCGCCTCTCCCTCGGCCCCGAGCCGGTCACCGGCCCGGGCGAGGAGCTCGAACGCTGGCGCCGGCTCTTCGGGACGGTGGACGACGACATCGCGCCCGGGCACGAGGAGCTCTACGCAAGGCTCGCCGCCCAGGTCCCGGAAGGAGTGGCGCCGCGGTTGCTGCACGGTGACTTCCGGCTCGCCAACATGCTGTTCGAGGGGGACCGGTTGTCAGCCGTCATCGACTGGGAGATCTGGAGCCTCGGCGACCCCCGTACCGACCTCGCGTGGCTGCTCATGCACCTCCGACCCGCGCACGTCTTCCACCCCGCGCGGCCCGCAGCCGACCGCGCCGCTGCCTCCCTCCTGCCGACGGCCGAGGAAGCCCTGGAGGTGTACGAACGCGAGCGGCTCGCTGCGGGAGCGCGACAGCAGGACGCGGCGGGCGTGCGGCGCGACCTGGCGTGGTTCCTCGCCGTGTGCCACTACAAGACGGCCTCGACGATCGCCGTGATCTGGAAGCGGGAACGGCGGCAGGCGGACCCCGATCCCAAGCTGGTGACGGCGAGCAGGCACCTGACCGACGTGCTCCGGGCGGGGCACGCAGCCCTCGACGCGCGGTGAGCCGGTCTCACCGCACCCGCACGACCACCTTGCCCACCGCGGTCCGGTCGTCGAGTGCAGCGAGGGCGTCGGCGGCGCGGTCCATCGGGTAGACGGCACCGATGGCGGGGGAGAGACGGCCCTCGTCGAGCAGTGCCTGGACTCCGTGCCGGACCCGCTCGAGCGTTCCGGGGTGCTCGGTCTCCATGACGTCCATCGTGATGCCGGTCAGCGTCAGGTTGCGCAGGAGCAGCCGGTTCATCCGCAGCTCCGGGATGGACCCGCCGGCGAACCCGACGATGACGCCGCGTCCCCCGATCCGCAGCGAGCGCACCGTGTCGAGGAAGCGGTCGCCCCCGACCATGTCGACGAACACCTCGACCCCTCGACCCCCGGTGAGCTCGCGGACCTGGGGGAGCCAGTCCCCGTCGCTGCGCAGGACGTGGGTCGCGCCCGCGTTGCGTGCCATCACCTCCTTGTCCCGGCTGGACACCAGGGCGATCGTGGAGACGCCGAAGGCGGGGCCGAGGTCCAGCACGCAGGTGCCCACGCCGCCGGCGGCACCGGTGACGAGGACGGTCTCGCCGGGTCGGGCGCCGGCTCGGTCCAGCGCGTACCAGGCCGTGGCGTAGTTCATGTAGATCCCCGCCCCCTCGACGAACGACATCGAGTCGGGGAGCCGCACGACGTAGTCCTCGAGCGCGAGCGCCTGCTCGGCCATCGCGCCCTGCCACACGATCCCGGCGACCCGGTCACCCATCGAGAGCCAGGAGTCCGCCGGCGCCTCGCGCACGATGCCCGCGACCTCGGACCCGCACACGTACGGCGCCGGGACGCCGCCCTGGTAGCGGCCCCAGGTCTGCAGCGGGTCGATGAACGACAACCCGACCGCGTGCACGTCGACGAGGAGTCGGCGCCCACCGGCGCGCGGGTGGGCCCCGCCCGGGGGTGGGAGGTCCTGCAGCGTGGCCGAGCGCGGCCCCTCCAGCTCCTCGACGACGACAGCGCGCACGTCACCCTCCTCGTGGTCGGCGAGTCCTGACCGCATCGTCGACCCGGCTGCGCGACTCCGCGACCGCGCCCGGCCGGGGCGGTGGAGAAGTCCACAGCCCGAGCACCTGGGCCCGCCCGGCCCCGGGCCTGCGGCACCTAGCGTCGGCGCCACCCGACCGACGGCCGGGCCGACCACAGGAGACGACAATGGACTGGTCCATCCCCGAGGACGTCACGACCTTCCTCGCCGAGCTCGACGACTTCATCGACACCCGGATCAAGCCGATCGAGGAAGCCAACCCCGAGTACTTCGACCACCGGCGAGAGTTCGCCCGCACCGACGTCGAGCGGGGAGGCGTCCCGACCCGGCGGTGGCGGGAGATCATGAGTGAGGCGCGTCGCCTGGCGGACGGGGCCGGCTTCTACCGCTACCCCTTGCCGAAGGCACTGGGCGGCCAGGACGCGACCAACGTCGCCATGGCGCTCGTCCGGGAGCACCTCGCCCACCGCGGGCCGGGCCTGCACGCCGAGCTCAGCCACGAGGCTTCCGTGGTCGCCAACCTCCCGCTCGCCCTGGTCCTGCACGAGTACGGGACCGACGAGCAGAAGGAGCAGTACCTCGAGCGACTGGTCAGTGGGGACCTGGAGATGGCGTTCGGGCTGACCGAACCGGACCACGGCAGCGATGCCACGTGGCTCGAGACGCGCGCCGTGCGGGACGGCGACGACTGGGTGATCACCGGCGCGAAGCGGTGGAACAGCGTGGTCGACGTGGCCGAGGTGGACCTCGTGTTCGCACGCACCAGTGGCGAGGACGGCAAGGCCGAGGGGATCTCCGCGTTCCTCGTCCCCACCGACGCCCCCGGCTTCGAGGTCCCCTTCTACTGGTGGACGTTCAACATGCCGACCGACCACGCCGAGGTCCGCCTGGACGGTGTCCGGGTGCCGGCCGCCGCAATGGTGGGGGAGGAGGGGCGTGGCCTCGACTGCGCCCAGCTGTTCGTGCACGAGAACCGCATCCGACAGGCGGCGAGCTCGCTGGGTGCTGCGCAGTTCTGCATCGACCGGTCGGTCGCCTACACCGAGGAGAGGCGCCTGTTCGGGACGGCGCTGCGGGACTACCAGGGTGTCCAGTGGCAGCTCGTCGAGCTCCAGACCGAGGCGGAGCTGGTGCGCAACACGATTCTCAAGGTGGCGTGGGAGATGGACGTGCACGGGCGTACGGGGGTGAGTGACAAGGTCTCGATGGTCAACGTGCGTGGCAACCGCCTCGCCTGCGACGCGGCCGACCGGGCCATGCAGGTCCACGGCGGTGTCGGCTACAGCCGGCACCACCCGTTCGAGCACATCTACCGGCACCACCGCCGCTACCGGATCACCGAGGGTTCCGACGAGCTGCAGTACCGCCGGATCGCAGCCGGCATGTGGGACTTCCGCTCAGGCCGCTGAAGCAGCTCCGTCGATGCCCCGCAGTGCGAGGTCGACGATCAGCTCGGCCAGCCGCGGCCGGACGAGGGTCCGGTCGGGCCAGCTCGACACCGAGAAGACGAGCCCGAGGCAGCCCTGGCTGGTCGCCGCCACGGTCGCGTCGTCGAGGTCCGGGCGGGCCCGCGCGACCAGTGCCTCCCAGCGGCGCGTGTAGTGGCCGCGGCGCCGGGTGAAGCTCCGCGACCAGGGGTCGACCAGCGAGCCGACCTCGCGCTGGTAGAGCGTGACGAGGGCGCGGTTCGCCAGGGCGAACTCCGCGTGGTGCCGCAGTGCCCGGCGCAGGTCGGCGGCCGGGTCCTCCTCCACCGGCGCCGTGGCCGCGAGCAGCTCGTCCATGGCCTCGTTGAGAAGGGTCGCGAGGATCTCGTCCTTGCCACTGAAGTAGCGATAGAGCGACGGCCCGCTCAGACCGGCACGGGTGCCGAGCTCGTCCATGCCGACGCCGTGGAAGCCCTTCTCCTGGAACGCCACCGCCGCGGCTTCCAGGATCCGTCGGTCGCGTCCCACGCCGGGAGACTAACATGGAGCGGAACGATCGTTCACTGATGCGGACGGTCGGCGCGGTCCGGGGCGTGCCGCTCGCGCGAACAGGGGTGGGAGAGATGGACCACGGAAGCTCTGCGGCAGCGCGCCGCCGCGTCGAGCTCGCCGGGCAGGGACGTGCGGCGCACGTCGCGGCGGTCGACCTGCTGTGGAGGCTCGACGTCCTCGAGGAGCTCGAGTACGCCGACGAGATGGCCCAGGTGCCCTCGACCGACCTACGTACGCTCGACGGCCAGCTGGCGATCCTCGGCGGGATCCTCCGGGAGTGCCTGGTCGACGAGGGCCGCCCGCCGAGCCCCCAGGAGACCGCCGAGATCGCCCAGGTGCTGAACGACGTGCACGCGGTGCGCCTGGCGGTGCACGACCACCTCGGCAGTGAGCGCCTGCGGCGCCTCGACCAGCTGGACCGCGGGTTGAGCCGGCTCCGGAGCGTGACCGACCAGGACGAGCTCCTCGACATCGCCTGCGAGGTCGCCGTCGAGGCCTGCGGCTTCGAACGGGTGATGCTCTCCCGTGTCGATGATGAGACCTGGCGGCCCTGGCGCAGCCACGCCACCACGATCGGCGAGGCGGAGCGCGCCTTCGCGGAGTGGATCCGCGCCTTTCCCGCGATCGAGCTGTCGGAGCTGCTGCTGGAGAGCGAGCTCGTCCGCCGCAAGGAGCCGGCCATGGTGCTGCACGCCGACCAGGACCCCCGGGTCTATGCGCCCCTGGCCCGTGCCTCGGTGCTGACCTCGTACGTCGCTGCCCCCGTGCTCTCCGGCGACCGGGTCATCGGCCTGCTGCACGCGGACAACCGCGGGATGGAGATGGTCGAGCTCGACCGCGACGTCCTGTGGCTCTTCGCGATCGGGTTCGCCCAGGTTTTCGAGCGCGCCGTCCTCCTCGAGAGGCTGCGGGAGCAGCGGGACCAGGTCCGTGACGCGATGCGCACGGTGGAGCGGGTGCTGGACGACGTCGCCAACAACACGATCGACCTCGTCACCCGAAGCGAGGGGGCGTCGGTCGGCGTGCCAGCACCCCTGCGGCCGGTCGCGACCGACCGGGCCCACGAGCTCGAGGGCCTGCTCACCGCCCGCGAGCTCGAGGTGCTGGGCCTGATGGCGACCGGGGCCACGAACGAGCGGATCGCGCACCAGCTGGTGATCGCGACCGGGACCGTGAAGTCGCACGTGAAGCAGGTGCTGCGCAAGCTGCGGGTCGAGAACCGGGCCGAGGCGATCTCGTTCTACCTCCGCTCGACCATCGGAGCGCGGGAGGACTGAGGGCGCAGGGCGGTGAAGCCCGCGTCCATTGCCGTTTCGGTCTGACCATTGTAACGTTGGGACCGACGTGAGTGCACGGGCACTCGACCTCGCCGCCTGTCCGCACGGGCGGCCCGGACCCAGGCAGGGGTGGCTTCATGGACCTGGCGGACGCTCCCGACGAGGCAGCCTTCCGGAGTCGCGTGCGCGCGTGGCTCGCCGATGCGCTCCCCCAGCTGGACTGGCCCGAGCCCCCGCGCCTCGAGGACAAGGTCGCCTTCTGGCAGAAGTGGCAGCGGATGCTCTACGACGCGGGCCTGGCCGGGCTGACCTGGCCGACGGAGTACGGCGGCCAGGGGCTCGACGAGCGGATGCGCGCGATCTTCGGTGAGGAGTGCGACCTGGCAGGTGCGCCGGAGCGGCTCAACATCATCGGCGAGGACTTCTGCGGCCCCACGATCGCCCACTTCGGCACGCCGGCCCAGAAGGAGCAGCTCCTCGAACCGATCCTCAAGGGCGAGGAGATCTGGTGCCAGCTCTTCTCCGAGCCCGGCGCGGGCTCCGATCTCGCCAGCCTGCGGACCAGGGCCGTCCGGGTCGAGGGCGGCTGGCGGGTCAGCGGGCAGAAGATCTGGACCAGCCGGGCGCAGATTGCTGCGCACGCGATCCTGCTCGCCCGGACCGGCGGCAACGACCCCGCCAAGGCACGCCACCGAGGCATCACCTTCTTCCTGCTGCCGATGGACAGCGAGGGGGTGACCGTGCGCCCGCTCCAGCACATGCTCGGCGAGGCGGAGTTCAACGAGGTCTTCCTCGACGACGTCTTCGTGCCTGACGAGGCCGTGGTCGGCGAGGTCGACGGCGGCTGGCAGGTCACCATGGGCACGCTCGCGTTCGAGCGGGTCGCGATCGCGACCGGCCGCGTCAACACGACGAAGGCCGTCGCGGACGTCGTCGACGACATCCGGGGGATGACGGGCCCGGACGGACGACCGCTCGGCGCCGACCCCGTCGTGCGCCAGGAGGTCGCCGACCTCTGGGCGCGGGCCCTCATCCACAAGACGATCAGCCAGCGGGTGATCACCGGCGCCGCGAACGGAGCGCCCCCGGGGCCGGTGACCTCGATCGGCAAGCTCTACTTCTGCCCGCTGGTGGAGGACCTCGCCGACTTCCGGCTGTCGCTGGCCCCGCTCGGCGGCCAGTTCGACCTCGACGAGGAGGACGAGGAGATCGCCGCCACGCGGTCCTGGCTCCGCCTCGCCAACCAGGGCCGCGGCACGGCGATCGCCGGCGGCTCCACCTACATCCAGCGCAACATCGCGGCCGAGCGGATCCTCGGCATGCCGCGGTCCTGATCCGAAGGAGCCCGATCGAGATGGCCTACGTCTGGAAGCCCGACGCCGACTACCTCCACAACTCCAACGTGGCGCGCCTGATGCGCACCCTGGGCGTCGACGACGTCGACGAGCTCCGCGCGGCGTCGGTCAAGGACACGGCGGCCTTCTGGGGCGCCGTGGTCGAGGACCTGGGCATCCCGTTCCACCGCCCCTTCGAGGCCGTGCTGGACGAGAGCCGTGGCATCAAGTGGCCCGAGTGGTTCGTCGGCGGCGGCCTCAACGCGACCCAGGCCTGCCTGCGGGCGTGGGTCGCCAGGACGCCCGACGCGGTCGCCGTCGTTCACGAGGCCGAGGACGGCACCGTCGCGCAGCTGACCTTCGCCGAGCTCGACGACCGGGTCGCCCGGCTCCGCGCCGGCCTGCGGGCACGTGGCATCGGCAAGGGCGACGCCGTGGCGATCTACCTGCCGATGACGACCGAGGCGGTCGTCGCGACGTACGCCGTCGCGAGCCTCGGTGCGATGCTCGTCCCGCTGTTCTCCGGCTTCGCCGCGCCGGCGATCGCCAGCCGTGTGCAGGACGCCGCGGCGAAGGCGGTCATCACGGCCGACGGCACGGTGCGCCGTCGCAAGCAGGCGGCGATGCTGCCCGCGCTGCGGACCGCGCTCGACGACTGCCCCACCGTGGAGACGGTCGTGGTCGTCGGCAACCTCGGGCCGGTCGAGCTCTCGGCGGGCGAGGTCGGCTGGGACGACCTGCTGGCGCACGACCCCGACCCCGTGGTCGAGCCGACGTCGGCGAGCGACGTCCTCCTCCTCGCCTACACGTCGGGGACGACCGGCAAGCCGAAGGGAGCCGTGCACACCCACGCGGGCTTCGTCACCAAGACGGCGTCCGAGGTCGCCTACGGATTCGAGATCGCGCCCGGTCGTACCTTCTGCTGGATCACCGACATGGGCTGGATCATGGGCCCGCTGTCGATCCTCGGGACCCACGCCAACGGCGGCACCCTCCTGCTCTACGAGGGCTCGCCCGACGTCCCGGACACCGGTCGGCTGTGGCAGCTGGTGGAGCGCCACGGGGTCTCGATGCTCGGCGTGAGCCCTACCCTCATCCGCACCCTGCGGGCCGCCGGCGACCTGCCGTCGCAGGACCTCGGCAGCGTGCGCGTGCTCGGGTCGACCGGTGAGCCGTGGGACCCCGAGTCCTACGAGTGGCTCGCCCGCGACGTCTTCGGCAGCCGGGTGCCGATCATCAACTTCTCCGGCGGCACCGAGGTCGGGGGCTCGTTCCTGTGCCCCTATCCGGTCGAGCAGATCCGCAGCTGCTCGCTCGGCGGCCCCGCGCTGGGCATGGACGTCGACGTCGTCGACGACCAGGCCCGGTCCGTGCGAGGCGAGATCGGCGAGCTGGTCTGCCGGCAGCCGTGGCCCTCGATGACGCGAGGCATCTGGAACGACGACGCGGAGGCGTCGCGCTACCACGAGGCGTACTGGTCGACCTTCGACGGGCTGTGGCGCCACGGCGACTTCGCCCTGGTGGACGACGCGGGCGACTGGTTCATCCTCGGCCGCTCGGACGACGTGATGAACGTCGCCGGCAAGCGGGTGGCCCCTGCGGAGATCGAGTCGGTCGTCGCCGTCGACGAGTCCGTCGCCGAGTCCGCGGTCGTCGGCATCCCCGACGACACCAAGGGCGAGGCGGTGTGGGTCTTCTACGTCGCCCGCGACGACGCCGACGACGAGCCGACCGTGGCCGGCCGGGTCCGGCGCCTCGTCGCCGACGGGGTCGGCAAGCCGTTCTCGCCGAGCCAGGTGGTCCGCGTCCAGAGGCTGCCGAAGACCCGTTCGGCGAAGATCCTGCGCCGAGCGATCCGTGCCGCGGTGCTGGACAAGGATCCGGGGGACCTGTCCGGTGCGGAGAACCCGCAGGCCGTCGGCGAGATCCGGGAGCTCGTGCAGGGCCTGCGATGACCTCGCGGGCCCTTCCCCGGGCGTCCCGGGCTCAGTCGCCCGGGACCTCGATCTCGGTCCGGTCCTCTACCTCCAGGACCGCGGAGGCGTACTCGTGCACGTGCCGCGTCATCCGTCGTACGGCGGCCGCAGCATCGCGCTTGCGGATCGCGTCGGTGATGCTGCGGTGCGCGCGCAACGTGGTCTTGCGTACCGAGGCGTCGATGAAGCCCTGGTTGTCGGTGGCGGCGTAGATGGCCCGCGACAGCGCCCCCATGAAGCCGGTCAGCAGCTCGTTGTGCGACGCGACCGCGACCGCGACGTGCCAGTCGACGTTGGCCTGCAGGAACTCCGCGAGCGTGCCCTCGGCCGCGATGGCGTCGTTGGCACGGTCGAGCGCCTCCAGGTCGGTATCGGTGCGGTATTTCGCGGCCAGCTGTGCGCACGCCGGCTCGACGGCCTCGCGGGTCTCGAGCAATGCCGCGAGCCGGACCTGCCGGCCGCGGATGAGCAGGCTCACGGTGCTCGCGATCGACTCCTCGCCCGGGCGCTGCACGAAGGCGCCGCCCGCCCGCCCGGTCCGGATCTGCACGAGCCCCTGCACCTCGAGGATCCGCAGGGCCTCGCGCACCGTCGTCCGGCTCATCCGGGTCTGCGCCACGAGCTCGCGCTCGGGCGGCAGGGCGGTCCCTTCGGGGAACTCGCCTCTCAGGATCCGTTCGCGGAGATCGTCGGCCAGGACGTCGGATGCCTTCGGGACCTGCATCGGCGTGAGCTGGACGGGGCGGCGGACGCTGCCGTTCGGGGCCGCCGCACTGGTGGAGTCAGTCATCTCATCCCGTTCCTTCGCGGCTCGAACCGCACCTTTGGTCGTACCCAAACTAACAGTCGACCCTCCCCGGCAGGGACATCGCGCGCAAGGGCGACTGGACGAACGCACAGTAGAAAGGCAGCGCCATGCAGTGGAAGTTCTCTGAGGAGCAGGACGCCTACCGGGAGGCCCTGCGCGGCTGGCTCGGCGACGTGGCGGGGTCGGAGCAGGTCCGGGCGTGGTGGGGGCTCGACGGCACCGCGCCCGACCACTCGGCCTTCGAGCAGCGGTTCGTCGCCGACGGCATGGCAGGTGTCGGCGTCCCCGAGGAGCTCGGTGGGCAGGGCGGTGGCCTGGTCGAGCTCGCCATCACTGCCGAGGAGCTCGCCCGGGTCGCGGCCCCCAGCTCCGCCTGGCTGGCGACCGTCCTGGCGCTCCCGGTGCTCGCAACGCGTCCCGACCTCGTCAAGGCGGCCCTCGACGGCGGCCACGCGGCGCTCGCGGTCGCCGCCGAGTCCGCGCCGGATGCGGCGCCCGCACTCGAGGTCGACGCCGACGGCCGCGTGAGCGGCGTCGTCCCGAGGGTGCTGGGCGCGGACCGCGCGGGCATCCTCGTGGTCCGCGTCGGCAGCGGTGCCGATGCGCACCTCCGGGTCGTCGAGACGTCCGGGCCGGGGGTGACCACCACGCCGCACCTCCTCCTCGACAGGTCGCGGTCGGTCGCCGACGTGCGGCTCTCCTCCGCCCCGTCGGACGTCCTCGACGGAGCCGACCCTGAGACCGTTCTCGCCCGGGCCACGGACGTGGCGGGCGTCCTCGCCGCGGCGGACGCGCTCGGCGCGATGCAGCGGATGCTCGACCTCGCTGTCGAGTACAGCGGGCAGCGCCAGCAGTTCGGGGTCCCCATCGGATCCTTCCAGGCCGTCAAGCACGCAGCCGCAACCATTCTCGTGGACGTCGAGGCGGGACGGTCCGGCGTCTACTACGCCGCTGCCAGCGTCGATGGTGGCTTCCCGGACTGCTCCCTCCACGCCGCCGCCGTGAAGGCGCAGGTCACGGCGGCGGCGGGACGCGCCGCGGACACAGCTCTGACCATGCACGGTGCCATCGGCTACACGTGGGAGCACGACCTCCACCTGCACTTCAAGCGCGCGCGGCTGGACGAGCAGCTCTTCGGGTCCGTGACGACGTGGAACGAGCGCATTGCGGATGGGCTGGAGCTCCTGCCCTCTTGACCTAGTTATTGGTCGTACCATTAGATATAGTCACGCCATAACGACTCCGGGGCGTACCCCGGACTGACCGACCAGGACGGGGCCCGCTGTGGATTTCGCGCTCACCGAGGACCAGCAGACGATCAAGAAGGCCGTGGCAGAGCTGGCCGCGAAGTTCGACGACCAGTACTGGTACGAGAAGGACTCGGCGAAGGAGTTCCCCACCGAGTTCTACAACGCCTTTGCCGAGGGCGGCTGGCTCGGCATCACCACGCCCGAGGAGTACGGCGGTCACGGCTTCGGCATCACCGAGGCCTCGATCCTCCTGGAGGAGGTCGCCGCGTCCGGTGCGGGCATGAACGGCGCCAGCTCGATGCACCTGTCGATCTTCGGGATGCACCCCGTGATCGTCCACGGGTCCGAGCAGATGAAGCAGGAGAACCTCCCGCGGATCGTCAACGGCGACCTGCACGTCTGCTTCGGCGTGACCGAGCCGGGCGCCGGCCTCGACACCACGCGCATCACGACGTTCGCGCGCCGCGACGGCTCCGACTACGTCGTCAACGGCCGCAAGGTCTGGATCTCGAAGGCCGTCGAGTCGGAGAAGATCCTGCTGCTGACCCGGACCGCCAGGTTCGAGGACTCCCCGAGGAAGACCGAGGGGCTCACCCTCTTCTTCACCGACCTGGACCGGGCGCACGTCGACATCCGCCCGATCCACAAGATGGGCCGCAACGCGGTCACGTCCAACGAGTTGTTCATCGACGACCTCCGCATCCCCGAGGAGCACCGCATCGGCGAGGAGGGGCAGGGTTTCAAGTACATCCTCGACGGCCTCAACCCCGAGCGGATGCTGGTGGCCGCAGAGGCGCTCGGCATCGGCCGCGCCGCGCTGCGCCGTGGTGTGCGCTACGGCAACGAGCGCGAGGTCTTCGGCCGCCCGATCGGCATGAACCAGGGCCTGCAGTTCCCGCTGGCCGACTCTCTCGCCCGGCTCGCCGCGGCCGAGCTGGTGCTCCGCAAGGCAACGTGGCTCTACGACAACGGCCTGCCCTGCGCGAAGGAGGCGAACATGGCGAAGTACCTCTGCGCCGACGCAGGCTTCGAGGCCGCCGATCGGGCCTTGCAGACGCACGGAGGCATGGGGTACTCCGAGGAGTACCACGTCGCCCGCTACTTCCGCGAGGCCCGGCTCACCCGGATCGCGCCCCTGTCGCAGGAGATGGTGCTCAACTACCTGGGCGAGCACGTGCTCGGCCTGCCGAGGAGCTACTGATGACCACGCCGTTCGACCTCACCGGCCGCAGCGCCCTGCTCACCGGCGCCGGCAACGGCATCGGCGCCGCCGTCGCCCGGGCCTACGCCCGGGCGGGCGCGGCGGTCATGGTGACCGACCTCGACAAGGACGCCGCCGCTGCCGTGGCTGCGGAGATCATCGCCGCCGGCGGCCGGGCCGAGTCGGCCGCGCTCGACGTGCGTGACGCCGAGGGCGCCGCCGCGGCGGCCGAGCAGGCCGCCGACCTGGCTGGCGGGACGCTGCACGTGGTCGTCAACAACGCGGGCGCGATCGCGCCCGCGATGTTCCCGAAGATGGACAAGGACGGTTTCGACTTCGTCGTCGGCGTGCACCTCGGCGGGACCTTCACGGTCAGCCAGGCCGCGCTGCCCTTCCTCGCCACGGACGGCACCGGCCGCATCATCAACGTCACCTCGGCGGCGGGCCTCGTCGGCACCATCGGCCAGGTCAACTACAGCGCTGCCAAGGCTGGGATCATCGGCGTCACCAAGTCGCTCGCCAAGGAGCTCGCCCGCAAGCAGATCACGGTCAACGCCGTGGCGCCGCTGGCGGCGACCACCATGACCGAGAACATCCGCAGCAACGAGAAGCTCGCGGAGATGACGCTGGCACGGATCCCGCTCGCACGGTGGGCGGAGCCGGACGAGATCGCGAGCACCTTCGTGTTCTTCGCCTCGGACGCGGCGTCGTACATCACCGGCCAGGTGCTGGCCGTCGACGGCGGGACGGTGATGTGAGATGGCACTGACCGGACGGGACGCCTGGATCGTCGAGGCGCTGCGGACCCCGATGGGGCGGGCGCACCCCGAGCGCGGCTGGTTCCGCGAGGTGCACCCGAACGCCATGCTCGGCGCGGTCTACACCGCCCTGCTGGAGTCGACGGGCATCGAGCCCGCCGACGTGGAGGACCTGGTCGTTGGCTGCACCGCCCCCTTCGGGGAGCAGTCGCGCAACGTCGCCCGCAACGCCTGGCTCCAGGCCGGCTACCCGCCCGAGGTGCCGGCCACCGTCCTCGACCGGCGCTGCGGGTCCGCCCAGACGGCCGTGGAGATGGCGGCGGCCCTCATCGCCTCCGGAACGCACGACGTGGTGCTCGCAGGCGGCGTCGAGAACATGGGCCACGTCCCGATGGACGCGGTCGTCCGGATCGAGGAGATGTACGGCGCCGCCTGGCCCGCAGAGCTCAAGGAGCTCTACGACTTCCCGACCATGGGCGAGAGCGCCGAGCGGATCGCCGAGCAGTGGGGCATCAGCCGGAGGGAGAACGACGAGTTCGCGGTCCGCTCGCACGCCCTCGCTGCCGCCGCCACCCAGGCCGGCCGCTTCGAGCGGGAGATCATCCCGATGGAGCTCGATGGCGCCGTCCGCACCAGCGACCAGAGCGTGCGGCCGGGGACCAGCCTGGAGAGCCTGGCCGAGCTCGCGACGATCTTCCGTCCGGAGACCGGTGTCGTGACGGCCGGGTCGTCGTCGCCGCTCACCGACGGTGCGGCCGGGGTGCTGCTCGCCTCGGACGACGCGGTCGAGCGGCACGGTCTCACGAAGCGCGCCCGGGTGCTCGACCAGACCACCGTGGGCGTCGACCCGCTCATCATGCTGACCGGCCCGATCCCCGCCACCCGCAAGCTCCTCGAGCGCAACGGCATGACCGTCGACGACATCGACCTGTTCGAGGTCAACGAGGCGTTCAGCCCGGTGGCGCTTGCGTGGGAGCGCGAGCTGAAGCCCGACATGGACCGGGTCAACGTCAACGGCGGCGCCATCGCCCTCGGCCACCCGGTGGGGGCGTCGGGCTCGCGCCTGTTCGCCACGCTGCTGGCCGAGATGGAGCGCCGCGACGTCGAGATCGGCCTCGTGACGATGTGCTGCGGCGGCGGACTCGGCACCGCGACGCTGGTCCAGCGGGCCTGAGGTCGTCGTGTTCGACGTCGCGGACTTCCTCGACCCCGGGGACGGGGTGTGGTGGAGCCAGGGCAGCGCGGAGCCCGAGCCCCTGGTCAACCAGGTGCTCGACGCGGTCGACCGGGTGGGTCCAATCCGCGCCTTCTCCGGGCTGACGTGGAACGAGCGCCTGTCCGGAGACCTCCCGGAGAAGCTGACGGTGGTGTCGTACGGCGGTCTGGGCCAGCTGCGCCTGCTCAGCAGGCACGGCCGCCTCGACGTCGTGCCCTGCCACTACTCCGCGATCCCGCGGATGTTCGCGACCGGCCAGCTGCCCAACGACGTCGGCCTCGTCCAAGTGTCACCGCCCGGGCCGGACGGCACGGTCACGCTCGGCACCGGTGTCGAGTACGTCGCCGACGCGCTCCGGCACACGCGCACCCTCATCGCCGAGATCAACCAGCAGATGCCGCGCACCGTCGGAGGCCCGACGCTGCCGCTGTCGGCGTTCGCCGCCGTGATCGAGACGGACCGTCCGCTGCCCGAGGCACCCGCCAAGCCCGCCGACGAGGTCGACCGCGCCATCGCAGCCAACGTGGCGAGCATCATCGAGGACGGGTCCACCATCCAGATCGGCGTCGGGTCGCTGCCGGCCGCGGTGCTCGAGGCCCTCGCCGGGCACTCCGACCTCGGCTTCCACAGCGGGATGCTCACCGACGGCGTGCTCACCCTCGCCGAGAAGGGCGTCATCACCGGCGCCCGCAAGGAGATCGACTCCGGCCTCATCGTGACCGGTGCGGCCCTGTGCAGCACCGACGGCTACCGCCAGCTCGGGGACCACGCGGTCCAGTTCCGCGCGGCGAGCTACACGCACGCTCCCGCGGTCCTGTCGCGCCTCGGCTCCCTGGTCTCGATCAACTCTGCGATCGAGGTCGACCTGCTCGGCCAGGTCGGGGCCGAGCTCGCGCGGGGCGTCCACATCGGAGCCGTCGGGGGCCAGGTCGACTTCAGCCGCGCGGCGTCGCTGACCGGGTCGCGCTCGATCATCGCGCTGCGCTCGACCGTCGGGGCCGGCGACCGGTCGCAGTCGACGATCGTCCCGGTCCTCGCAAGCGGCGTGGTCACGACCGCACGCGTGGACGTCGACGCGGTCGTCACCGAGCACGGCGTCGCCATGCTGACCGGCTGCACGGTGGCCGAGCGGGCGCTGCGGCTCATCGAGGTGGCCGATCCCGAGCACCGAGAACACCTCCAACGCAGCCTCGCAGAGCAGGAGAACCGATGACCAGCACGACCGTCTTCCCCAACAGCACCGCGGACGAGTCGCGGACCGTCCGGATCCGGGAGGTCGGACCCCGCGACGGCTTCCAGAACGAGCCGGAGACGATCGCGACCGCCGACAAGATCCGGCTGATCAACGCCCTGGGGCGGGCCGGCGTCAAGCGGATCGAGGTGGCCAGCTTCGTGCGCCCCGACGTCATCCCGCAGCTGTCCGACGGTGTCGAGGTCCTCCAGGGCATCGACGTCCCCGACGACGTGCAGCGAATGGTGCTGGTCCCCAACAGCAAGGGCCTGGACAACGCCCTCGCGCACCGCGACCTGTTCGAGGAGATCGCCCTCTTCGTCAGCGCCAGCGAGACGCACAACAAGCGCAACATCAACAGGACCGTCCAGGAGACCATGGATGACGTCCGCCAGATGGGCACGCGCATCGTGGCGGAAGGACTCGACTACGCCGCCGTCATCGCCACGTCCTTCGGGTGCCCGTTCGAGGGAGCCGTGCCGATGGACCGGGTGCTCGACCTGGCCGAGCAGTTCGCCGAGTCGGGGGCCACGGAGATCGGATTCGGCGACACGACCGGCATGTGCAACCCGGCGTACGCGCGGCGCTTCTTCGAGGCGGCCATCGGGCGCCTTCCCGGAGTCGAGGTCACCGCGCACTTCCACAACACCCGGGGCCAGGGCCTCGCCAACGCCTACGCCGCCCTCGAGGCCGGCTGCCGCAGCTTCGAGTCGAGCTTCGGCGAGCTCGGGGGCTGCCCCGTTCCTGCCGGCTCGACCGGCAACATCGCGACCGAGGACCTCGTGTCCATGTTCCACGAGATGGGCGTGGACACCGGGCTCGACCTCGAGCGGGTCATCGAGGCCGCGCGCGAGGCGCAGAGCACCCTCGGCCGCAAGCTCACCAGCCACTCGATCGTCGCCGGGCCGATCATCTGGTCCCCGGCCGTCTGACACACCACAAGGAGAAGAAGATGAGCAACCGCGTCGCACTGGTCACGGGTGGTGCCCAAGGCATCGGCAAGGGCATCGCCACCACGCTGGGACGGGACGGGTTCCGCGTGGCCGTCGCTGACCTCAACCTCGCGGTCGCCGAGGAGACCGCCAAGGAGATCAGCGCCGCCGGCGGTGAGGCCATCGCCGTGTCGATCGACGTCACCTCGACGGAGTCCGTCAAGGCCGCCGTCGCAACCGTCGAGGCCGAGCTCGGCCCGATCGAGGTCGTGGTCAACAACGCCGGCTGGGACGACTTCATGCCCTTCGTGAAGACCACCGAGGACTTCTGGGACAAGATCCTCGACATCAACTACAAGGGTGCGCTGCGCGTCATCCACACCGTCGTGCCGGGCATGATGGAGCGCGGCTTCGGCCGCGTCATCAACATCGGCTCCGACGCCGGCCGCGTCGGCTCCTCGATGGAGGCTGTCTACTCCGGTGCCAAGGGCGGCATCATCGCCTTCACCAAGACCCTCGCCCGCGAGGTCGCCCGCAAGGGCGTCACGGCCAACACGGTGTGCCCCGGCCCCACGGACACCCCGGCCCTGCGCAAGTTCGCCGACGGCGCCGGCGGCGGTGACGCCGAGAAGGTGATCGCCGGTATGACCTCCGCCGTCCCGATGAAGCGCCTGGGCACCCCGGAGGACATCGGCCCCGCCGTCTCCTTCTTCGCCTCCGACGGCGCGGGCTTCGTGACCGGCCAGACGCTGTCGGTCAGCGGCGGCCTCACGATGGCGTGAGGGCGGTGGACGTGGCGACGTGCAGGCGGCCGCGATGACAGGTGGAACCGACGTCGTCGACTGGACCCCGAGCGGCCAGTACGAGGACATCGTCTACGAGACCTCCCCCGAGGGGATCGCGCGGATCACGATCAACCGGCCGGAGGTCCACAACGCCTTCCGGCCGCAGACGCTGGTCGAGGTCGACCGGGCGCTGATGGTGGCGCGCGAGGACGAAGGGGTGGGGGCCATCATCCTCACCGGCGCCGGTGACCGGGCGTTCTGCTCCGGGGGAGACCAGCGGGTCCGCGGGGACAGCGGCTACCAGCTGGACGCGACCTCGACCGGCCGGTTCCACGTCACCGACCTGCACGTCGCCATGCGCCGGTGCCCGAAGCCGATCGTGGCGATGGTCGCCGGCTACGCCATCGGCGGCGGCCACGTCCTCCACCTCGTGTGCGACCTGACCATCGCCGCCGACAACGCGGTCTTCGGCCAGGTGGGGCCGAAGGTCGGCTCCTTCGACGGCGGCTACGGCTCCAGCATCCTCTCCGACCTCGTCGGGCCGAAGAAGGCCAAGGAGATCTGGTTCCTCTGTCGTCAGTACGACGCGCAGGAGGCGCTGGCGATGGGCCTGGTCAACACCGTGGTCCCGCTCGCCGCGCTCGAGGCCGAGACCGTCCGCTGGTGCCGGGAGATGCTCGCGCTCTCACCACGAGCCCTGCGGATGTCGAAGCTCAGCTTCCACGCTCACGAGGACGGCTACGCCGGCATCCAGCAGCTGGCCCACGACGCCAACCTCCTCTTCTACGGGACCGAGGAGGCCAGGGAGGGACGCGAGTCCTTCAAGGCCCGTCGTACCCCCGACTTCACCCGCTTCCCGCGCCGTCCCTGACGGCTGCACGACCCGAATCGAGGAACCATGACCGAGACCCCCGTCGTCACCTGGACCACCGAGTCGCCCGGCGTGATGGTCGTGACCATGGACCGGCCGCCCGCCAACGCGCTCGGCATCCCGCTGCTCGACGGGCTCCACGCCGCGATCGACGCAGCCGAGCAGGCGGGGGACGTCAAGGTCATGGTGATCACCTCGGCAAGGGACGGCTTCTTCGCTGCCGGCGCGGACATCAAGCACATGTCGACGATCGACGCGGATTCCTTCCTCGCCTACGGCGACAAGATGCGAGCCGTCAACGACCGTCTGGCCGCATCGCCGTGGCTGTCGGTCGCGGCGGTGGACGGCCTCGCCCTCGGCGGTGGGCTCGAGCTCGCGATGGCGTGCACCATGCGCGTCGCGGGTCCCCGGGCGCGGCTGGGGCTGCCGGAGGTCAAGCTTGGCCTCATCCCCGGCGCGGGCGGCACGCAGCGTCTCACGCAGCTCGTCGGCCGCGGCCGCGCGCTCGACATCATGCTGACCGCCCGCCAGGTCGGCGCCGAGGAGGCGCTGCAGATCGGGCTGGTCGACCGGCTGACCGACGAGGACGTGGTCAAGGCCGCGCTCGAGCTCGCCGGTGAGCTGGTGACCTCGTCGCTGCCCGCCCAGCTGGCGGTCGTGCGGACCGTCGACGCCGCCTTCGCGATGCCGCTGGCCGAGGGCATCGCCTACGAGCGCGACCAGGAGCAGGGCCTCTTCGAGGACGGCGAGGCCGCGGAGGGGATCGCCGCGTTCGTCGCGAAGCGGCCGCCGCGCTTCGCGTGAGCGGGCCCGGCCGCCGTGGCTGACGCGGTGCCGGGCGTCCATCGCCCCACGCTGGTCGCCTGCATGGCGGCCGTGTGGGTGCTGTGGGGCTCGGTGTACCTCGCGATCCGGCTCGTGGTCGACGAGGCCGATCCCTTCCAGGCGATGGCGCAGCGCTACGCCGTCGCCGCGCTCCTGCTGGCAGTCATCGCCGCGACCCGGCGCGGCTGGCGGACGCTGCGGGTGACCCGGGCCGAGGCGGCGGGGCTGGCGGTCACCGGCGTCCTGCTGCTGGGCTTCGGCAACGGCTTCCAGGCCCTGGCCCAGGTGCAGGGCCTGCCGTCGGGGGTCGCCGCACTCATCGTCGCAACCGTCCCTGCGTGGGCGGTCCTCATTCGCCTCGCCACCGGCGACCGCCCCACGCGCGCGACCTGGGCCGGCGTGGTGATGGGCTTCTGCGGGCTGGCCGCCCTGGTCGGCCTCGACCAGGGCGGTGGTGGCGCGATCCCGGCGCTCGCGGCCCTGTGCTGCCTCGGGGCCAGCATCAGCTGGACGATCGGGTCCTTCCTGCAGGGCCGCCTGGCCCTGCCCTCGGACGTGGTCACCGTCGCGACGTACCAGCAGCTGGTCGCCGCCGGCACGTCCACCGTGCTCGCCCTGGCGACCGGCGAGCAGGTCAGCGTGACGTACTCGACCCGCGGCTGGCTAGCCATGGCGTGGCTGGTCCTCGCCTGCTCCGTCACCGCCTACCTCGCCTTCGCCTGGCTGCTCGTGAACGTCCCGCTGTCTCTCACGGCCACCCACGCCTACGTGAACCCGGTCGTCGCAGTCGTGCTCGGCGCCCTCGTCCTCGGCGAGTCCGTCGGCGCCGGCGTCCTCGTCGGTGGGGGTGCGGTGGTGCTGGCCGTCGTGCTCATCGTCGGCTCCGAACGGCGCAGTCGCACGGACCACCTCACGGGGACCGAGGTCGCACAACCGGCGTGACCCCTCCTCCTCGCCTGCTTCTGGGTGGTGGGCCTGGGGTGGCCGTCGCGCATGTAACACGCTGATCGCGGCTGTTGCCGCCCGTCGACTGCTGTGCGAGGCGTGCCCGGTGGATGACCTTCGCGGTCCCGGGGGACGTCGGCGTACGACGGGTTGCGCGGGCTGGGTGGTCGGCCGGCCGGGCGTGTAACACGCTGATCGCGGCTCTTCCCGCCCGCTGGCGACTGTTCCCGCCGCACCCAGCAGGGGACTCCCGCGGTCTCCGGGCTGCCAGGTCTGCGGACCACGTGTTGCACGTGGCAACAGGCTGCCAGGGCCGCGATCAACGTGTTACATGCGGCGGCCGCGTACGACAACCGGAGCCTCATCCGAGCTCCACGCGCCACCCCGCCGCCCCGCCGCCCCGCCGCCCCGCCGCCCCGCCGCCGGCCGCACCCGCCTCCCCCTTTGGGGATAGACGAAAACCCCTCCTTGTAGGGTCGAACCGATCTAACTATCAGACCATACTTCGTGACGTGAGACACGCCGAGCGTTCGGTGTTCCCGAGACCCGAGGAGATCCTCCGCATGAAGCGACGTCTGCTGGCGGCGACGACCGCCGTCACCTTGTCCCTCACCATGGCCGCGTGCGGCGCGGCCAGTGACAGCTCGGGCGGGGACGCCGAGGAGGGACCCATCAAGATCGCGCTGATCCCGCCGACCAGCGGCGCCCTGGCCCAGTTCGGCACCGACTCGGTCAAGGGCTGGGAGACCGCCGTTCGCCTCGTCAACGAGGACGGTGGCATCGACGGCCGCGAGGTCGAGCTGCTCGTCAAGGGCACCGACGCGGACCCCGCCACCACCCTGCGCGTGGCCAAGGAGGCCGTCACCCAGGACGGCGCGCAGTTCATCGGCTCGGTGATGACCTCGCCGGAGCACGGCGCCCTCAACGCCCAGCTCGAGGGGCTCGGGGCCCTGTCGTTCAACTCGCTCGGCAAGGACGACGCGCTCGTGGGCGAGCAGTGCTCGCCGTACGCCGTCCACGTCGTGCAGACGACCAGCATGGACGTGAACGCCCTGGCGAACTCGATCGCAGAGATGCCCGGTGAGAAGTGGGCGATCCAGGCCGTCGACTACGCCACCGGCCACAGTGCGGCGGAGACCTTCAAGGCTGCCGCGGAGAAGGCCGGCAAGGAGGTCGTCCTGGAGCAGTTCGCCCCGCTCAACACGACCGACTTCGGCTCCTACATCACCAAGCTCAAGAACAGCGGCGCGGACGCGGTCTTCGCCGTCGAGTTCGGCGCCGACGGCGTCGCCTTCGTCCAGCAGGCCGACCAGTTCAACCTGGACGACCAGCTGAAGACGGTGCTCGGCCTCAACATGGTCTCCGAGCCGCTCTTCGAGACCCTCGGCGAGAGCATCGTCGGCTACTACAACAACGTCGGGTACGACGCCGCGGCCGACACCGAGGCCAACAAGGAGTTCATCGAGGCCTACACCGAGGACCACGGCTCGGCGCCGTACTACGTCCCCGCCGACGCCTACGCCGCGGCACAGATCCTCTTCGCCGGCATCGAGGAGGCGGGCAGCTCCGAGCCGGCCGAGGTCGCCGAGGCGCTCGCGGACCTCACCGTCGAGACCAACGTCGGTGAGGTCACGGTCCGTGGCACCGACAACCAGGTCCTCCGGGACTCCTACCTCGGCAAGGTCGTCAAGGGTGACGGTGGCCTCGCCTTCGAGGTGGTCACGAACACCAGCGCGGACGTGACGACCACCGAGTCGGACCCGGCCTGCAAGTTCTGACCGAGCGGGCGTCGGCGCGCGGGACCCGCGCGCCGACGCCCGTCGTCAGGGAGGGACAGACGTGAACGCTGCACAACTGCTCAACGGGATCGCGCTCGGCTCGCTGCTGATGGTGCTGAGCTCCGGCCTCGCCATGATCTACGGCCTGCGGGGAGTGGCGAACTTCGCCCACGGCGCGCTCTACATGTCCGGGGCCTACATCGCCTACTCGGTGTCGGACCGAGCCGGCTTCTGGCTGGCGCTCCTCGTCGTCCCCCTCGCGCTCGCGGTCGTCGGTGTCCTGCTGGAGCTGGTCTTCTTCCGGCCGCTCCAGCACCGCTCTCACATCGAGCTCGGCCTGATCACGTTCGGGCTCGCGCTGATGGCGGAACGGCTGGTGGTGCTCATCTGGGGGGAGCGCACGCTCCGCGTCACGCCGCCCGAGTTCCTCCAGGGGACCTCGAACTTCCTGGGCGTCGAGTACCCGAGCTACCGGCTGGCCATCATCGCCATCGCGGTGGTCCTCGCCGCCGCGCTGGTGCTGTGGCTGCGCAGCACCACGACCGGGTTGCACATCCGCGCGGCCAGCCAGGACATCGAGACCGCTGCCATCATGGGCATCAACGTCGACCGCGTGAGCCTCGTCGTGGTTGCGGTCGGCTCGGCACTCGCCGGCTTCGCCGGTGCGCTCGCGGCGCCGTACATCGCACTCGACCCCGGCATGGGCAGCGCGTTCCTGATCACGGTGCTGATCATCGTCGTCGTCGGTGGGATCGGGAGCATCGGCGGGGCGATGATCGCCGGGATGGGGCTCGGCGTCATCCAGAGCGTCACGACCGTCTGGTCGCCGAGCGTCGCGGTGGTCGTCCCCTACCTCGCCCTGACCATCGTCCTGCTGTGGCGACCCACCGGGCTCGCCGGAAAGAGGGTGTCATGACCACGACCGCCCCCACCGACGTGGTGAGCCCGTCCGCGGCCGCGCCCGAGGCGTCGCCCCGCGGACGCCTCAAGGGCACCCTGGTGGGCCTCGGCATCGCCGTCGCCACCTTGCTGGCCGGCCTCGCCGTCCCGTACGTCGTGACCGACACCTACCGGATGAGCCTGCTCGTCGAGGGAACGCTGCTCAGCCTCCTCGCGATCGGGATCGGCTTCCTCGCCCGCCACCTCGGGTTGATCAGCCTCGGCCACGGCGCCTTCTTCGGGGCCGCGGCGTACGGCGTCGGCATCGCCACCACCAACTGGGGCTGGTCGCCGACGACGGCCGTCGGCTTCGGGGTCGTGGTCGGCACCGGCTTCGCCGTGGTCATGGGCCTCCTCGTGGTCCGCTCCTCGGGGTTCGGCTTCCTGATGCTGACGCTGGCCCTGTCGCAGGCGCTCTACGCGCTCAGCGTGCAGACCTCGGCGCGGCCGCTCACCGGCGCGCACGACGGCAAGCTGCTCAGCTACGACCGCGACATGACGTTCCTGGGCCTGGCCCAGCGGGACGTGATGAACCCCGGCCTGTTCTGGCCGATGGCGTGGATCGCCCTGACCATGTGTGCCACCGTGCTGTGGCTCGTCGGCCGGTCCCGCTTCGGCACCACCCTGGAGGGCATTCGTGAGAACGAGGAGCGGATGCGCTTCTCCGGCTACGACACCTTCGGGCCGCGCCTGGTCGCGTTCGTGCTCTCGGGAGCGGTGGCGTCCCTGGGCGGTGCACTCTTCGCGATCAACTCCGGCTACGTCTCGCCGGACATCCTCGGCTTCACCCGGGCCGGTGACAGCCTCATCGCCGCACTCGTCGGGGGCTTCGGACTGCTGGTCGGCCCGATCGTCGGGACCTTCCTGTTCGTCTACGCCCAGGCCAACTTCAACTTCGGGGGCAACCTCCACCTCTTCACCGGGATGGCGCTGATCCTCGTGCTGGTGTTCATGCCCGGAGGCATCACCGGCAGCCTGCAGAAGCTCTACCACCGACTGAGGAGGGGACGTCGATGACGATCTTCGAAGGCCGCGGACTCACCGTCCGGTACGGCGCCCACGTCGCGCTCGACGGCGTGGACATCGCGCTCGAGCCGGGCGTCGTGCACGGGGTGATCGGCCCCAACGGCGCCGGCAAGTCGACGTTCATCGACGCACTCTCCGGCCGCAAACGTCCCTCGTCCGGAACGGTCACGTTCGAGGGCGTGGACATCACGCGGCGCTCGGTCCGCTGGCGGCGGCGGAAAGGCCTGTCCCGCTCCTTCCAGCGCACCAGCGTCTTCGGGGCGATGACGGTCGGCGACCAGCTCGAGATGGTCGCCCGCCGCAACAACGAGGAGGACCTCGGCGAGATCGTCCGCACGCTCGGCCTCGAGGGGATCCTCGACCGGGTGTGCGCGGAGATCGCCTACGGCACCCAGCGGTCCGTGGACCTGGCCATCGCCCTCATCGGCCGGCCGAAGGTCGTGCTGCTCGACGAGCCGTGCGCAGGGCTGGTCCACGACGAGTCGGTCCGGATGCTCCAGCACGTGCGCGACGTGTGCAAGGAGAGGGACGTAGCGGCGCTGCTCGTCGAGCACGACGTCGAGGGCGTCTTCCGCACCTGCGACGTCATCACCGTGCTCGACCTCGGCAAGCTGCTCGCCACGGGCACCCCCGACGACGTCCGCGCCGACGAGAACGTGATCCGTGCCTACCTGGGGAGCGCAGCATGACCGCCACGCCCGTGCTCGAGTTCCGCGACGTCACCGCCGGCTACGGCGGCTCGGTGATCCTCCAGGACCTGTCGTTCTCGATCGCCCCCGGCGAGACCGTCGGCCTGGTCGGCCGCAACGGAGCCGGCAAGACCACCACCCTGCTCTCCGTGTACGGCGTGCCCTCGGTCCGCGGCCAGGTGCTGGTCGACGGCGAGCCGGTCGGGCGCCGGGCGCACGTCCCGACCGCGCGTGGGGTGTCCCTCGTGCCGCAGGGCAAGCGAATCTTCGGCAACCTCACGGTCGAGGAGAACATCCTGCTCGGGCGGGCTTCGCGGCGAGCGACCACGTGGACCCTGGAGGACCTCTACGAGCTCTTCCCCAACCTCGCCCGTGGCCGGAAGCGTCCGGGCACCTCGCTCTCCGGTGGTGAGCAGCAGATGCTCGCCATCGCCCGCGCCCTCATGGCCGGACCGGCGCTCCTCATGCTGGATGAGCCCACCGAGGGCCTGGCGCCGGTGATCATCGACGCCATCGTGGACGCGTTGCGGGAGATCCGGTCCCGTGGCACGGCCCTCCTGCTCGTGGAGCAGCACATCGGGATGATCCAGAAGGTCGCCGACCGCTACCTCGCGCTCCGCAAGGGCCGGCTGGCGGGCGAGGGTCCGATCGAACAGCTCGGGGACCGGGCGGTGCAGGAGATGATCGCGCTCTGAGCAGAGCCGGCCGGTGGAGAAGTCTCCACCGGCCGGCACGGACATTGGCCTGACCATTTCTCGGGGGTGGCCTAGGGTGGTGACCGGGAGGTGATGAGATGACGCATGACGGGACGGAACGATCGTTCACGGGCCCGCTCGCAGGCCTACGGGTGGTCGAGGTCGGAAGCATCGGGCCAGGGCCCTACTGCGCGATGCTCCTCGCCGACCTCGGCGCCGACGTCATCCGGGTCGACCGGGCGCAGGGAGCCGCCCTGGTCGGCCCCAACGCCGACTTCCGGACCGAGGTCCTCCACCGCGGGCGCCGCTCCGTGGCGGTCGACCTCAAGCACCCTCGCGGCCACGAGGTCGTCCTCGACCTCGTGGCCAGTGCCGACGCGCTCATCGAGGGCTTCCGCCCCGGCGTGGCGGAGCGGCTCGCCATCGGCCCCGATGTGTGCCTCGCGGCCAATTCCCGCCTCGTCTACGGCCGGATGACCGGCTACGGGCAGGACGGGCCGCTGGCCCAGGCCGTCGGGCACGACATCAACTACATCGCCCAGAGCGGCGTCCTGTCACTCGTGGGGCGTCAGGGTCAACCGCCCACCCCGCCGCTGAGCCTCGTCGGAGACTTCGGCGGAGGCGGCGCCGTGCTGGCGCTCGGGGTGCTCGCCGCGGTGTGGGAGGCCGGGCGGTCCGGTCGCGGACAGGTCGTCGACGCCGCGATGGTCGACGGATCGGCCCTGCTGGCCGCCGCCTTCCACGGGTTCGTCAGCGCCGGCACCTGGCGCACCGAGCGCGGCACCAACATCGTCGACTCCGGCGCACCCTTCTACGACGCCTACGAGACCGCCGACGGTCGCTGGCTCGCCGTCGGCGCGCTCGAGCCCCACTTCTACGCCGACCTGCTCGACGTCCTCGGCCTCGACGCCGCCGGGCTCCCGGACCGCGACGACCACACGCGCTGGCCGGAGCTGGCGAAGGTCTTCGCTGACACCATCCGCGAGCGCACGCGCGAGGAGTGGGTGACCCGGGCCGCCGGACGGGGCTGCATCTCACCCGTGCTGGACGTGCAGGAGGCCTGGGTCCACCCCCACAACGTCGCCAGGGGCACCTTCGTGGACGTCGCCGGCGTGACCCAACCGGCGCCCCAGCCCCGCTTCAGCCGCACTACCGCCGTCGTCGACGGCCCGCCACCCGTCCCCGGCGAGCACACCCGCGAAGCCCTGGCCGCGTGGGGCATCGACCCCGACGTCGTCCGGGACTGGGAGCGGGACGGCGCGATCCGTCTCGCGGACCAGCCCGCCCCCGTCCCTACCCAGGAAGGCAGTCTCTCTGATGAAGCTCCCTGACCGCTCGTTCGCGACGATCACGGTCACCGAGGCGGCGCCCGGCGTAGCGCTGGTGACCCTCGACCGTCCCGAGCGCTACAACGCGATGACTGACCAGATGTTCGTCGAGCTCGAACGCGTCGCGCTGGACCTCGACCAGGTCGACGACCTGCGGGTGGTCGTGCTGACCGGCGCCGGCAGTGCGTTCTGTGCCGGCTACGACCTCGCGGACGCCGACCGGCTCGCCGACCTCGGTGCCATCGGGATGCTCGACCAGCAGGAGCGCGGCGCCCGGGCGCTGCTCGCCGTGCGCGCCATCCGGGTCCCGGTCGTGGCCGCCGTCAACGGTCCTGCCGCCGGCGGCGGGCTGGCGCTGGCGCTTCAGGCCGACATCCGGCTGGCTTCGCCGGAGGCGAAGTTCAACGCCGCGTTCGTCAAGATCGGCCTCACTGCGGGGGACCTCGGCACCTCCTGGCTGCTGACCCGGCTCGTCGGCCCCGCGGTCGCGAGTGAGATCTGCTTCACGGGGCGGATGGTGCACGCCGAGGAGGCCTTCCGGATCGGGCTGGTCAACAGCGTCAGCGAGCCCGACAAGCTCCTGGGCGACGCCCTCGACCTCGCCGACCGGATCGTTGCCAACAGCCCCGGTGGCGTCCAGCTCTCCAAGCGGGCCCTCCACGCCAACATGGAGATCGGCTCCTACGCCGCGGCCATCGAGCTGGAGAACCGCGGGCAGGCTCTGCTGACGCGCAGCACCGACATGCCCGAAGCGCTCGCTGCCTTCAAGGAGAAGCGCCGGCCCGTCTTCAAGGGGGAGTGACGACATGACCGTGACCGAAGAGAACACCACCGTGGACATCGACTTCCCCGAGCTCGAGGAGCTGACCTTCGAGGTCCTCCCCGGTGACATCGGCGTGTTGCGGATCAACCGGCCGGACCGGATGAACAGCCAGACCTTCCGCATGTTCAGCGAGTACGGCGAGGCCGCCTTCGCGCTGCGCGACGCGCCCCTGCGGGCCCTCATCGTCACCGGCACCGGCACCCGGGCCTTCTGCGCCGGGTTCGACCTCGACGAGGTCGGCCGGATCAGCGAGATGGGCGTGCGCGAGTTCCTGAAGTTCCAGGAGACCGCGACCGGCGGCATCCAGGCCCTGCACTTCCTGCCTTTCCCGGTGATCGCCGCCGTCCACGGCCCGGCGACGGGCGGTGGCCTGGCGCTCGCGCTCGCGGCTGACATCCGGCTCTGCGACCCGGCTGCGAAGTTCAGCGCCGCCTTCGTCAAGGTCGGCCTGTCGGTCGGCGAGCTGGGCACGTCGTACCACCTCACCCGGCTGGTCGGCCCCGCCCGCGCCGCGGAGATCGCGTTCAGCGCCCGCATCGTCGGCGCCGACGAGGCGGAGCGGATCGGGCTCGTCAACCGGGTCGTCCCGACCGACGAGCTCTTCGACGCCGCGGTCGAGCTCGCCGGACAGATCGCCCGCAACTCGCCTGCCGGGGTGCGGATGTCGAAGCGCGCCATCCAGCGCAACCTCGAGGTGACGTCGTACGCCGCCGCCCTGGAGCTGGAGAACCGCGGGCAGGCACTGATGACGCGTACCCGTGACATGCCGGAGGCGCTCGCGGCGTTCAAGGAGAAGCGCGCTCCCCGCTTCACGGGGGAGTGACGGTCACGATGAGCACGTGGGACTGGAGCGCCGAGGAGCGCACCCGGCTCGGCGAGTTCCTCGAGCAGCACGGCATCACCTCCGGTGAGGTCACGACGAGGCCTATCGGCGACGGGCACTCGAACCTGACCTTCCTGGTGGCCGGCGCGGACGGCCGGCGAGCGGTCGTGCGACGGCCCCCGCCGCCCCCGACGCCGCCGGGCGCGCACGACATGCTGCGCGAGGCCAGGCTCGTTGGTGCGCTCGGCGGCACCGCCGTGCCCGTCGCCGAGCTGCTCGCGACGGCGGAGGCCGGCGAGGTCATCGACGTCCACTTCTACGTGATGGGCTTCGCCGCGGGTCCGGTCGTCACGACCTCGACGCCGCCCGCGCTCGCCAGCCGCGCGACCCGACGCAGGATCGGCGAGTCGCTGGTGGACACCCTTGCCGACCTCCACGCCGTGGACTGGCGGGCAGCAGGCCTTGCGGACCTCGGCCGACCGGAAGGCTTCAACGCCCGCCACCGCTCCCGCATGGCGCGCCTCGTCGCCGACGAGGACGGCAACCCGCCCCCGGCCTTCGCAGAGGTGGACGCGTGGCTGCAGGAGAACGTGCCGCCCGAGTCGGGTGCCACGATCGTGCACAACGACTACCGGATCGGCAACGTCATCCTCTCCGAGGACGACCCCGGAGCCGTGGCGGCCGTCCTGGACTGGGAGCTCGCCACCCTGGGGGACCCGCTCTTCGACCTCGGCTACTTCCTCGCCTCCGTCCCTGACGACGCGCCGCCACACAACCCCACCCAGCAGCTCTCCCTCGCCATGCTCGAGGACGGCTTCCCGGCCCGTGCCGAGCTCGCCGAGCGCTACGCCGCACGCACGGGGGCCGACCTGTCGAACCTCGCGTGGTACACGACGCTCGCGCTGTGGAAGCTGGCGGTCCTCTACGAGTACGGGCGGCGCCGCGCCGTACGAGGTGTCGGGGACCCCTACTACGCCGACCCCACGCTGGTGCCGTCCTTCCTCGCCGACGCGCACCGTGCGGCCGGCCTGCCACCACTCACCGACGTCCTGCTGGAGGCCCGCACATGAGCAACAGGTCCTGGGAGAAATTCCACGACGAGCTGATCCGCCCGGAGGAAGCGACCGGCCTCCCCGAGCGCTTCTTCGACCGGTTCGTCTTCAACGTCCACCCGACGGACGCGACGGCGCCGTCGATCCTCGTCGGCCTCGGTCTGCACCCGGTCCGGGACACGGTGGACGGGTTCGCGATCCTCACCACCCGTACCGAGCAGCGCAACGTCCGATTCGCCACCAAGCTCTCGGCGACCGCACCGGGCACCTGTGGCCCGTTCGCCTGGCGGGTGGTCGAGCCCAACCGGGCCTGGCACCTCTCGCTCGACGGCAACCCGACAAGGTTGGCGTTCGACCTGCGCTGGGAGGCGCGGGCCCCGGCGTGGTGGGGCGACATCGACGTCACCAACAGCTCAGGAGAGCTCACGTCGTTCTCGCACCTCTTCCAGTCCGGCTTCGTCCACGGGAGCATCTGCGTCGACGGCGCCGAGCAGCAGGTCGAGCGGTGGTACAGCCAGCGCGACCGCTCGCGCGGCGTCCGCACGATGGCGGGGGGCCAGGGGCTGCACATCTGGTACCAAGCCCAGTTCGAGGATCGTTCGATCGGGTTCCTCCTCGTCGAGACCCGCGACGGTGGCCGGATCCTCCTCGAGGGAGCGGTCATGCACACCGACGGCACCATGGACGAGGTCGTCGACGTCCGCCACGACCTGGTCTTCGACGACCAGCTGGACCTCAAGGCCGGACGGGTGCAGGTGACCACGGCCTCCGGCGCGGTCTACCCGGTCGACACCGACGCGTCCGCCGGCGGCGGCTACATGGCCGGCGGCGGGTACGGCGGGCACCACGGCAAGGCGTTCGGCCGCGACCACCTCGAGAGCGACGTCTACCCGCTCGACGGCTCAGTCACCCAGCGGACCCTGGACTCCTCGCTCACCGACCGACTGTGCGCGTTCGACTGGGAGGGACGCCCCGGCTCGGGCATCTTCGAGTTCGCCCTGACTCGCTCGTCGTCGTACACCTACCGGCCGACGCTGGCCTGAATCCTGTTATCACTGCTTCGCTGCGCGCCCCCGAGGGGGCGCGCAGCGCTTTTTCCGGGCAATTGTTAGACATATTTGTGTAAGAGGGATTGATATATGTCAAACATAGGTCTACGGTCAGACCATGTGAGGCGTGGCTTGGGTCACATCTATCTCACTAAAAGGTCTGAGAATTGGGTCCTGCGAAGTCTCGGCGCAGGCGCACGATCACCGGAGGTCCGATGGACACGACTGGGTCCGGAAGCGCTGCCGAGCCGCAGGGCGAGTTCGCTGGCAGCGGCGTCGTCGTAGCAGGAGGCACCTCCGGTGTCGGACTGGCCACTGCCATCGAGTACGTGCGTGCCGGGTGCACCGATCTCGTGCTCGTGGCACGGAACGAGGCACGAGGCAAGAAGGCCGTCGAGGCTGTGCTCCAGCACTCGCCGCAGGCTGGTGTCGAGTTCGTCCCGGCCGACCTGAACCGGCCCGAGGAGGCCCGGGAGGCGGCGGCAACCGCTGCGCGCATCCTGGGGAGGATCGACGTGCTCGTCTGTTCGACGGTCGCCCCCTACCAGCCGACCCTCCTCCATGAGACTCCGCTCGAGCAGCTGCGGGACATCGTGGAGCAACAGGCTCTCGGCCCGCTCCTGATGAACCGTGCCGTGCTGCCCTACATGCGGGCCAGCCGCGCTGGCGTCATCGTGAACATCGCGAGTGACGCAGCGAAAGTGCCGACGCCGGGCGAGACCGGGATCGGTGCCGCCATGGCCGCGATCGTGACTTTCTCGCAGACGCTGGCAGTGGAGGCAAAGCGCGATGGCATCCGGGTCAACGTCCTCACGCCGTCGCTGATCGTCGACACCGCGTCCTACGACCGGGCGATGTCGCAGGAGTTCAGCCGGAAGATCTTCGACAGGATCACCCGGCAGGCAGGCCTGGGCATGACCGAACCCAGTGACCTTGCCGAAGCGATCCTCTTCCTCACCTCCCGACGATCGCGGCGGGTGACAGGTCAGGTCATCAGTGTGAATGGCGGGATCTCCGTTGCGTGAGTCGGGAGTGCTGCGTCGGCGGATCCGGAGCGCTGCAGACGTCGTCGACATCGAGTCGAACTACCGTCCGTCGGATCTGCTTCCCGCGGGGACCATCCTTGGGTGCCTTCGCCACGCTGCGGCGACGGACCCCGACAAGCCCGCCGTCATCCAGGTCGAGGCGCCAGACCTCCTGACGCCGACCGCCACGCTCACCTACCAGGACTTGGTGGCTGACGTCGAGGCATCAGCCGATCTTTTCCACACCGTCGCCGGAGCGCGTCCGTCCGTGGTGGGGATCATGCTGCCGATGATCCCCGAGGGGCTCACGGCGCTCTGGGGTGCACAGGCGGCGGGTGTCGCCGTGCCCCTCAACCCGTTCCTCGACCTCGAACCCGTCGCGGCGGTCCTCAACCGCACTGCCGCCACGGTCCTCCTCACGACCCGGGCGATCCTCGAAGCCAAGGGCGGCCTGAGCGCCCTCCGAGTGGCCGCTCCGGGCCTGGTCGAGGTCCTGCTGGTGAACGATGTCGAACCAGATCGGGACCTCGCCACCAGATTGTTGCCGCACGGCCGTGGAGTGGCACTCGTCGCGGACGAGGACCCGTGGCGCGACGCCCTGGTCATGCCTACCGGGGGGACGACGGGAGCGCCGAAGCTCGTGCGGATGTCCCAGGCGGGGCAGCTGCGGGTCGCCTGGAACGTCGGCGCCTTGATGGGCAACGAGGCCGACACGGTCACGGCGCACGGCATGCCCAACTTCCACTGCGGGGGCAGCATCTCGCTGGGGCTTCGTACCCTCCTCTTCGGTGGGACGCTCTTGACACTGACCCAGGCGGGATTTCGCGCGCCGGAAGTGGTGGAGTCGTTCTGGGACGTCGCGCGCCGTTTCCGGGTGACGTCCGTTCTCGCGACGCCGACGACAGCGCTCGCGCTGCTGCACGGTGAGGGCAGCTCCAGTGGATGCGTCGTGCGCGACTTCCACTGCGGCGGCAGCGCTGTCCCGATGGAGCTCGTCCGAGGATTCCACGAGCGCTTCGGGATCTGGCTGCGCGAAAACTGGGGGATGACGGAGCTTCACGGGACCACGACCGGCCACTTCGGTGAACAACGCGAACCGAGGGTCGGCTCCGTCGGACAGCCGCTTCCGTTCGTTCGTGTGAAGTCCGTGGAGCTCGACGAAGAAGGGCGGTGGGTTCGCGACTGTCGGCCTGGCGAACGAGGCGTTCTCCTGATCGGGAGCCCGACGACGGTTGCCGGGTACCTCGACCCCGACCTGGACCGTGAGTTCTTCCCGACGGGGTTGCCGGACGACCTCCCGCGAGCCTGGCGGTGGGCCAACACCGGAGATCTCGGCAGCGTGGACGACGACGGCTACGTGTGGGTGTTCGGCCGGGCCAAGGACCTCATCATCAGGGGCGGGCACAACATCGATCCTCGCGAGGTCGAGGAAGCGCTCGCCGCGCACCCGGGGGTGCACCTGGCTGCCGCTGTGGGCCGTCCGGACCTCATGAAGGGCGAGCTTCCCATCGCCTACGTCGAGGCACGGGAAGGTATCGACCTCGACCCCGCAGAGCTCCTCGACCACTGCCGCACCCGTGTGCACGAACGTGCCGCTGTGCCCGTCGAGGTCGTCGTCCTCGATCGGATTCCGCTCACTCCCGTAGGCAAGGTCTCGAAGCCCGCCCTGCGAGACGACGCGATCCTGCGCGTCGTTCGCGAGATAGCCCGCGGCCTCGATCCGCGGGCGGAGATCAGTATCGACCGCGGCGGTCGGCGTCTCGTGGTTGACACCGTCGTGCACGATGAACTCGCCGGACGCCAGCTACGGGAAGCCCTGGTCGGATTCACGTTCGCGTCGCGCATCCACGTCGCCGAGACGGCGCGATGACCTCGCTCGGTCTCTCCTGCGCTCGAGGGCCGCTCTAGGTCAGCGGCCTCCGCCTCAACCGCCCCGGACGACGTATGTCCGTGGCCAGTCGATCCTGCCTGACCTCCCCCACCCACGTCCGCCCATCTTGCACACCCATGGAGGCTCCATGTTCGTCCAGGTGCTGAACGGCCTAGCCTTCGGCGTCCTCCTCCTCGTCCTGTCTTCGGGCCTGGCCCTGATCTTCGGCCTGCGAGGAGTCGTCAACTTCGCACACGGTGCGATCTACATGCTCGCGGCCTACGTCGCCATGGCGATCACGGACCGGACCTCGTTCTGGTTGGCGCTCGTCACCGTTCCCGTCCTGCTTGCTGCAGCGGGACTCCTCGTTGACAGGTTCGGCCTGCGCCACCTGAGCGGACGCAGCCCGCTCGACATGGTGCTGCTGACCTTCGGCATCACGTTCGTGGTGGCGGACGTCATCCAGACGACGTGGGGGACCAGGGCGCACACCATCGACCCGCCCTCCGCGCTTCAGGGAAGCACCGACCTGGGGCTGGCCACCTATCCGACCTACAGATTGTTCGTCATTGCGATGGGTCTGCTCGTGTGCGCTGCCCTCATCGCGTGGCTGAAGTTCTCCCGCACGGGCTTGTTCGTCCGCGCTGCCGGAGACGACCGGACGACCACCGGCGCCATGGGCGTGAACGTCGACCGCGTCAGCGGGACCGTCGTCGCGCTCGGTTTCGGGCTCGCGGGGTTGGCGGGCGTGCTCGCCGGCCCCTACCTCACCCTTTCCCCGGCCATGGGGACCGAGATCCTGATCACCACCTTCATCGTGGTGGTCGTGGGTGGGCTCGGCAGCATCGGTGGCCCGATGATCGCAGCCTTGCTCGTCGGCCTCGCCCACGCACTGGCCACCGTGCAGGCGCCGACCTTCTCGGCCTACGTGCCGTACCTGCTGATGCTCGGGGTTCTCCTCGTACGGCCCCAGGGGATCGCGGGAAGGAGGACCGCGCTGTGACTGGACAGGCCGTAGAGAGGAGCGCCGAGGTGACCGCGGCGAACGACGTGTCCGGTGCTGCCGGGCCGCAGGACTCCCGCAGCCAGCATGCACCGCGCTCGCCCGGCATCCTGCCGGACGGGGTGGCGGCGACAATGCGGCGTGCTCGACGCGCCGCCCGTTGGCAAGCACTCGGATGGCTGGCGCTGGCAGTCGCCGGTCTGGGGGCGCCCTGGGTGATCAGCCTTTACCAACTCCACCTGGCGCAGCAGGCGGTCGTGCTGGGCCTGTTGGCGCTGAGCATCGGCTGGTTGCTCCGGCAGACCGGCCAGCTGAGCTTCGGCCACGCTGCGTTCTACGGGATCGCCGGGTACGGCACGGCTTACGTCGCGCAGCACACTGCCCTGCCCATCGGGTTGACCCTGGTGGTGGGCATCGGCCTCGGAACCCTTGCGGCCTTGGTGGTCGGCCTGTTGACCATCCGGGCTCCGGGCATCGCGTTCGCGATGCTCACCCTCGCCATCGGGATGCTGGTCTGGGTCGCTGGGGGGCAGATGCACTCGGTGACCCGGGGCGCTGACGGTCTCAACGTGCAGCTCGAAGGGACGCTGCTCGGGAAGGACGTGATGCTGTACGGGAACCCGGTCGAGGCGTGGCCGGTCGTGTGGGGCGTGCTGATGCTGACCGTCGCCGTGTTGTGGTTCCTCAGTCGCTGCACCTGGGGACGACGCCTCGCCTCGATCCGCGACAACGAGGAGCGCATGCGCTTCTCGGGTTATGCGACCTACTGGCCGCGGGTGGCCGCCTTCGCAGCCTCCGGCCTGGTGGCGAGCATTGCAGGGACCCTCAACCTCGTGACGACGAGCTTCATGTCGTTGACGGCGTTGTACTGGTCCACGTCGGGCCTCGCCCTCATCGTCGCGGTCATCGGTGGAGTACGCAGCGTGTTGGGGCCGCCCCTGGGCGCCGTGCTGTTCGTCCTCCTGCAGAACTACCTGGCGGGCAGCGGGGATCACTACCAGGCCGTCATCGGCACGGTGCTGATCGCCGTCGTCCTCCTCGCCCCCGGTGGGTGCACCGAGATCCTGGAACGCGTCGGAAAGGCCGCCGCGTCACTGCTCCGCCGCGAGTCCAGGACGTCCGATTCGAGTTCGAACCGAGGAGGCAGCCGTGCTGCAACTTGAGGACCTGACCTTCGCCTACGGAAGCGTCAAGGCCGTCAACAACGTGTCGCTCGAGGTGACGGAAGGGACGATCCACGGCCTGATCGGACCGAACGGTGCCGGGAAGAGCACGTGTATCGACCTCGTCTCGGGACGGCAACGCCCGACGTCCGGATCTGTCCGGTTCCGCGGGCGCGACGTCACCAGGATGACGGCGCCACGCCGTCGGCACCTGGGCATAGCGCGCTCGTTCCAGCGCATCAGCGTCTACCCCGAGCTGACCGTTGCCGACCAGTTGGACGTCGCGGCAGGCCTGTTGAAGGAGCCGGACGTGGACGCCGTCGTGCGCGCCCTCGACCTGGAGGGCTGCCTGCGCCACACACCCGCGGAGATCGGGTACGGCGAGCAGCGACGGGTCGACATCGCGCTCGCCCTGATCGGCTCCCCGGCGCTGGTCCTGCTCGATGAGCCGGCTGCCGGGCTGTCGCGGGAGGAGAGCATCGCGCTGGCGGACCACCTCGCCGAGCTCGTGCGGGACCGCGGGACCACCGTCGTCCTGGTCGAGCACCACCTCGAGGTCGTCTACCGGGTCTGTGACCGGCTCACCGTCCTGGAGCAAGGGGCCGTGATCGCTGACGGTGACCCTCAGGACGTGCGTCGCGATGCCCGGGTGATGGAGGCATACCTCGGAAGGAGTGCCGCATGACCACCGTCCTGACATTCGACGGCGTCCGCGCCTTCTACGACGACGCCCTCATCCTCGACGGTCTGAGCTTCGATGTCGCCGAGGGGGAGTCGTTCGCCCTGCTCGGACCCAACGGCGTAGGCAAGACGACCAGTCTCAACGCCATGTTCGGGATCGCGAACCTGCGGGGCGGGACGATCGAAATCGGGGGACGGCGGCTCCGCGGTCGCGCGCCGCACGAGGCAGCAAACCTCGGAGCGGCGCTGGTGCCTCAAGGTCGGTGGATCCTCCCCACGCTCACCGTCGAGGAGAACCTCGTGATCGGAACGGCCCCGAACCGCAAGGGCCCGTGGGACCTCGCGAGCGTGTTCGACATGTTCCCGGACCTGCGCGAGCGCCGTCGCTCCCTAGGGACGCAGCTCAGCGGTGGTCAGCAGCAGATGCTCGCTATCGGTCGTGCCTTGATGTCGAACCCCCGGGTCCTGCTCCTCGACGAGCCGTCCGAAGGCCTCGCCCCGGTCGTCATCGACCTTCTCGGGGACTGCCTCGCTGCCCTCAAGGCAGCGGGGACGTCGATGCTGCTCATCGAGCAGCGCCTAGACCTCGTGACCCGCCTCGCAGACCGGTACGCCGTCCTGCTCAAGGGCGAGACGGTCGCTGAGGGATCCATCGAAACAACCTCCGCCGACTCGCTCCGCGAGCTCGTCGGAGTCTGACCCTCCACGACGGCAACAGTCGATAACTGATGGGAGATCCAATGAAGAAGTCGCTACGACTGGGTGTCGCGCTGAGCGCGCTAACCCTGGCCACCGCGGCCTGCAGCGGCGGCGCTGCCAGCACATCGAAGCAGGACGCCGACGGCCCGATCCGCATCGCGGTCGTCACCCCGCAGTCGGGCCCTTACGCCGAGTACGGCGAGGAACAGCGGGAAGGAATCCAGTTCGCCGCGGACGAGGCCAACGCCAACGGCGGCATTGACGGTCACGAGATCGAGCTGGAGTTCGCGGACTCGCTCGGTACTGCAGAGGGGGCCCTCACCGCGTCCCAGCGCCTGGTGCAGGAGAAGAATGCCCGCTTCATCATCGGACTGGTCTCCTCTCCGGAGATGGCGGCGGTGACTCCGAAGCTGGAGGCCTGGGACGCCCTCATGATCGGTACCCAGGGTCAGAGTGACGACCTCACCGGGAAGTCCTGCACACCCAGGTACTTCCGGGTCACCGCGAACGACACGGCAGGCGTCAACACCATCGCACACTGGTTGACCGAGGAGAAGCTGCCGCAGTGGGACAGCATCGCCGCCGACTACTCGTTCGGCCAGGCGAGCACCGCCGGGATCGAGAAGACCCTCAAAGGGGAGGACAGCAAGCTCAACGTCAAGCTCTTCTCCCCCTTGGGCACGACCGACTTCGGCAGTCACCTGAGCCAGCTCAGCGGAAAGGGTGGGCTCGTCGTTTCCCTGGCCGGCAGTGACGTCGTGAACTTCCTCAAGCAGGCTCTCCAGTTCGGGGTACTGCAGAAGTACGAGACGGTCCTGGTGAACACGGGGCTCTCGGCCGCCACCTTGAAGGCGCTCGGCGACGAGCGGCTGGTCGGTGCTCTCGGGACGAACAGCTGGATCCCTACGGCTGACAACCCAGCCACCAAGGCGTTCGTCGAGTCCTACGCGGCGGAGAAGGGGCACCCGCCCGCTGAGAACGTGGGGAACGGCTACCTGGGGATGCAGGCCATCTTCGCTGCTATCGAGGAGGCGGGAAGCATCGCACCCGCGGACGTGGCAGAGGCGCTCGAGGGCCTGACCTTCGACTCCATCCAGGGCGAGGTCACCATGCGGGCAGAGGATCACCAGATCGAGGCGCCGACGTATGTAGGCACGGTCCAGAAGACCGCCGGCGGGGGTCTGGAGCTGGTTGCGACGGCAGCCATCCCGGCTGCGACCAACAACCCGTCGCCGAACCCGGCCTGCAAGCTGGACTGAGGACGAGGACGGGGGTGGATCCGATGAGCGTCCCTTTCGGCACGGCGCCGCCCCCGTCCGACTCCGGGCGGGGTGGTGCAGGCGCCGTGTTCACACCGCTCCGCGTGCCGAAGGCGAGTGATGTCCTCGCTGAGAGCCTGGCGGGGCGCATCATCGATGGTGAGATCCGCGAAGGCGACCACCTCCCGGCCGAGCGCGACCTGGTTGCCCAGACCGGTCTGAGTCGCAGCTCGGTGCGCGAGGCGCTACGTGTCCTCCAGGTCAGGGGCTTCGTCGAGATCCGGGCCGGCAGGGACGGCGGCGCAATCGCTCGGCGGCCTGACGGGCACCAGCTCGCGGCGTCAGCCCGCCTGGTGGCCCGCGGGACGCGGGTGTCGCTGGCGGCACTGTTGCAGACGCGAGCAACGGTCGAACCGGCGTGCGCGAGCCTGGCGGCGCTCCGACGTACCGACCATCAGCTGCGTGACATGGACAGGAGCTGTCGAGCGATGGCGGCGGCAGACGAGGTCAGCACCTTCCTGCGCGCGAACGTCGACTGGCACATGGCAGTTGCCCGGGCTTCCGGTAACGAGCTGCTCGCGGGTCTGATGGAGGCGCTCGCCGAGATCATCTACGACTCCACGGGTCATGTGGGCGTCGTGGACCGTACGGTGCGCCGTGACACGTGTCGGGCGCACGAGGCGATCACACGTGCAATCCGTGCGGGCGACGAGGATCTCGCCCGCCAGCGCATGTCCAAGCACGTAGGGGCTTACGTGGACGCGGTTGGCGAGGAGGTCGACCGGGGTCTGACCTGGACCCGGTTCGCCACGCAGTGAGCGCCCTGGAGGAAGCCGGAGGACGGCGCGGTTCCCCCAACTGGTTGCATGTCCTCATGGCCGAAGGACTGGTGCTGCCGAGCCGGCGTGGAGCAACGCCCCTGCTCCCACCGCCCAGCGCGCGATCACTGCTGCTCACGCTGGCGGGGGAGATGTTGCCTGACCGCCCGGAGGGCGCGTGGACGACCGCGTTGCTCAGGGTGCTTGGTGGGCTGGGCGTGGAGGACCATGCCGGACGCCAGGTGCTTGCTCGTTCCGCAGCCGCTGGCTGGCTCGAGCGCGAGCGCGTCGGACGGTCGGTGCGATGGCGACTGGCGGCGCGGGGTCAGGAGCTCATCGCAGAAGGTGTTCGGCGGTCAGAGGCCTACCTCGCGGCGGAGGACGAGTGGGACGGGCGCTGGCTCATGCTGTACGTCAGTGTGCCTCAGCAGCAACGGACGACCCGAAAGCGCCTCTATGGCGGCCTCGACTGGCTGGGCATGGGTAATCCCACCCCCGGGCTGTGGGTGAGTCCCCACCACGAGCGATCCCCTGAGCTCAGCCGGCTGATCCGCGACCTTGGACTGGAGAACACGGCCGTCGCGACGACTGGTCCCACAGTCGGCATTGGCATGTCGGACGCCGATCTGGTCGAGCGGTCCTGGGACCTCGCGGAGCTTGCGGGGCAGTACGAGCGCTTCCTCGACCAGGAGGAGGGCGCGCCGCAGCCCGAGGGCGCCGACGCGGTGATGCTGACCTACCTCGACCTGTTGAACCTCCAGCAGCGCTTCATGCGTCGAGATCCCCAGCTCCCCGGTGCGCTACTGCCGGAGTGGGTCGGACGGGAGGGTGCGCGCCTCCTCAGGGAGCGGAGGAGTGCGTGGGCGGAGTCGGCACACACCCGTTTCTGGGAGATCGTGGACGGGGTGGGCTGATCAGGATCAGCCCACCTCAGAGGACCTGCGCCGAGACAGTCGAGACCGAGGTGATCCTGTCATCGACCACCCCGACCACCTCGGTCACCCAGAACGTACGACCGGCATGCCGGGTCGAGGCCCGGAACTCGATAGTCGAGCCGGCGGGCACCCCTCGCGTGTAGGCAGTGTGGAGGGAGGTGGTGGGCAGGTCCACGCCCGCCGCCAGCCTGCTCTGGACGGCAGTGACCTCGGCGGCACACATGGTGACGCCGCCGTGCAGCATGTGTCGGGGATTTTCCAGCAGGGGGACCACTTCCAGGCTCGTGCGATCGGCGCCGAGCGTGCGGAGCCCGAGCAGAGTGCTCACGTCCTCCGCTGCGCCCGGCAGCTCGTACGACGACGGCCTCAGGTCGGTCGGGTCTTCCGCCAGGGCGCGTCCGCGCTGACGGCACGCAACGACCATCGCGCCGGTCGAGTCGCGGACCCACCCCTCGGTGAAGGCGGAGACGTTGGTTGCGTGAAGGAGCCTGGCACGGGCCACGAGGGCGTCCGTCGCGGGGAGCGGGGCAAGGACATCGAGCCAGATCTCGGTGCTGACCGACCACGAGCTCCCGATGAGGCCCTCGATGACGGTGTACCCGGTCACGTCATCGACGAGCACGCCCAGCGCGCCCACGGACGGCCGGCCATCCGGTCCGCGGTACCTCGGACCCATGGGCATGGTGCCGCGGACACCGCGCGGACCGGGCACAACCGCTCCCACCCCGAAGGCATCCTCCGGGCCTGAGGGTATGACGGTGGTCGAGGCCGCGGAGGTCATGCGACCGAGATCCCTCCGTTGACGCTGATGGCCTGACCGGTGAGGCGTGCCGCCGAGGGGCCACCGAGGAACACGGCCATGGCCGCCAGGTCCGTCGGCTCCGCCACGCCGAGGTGAGCCTGCTCCGCAGCCTTCTCGAACAGCTTCTTGCTGAAACCGTCGCTGAGGACGTTGGCTGCCGTCGGGGTGCCGGCGATCAGGGAGGGAGTCAGCACGTTCACCCGGATGCCGTCACGCTTCGCCTCCAGCGCCGCAACCCGGCTGAACATGACGATGGCGGCCATCGCGCCGCCCAGCGCCGCCTCGCCGGGAGTCGGGACCTTGGCTGCGTCAGATGCGATGTTGACGATGCTCCCGCCTCCCTGCTCGCGCATGTAGGGAAGGACGGCGCGGGTGAGGAGCATCGGAGGCACTGCCTGGGCCACCAGGATCGACTCCAGGTCGGTAGGTGCTGTCCGGTGGAGCAGCTCGGGTCGGTAGGCCGCGGTCACGGAGCTGACCAGCACGTCGATCCCGTCGAGCTGCTCGTGCGCCAGGGCGACGGCCCGGTCGACTTCGTCCGCCCGGCCGGCGTCGCAGGGAATGAATTCGACCCGGGTGCTGGGGAACCGCTTCAGGACCGACTCACGCGCCGCGTTGCCCCGCTCCTCATTGCGCCCGAGAAGCGCAATGCGCCGGGAGCCGGCCTCGGCGTACCCGATGGCGGTGGCGAGCCCTACCCCCGAGGTTCCACCGGCGATGAGGACGGCGGACTCGGCATAGCCTCGGACGAGTGGATCGGGCATGGGCCCTCCTGTTGTTTTCTACAGAAATGGTGACTGAGTTTCTTTGATCGTATAGCGTCGCGCTCGTAGTGTGGCGTGACGCGGGTCACTCGACCCATCCGTTTGGCAGAGAGACGCAGAGAACTACAGGAGAGCGCAGATGTTGACCCAATCCCACTGGCCCGCAGAACCCGGGGACGTCCGAGCGACGACCGTGTGCGACCTGCTGCGTCATGCGGCCGCCACCGTGCCTGAGCGCACGGCGCTGGTCGACTACGGACCTGATCCCGACCGGCGCCGCGCCTGGACCTACGCCGAGCTCCTCCGCGACGCCGAGCGGGTGGCCAGGGCGCTGTTGCTGCGCTACGCCCCCGGGGACCGCATCGCGGTCTGGGCGCCGAACAGTGGTGAGTGGGTCGTGCTCCAGCACGGGGTCGCGCTGGCCGGCATGGTCCTCGTCGCACTCAACCCGGCGTATCGCACCCGTGAGATGGCCTTCGTGCTCCGCCAGTCCGGTGCCGCCGCCGTGTTCTGCGTCGATGGCCACCGCGGCTTCGACATGCGGTCGATGGTCGACAGCATCCGTGCGGACCTCCCGGAGCTGCGCGAGGTCCACTCCTTCTCGGACTGGGACACGTTCATCGACAACGTCGACCCGGAGCTGGCGCTGCCGGACATCGACCCCGAGGACATCATCCAGGTCCAGTACACGTCGGGAACGACCGGCTTCCCCAAGGGAGCGATGCTCCATCACATGGGACTGGTGAACGAGGCCACGTTCGTGGCGGAGCGTGCTGCCTTCGGTGACGGCGACGTCTACGTGAATGCGATGCCGATGTACCACATCGGGGGAGGCGCGGTGACATCCTTCGGCGCCTGGGCCAAGCGAGGCACCTTCGTGCTACTGCCGGGCTTCGACCCTGCTCTGCTGCTGGAGGCGATCGAGGCTCATCGGGGAACGCACAGCCTGGTGGTCCCGACGATGCTGATCGCGCTGCTCGACCACCCGGACGCGGGGAAGCGTGATCTCTCCTCGGTGAAGACGATCCTGAGTGGTGCGGCCGCGGTGCCGGCGGCCCTGGTGCGCCGGACGATCCGGGAGCTCGACTGCGGGTTCAGCATCCTCTTCGGGCAGACCGAGACGCACGGTGTGATCAGCCAGACGCGGGTGACGGATGCCCCGGAGGACCAGGCAGGCACGGTGGGACAGCCGCTGCCGCAGCTCGAGGTCAAGATCGCGGACCCGACCGACGGCTCTCCCGTGCCTACCGGGACGCAGGGAGAGATCTGTGTCCGCGGTTACCAGAACATGCGCGGGTACTACGACATGCCGGACGAGACCGCCGAGACCATCGACGCCGACGGCTGGCTGCACATGGGGGACGTCGGCCAGATGGACGCGCGAGGCTTCCTGCAGGTCACCGGCCGGGTGAAGGACATGATCCTGCGCGGTGGGCTGAACCTCTACCCGGCCGAGATCGAGGCGGTCCTCCTGGACCACCCCGCGGTCGAGACTGCGGCCGTGATCGGGGTTCCTGACGACCACTGGGGTGAGCAGGTCGGTGCCGTGCTCCGCCTGCGTCCCGGGCACGAACGCCCGAGCGTCGCGGACCTGACGAGCTTCGTGCGCAAGCAGATCGCGCCGCACAAGACCCCGACGCACTGGGCCTTCGTCGAGGACCTGCCCATGACGCCCACCGGGAAGATCCAGAAGTTCGTGCTCAGGGACCAGATGAGGGCGGGGACGCTCGTCTTCGACGAGGTGCGCCAGCCCACCGGCTGACGCCCAACCGGCGGACAGGGTGCCATGACAAAGGCCCCGGCGGGAACTCCGCCGGGGCCTTTGCCGTACAGAAGCTGGCGCCTCAGCCGCCGAGTCGCACAGGCAGGCCGAGGGCGACGGCGCCGGTGCTGCTCGTGCCATCGCACGAGCCGCAGGAGTGCGTCTCGGGCGGGCGGGGGAACAGGTCGTCGGCCCCGGCGACGTCGTCCATCACCTGGCGTCCTCGGCGGCCTGCGTCGCGAGCGAGGAGTGCCGCGCCGTACGCGCCCGTGATCTGTGGGTGCTCGGGCACGAGTACGCCGGTGTCGAGCGCCCGGGCCAGGAACTCGACCGCTGCCGGGTTCCGGGCAACGCCGCCGGTGAGGACCACGGGGGTGTGGCGACCAACCTGTGCGACGAGAGCCAGCGTTCGGGAGGCGATGGCACGATGCACGGACGCGGCGATGTCAGCGATCGGCGCATCCCGCGCAAGCAGTGAGACGATCTCGGTCTCGGCGAAGGTCGCGCACATGGTCGAGATCTCGAGATCGTTGGAGCCCTGCAGGGCGAGCTCGCCCACCTCTTCCAGCGGGACCTCGATCGCCTGGGCGAGCACCTCGTAGAAACGACCCGTGCCGCTCGCGCAGCGGTCGTTCATCGCGAACTCCTGCACCATGCCGTGGTCGTCCACGGTGATGGCCTTGGAGTCCTGCCCGCCGATGTCGATGACCAGCCGGCACCCGGGGACCATGGCCGAGGTGCCACGTGCGTGGCAGGTGATCTCCGTGAAGCTCCGCTGCGCCCCCGGGACCAGCCGCCGCCCGTACCCGGTCGAGACCGTGCCAGCGAGGTCTGCAGCGGACAGGCCAGCTGCTGACAGCGCCTCGTCGACCGCACGGCGCATCCCTGCTCGTGACACCGCCCCCATCGCGACGGTGCTCGCGGCGAGGATCGTGCCGCTCTCGTCGATGACGACAGCCTTCGCCGTCGTGGAACCGAGGTCCACCCCGAGGTATGCCTGGGTCGTGGTCGTCACGATGCCTGTGCCCTCTTGACGTCGATCGCCTCGAGCATCGCGGTCAGGCGGCTCTCGAGGATCTCGTCCTTGTAGAAGGACGCGTCCGCGACGTCGCCCTCGAAGAAGATCGACGGGATGCCGAGGGTGTTCTGCGCGGAGCGGGCCAGCAGGCGCTGGGGTCCGGTGAAGGCGCGGCACGTGCGCGTGGAGTGGAAGACGATGCCGTCAACGCCGTACTCCTCGCAGTCCCGCAAGGTGAGGTAGTCGAGGGTACGCGTCCCGTGGTTCGTCGGGCAGAGCAGGTAGTGCTGTGCCATGCCCAGGAGCGGGTCCTCGGTGTCGATGAGCTGCGGCTCCTGCCAGAAGGCGTTGGTGATGTAGCGGCCGGCAACGACGGCGACACCGTGCTCGGCGAACTTTCGCGAGAGGAACCCGAGCTTGTTCCAGTTCATGATGCCGTCGAAGTAGACCCGGTAACGCTCGTTCTCGACGCCGGAGATCCCGTTGTCCAGCCGGTGCTGGATCTCGTCGCGAACCGACTGGAAGTAGTCGACGAGCTCCTGGTTCCCCGGGAGGAAGTTGATCGGGGCGATGGCAGAGATCCAGTCCCAGAAGGTTGCCGGCGCTGGCGTGGACTTGCACAGCTCCAGTCCTTCCCGGCGAAGCTCAGCAGCGCGTTTGATGTAGGTCATCGACTCACGAAGCATGTCCCAGTCGAACGGGTTACCGGTCCGCTTCTCGAGCCAGGCGATGAGATCGACCAGCTGGTCACGCACGTAGTGCGAGGCCGACTCCCACTCCTCGCCCTTCAGGTAGCCCGCGTCTGGCCTGTTCCCCCAGAGGAACGGGTGGGAGATGTTGAAGATCGGCACTTCCTTGTCGAAGACCCGGTAGGAGATCTCATCCCACTGCTGCCCGGTGCTGCAGCCGGCGTAGTTGTTGACGAAGAAGTCGGGGGCAGGCAGTCGCGCCGCGAGCTCGGCCTGGTCGTGGGCTCCGACCACGCCGGTGTTGGCTCCCTCGTCGCCCTGGACTGTCAGGACGGCACAACCGAGGTGGGTGCGCGAGTAGGAGCATAGTTCGGCGTTGTAGCCGTACTCAGCGCCGGCCAGCTGCGCTGGCCCCTCGAGCTGCTGGGCCGCGAGCCGGGCCGCGAAGGCCTCGCCGTGGCACCAGGCCAGGCCGGCGGCCTGGAAGATCGGGTTGATGGCGCCGCCGTTGTACCAGACGATCTGCTTGCCGCGCTCGCGTGCGGTGAACAGGTCCTCCCAGTACTCGGCAACCATCTGGCCGCCATTGCGAGTTGCGGCCAGTCGGCGTGCCCGCTCCGGGGCGGGTGCGGCGGTGGTGGTCATGAGAGTCTCCTCGGGTCAGGCGTAGGCAGGGCGGTTGCGGTGAGCGCGCTCGACGAGAGCTTCGAGCCGCGTCCGGAAGGTCTCGAGCGGGATTCCCTCGTGCTCGGTCTCGACCAGGAGCTGGGGAACGCCTGCGGTGTCGAGGGCACGTCGGAGCTCGGGGTAATACAGCATGTGCGGCTCGCAGAACTTCGGCATGAGGTGGATGACGGCCTCTGCCCCGCTTCGGTGGACGGAGTCCAGCAGCCACTCGTCCCAGTCGACATCGTGTTGCACGCGGGTCGGACATGGCATCGCAACGTTGCGGTCGGCGTACCACTGGGCGATGGCTTCCATCGGCGGTATCGCCTCCGGCACCGATGCCTGCAGGTAGCGCCGCCCGGTCCACAGGTCGTCGTCGACGACCACCGCACCCGCCTCCTCGATGACCTCGAGCAGCTCGCGGCGCGGAGCGTGGCAGAGGTGGCCGGAGAGGTGGACCCGGATCCGCTCGTCGCGGGCGGTTGCCTCGCGATCCCGGAGCACAGCGGCCAGGAGCTCTCGGTGCTCGTCCGGGTCCATGACCTGCGCCGCGGCAACGATGTCCTGGAGTTCGACAGGGGAGAAAGCGCTGTCCCCAGAGCGACGCGCGTCGAAGACCTCGCGGAGCAATGCACGGTCGCGGTTGAATGCCCGGATGCTTGCCGCGAGGGCAGTGTCCTCGATGGTGACGCCTGCAAGTCGCTCGACCTCGGAGCGCAGCTCGGACATCATCTCTGCCGTCTTGCGGACAGCCCACGGCTCGTTCAACGAGCTGATCAGCTGCCCGAGGAAGACCGGCCGGGCGGGGTCGAGCTCGCGCGCCACGTCAGTGGCGCCCAGCAGCTGGATGCAGTGGTCCGCGACGAAGAGGGCGTCGTAGTCGCTCAGCCGCCCCGTGGCGGCCTGGTCAGCGAGGTTGCGCGTGTAACCGCAGTAGAACTCGGGCAGGAAGGCTCGCCCCTCGGTCACCGGTTCCTGGTCGTCAGGAACGATCACCGGGAGCACGCCCGCGGCGTGGGCGAGCTCCCGCGGGAAGTTCATGGGCAGGACGCCCAGCACCTTCTGGCCGGGGTGGGTCGAGCGCCACGCCCGGATGTAGCTCCGCGGGTCGCGGGCTGCTGCCCGCAGGGCCTCGAGCGCCGCGCTTCCGCTGCTCATGGTGCCCCTCTCTCCTCAGTTTATTGGACAGATCTAGTCATTACGTCACCGTAAGTGTATAACAGAGACGTCGACTTCGTCACCCAAGGAGCCCGCAGATGAGCGCCGCCGCCCCGATCAGCAACCGATGGACCCGCCTCGTAGGGGTGGATCACCCGATCGTGCAAGAGGGGCTCGGGCCCTTCCGGACGCCGCGGCTCGCCGCGGCGGTCTCCAATGCAGGTGGCCTCGGCACTGTCTCGATGCCCGGGATGCCCGAGGACATCGAGGCCGGCGCGAGGACGTTCAGGGAGCACATCGAGGAGTGCGCATCCCTGACGGATCGTCCGTTTGCCGTCAACATTCCGGTCGGCGTGGACGCTGCCGGGAAGGTCCTGCCGTTCACCGACAGCTACATCCGAATGGTGCTCGAAGCGCGCCGCGCTGACAGTGAGATCGCGCGCCGACTCACGGTGATGACGACTTCTGCGGGATTCCCCGGTGACTACGTCGGCATGATCAAGGACGCCGGGATGGTCCACCAGCACAAGGTGGGGGCAACCAAGCAGGCAGTGAAGGCGGCGGAAGCGGGTGTGGACGTGATCCTCGCTGCCGGTTTCGAGATGGGGGGGCATGCGCCGTCGGCGAAGGTCCACACCTACGTGCTGGTCCCGAGCATCACAGAGGCCGTCGACGTCCCCGTCCTCCTGACCGGCGGTGCGCGGGACGGACGCGGCCTCGCTGCGGCCCTCGCCATGGGGGCCGAGGGGGTGGCGATGGGGACCCGGTTCATCACCAGCACCGCCAACGCCGACTGGCACCCTGCCTACGTCCAGGCGCTGCTTGACGCGCAGGAGGGCGACGACGTCGCCTTCGACGGGGTGTACGGACCCTGCCGGGGGCTGCGCAACGCGGCTTCGCAGGCCCTCCTCGATCACAGCGCCAGCGACGCACCGCTCGACCCGGTAGAGCTGGTCCGGTGGAAGATCGAGTCGATGCAGAGGGCGCAGACCACCGGGGACACCACGGACAGCCTCGTGATGACGGGACAGGTTGCCTCGGCGATCAACGAGCTGGTGGACGTCGCCGAGTTCGTTCCCGCCATGGCGAGGGAGGCGGCTGACGTGCTGCGCAGTCTGGCTGCCTCGCTCGACGCAGGTGTTCTCGCGCCGGCGGCCGGTTGATCCTGATCCCGTAGCACCGGGCACGGGCGCGTCAACGCTGGCGATGCAGAAGACCGCCGTCCCGTGCGCACGGGTCCGGCGGTCTTCTCGTTCCTGTCAGTCAGCGGCGGGCTGGTGCAGGTCAGCCGATGAGGAACCGGCTGATCATCATGATGCCGAGCGCGGCCAGCCAGGCGTCGGTCGCGCGGCCCAGCCACAACGGTGCCGTCCGCACCTCCATGAAGTCCGAGAGCACGAAGCGGACCTTCACCAGGCTGATGAGGAGGATCACGACCCCGGCGGTCTCGACGTCGGAGATCCCCATCCCGCTGCCCATCGCCCAGGACAGGACGGTGACGCCGGCGAGGGCGGCCCAGACGGCGGTGGTTCGTGTCTGCAGGAGTTCGGTCATGACTGGCCCACCAGGTAGAGAAGAGCGAACAGGACGATCCAGAGCAGGTCGACCAGGTGCCAGAAGGTGGCTCCCGACTCGATGTTGCGCTGCTCGTTGCCAGCGAGCTTGCTGCGGCGAACGGTCGCGGCCATCGACAGCAGCACGCCGCTGCCGATGACGACGTGGATCATGTGGATCCCGGCGCAGCAGTAGTAGAACATGAAGAACTCGTCGCTGCTCATGGTGTGGCCGTCGGCGACCTTGCCTCCCCACTCCACGGCCTTCACGACGGCGAAGGCGGCCGCGCAGCCCACTGCTCCGAGGAAGCAGCGCGCCGCCAGGTCTCCCCGCTGGCGCGCCGCGAAGCGGACGCCGGAGGCCACGAGCCACGAGCTGGTGAGCATCAGCAAGGTGTTCAGCAGGCCGAGGTTCTGGTCCAGGTGCGCTTGGGACGCGGTGAACCCGGCCGTGTCGTTCGCCCGGTAGTGCAGGAACAGGAAGAACAGGAACGAGAACGAGATCATGTCCCCGCCGATGAACATCCAGATGCCGACCTCGCCGGGGATCTTCCGGCGGTGCCGTTCCGGCTGGCCGGCGGTGTCCGGGGCGGTGCGGACGTCGACGGCGGTCATGCGGCCGCTCCGTCCCGGCCGGCGACGGCGGCCTGGCGCTCTTCCTCGGCCTTGCAGGCACGCAGCGTCACGCCGCTCATCACCATGATCCAGCCGAAGAAGACGAACCAGACGAACCAGAAGGAGAGCTCGCCGTCGTAGGCGAACGGACCCGCCGTGTAGAACTCCACCAACCCGGCGGGGATGATCAGCACCGCGGTCCAGAGGTTGAAGAAGCCGACCCAGCGCGGGAAGACCGGCGTGGGGTTGCGGTCGCCGAGGACGGCCAGGGCGACGTACACCATGAAGAGCGCGAACGGCGGCCAGCTGAGGATGAACACGAACCAGACGTAGTCGTTCGCGATCTGCATCAGCGCGGGGTCCAGCGTCTCGGGGCGGAAAGCGAGTGCGGCCCAGGTGATCGGCATCAGCAGGAAGAAGACGTACCCGCCGCCGTTGTTGGCCATGGAGGTGTACGTCAGCACCGGCATGCCGCGCTCCATGCGCCGCATGAAGACGACGATCGACATCGAGAAGGTCAGGTAGAACGTGAACCCGATGCACTCGATGAGCGTGCCGACGCGGATCGCCAGCTTGCGGTCGATGTAGAGGTCCGCGATCTCCTGCGCACTCATCGCGGGGGACGGCGGCGGGACGAAGCGCATCAGGAGGCCCTGCGCCACCACCAGGCTGATGACGAGCGCGACGCCCGACCAGGCCATGAGGCGCACGACTCGAGTGTTGATCGGTTTCACGTCGTCGACGGGCGGGTCGAGCCGTGATGGCTCGTCGGTTGTCTCCAGGACGGCCATGGTCACCACCTTCGGAGGAGGGATAGGTCTGCGTCCTGACGGTAGGGACCCGTGCGCCTCGTGGAATCACTCCCAGGAGGGGGGCGGCATCATCCGCTCGGTCCGCCCGGCTGCCCGTCGCCGGGTACGACGAAGCCCCGGGCGGCGGCGCCGTCCGGGGCTTCGTCGTACGTCGCGGTGCGACGCGGTCCGGCTAGAAGATCGACTTCGCGATGATCTCCCGCTGGATCTCGTTGGTGCCACCGAAGATCGGCGGCGCGAGCGCGCGGCGGACCTGGAACTCCATGCCGTACTCCCGCGCGTAACCTGCGCCGCCCATGAGCTGCATGCCCTCGAGTGCGGCCCGCTTCGCCACCTCGGTCGCGCGCATCTTCGCCATCGCCGACTCCCGCGCCAGGTCGTCCTCGCGCCCGTCGTCGATCGCCTGGGCGACGTCGTAGATGAAGGCCCGCGTGGTCGCGATGTCGGTCGCGATGTCGGCGACCCGGTGCCGGAGTGCCTGGAACTCGCTGATCGACTGCCCGAACGCGTCGCGCTGCTTCATGTAGGCGACGGCGTCCTCCAGGGAGCGCCGCGCGGCGCCGATGCTGAACGCCGCGATGATCATCCGCTCCACGCTGAGGCCGCGCATCAGCTGCTTCCAGCCCTGCCCGGGCTCCCCGACGACGGCCGAGACCGGGACGCGGGCCTGGGTGAAGAAGACGTCGTTGCAGGTGCGCGCCTCCATCGTCCTGACCTCGCGCATCTCGATGCCCGGGGTGTCGCACGGCACCATGAGCAGCGTGAGCCCGGCGTGCTTGGGGCCGGAGGCGTCCTCGCGGACGAGCGTCAGCATGTGCTCGGCCACGTGCGCGGTCGAGATCCAGGTCTTCTGCCCGTCGATGACGTACTCGTCTCCGTCGCGCACCGCCTTCGTGCGCACGGCCCCCAGGTCGGACCCGGTGCCGGGCTCGGACAGGGCGATCGCCTCGATCCGGCCCGCCGCCAGGTTGGAGACGATCGTCTTCTTCTGCTCGTCGTTGCCCCACTTGAGGTAGGTCTGGGCAGCGGTGAGCCCGGTGGTGTAGGCGAGCAGGCCGGGGGCCAGCCCGCGGTGGGCCTCCTCGATGAACACACACTCGTCGACGAACCCGGCCCCGCCCCCGCCGTACTCCTCCGGCAGCGAGACGCCGAGCCAGCCCAGGTCCGACATCTTCCGGAGGAGCTCGAAGCTGGTGGCGACGGTCTCGTTGTCGGTCAGCTCGTCGCGTTGCGCAAGGGTCCCGCACTCACGCGCACAGAAGTCCTCGATCGCCTTCGCGAACTCGAGGCGCTCGGCGTCCAGCTGCATCGTCGGCCTCAGTTCCCGCGGTACTTCGAGAAGTCGGGCTGCCGCTTCTCGTTGAACGCGGTGATGCCCTCCTGCGCCTCGGGCGTCTCGCCGAACAGCTTGAGGGTGGTGATGGCCATGTTGCCGACCGCGACGAAGTGCTCGGTGTCGCTGTTGAACGACTGCTTGAGCACCTTGAGCGCGGTGGGGGAGTAGGCGTTCATCGTCTCGGCCCAGCGACGCACCTCGTCCTTGAGCTCGGCAGCCGGGACGACCTTGTTCACCAGGCCCCAGTCCAGCGCCTCCTCGGCGCTCAGGCGGCGCAGCATGAACCAGATCTCGCGGGCGCGCTTCTCGCCGACGACCCGGGCGAGGTAGCCGGAGCCGAGGCCGGCGTCGAAGCTGCCCACCCGGGGGCCGTTCTGGCCGAAGCTGGCGGTGTCGGCGGCGATCGTGAGGTCGGCGAGCACGTGGAGGACGTGGCCTCCGCCGATGGCCAGGCCGTTCACGGCGGCGATGACCGGCTTCGGGACGTCGCGCATCACCCGGTGCAGGGCCTCGACCTCGAACAGACCGGACTGCGACGGGCCGTAGTCGCCGGTCTCCATCCGCTGCTTCTGGTCACCGCCGGCGCAGAACGCCTTGTCGCCCGCGCCGGTGAGGCAGATGGTGCCGACGTCGGGACTCGCCCACGCCCGCTTGAACGCGAGGACCAGCTCGTCGACGGTCTGCGCGCGGAAGGCGTTGAACCGGTCGGGCCGGTTGATCGTGATCCAGGCGAGACCGTTCTCGACCTCGTAGGTGATGTCGGTGAAGTTGTCCATGAGCGACATGTCCTTCTCGTGAGGGGCGTGGGGCCGCCACGTCGGCGCGACGTTTGGCCTGACCATTTGTACAATAGGGGTGTAAACGATCGTTCACAAGACCCCTAGGGTGGGTTCGTGCAAGAGCTGACCTTCATCCCCAGTGAGCCGGAGCGGCTCTTCGACGTCCACGGGCTGCAGCAGGTGCCCGGCGGGGTGACCTGCCGGAGCGCGCTCGGCCCGTGGGCGACCGGTCCGGACGGTCGTACTGCTCCCGGCGCACTCGGCGTGCTGGCCGACGAGGTGTCGGGCTACGCGCTCATGGCCTCCCTGCCCGAGGGATCGTGGTCGATCAGCACCGAGATCTGGATCGACGTCGTCGGCGAGCTCCCGCTCTCAGGTGCTCTCGAGGCGTGCGCCCGACCGGTCCAGGAGGGCTCGTTCGCCGTCGGGCGCATCCGAGACGAGGAGGGGCAGGTGGTCGTGGTGTGCCGGCAGCGCGGCCGCGCTGTCGCGCGTCCCGAGGGACTCGACCTTGCCACGGTCGAAGCACCTGCCGGAACGCTCCGGGCGCCTGACCTCCTGTCCCTGCTGGGACTGCGCGCCGGCGCGGGGGCCGGCGTGCTCCCTGCCTCGCCGTCCCTGCTCAACCCCCGCGGGATGTTGCACGGCGGCGTGTCGCTCGCGGCCTCCGACGCGATGGCCACCCTCTCCCGCCTCGACGCCGGGAGCACGCTGCCGACGACCTCGATCCACATCGTCCACACGCGCGGGATCGCAGAGGGCGCCCAGCTCGAGCTGCGGGCGACGACCCGCCACTCCGGCCGGACCCTGTGGGTCACCGACGTGGTCGGCACCGTCGACGGGCGGACCTGCACGGTCGCCACCGTGACGGCGCAGCCGTAGTCGCCGGTCAGGCGCGGCTGCGGATCCCCATGGCGCCCGACAGCGGCAGGGGCCAGGCCAGCCTCGTCGCCTCGGCGACGTGCTCGTCGATGCGGCCGGCGATGTCGTCGGGGAAGTCTGCGGGTCGCCGGGTCTCCAGGTCGACCGCCACCACGATGATCTCGACCGTGCAGGAGAGCCGCTCGTGCTCGCGGTCGAGGATGAAGGACAGCAGGTGACCCGCCTTCGCCGACCGTGCGACGAACGCCGTGTGGGCGCTGAACCGGCCGCCGGCGTGCATCTCGGTGAAGTAGCGGATGTGGTGCTCGGCGGTGAAGACCCCGCGCCGGCGGCTGGCGCGGTAGGCGTCGTCCACCCCGATCCGGCGCAGCAGCACGTCGGCTGCGAAGGCACCCGCGTCGAGGTAGTGGCGGATGTTCATGTGGCCGTTGGCGTCGATGAAGTCCGGCGTCACGTCGCCCTCGTGCAGGACGGGCAGGTCGAGGACCTGGTGGTACGACGGCAGGTCGGCGTTGCTCATGGCGCCACACTGGCGGATCGGTGCCGTGGTCCGCGTCTGGTGTGGTCCCGCTCACTGTGGGCGGCGACAGCAGGCAGGGACCGGTCACGTTGACCGCGCCCCGCCGAGTGGTCGACGGTGGGCGCCCAACCCGAGACGAGGAGTGTCGATGACCCTGGAGATCACTGTCGCCGAGCTGGCCGAGGCCACCGACCTCGACCTCGGGGCCTCCCCCTGGCAGCGGGTCGAGCAGGGCCGCATCGACACCTTCGCCGATGCGACCGACGACCACCAGTGGATCCACGTCGACGCCGAGCGCGCAGCGGACGGGCCGTTCGGTCGCACGATCGCCCACGGCTACCTCACGCTGTCGCTGGTCCCGTCGATGCTGAAGAAGCTGATGGTGATCACCGACCACGGCCGGGGCACCAACTACGGGCTCGACAAGGTCCGCTTCACCGCGCCGGTCCCGGTCGACGCCGAGATCCGGCTCGCCGCCTCGATCCCCGAGTCCACCCGGCGCGAGGACGGTGGCGTCCAGTACCGGGTGGCGCTCAGGGTCGAGGTCAAGGGGCAGGACCGCCCCGCGATGGTCGGCGAGTCGATCTACCTAACCTACCCGCGGGCCTGAGTGACCTCGGTGTCCGCCGTCGCGACGGGTGTCGCGGCGGCGACCCGCGCAAGGTAGCGCTCACGCGTCACCAGGTAGACCGGGAACGCCATCGAGACGCCGATGTAGGACAGCGCCACGAAGAACCAGCCCCACTTCTGCCCGAGGCCGATCCGGGTGGCGTCGGTGACGACCCACACCATGAAGACGCCCCAGGCAACGAGCATGTCGAGCGACAGGAACGCCGCCGTGCCGCCGGCGTCGACGGCGTCGCCGAAGAAGTCCAGCGGGTCGAGGATGTTGCCACCGGCGTCCATCCAGTCGAACGCGTGGGGCCAGGTCACGCCGAGCGCGACGAGTCCGGCGAGGAGGTAGGCGGCGTGGCGGACAGTGGTGGACATGGCGGGCCTTCCGTTAGAGCAGGGGCACCTGCACGCTAGGAAGGCGCGCCGGACCGCCGAATCGGCCGTGGGGCGGAGGACCGTGCGTCGTTCGGTCCGTGCCCGCTGCTACCGGCTGAACGCCTCGATGATCGCGAAGGTGTTCTCGCGGACGCGCTCGGCCGCCATCGTGAAGCTGGGGGAGTAGAGCGCGGCGTGGTCGTAGCGCTTCTCCAGCAGGGCGACGCGCTCGCGCACCTCGTCGAGCGTCCCGGCGGCGGCCATCTCTTCGAGCATCCGGTCGGACACGGCGCCCACCATCGCGTCGTGGTCCTTCGCGCGGAACGCCGCCTGGATCGCGGCGGCCTCCTCGCCGAACCCGGACGCCTCCATCACCGGGCCGTAGGCCTTGGGGGCGACGTAGAACGCGATCTGCGCGGCGGCCTCGCGCCGGGCCACAGCGGGGTCGTCGTGGATCGACGTGATGATGACGCCCTTGAGCTGGACCTGCTCGGGGTCGCGCCCCGTGCGCGAGGCGCCCTTCTCGATCGCCGGCCGCGCCACCTCGTCGAGGTAGCGGTCGGTCAGCGTCGGGTGGCAGATGAGGCCGTCCGAGACGCGGCCCGCCACCTCGATCATCCGGGCGTTCACGCCAGCGGTGAAGATCGGGACCTGCGGGCGCAGCGGCGGCTGGATGTCCGCCGTCGGGGTGATGTCGCAGCTGTAGAAGCGACCCTCGTGCTTGACGGGCTCCTCGTGCAGCCGCCACAGGCGGCGCAGCAGCGGGATGAGCTCCTCCATCCGGCTGGCGGGCCCGTCCGGGTCGGTGACGCCGTGCCAGCCGACCATCATGCCGCGGGTGCCGGTCCCGAGGCCGAGGGTGAGCCGTCCGCCGCTCATCTCGTCGAGGAAGCGGGCGTCGTTGGCCAGGACCAGGGGAGAGCGTCCGACGGCGTACGCGATCGCCGTGCCGACGCCGATCCGCTCGGTGGCAGCGGCCATCGCGGCGACGGAGACGACCGCCGACCGGTTGAGGAACTCGCCCGACCAGGCGCCGTCGAAGCCGGCGCGGTCGGCTGCCGTGGTGATCTCCACCGTCTCCGCCAGCCCGCCGGCCAGCACGGTGATGCCTCGTGTCGTCACCGGGCCACTGTCGCCGACCCGCGGGGACCCCGCAACGCCGGCCGTGCGTCGCGACTGGAGGTCTCCCCACCGCCTGCGCGGGACGGGCCCAACGGCACATGTCGATCTGTCCCAAGGGGGATGCCCGTCAAGTGTGACCGAGGAAACACTCGAGATCGTCCAGGTACGGCGGTGGGCCGACCGGACCACTCACTCTCGAGCTTCCTGAAGGGATTCCGCCATGCAGATCAAGGCAGCCGTCGTACACGAGGTCGGGGGCGACTTCACCATCGAGGACGTCGAGCTCGGCGACCCGCAGTCCGGGGAGGTCCTCGTCGAGATCGCGGCGGTCGGCCTCTGCCACACCGACCTGGCCGCGCAGCACGGACACCTGCCCTTCCCGATGCCCGGTGTCGTGGGGCATGAGGGCGCGGGCGTCGTGAAGGCCGTCGGCGAGGGCGTCACCAAGGTCGCGGTCGGGGACAAGGTCGCGCTCACGTTCAACACCTGCGGCGAGTGCCCTTCGTGCAAGAAGGGTGAGCCGGCGTACTGCGTCAACTTCATGGCTCTCAACTTCGGCGGCGTCCGCCCGGACGGCAGCTCGGCGCTGTCCCAGGGCGGCACCCAGCTCGGCGCCAACTTCTTCGGCCAGTCGTCCTTCGCGACGGCTGCGATGGCCAACCAGCGCAACGTCGTGAAGCTTCCGGCCGACGCCGACCTCGCCCTGTCGGCTCCGCTCGGCTGCGGTATCCAGACCGGCGCCGGAGCGGTCATGAACAGCTTCGACGCGCAGGGCGGTGAGGCGCTGCTGGTCATGGGCGGCGGATCGGTCGGCCTCTCCGGTGTGCTCGCCGCGGTCGCGCGCAACCTGGGCACGATCATCGTCGTCGAGCCCGTCGCCGCGCGGCGCGAGCTCGCGATCGAGCTCGGCGCCACCCACGCCATCGACCCTGCGGCCGGTCCCGTCTCGGAGCAGGTGCGGGCGATCATCCCCGCGGGCGTCGACTACGTCCTGGACACCACCGCCAACGCCGCCGTCCTGGGCGAGGCCTTCGCCTCCATCGGTTACCGCGGCACCATCGGGCTGGTCGGCGTCCCGGCCGACCCGGAGTCCGTCATGGCGGTCCCCATGATCCCGGCCCAGGTCCTCGGTGCGCGGGTGATCGGCATCGTCGAGGGCGACTCGAACCTCGACGAGTTCATCGGTGAGCTGCAGGCGCTGCACGCCGCCGGCAAGTTCCCCTACGACCGCCTGATCAGCACCCGTCCCTTCAGCGAGCTCAACCAGGCCATCGCGGCCCAGGCGGCGGGCGAGGCGGTCAAGGTCGTCCTCACCCACAACTGACCCCCCACCCACGAGACACGAGGTGACCAGATGAGCACCATTGACTACGACAAGCTCTACATCGGCGGCGAGTGGCGAGCGCCGGCCGGCAGCGCCCGGATCGACGTCCGCGCCGCTGCCACCGAGGAGATCATCGGCTCCGTCCCGGAGGGGGCCGAGGGCGACATCGACGCCGCCGTCGACGCCGCTCGCCGGGCCTTCGACGGCCCGGACGCCTGGGGCAGCTGGGAGCCCGCCCGGCGCCAGGAGGCGCTGCACCGCTTCGCTGACGAGCTGGAGAAGCGCGCCGGCGAGACCGCCGCTCGTGTGGCCCAGCAGAACGGCATGCCGATCGTCGTCGCCGAGCAGTTCGAGTCGGCCTTCCCGCCGCTGCTCCTGCGCTACTACAGCCAGCTGGTGGTGGACCAGGGGGAGGAGCGCCGTCCCGGGATGCTCGGCGGGTCGTCGGTCATCCGGCGCGAGCCGATCGGCGTCGTCGGCGCGATCGTGCCGTGGAACGTCCCGCAGGGGATCACCTTCCTGAAGCTCGCGCCGGCGCTCGCCTCGGGCTGCACCGTCGTCCTCAAGCCGGCGCCGGAGACGGTGCTCGACGCCTTCCTCATGGCCGAGGCTGCGCTCGCCGCGGGCCTGCCCGAGGGCGTGCTCAACGTGGTCCCCGGCGGACGCGAGCTCGGCGCGTACCTCGTCGAGCACCCCGGCGTCGACAAGGTCAGCTTCACCGGCTCGACCGCGGCCGGACGCGCCATCGCCGAGACCTGCGGCCGCCTGCTGCGCCCGGTGACCCTGGAGCTCGGCGGCAAGTCCGCCGCGATCGTCCTCGACGACGCCGACCTGCTCGGCAACATCGAGAGCTTCTTCGCCTCCACGCTGCTGAACAACGGCCAGATCTGCTGGCTCGGCACCCGCGTGCTCGCCCCGCAGAGCCGGTACGACGAGGTGGTCGACACCATCTCCGGCCTGGCGTCCAACCTGGTTATCGGCGACCCCCTCGAGCGCACCACGCAGATCGGTCCGCTCGTCTCGCAGCGCCAGCGTGAGCGCGTCGAGTCCTACATCGCCAAGGGCAGCTCCGACGGTGGCCGGCTGACTGCCGGTGGTGGGCGCCCGGCCGACCGGGACCGTGGCTGGTTCGTGCAGCCGACCGTCTTCGCGGACGTGGACCCGAACCACACCATCGCGCAGGAGGAGATCTTCGGTCCCGTCCTCGCGGTGATCCCTTACCGCGACGAGGAGGAGGCGGTCCGGATCGCCAACGACACCGACTACGGCCTCGGGGGCTCGGTGTGGACGGCCGACCCGGAGCGTGGCGAGGCGTTCGCCCGCAAGGTGCGCACCGGGACCATCGGGCTCAACCACTACGTGAACGACCCGACCGCGCCGTTCGGTGGCATCAAGTCGAGCGGCATGGGCCGCGAGCTGGGTCCCGAGGGCCTCGTCGCCTTCCAGAACCTCAAGACCATCTACCTGCCGCCGGCCGCGGCCAACTGAAGTCGAGGAGACACAATGACCGTCATCGACGAGAAGACCACGACCCCCGTCGTCCCCGACGACATCGCGCAGCAGATCGTGCTCCCCGAGGGGCACGTCGACCACGACAAGCTGTTCGCCGCCTACCAGTGGCTCCGGGAGAACATGCCCGTGGGCAAGGCCGTCGTCGACGGCTTCGACCCGCTGTGGCTGGTGTCGAAGCACGCCGACATCATGGAGGTCGAGCGCAACACCGACGTTTTCACCGCGGGTGGCCATGAGGATCCGGGCAGTCACAACCCGATCCTGAGCAACCAGGCGGGCGACGCGTTCACCAAGAGCCTCACCGGCGGCAGCCTCCGGATCATGGACGCCCTGCCCTACCTCGACCCGCCGGAGCACACCGAGGTCAAGGACATCGCCGGGGCGTGGTTCCGCCCGGCGAACCTCAAGCAGTGGGAGGACCAGATCCGCGGCCTCGCCCGCGAGGCTATGGCGAAGTACCTCAAGCCCGGCGTCAACGAGATCGACTTCATCGAGGACTTCGCGCTCTACTTCCCGCTCCACGTCATCATGACCCTCTTCGGCGTCCCCGAGGAGGAGGAGCCGCGGATGATGAAGCTGACGCAGGAGTTCTTCGGCGTCGCGGACCCTGACCTCCAGCGTAACGACGTCGAGGCCGCCACCCCGGAGGCGATGGCCCAGCAGTTCGCGGCGTCCTTCCAGGACTTCTGCGGCTACTTCGCCGGGCTCGTCGCGGACCGTCGCGCGAACCCCCGCGACGACCTCTCCTCGCTCATCGCCAACGCGCGCCAGCCCGACGGAGAGTTCTACCCGGACTCCTACGCCTACGGCTGGTTCATGGCGATCTCGACGGCGGGCCACGACACCACGTCGGCCACCATCACGGGCTGCATCGAGGCACTCGCGCAGAACCCGGAGCAGCTGGCAAAGGTCCAGGCGAACCCGGAGCTGATCCCGGACCTGGTCAACGAGGCGCTGCGGTGGGTGTCGCCCGTCAAGCACTTCATGCGGAGGGCGCGGGTCGACACCGAGCTCGGTGGAGCCCAGATCAAGGCCGGGGACCGGATCATGCCGCTCTACCAGTCGGCCAACCGGGACACGGACGTCTTCGACGCCCCGACCACCTTCGACCTGGAGCGCAAGCCGAACAAGCACATCGCCTTCGGCTACGGCCCGCACATGTGCATCGGGCAGCACCTGGCCAAGCAGGAGCTGCGCATCATGTTCGAGGAGCTCCTGCCGCGCATCAAGTCGATCGAGCTGCTCGGGGGGCGCAAGCTGACCCAGACCAACTTCGTAGGTGGCATCAAGCGGCTCCCTGTCCGCCTGGAACTCACTGACTGAGCAGCCGGAGGAGGCCAGCGAGATGAAGGTCGTACACACACAGGGCACCTGTGGCGGCGTCGAGGAGTGCCTCGCGATCGCTCCGGACTACTTCGTCGTCGACGACGACGGGCTGCTGCAGGTGGCCCGCGCCGACATCGACGGTGACGACCTGGAGCGGGTGACGGAGGCCGTCAACGCGTGCCCCACGGGCGCGCTCCGGCTCGAGAAGATCCTGGAGGGACGTCATGCCTGAGGTCGTCTACGTGCTCGCGGACGGGAGGGAGCTGTCCATCGACGTGCCCGTGGGGCAGAGCGTCATGGACGGGTCCGTGCGCAACAACCTGCCGGGCATCGTCGCCGAGTGCGGGGGGAGCTGCTCCTGCGCGACCTGCCACGTCTACGTCGACGAGGCCTGGCAGGACCGGTTCGACGAGGTGACCGACGAGGAGCGCGAGCTCCTCGAGTTCGCCGACGGGGTGCGGCCCAGCTCGCGCCTGTCGTGTCAGCTCATCGTCAGCGAGCAGACCCACGGTGCGCGCGTCGTGGTGCCGACCGACTGACCCCAGCGCCCCCGTACCACCGCTGGCCGCGGGGGAGATGCCGTTCGCGCCCTCGAACGGCGTCACCGGCCCCGGGAACCCTGACCGGTTCCCGGGGCCGCTCGTCTTTTGTCACGCTCCTTGCCGCCTTCCCGGCTCTCGCGGAGGGGCAACGCGTACGACGAGGTCCGGGCCCGCTCGGGGAAGGCAACGACCTGCCCGGCCCCGTGCCGTGTGCGCCGAGGTCCTCGTACGTGTCGCGGCAGGGCGTGGGGCCAGCACGGACCGCGCCCGGCCGCTGCGCCGCCGAGGACGGGTGCGGGAGGAACGGCGATCCCCACAGGTGCCGCCGCCGCAGCGGTCATCCACCGGCTCCGGCCGGGATCCCGCCAGGGCACGCCAAGAGGCCCGGGACCGCGAGGTCCCGGGCCTTCGGCGTTCGGCGGTGGACTGGTCAGACGGGGGCGCCGGGGCGCTGCAGCCAGCGGCAGACGGCCTCGGCCCGGTTGGCTGCGTTCAGCTTGCGCAGGATGTGGCGCACGTGGGACTTCACGGTGCCCTCGGTGATGACCAGGCGGCTGGCGATGCGGCCGTTGGTCTCGCCCAGCGCCATCAACCGCAGCACCTCGCGCTCACGCTCGGACAGCAGGCGGTCGATCTCGGGCGAGCTCGCGAACGTCTGCTGCTGCATCTGCACCGGGGCGCCGGCGGCGACGCCGATGGGTGTCACGGTCGCCACCGGCTCGAGCCCCACGGGCCCGGAGAGGCAACCGTTGACCATCCCGCCGAGGGAGGAGCGGAGGTTGTCGACGGTGACGCGCAGCTGCTCGAGCCGCTCGCGCATGTTGGCCGCCGCGACGAGGGTGCCGAGCTCCTGGGCGAAGAGCGCCACGATCTCGCGGTCGAACTCCGTGACGACGCCGTCGACCCGGTCGGCGTGGATGAAGCCCACGACCTCGTTCTCGGGGGCGACCGGCGCGGCGACGTAGGAGCTCGAGCCGGTCATCCGGGCCAGCTGGGGGTGCACCCGCGGGTCGCGCTGCACGTCGAGCACGAGCAGCGGCACCCGGCGCCGGACCATCTCGAGCTCGATGACGTTGGGGCCGAGGCGCTGGTTGTTGGCCTTGGCCATCTCCGTGATGCGAGCGGCCTGCTCGGGGTCGAGCTCGCTGTGGAAGCGCTCGACGACCCACTCGGAGTCGGCGACGCGCGAGATCATCGCCCGGTCGAAGCCGACCCGGCACAGCGCCGCCGGCGCGCGCTGGACCAGCTGCTGCACGGTGGTGAGCGCGCGGAGGTCGTCCAGGGCCCTGCCGACCCGCCGCACCATGGACGTCTTCGGAAGGTCTCGTTCGGCAGGCGCGAGGAAGTGCTGGGAAGCGGACTCGGGGAGCGCGGTCACGATTCCTCCTTGAATGGTCGGACCAGATGGGTGTGATGACCGTCACCATCCCTCGCGGTGGCGGTGGGGTGGACCGGGGGCCACCCCCGGATCACTACCCGAGTAGGATTTCCGGGTAGTTCCGAGTGGGTCGGGCGTCTCGGGCATGACACCCTTGTTTGGTCGGACCATTTCGGCCACACTTGTGCTCTGTGACGTCCCGCACACGAGTCGACATGGGGGTGACGACGATGCCCAGCCGAGCTCGCGCCGGGTCCTCGGTCGACGACACCGCCCCCGGGGGACGCCTGCCTGCGGACCTCACGTCCTTCGAGGGGCGCCGCACCGACCTCAACCAGGTCAAGCGGCTGCTGGGCGAGACCAGGCTGTTGACGCTCGCCGGCTTCGGAGGCGTCGGGAAGACCCGGCTGGCGCTCCGGGCCGCCCGGGAGCTCGTCCGCAGTCACCCCGACGGCGTCACGTGGGTCGAGCTCGCCGACGTCCGTGACCCGTGCCTGCTCCGCCAGGCCGTGGTCGAGGCGCTCGACCTCCCTGACCTCCCCGGCCGGGACACCTGGAGCGTGGCCCTCCAGCACGTGGCGGAGCGCCGGATCCTGTTGGTGCTCGACAACTGCGAGCACGTGCTCGAGCCGGTCGCGGAGATCGTCGACGAGCTGTTGCGGCACAGCCCGGGCCTGAGGGTCCTCGCCACGAGCCGTCAGACCCTCGGAGTGCCCGGCGAGACGGTGTTCAGCGTCGCACCGCTGCCGGTGCCACCTCCGGAGAAGGCCGCGGAACCGGGCGTCGCCTCGCTGTTCCCGTCGCTCGCACTTTTCCGCGAGCGGGCCGCCTCCGTCGTGCCGGGTTTCGAGCTCACGCCGGCCAACCAGGTCGCGGCCGTCGAGCTGGTCCGCAAGCTCGAGGGCATCCCGCTCGCCATCGAGCTCGCTGCCGTCAAGCTGCGCGTCCTGGGCCTCGACGAGCTGGTGCGTCGCCTGGACGCACGCCTCGACGTCCTGCGCCACTCCGCGCGCACCGGTCCGTCGCGGCACCGGACGATCGAGGCCACGATCGACTGGTCCTACGACCTCTGCACGGATGACGAGCGCACCCTCTGGGCCCGGGCCTCGGTGTTCACGGGCGGGTTCGGTGTGGAGGCTGCCGAGGCGGTGTGCGCCGGTGGGACCCTGCCGGAGGAGGCCGTCCTCGACGTGCTCGAGGGCCTGCTCGAGAAGTCCGTCCTGAGCCGCGTCGAGAGCCACGGACAGGTGCGCTTCCGGATGCTCGAGCCGCTGCGGGAGCACGGCCAGCACCGACTCCGCGTCCTCGGTGAGCACGACGACCTGGTCCACCGCCACCTCGAGTGGGTCGAGGGCCTCGTCGGTGAGGCCTGCCTGCAGTGGTTCGGGCCGCTCCAGGAGGCGTGGTGCACGACTCTGCGCCTGGAGCAGGCGAACCTGCGCGCCGCGGCCGAGCACTGCCTGACCCACGAGCCGTGCCACGAGCGGTCCCTGCCCCTGGTGGGTACGCCATGGTTCCTCTGGATCGCGCTCTTCCTCGACGAGGGCCGGCAGTGGCTCGAGCGGGCCGTGGCGACCTGCCCCGCGCCGACCACCGACCGCGCGGTCGCCCTGGGCACGCTGGGCTACGTCGCCGGTCTGCAGGGCGACCAGGCCCGCGCCGCCGAAGCCGCCGACGAGGCCCGGGGCATCGCCGTCGCGCTCGGCGACAGCCGGGTCGAGGCCTACGCCACCCACGTCGCCGGGTTGTCCGCGCTCTTCCACGATCCCCAGCGCTCCAAGGAGCTGCTGACCCGTGCACTCGGCCTGTACGACGGGCACGACGCGCTCGACGACCACCTCACCGCCGTCCGGGTCCAGCTGGCCCTGGCCCACATCTACTGCGGTGAGGTCGACGCGGCGCAGGAGCACTTCGATGCATGCCGGGAGCTGTGCACCCTGACCGGTGAGCGCTGGCTGTTCTCCTACGCCCTCTACGGCCTCGGGTTCGTCGAGAAGATGCGGGGGGACGCGGAGCGTGCCGTCGAGCTCGCCCGACAGGCGCTGGACATCAAGTGGTTCTTCCGCGACCTGTGTGGTCTGGCGACCACGATGGACCTGCTGGCCTGGGCGCAGGCCGATGCCGGCCGGCACCAGGACGCCGCCTGCCTGCTGGGAGCTGCGGAGAGCCTGTGGACCAGCTTCGGGATCCGGCTGTTCGGGTCGCCCGACTGGCTCAGCAAGATGCGTGACGCCGAGCAGGCCTGCCGACGCGAGCTCGGTGACCGCGTGTTCGAGACCGCGTTCCGCGCCGGGCGGGAGATGAGCCACGCGGACGCGATCGCGACCGCCCTGGGGCGCGTTCAGGTGCCCTCGCCGACGGCGCTGGCAGACCCCACCGTCGTCAAGCTCACCCGCCGGGAGCAGCAGATCGCCGACCTCGTCGCCGAGGGCCTCTCCAACCGGGCCATCTCCGAGCGGCTCGTGATCTCGCCCCGCACGGCCGAGGGGCACGTCGAGAACATCCTCGCCAAGCTGGGCTTCCACTCGCGCTCCCAGGTCGCCGCCTGGGTGGTCGAGAAACGGGTGACCATGCCGTCCGCAGCGCGGTCCTGACGCCGGCCCCGGCGCGGACGTCCGCCGCGCCCGCGACGCCGATCGACATACGCCTTTCCGCCCCACGGGCGATTCGGCGGCACCCTCCACCCGCTTAGCGTGCGGGACGTGCTGCCCCACCGGGACGGCACTCCCGTCGGGGAACCCCTCGCGGGACGCACCGACGAGACCGGATCGCCGCCATGCCCTTCTTCGCCAGTGCTGCCGAGGTGGACTGCTACGTGGGCGGCGTGCTCAGGCTCGCCGCGACCGACCCCGTCCTCGGGCCGCAGCTCGCCCGCGCCGCGATGACCTTGCGACTGTCCTGCACGGACCTGCCCGCGCACCTGGTGCTCGACCTCCGCGACCCGGTCGCGGTCGTCTGGAACGGGATCGGGGTGGCCGCCGACGTCGAGCTCCATTGCGACTCCGACGTGCTGGACGGCGTGCTCCGCGGTGAGGTCGACGTCGTCGACGCCCTGGCCCGCGGCGTGATCCACGCCCGGGGGCAGGTGAGCAAGGCGCTCAAGGTGCTGCCTGTCCTCGAGCAGGCCTACCCCTTCTACCGCCAGCTCGTGGCCGTCAAGGAACGCGCGACGAGCGACCTCCCAGGAGTACTGCCATGACGAACCCCCGCTCCGACACCATCGTCATCGTCGGCGCCGGCCACGGCGGCGCGAACGTCGCCGCGCTGCTGCGCCAGCAGGGGTTCGAGGGGGCCGTCGTCCTCGTCGGGGACGAGCCCATGTGGCCCTACCAGCGCCCGCCGCTGTCCAAGGACTACCTCAAGGGTGCGATGAGCGACGACGACCTGCTCATCAAGCCCAAGGACTTCTACGCCGACCAGCGCATCGACGTGCGTTTCGGGAACGCAGTCGAGGCGATCGACACCGAGGCACGCACCGTCACGCTCGGCGGTGGGGAGTCGATCTCGTACGACACGCTCGTCCTCGCCACCGGTGCCGCCCCGCGCCAGCTCCCGGTCGACGGTGCCGACCTCGACGGGGTCCACTACCTCCGCAACCACGACGACGCCCTCCGCCTTGGTGCTGACGTCGTCCCGGCCGCCCGGCTCGCCATCGTCGGCGGTGGGTACGTCGGCCTGGAGGTCGCCGCGTCGGCCCGCCACCTCGGTGCCTCCGCCGTCGTGCTCGAGCGCGAGGCCCGTGCCCTGGCGCGCGTGGCCGGGGCCGACCTCGCCGCGTTCCTGGTCGAGCAGCACGCCGCGCGCGGCACCGAGATCCGCACCAGCGCCGACGTCGTCCGCCTCGACGGCGACGACGGCCGGGTCGCCGCCGTCGTCCTCGGCGATGGTTCGCGCGTCGAGTGCGACACCGTCGTCGTCGGGGTGGGGGCGATCCCGCGGACGGCTCTCGCCGAGCAGGCCGGGGTCGCCTGTGACGGGGGAGTCCTGGTCGACGACCACGGCCGCACCTCCGTCGACGGCGTGTACGCCGTCGGTGACGTCACCCGGCGTCCCCTGGACCACTTCCCGGGCCGGCACCGCCTGGAGAGCATCCCCAGTGCGGTCGAGCAGGCCAAGCAGACGGTCGCCCACGTGCTGGGCCAGCCGGCCCGACCGCACGAGGTGCCGTGGTTCTGGTCCGACCAGTACGACCTGAAGGTCAAGATCGCCGGTCTCGTCGGGTTCGCGGACCGTTCGGTCGTCCGCGGCGACGTCGGCTCCGGCCGCTTCGCGGTCTTCCACCTCTCCGGCGACGCCGTCGTGGCGGTGGAGACGGTCAACAGCGCCCCGGACTTCATGGTCGCGAAGAAGCTGATCGCCTCCTCCGCCCACGTGGACGCCGCCCGGCTCGCCGACCCCTCGGTGCCGCTGAAGGAGCTGCTGGCCTGACCCCCGGGTGGCGCTCAGTGGGGCGGTGAACCGCACGGATGAGCCACCTCTGCCTGAGGGGGGATGCCCCCGCCCACCGCCTACAAGAGATTGGTGACGGCGACCACACCGCCGCCGATCCGCCTCGAAGGAGAGTCATGACCGCGACGATGTCCCCGCCGGGGGCCGCCGGTACCGAACCGGAGGCAGCACCCCCGAAGCGGCGCAGCGGCCTGAAGCCCCTGGAGACCGTGCTCGTCCCCGCCGGTGAGATGGGCGTCCTCCTGGGGACGGTCGTCTGGAGTGCCGTGCGGCACCCGCGTGGCTACTGGGGCGAGGTCCGCGACCAGATGTTCAGCATGCTCAAGCTGTGCTGGATCCCGATGGCCATCTCCACGGTCACCTTCGGGTTCGGTGCCCCGGGCCTGCAGGGCGGCAACATCTACAACCTCTTCGGCATCCCCGAGCGGCTCGGCTCCTTCTTCATCATGGCCAGCGTCCGCGAGTTCGCCCCGTGGATCAACGCGATGGTCGTCGCCGGCGTCGTCGGCGCCGCGATGACCGCCGACCTGGGCGCCCGGAAGATCCGCGAGGAGATCGACGCGATGGAGGTCCTGGGCATCGACCCGATCCGCGACCTCATCGTGCCGCGGGTGATCGCCGTGACGCTGATGACCGGCCTGCTCGACCTGGTCGCCCTGACCTTCGGCGTCGTCGGCGGCTACATCGCGGCCGTTCCGATCCTCGGCGCCTCCTCGGGCGCGTTCTTCTCCAGCTTCTTCGCCAATGCGACGGTGACCGACCTGTGGGGGAGCGTCTTGAAGACGACGATCTTCGGCCTCGTGATCGCGGTGGTCTGCTGCTACAAGGGCCTGACCGTGAAGGGCGGCCCGATCGGTGTGGGGCGCGCGGTCAACCAGGCCGTGGTGATCTCCTTCGCCGCGATCTTCATCATCAACTCCCTGTTCACGTCGATCCTGCTCGGGCTCAACCCCGACATGCAGGTCTACAAGTGAGGCCACGCCCGTGACCATCGAGATGAACGGCCACCGCGCCGCCCCGCCGCCGCCTCCGGAGAAGGAGGACGTCGAGGTCAGCGCCAGCTCGGTGATGGCCAGCACGAAGGCAGCGTTCGCCACCGCGGGCGAGATCGCGCAGTTCGCCGCACAGACCTTCCGCGAGCTGCCGCGGGTGCGGATGTACACGGCAGAGATCTTCCGCCAGTGCGGCATCCTCATCCTCGCCAGCGGCCTGATCATCTGGATGATGGAGTTCGTCATCGGCACGGTCTGCGGGACCGAGGCGAACTACACCCTCCGCGCCATCGGGGCGCCGCTCTACTCCGGCGTCTTCACCGCCTACTGCAGCCTCCGCGAGATGGCGCCGTACATGTGGGGCTACATCCTGGCCGCGAAGGTCGGCTGCGGGCTGGTCGCCGAGATCGGCTCGATGCGCATCGCCGAGGAGATCGACGCGATGGAGGTCATGGGCATCAAGTCGCGCAGCTACCTCATCGGCACCCGCCTCGTCGCCGCCTGGATCGCGATGCCCTTCCTCTACTTCGTGGGCCTCGGCTTCATGTACCTCTCGCAGTGGCTGGTCGTCGTCTTCCAGTACGGCAGCGTGTCCCCGGGCGGCTACTCGCTGATCTTCTGGCTCTTCCAGAACCCCCTCGACTTCATGTTCTCTCTCATCAAGGTGATGTTGATGGGCACGGTCATCGTGATCGTCGGCTGCTACTACGGCTACACCGCCAAGGGCGGGCCGGTGGGCGTCGGCGTGAACACGGCCAAGTCGATGATGGTGAACATGGTCCTGATCCACGTGATCGGACTCCTCTGCACCCAGCTCTTCTGGGGCCTCTCCCCCAACGCACCGATCGCGAATTAGCGGCCGGGTCTCCCGGCCGCCCCGCGTCCCACGTCCTCCGCTCCCTCCGACGTCCGACCCCTGGAGTCAGTCATGAACACAGCTCTCGTCGACACCGCAATGGCGCCGTCCTCGGGCTCCGCGTTCCAAGCGCACCACGCGGACCGCACCGCCACCATGCAGGTGCGCAACGTCCACAAGAAGTTCGGTGACTTCAAGGTCCTCCAGGGCCTCGACATCGAGTTCGTCGACGACGCGATCACCACCGTGCTCGGCCCGTCCGGCACGGGCAAGAGCGTGCTGCTCAAGCACCTGGTCGGCCTCCTCGAGCCCGACCAGGGCGAGGTGATCGTCTTCGGCAAGGACATCTGGAAGGCGAGCGAGGACGAGCGCTACGAGCTGCGCAAGCGCTTCGGAGTCCTCTTCCAGGACGGGGCCCTGTTCGGGTCGATGAACATCTTCGACAACGTGGCCTTCCCCCTTCGCAAGCACACCGACATGGCGGAGTCGGAGATCGGTGACCTCGTGATGAGCCGCCTCCAGGAGGTCGGCCTCGAACGGTCCGCGCACAAGCTCCCGACCGAGGTGTCCGGCGGCATGCGCAAGCGCGCGGGCTTCGCGCGCGGGCTGATCATGAACCCCGACATCGTCTTGTTCGACGAGCCGGACTCGGGCCTCGACCCGGTGCGAACCAGTCTGCTGTGCGACCTGATCCAGCAGATGCACGAGGAGCACGGGGGCACCTACCTCCTGGTCACCCACAACATCTCGGCCGCCCGCTCGGTCAGCGACTACGTGGGCATGATCTGGCAGGGCAAGCTCGTGCACTACGGCGACTGCGACGAGGCGTTCGCCAGCGAGGACCCGTTCGTTCGCCAGTTCCTCGCCGGCGAGTCCGCAGGCCCGCTGGGGATGGACTGAGATGCCCCGACCACTCATCGCAGCCCTCGGCGCCGGTGCCCTGCTCGTGGCGACCGCCGGCGTGGTCACGGCGGCGGACGACGACTACACCCTCGACGTGGTGCTGCCCGCCGCGACCAACCTGGTCGCCGGTTCGGAGGTGGAGATCGACGGCGCGACCGCCGGTCGGGTGAAGGAGCTCCAGACCCGCGACGGCAAGGCCGTCGTCACGGTCGCACTCGAGGACGACCACGCCCCGCTGCACGACGGTACGACGGCGCGCGTCTCCTACAAGGCCCTCTTGGGTGAGCGCATCCTCGAGCTGTTCCCGGGGAAGGACGCAGCGCCCGAGCTGCCGGACGGCGCCCTCGTCGAGGGCTCGGTCGACCGGGTCGAGCTTGACCAGGTGCTGGCTGCCCTCGACAAGCCCACCCGGACGAGGCTCAAGAGCCTGCTGGACCGCCTCGAGACCACCCTCGACGGCAAGGAGAGGGACGTCCGGTCGACACTGGAGTCGCTCGGTCCCGCCGTCGAGGCGCTCGGCCAGGTCCTCGAGGCCGTCGGCAAGGACGGACCGGCCATCCGCAAGCTGGTGACCCGGCTCTCCACCTTGATGTCGACGCTCGACGAGCGCGACGGTGAACTGGCATCCACGGTCAGCGACCTGAGTCGCGCCACCGGCACGATCGCCGCCAACCGCTCGCAGCTGTCGAAGGCCCTCGCTGACCTCCCGGAGACCCTGGCGGTCGCGAAGTCGACGCTCGACGACGTGCCGGCCACGGTGGACGAGGCGACGCCCCTGCTCGAGGCGCTCGCGCCCGGGATGGAGCAGCTGCCGGGCGTGGCGAAGCAGCTCGAGCCGGTGCTGCGCGACCTGCGTCCGACGATCGCCCAGCTGCGCCCGACGCTCGCTTCTGCCCGCTCGCTCCTCGAGCTCACGCCGGCACTGCTGGACGGCGCGGACAGCGTGCTCCCGCAGGCGAACCAGGTCCTCGCGGACCTCGGACCTGCCGTGACCTATCTCCGTCCCTACACCCCGGAGCTCGTGGGCTGGCTGGCGAACTGGGGTTCCGCCGCGGCCAACTACGACTCCAACGGGCACTACCTCCGCGCCTTCATCACGGAGGGGACGACGAGCCTGAACCACAACCCCGGCATCGTGCCCCCGGGCATCACCCGGAAGCTCACCCGGCTCCCCGGTGAGTCCGAGGGACAGCCCTGGACCGACGCCCACGGAAGCGAGATGCAGTGATGAGCGCCACCCAGGTCCGCATGGTGGCGGTCGCGGTCGCGACGGCACTCGGCCTGTCGATCACGATCGGCACCACCGCCAGCATGATGTCCGACGAGGACCCGGACGTCTACGTCTACTTCTCCGACGCCAGCCCGCTGATCAAGGGCAACGACGTGAAGTCGGCCGGCGTGAAGGTCGGCACGATCGGCTCGATCGAGGTCGAGGACGGGATCGCCAAGGTCGGCCTCGTCCTCGACGACGAGGTCCTGCCGATCCACTCCGACGCCACCGCCCGCGTGCGGCCGGTCGGCCTCCTCGGCGAGCGGTTCGTCGAGCTCGACCGCGGCTCACCTGAGGCGGAGGTCCTCGCCGAGGGTGCCTCGCTGCCGGTCGAGCAGTCGAGCCGGGCGACCGACCTCGACGAGGTGCTGGACATGGTCGACGCCCCCACCGGGACGGCGCTGTCCATGCTGGTGACGACGCTCGGCCAGGGCATTCTGGGCAAGGGGGAGAAGGCCGACCGCGCGATCAAGGCGCTGGCTCCCGCGCTGCAGGACACTGACCGCCTCGCCCGGATCCTCAATGACCAGAACGGCGTGCTGAAGCAGCTCGTCGACGAGGTCACGCCCGTCGCCGAGCAGCTCGCGACGGACAAGGGCGTCGCACTCGACCGTCTCGTCGGTGCGGCCGACAAGACGTTGACCGCGACCGCGCGGAGCGACCGCGCCCTGTCGGCCACCCTCGAGCGGTTGCCCGCGGCCCTGCGGGAGGCGCGCACGACGCTGGCCGCACTCGCCGGAGCCGCTGGTTCGACCGCCCCTGTCCTGGCCGCGCTCCGCCCGGTCACCCAGGACCTGGTGCGGATCAGCAAGGAGCTCGAGTCGTTCTCGAAGAGTGCCGAGCCGGCCCTCAACGGGCTCGACCCGGTGCTGGACAAGGCCGAGGTGCTGCTCGAGCGGGCCCGCCCCGTCGCCCGGTCGCTGCAGGACCTCTCGCCGGACCTCCGGACCACCGCACACCACGGTCGGGAGATCGCCACGCAGGCCCTCGACAACCTGACGACGGTCATGGACTTCATCCGGTCCTGGGCGCTCACGACCAACGGCCAGGACGGGCTGGCGCACTACTTCCGTGCGCACGTGGTCGTCACGACCGAGGTGCTGACGGGACTCCTCCCCGGTGGCGAGGACGCGCTGAAGCCCGCTCCGTCGGGGTCCGCCGGCAAGCCCGGCACCAAGGGCTCCGGCGGTGACGGCGGGCAGTCCGGTGCCAAGCCGCCTCTGGGCGGCCTGCTGGACGGCCTCGAGGACCTGGTGGGCCCGCTGGGCGGGTTGCTCGGAGGCGGGAAGACCAGCACCCGGGCGGCTGACGGCGGCAGCGCGACCGGCCTGTCCACGTCCCAGGAGAAGAACCTCCTCTCGTACCTGATCGGAGGCCGCTGAGCCATGCGCCTCGCAGCTCCCAACGTGATCCGGGCCGTCGGTCTCGCGGTCGTCCTCGGGCTCGTGCTGGCCCTCTACCTGGCCCTCACCGCCAGCACCGGCCTGCCCGGCCAGTCGTTCCGCACGGCGAACGCGGCCTTCGACGACATCGGCGGCCTCCGGGTCGGTGACGACGTCCGCACCGCCAGCGTCCGGATCGGCCAGGTCCGCGACATCACCTACCAGGACGACAAGGCCGTGGTCGACATGCAGCTCGACCCCGACCACGACGTCTACCGCGATGCCTCGGCCGTCATCGTGGCGCGGTCGGCGCTCGGCCAGAACTTCGTCATGATCGACCCCGGCAAGCCCGAGTCCGGCGAGATGCCGCAGGACGGACGCCTCGACGACTCGCGCGTCACCGCCCCGGTGAACCTCGACCAGGTGCTCTCCGTGCTCGACGCCCGCACCCGGAAGGCGACAGCGTCCCTCGTCTACGAGGCCGGCACCGGCGCGGCCGGGCACGCCCCGGACGTCGCGGACGTGCTCAACCGGGCGCCGGAGCTGCTCGACGACCTGCGGGTCGTCGCCCGCACGCTGGCCGAGCCGGGCACCGAGCTCGACGAGTTCCTGGAGTCCTCGGCCACCCTGGCCAGGCGCTTCGACGGTCGCACGGAGAAGGTCGGCCAGCTCGTCGAGGACCTCTCGACGACCCTCGACGCGCTCTCCGTCGACGACGGGGCCGCGCTGGAGGACACGGTCGAGGAGGCCGCGCCGGCGCTCACCTCGGCAACGAAGGCGCTGACGGACCTGCGGGCCCCGCTCGACGAGCTGGACTCCGGCATGCGCGCGCTGCGTCCCGGCGCCAGGTCGCTCGGCAGCTCGACACCGACGCTCCGTGCCGCGCTGCGTGAGGGTGTCCCGGTGCTCGACAAGGTGCCGGGCGTCGCCGAGGACGCCGTCCCGGCCGTGAGCTCCCTCTCCGGGGCACTGAAGGACGCCCGGCCGCTCGCACAGCGGCTGGAGAAGACGCTGGTCGGCGCGGCGGGGACGACGGCGGTCCTCGCGCCCTACACGCCGGAGCTGATCCGCTTCTTCGAGCGCTGGGTCAGCGCCAACCAGTACGGCGACAAGTCGGGCAACTACCTGCGCATCGACCTGGTCGTCCGGCCGGAGAGCATCACGGGGGTGCTCCCGGTGCGAGACCCCCTGGTCCATCGCAACCCCTACCCGGCGCCGGGCCAGGCCGACCTGGACCGCGCCACCTCGCTCCTCGGGAGGCGCTGATGTTGCTCAAGGCTCTGCACCGATTCGAGCGGTTCTCCGCGCCCAGGGTCGGGGTCGTCGCCATCACCCTGCTGGTGCTCTTCGGCGTCACGCTGTTCCAGAAGACCCAGATCACGACGTTCCTCAGCCCGGGTGACGACATGACCGTCGCCTTCGACCGGGACTACCAGCTGCGCAGCCACGTCACCAAGGTCAAGGTCGCCGGGGTGCCGGTCGGCATCGTCACCGACGTGGAGCACCGCAAGGACGGCACCGCCGTGGCGACCCTGCACCTGGAGAAGGGCGTCAAGGACAAGCTGCGCTCCGACCCGGGTGCCGCCATCCGCCCGACGACGCTGCTCGGCGGGAACTACTACGTCGAGCTCTCGCCCGGCGGCGACCCGGGCGAGGTCGACGCCATCGGCGTCGACCGGACCACCACGCCCGTCGAGCTGGACCGCGTCCTCGAGGTGCTCAAGCCGGAGGCGCGCACCAGTACGCAGCGCACGGTCCGCCGCCTCGACGCGCTCCTCGACGAACCGGGACGCGACGCGATCCACGGGCTCGTCGACGACGCGCCGGCCACGCTGCGCCCGCTCGGCACCACGCTGAAGGCCCTGCGCGGGAAGTCGAAGGGGGACCTGCGCAAGCTGGTGTCGTCGCTCGACGACACCGCCCGCACCCTCAACGACAACCGGGACAGCCTCGACGCCGCGCTGGCGGGCCTGTCGGACGTCAGCAGCACGCTGGCCGCCTCTGCCCCCGACGTCGCGGCAGCGGTCGACGACCTGCCGCAGACCCTGCGCGCGACCCGTGCCGGCCTCGGGGCCCTGGACCACAGCCTCGGAGAGCTGCGCGACGTGTCCGACGACGCGGTCCCGACCGCCGAGCGGCTCAGCACGACGCTGCGCGCCCTCGACCCGGCGCTGCGGGAGCTGCGCCCGGTCCTGCGCGACCTGCGCCCCGCGCTCGCCGACCTGCGTCCGGTCGTCGACGACCTCGTCCCCTCGGCGGTCGACGCGACCCGCGTGCTGAACGACGTCGACGGGCCCACGCTCGACCGCATCAAGGGCCCCATCGTCGAGAAGGTCAACAGCGACTGGCACGGGACCGGTGAGTACGCCAAGGGCGGCAACGACACCGTGTTCTACAAGGAGCTCGGCGACCTCATCGCCGGCATGAACAACGCCGGCCGGATGACCGACCGCAACGGCTCCACCATCCACTTCCAGCCCGGCTTCGGGCTGGGGTCTGTCTCGAACCTGCCGATCAGCCTCGAGCAGCTGATGATGCAGCTCGCCTACCCCCAGGGGGCACCGTGACCAGGAACCGTCTCACCCGTGCCTGGGAGCGCGCGCGCACCGTCCCCGGCCTCGGCCGTGACGTCGCGGCGATCCTCGCGCTGGTCCTCGCCGGCCTGCTGGTCGCCGGCGTGATCCTCGCCAAGCAGCGGGTCCACTGGCCGTGGCAGGACGAGGTCGTCATCCAGGCCGACTTCCGCAGCGTGCCGGCGATCAGTCCCGGCAACGGCCAGGAGGTCCGCATCGCTGGTGTCACCGTCGGCCGGATCACCGAGGCCGACGTGACGGACGACGGGCGGGCCCGGCTGACCCTGTCGATCGAGCCGGGCAACCCGGTCTACAAGGACACCCACCTCGTGCTGCGGCCGAAGACGCCCCTCAACGACATGTACGTCGAGATGAGCCAGGGCACCGAGGCCGCCGGCGAGCTCGAGGACGGCGCGGTGATCCCCGTCGAGCAGACCTCCAACCCCGTCCAGGTCGACGAGGTGCTGAGCCACCTCGACGACAGCACCCGTGCGGCCCTCACCACCCTGCTCGGGGAGTCCGACGTCGCGCTGGCGAGCGCTGCCAAGGCGTTGCCGGCCGGCCTCGACGCGGCCGACGAGACGCTCGGCACGCTCCGGCCGGTGGTGAAGGCGATGGCCCAGCGGCGCGAGTCGATCGCATCGCTGGTGACGTCGCTACGGACCATCGCGACCGCCGCCGGTGCCGACGACGCCCGGCTGCAGCGGCTGGTCACGTCGCTCGCCACGACGGTCGAGACCCTGGCCGCCCACGACGGCGACGTCCGCGCCGCGCTCAAGGCGCTGCCCGGGGCGACCGACCAGCTCCGCGAGGCCACCTCCGCCGTCACCGAGCTCAGCACGGAGCTCGACCCGGCGCTGGTGAACCTCCGCAAGGCGTCCGGCGAGCTGCCGTCCGCGCTCGCCGCCGTCGGGAAGGTCGCGAAGGAGGTCGAGGACACTGCCCAGCGTGCCCGTCCGGTCGTGGCCGAGCTGCGCCCCGTCGTGGCCGACCTGCGCCCCTTCGTCCGTGCGCTGCAGCCCGCGCTCGACGACGTCGTGCCGATCGCGTCCCGGCTGGACCGTGGTACCCGCATCCTCACCGAGCGGTTCACCGACCTGCAGGCGTTCGTCTACAACACGGCATCCGTCGTGAGCCTGCAGGACGCCAACGGCGGCATCCTGCGCGGCCAGGTACAGGTGAACACCTCGACGCTCCCGATCCCGATCAACAAGGACCGATGATGCGCATTCCTTACGCCGCCGTGCCGCGGCTCCGCGGACTGACCGTGATGGCGTTCGTCGCCGTCTGCGCGACGCTGTTCGGATACCTCTGGGTGAACATGGGTGGCCGCCTGCCGCTCGTCTCCGGCGACGGCTACCGGGTCACGGTGGAGTCGAAGGACGTCGACAACCTGGTCTACGACTCCGACGTCATGGTCGCCGGTGTCCGGGTCGGGAAGGTGCGCCAGCTCGACGTCGAGGGTGGCACCGCCCGCGTGGTCGTCCAGATCGACGACGACGCCGTCACCCCGCTGCACGAGGGCGTGCAGCTGCGGCTGCGCTCCAAGTCGCTGATCGAGGAGACCTACGTCGAGATCGTCGATGGGTCCGGCCCCGAGCTCGACGACGGCGCCGAGCTCCCGGCCGAGGCACTCGTGCCCAGCGTCCAGCTCGACGACGTGCTCGCCAGCCTGGACAAGGGGACCCGCGACGACCTGGGCGCCGCCCTTCGCGCGCTCGGGAAGTCCACGGACCAGACCGGCGACGAGATCGCCCAGACCCTGACCGGCCTGGGCAACCTCGGTCGCGAGGGGTACGACGTGCTCGACGCCCTCGAGGCGCAGTCCGAGGACCTGCAGCGCCTGGTCTCCACGTCGGGCCGGGTGATGGAGTCGCTGGACGTCGGACAGGGCCGCATCGTGAGCCTGGTCGAGAACGCGCAGCTGCTGACCTCCAGCACCGCCTCGCAGAAGGCCGACATCGAGGCCACGCTCCGGCAGCTGCCCGGCGTGCTTCGCACGGCCCGCGAGGCCACGGGCGACCTCTCGGCGCTCGCCGTCGACCTGCGACCGGTGACGGAGGGCGTCGAGGCCGCCGCCCCGGCCCTCACCCGCGGCCTGGCGCACCTCCCCGCGACGACGCGGGACCTGCGCGGGCTGCTGCCGTCGCTGGACGCCACCCTCGACAAGGCGCCCGCCACGCTGGACCGCGTCCCGGACGTGGCGAAGGAGGTCGTGCGGGTCATCCCGACGACCCGGGCCACCCTCGCGGACGTCAACCCGATGCTCGCGTTCATCAAGCCCTACGCCAGGGACCTGACGGCCTTCATCGCGAACTGGTCGGCCATGTTGGCGAAGTCGGACGTGAACGGGCACTACCTCCGGATCTTCCCGGTGCTGAACGAGCAGTCGATCAAGGGCAACCCGTTGCCGCTCAACTACGGGCTCCTCGACAAGTCGAACGCCTACCCGGAGCCCGGCGGGTCCTTGAACCCCGGCCCGTTCGAGGGGACCTACCCGCGGGTGGAGCGTGACCCGGAGTGAGCACGCGCCTGCGCCTCCTGCTCGCCGCCGCCCTGCTGGCGGCGGCGAGCGCCTGGGCGGTCGTCGGACTGGGACGGCTCGAGGTCGACAGTGACCTGGAGTCGCTGCTCCCTGCCGACGACCCTGCGGTGGAGGCGCTGGACGGCATGGCGCGCCAGTTCGGTGGAGATCCCGTCGTGGTCCTCGTCGAGGGTGGGGGCGACCCGCTCGCGGCAGACCGACTCCCTCGCCTGCTGCAGCTCGAGGGCGAGCTCGCCGAGGTCGACGACGTCGTGGCGACGTACGGACCGGCGACGACGCTGAACCAGATCGCGTTGCGGGTCAAGCAGATGCTGGCCGACCTCAGCGGGCAGCGGGACGCGTTGCGGCAGGCCGGGAAGAAGCGGGAGCTGCGCACGTTCGAGCGACGGTACGGCGCGCTCTTGGTCCAGGCCCTGCCGGCCGGCCTTCCGACGCTCAGCAACAAGGACTTCGTCGCATCGGTCGTCGCAGACCCCGGCACCGGTCGCGTTCGCCCGCAGTGGCGGCAGTACCTGCCCGGCGAGGAGACGGTCGCGATCTTCCTCCGCCCGCGCGAGGACCTCGACGAGAAGGCGTCCGCCGCGCTGGCCGACGACGTGCGCGAGGTGCTCGCCCGCGACGGCGCCGTGCCCGACGGTGCCCGGGCGACCGTGACCGGGGCGCCGGTGGTCAGCGTGGCGCTGGCCGAACGCCTGCGCGGCGAGCTGCCGCGCCTCGCTCTCACGGCCTTCGGGGTGGTCGCCCTCGTGCTCCTCCTGGTCCCGTGGACCCGCCGCCGCTGGCGGCTCGCTCCGCTGCTGGTGATGGCAGGCGCCACGGTCGGCACGCTCGCGACCTTCGGCTGGCGCGACGAGCCACTCTCGCTGGGCGCGGCCACCTTCCTCCCGATCATCCTCGGGCTGGGCAGCTACTACCCGGTCTACCTCTCGCGCGTGGGCCACCGCCGGGTGGTGCTCGCCGTGGCGACCTCGTCGGCCCTGGCCTTCGCCGGGCTGCTGCTGTCGCCGCTCCCGTTCGTCTCCGAGCTCGGTCTCGCCGTGCCGGTCGGCCTCGCCCTTGTCGTCGGTCTCAGCCTGCTGGCAGCCTGGGTGCGTCCGCCGACCGACCAGACGGGCACGGAGCCCTCGGTCGCGACCTGGTCGATGTCCCGCAGCCTCGCCGGCGGCATCGTCCTGCTGGGCGTCGTCGGTTCCGGGGTGGGCTGGAGCGTGCTCTCGGTCGCGGACCTGAAGACCGACCCCCAGCAGCTGCTGGCAGGCCTGCCCGCCCTGGAGGATGCAGTCGAGGTCGAGGAGGCGTTGGGCTTCAGCGCCGAGGTCGACATCCGGCTCGTCGGCGATGACGTCCTGCGGCCCGAGGCACTGGCCTGGGCGCGCACCGCCGAGGAGCAGGTGGTGACCCGGTTCGGGGACCGCGTCCAGCCCGTCGTCACCGTCAGCGGGCTGCTCTCCTTCCTCGGCGAGGAGCCGACTGCCGACCAGGTGCTGGCCGGGGTCGCCGCCCTGCCGTCGTACATCACGTCGGCGGTCATCTCCGCCGACGGGCGGGAGGCGCTGGCCAGCTACGGCGTCGCCTGGACCGACCTCGCCGACGACCGCGACCTGGTCGAGCAGCTCGAGGACGTGCTGCCGCCGCCCCCCGCCGGGTACGAGGTCCGTGTCTCGGGCCTGCCCGCTGCCGCCGAGCGGGGCTACGACCTGGTCGACGGCGAGCGGTACCGGTCCAGCGTCGTCGCCCTCGTCGCTGCAGCAGCCGCGCTGCTCGTCCTGCTGCCGCACCGGAGGGACGCCGTGCTGGCGGGGATCGCCGCGGTCCTCGCGACCGGGCTCTCGATCGCGCTGCTCGTCGTGGTCATCGGCGCGCTCAACCCGCTCACCCTCGCCCTCGGCGCACTCACCGCCGCCGTCGGGTCGGAGCTGACCGTCCTCCTCCTCGCCGCACGTCGCTCCGCCGACGCAGGCATGCGCCGCTCGGTCATGCTGGCCGTGCTGCTCTCCCTCGGTGGGTACGGCGTGCTGCTGACCTCGTCCCTGCCGGTCCTGCGCGAGCTCGGCCTCGCGCTGTCCGGTTCGGTCGCCCTCTCCGTCGTCGTGGCGCTCGCACTGGCGACGCTGGCCCCGACCCGGCCGGGCCGGGAGTGTGCCGCAGACGACGACGCCGACGCCGACGCCGGTGACCACGCCGGTCCCCGCGACAAGACCCACTCGCTCGAGCTCACCGGAGGCACAGCATGAGCACTACGGAGACTGCGACGCCCGAGGACAGCACCACCACGGAACCCGCAGACGCTGCGGGGGAACCGTCGGTGCGCGTCGTCGACGAGGGGCCGGGGTGGCGGCACCGGCTCCGCCTCGACGCCGTTGGCCGGCGCCGGTCGGGCGTGGTCGTCGTGGTGCTCGCGGTGCTTGCTGCGGCGCTGACCTGGTGGCTCGTCCAGCGCGACGCCCTCCCCGACGGCGCTGCGTTCCGGATCGGCGACGAGGTGGTCACCGCGAAGCAGGTGGAGCGCCGCGTCGACGGCCTGGAGGCCCTCTACGGCGTCGAGGTGCCTGCGGCAGGCTCGGAACGTGAGGACTTCCTCCGCGATGCCGCCAAGTCGATGGCCGTGCAGCGCATGCTCCAGCAGGAGGCGGAGGAGCGGGGAATCGTGGTCGCCGCCAAGGACGTGGACAGCACGCTGCAGGGCATCATCACGCAGCGCTACCCCGACGGCGGCCGCTCGGCGTTCGTCGCGGCCCTCGGTGAGCTCGGCGCCACCGAGGAGCAGGTGCGCCAGGAGATCCGCGACCAGATCCTGGTCTCGCGCCTCTTCGACGCGGTGGCGGGCGACGTCGACGTGACCGAGGCGGAGCTGAAGGAAGCCTTCGCCCAGCGGCGCGCGGAGCTCGGCACGCCGGTGCGCCGCGAGCTGCGCAACATCGTGGTGGCCGACAGGCGGTCCGCGCAGGCCGTGCTGCGGCAGCTGCGCGACGGCAGCGCCTTCGCCGCGGTCGCCCGTAGCGCGAGCCTCGACTCGGCGACCCGTGACGCGGGTGGTGCGCTGGGCGCCGTCGCGCGCGACGACCTCGAGAAGGCGTATGCCAAGGCCGCGTTCGGTGCCCGGGTCGGCAGCTTCTTCGGCCCGGTGCGCACCGAGTCCGGCTGGAACGTCGGCGAGGTCGTGCGCCAGCTCCCGGCCCGTGCTGCCGTCTACTCCGAGCTCCGCGAGGAGCTGCGCCGGACGGTCCTGGCCGAGCGCTCACTCGAGAAGTGGCGCGCCTGGCTCGAGGACGTCATCGCCGGGCACGACGTGACCTACGCGGACGCCTACCGGCCGGCCGACCCCGGCGCCGTGCCGGACATCGACCAGGCCGACGTGACGGGTGGGCGGTGAGCCCGTGGTCGAGCAGCTGGTCCACGCGGCCGCCCTGGTGGTCGCCGCCGTCCTCGTCGGCGCGGTGGGGTACTGGGGTCGCAGCCAGGCGGTGACGCTGGTGCCCGCTCACCTGGAGGTCTACGACCGCGAGCGCCGTGTCCGGACCCTGCGCCGGGGAGCCGCGTCCTGTTACCTCGCCGCCGCGGTGCTCGTCGGGGCCGCCGTCCTCGCCGTGCTCTGAACCCGGGAGAGCCGGACGGGCACGTGGCGTGGGTCACGGTCCGTTCGGGGGAGCGGCCTCTGCCCCAGGATCGATGCCGTCGCCGCCGGCGATCCCTAGGTTCGTCGCATGAGCACTCGCGCACTCGGGTACGCCGCGGTCATCCGCGGTGCGTTCCGTGGCTTCGGGGTTCTCCTGGTCGGGGGACTGGTGCACCCCGTCGTGGCACAGGTGGTCGAGCCGCTCGGCTACGCCTGGCTGCCGCTGGTCGCGGTGCTCGCCTTCGGGGTGGCGGCGGTGGCCGCCACCCCGGCGGGGACGCCGGTCTCGGCCTGGCGGCAGGCGCCGGTCGCGGCCGTCGGGAGCTACGTCCTGATCCTGCCGCTCGTGCGCGCCGGTTCCGGCGAGCTGCCGCTCGTGCAGCTCCTCCTCACCACGCTCACCGCGGTGCTGGTGGGGGTGGCGATCGGCCTCGCCCGGACGTCCTTCGAGGCGTCTCGCGCCGCCAGTCCGGCCGCCTAGCGCGTGGGGCGCTGGGCACCGGACACGGCCATTGCGCGAATGGCCTGACCATTATATTCTGCGACTAAGCCTGTGATGCACGTCGCACACCCGGGAAGAGGGACAGCAATGGTGGAGCAGTTGAAGACCGTCCGCGATCGGTACTCCGAGGCCGACATCGCGTCGTTCTACGAGAACGGCTACTGGCAGGAGTCGAGCTTCTACGACCTGGTGGTGGGGCAGGCGGCCGCGACGCCGGACGCGCCCTTCCTGGTCGACGCAGCGACGACACTCACCTTTGCGGAGTACGCCGACCGCGTGCGCCGGCTGGCCGTCGGCCTCAAGCGGGCGGGGTTGCAGCGTGGCGAGCGGATCGCGGCGCAGCTGCCGAACTGGGTCGAGTTCCCGGTCGTGGCCGCCGCGGCGTCGCGCATCGGCGCGATCCTCGTCCCGATCATGCCGATCTACCGCGGTGACGAGGTCGGCTACGTGCTGCAGCACTCCGGCGCCGCGCTGGCCGTCACCTGCGGCGAGTTCCGCGGCTTCGACCACGCCGCCATGTTCGGCGAGCTGCGCTCCGGGACGCCCGCCCTGCGGGAGGTCTACGTGGCGCGCGCTGCTGCCCCGAGTGCGGGCACGCCGCTCGAGAGCCTGTACGTCGAGGGCGACGCGGAGACCCTGGAGGCCGAGCTCGGCCCCGACTCCTCACCCGACGACGGCTTCCTGATCGTCTACACCTCGGGCACGACCTCGCGTCCGAAGGGCTGCTTCCACACGTTCAACACGGTCCGCTCCAGTGCGGCCGCGATCGGCAAGAGCCTCCAGTACAGCGCGAAGGACGTGCAGTTCGGCCCGTCGCCGATCACGCACAGCACCGGCCTGGTCACCAGCGTCCTGCTCCCGCTGCTCTACGGCGCCAAGTCCTACCTGATGGAGGCCTGGGACCCGGCCGAGGGCCTGCGGCTCATCGAGGAGCACGGCTGCACGGCGTCCGTCACCGCCACGCCCTTCCTGCAGATGCTCATGGGCGCCTACGACCCGGCCAAGCACGACGCGTCGAGCCTGCGACTGTGGGTGTGCGCGGGGTCCCCGATCCCCGGCTCGGTGGTCGAGAAGTCCCGCGAGCTGTTCGCTGGGTGCCAGACCCTGTCGCTCTACGGGCGCTCGGAGAACTTCCTGACCACGATGTGCACCGTCGAGGACGACGCGTCGCGGTCCGCGACGTCCGACGGCCGGGCGCTCCTCGGTGCGGAGGTCCACGTCGTCGACTCCAGGGGAGCGCAGGTGCCAGCGGGGGAGGAGGGCGACATCGCCTACCGCGGGCCGAGCCACATGATCGAGTACTTCCGCAACGACGAGGAGACGGCGGCATTGTTCACCCCGGACGGGTTCTCGCGCTCCGGCGACCTCGGCCGGATGGACGCGGACGGCTTCGTGCGGGTCACCGGGCGGCTCAAGGACATCGTCATCCGCGGCGGCATGAACATCAGCGCCCGTGAGCTCGAGGAGCACCTGCTCACCCATCCGGCCATCGCCAACGTCGCCGTGGTCGGCATGCCCGACGAGCGTCTGGGCGAGAAGGTCTGCGTCTACGTCGTCCCGGCGGAGCCCGACACGCAGCTGACGCTGGACGACGTGACCACGTTCCTCCGCGAGCACAACGTGGCGACCCAGAAGCTCCCGGAGCGCCTGGAGATGACCTCCGCGCTGCCGATGACGGCGACCGGCAAGGTCCAGAAGCACGTCCTGCGTGCGGAGATCGCGGCCAAGCTCGCGGCGACCGCCGACGCCTGACCTCCCTCCTCCCCGGCCGTGGGTGGGCGACGACGAGGTCGCCCGCCCGCGGCCGTTGCCGTACCGCGCCATGGGGCCGTGGCACGGGACGGCTGGAGGGAACTCCACTTTCTGGTCTGACCTTTAGTTGAGAAGGAGCAGCGTGATGGCCGACCATCGCGACATGAACACGGACATCCAGGTGGGCGTCGCGCTCAACGACGACTTCCTCGAGGCCCCGCCCGCGCGCCGCCGCGCCCTGCTGCACGGCATGGAGGCTGCCGGCCTCGACCACCTCACGGTCGGCGACCACATCAGCTTCCACGGCGGCCAGGGCTTCGACGGCTTCGTCGCCGCGACCACCGCCCTGGCGACGAGCGACTCGCTGAAGGTGCTGATGGGCGTCTACCTCGCGGGCCTGCGCCACCCGCTGGCGACCGCCCGGCAGCTCGCCACGCTGAGCCAGGTCGCCCCGGGGCGGCTCACCCTGGGCGTGGGCGTGGGCGGCGAGGACCGTTCCGAGGTCGCCAACATGGGCATCGACCCGGCGACCCGCGGTCGCCGCGTCGACGAGACCCTCGGCCTGCTGCGGCAGCTGGCGTCGGGTGACGAGGTCGACCACGACGGCGAGTTCTACAGCTTCCGGGGGGCCAGCATCCGGCCCGCGCCCGACCCGCGCGTGCCGATCGTCATCGGTGGAGGTGGCGACGTCGCCGTCCGCCGTACGGTCGCCCACGGCGACGGGTGGCTCGGCATGTGGTGCTCGGCGCGACGGTACGCCGCCACCCACCAGCAGATACTCGACGGCTTCGCGGCGAGCGGTCGGGAGGGGCCGACCTTCGCCGGGCTCAACGTGTGGGCCGGCCTGGGCGCCGACGCCGACCGGGCGCGCGCTGCGCTGGGGGAGCGGATGTCCACGCTCTACAACCTGCCGCCTGAGAAGTTCCAGCACATCAGCGCTGCTGGAACGCCCGACGACGTCGCCGACTTCGTCGCAGGCTACGTCGAGGGGGGAGCCCGCACGATCACCCTGATCCCCGTCGCCGCGTCGGCGGAGGAGGCGATCGAGCTCTCCGGTGAGGTCCGCACGCGGCTGCGGTCCCTCACCCCGGTGCCGTGAAGGCCGTCGTCCAGGAGGCCTACGGCGGTCCGGAGGTCCTGCGGCTGGGGGACCGGCCCGACCCTGCGGAACGACCGGGCTGGACCGTCGTCGAGCTGCGGGCCGCCGCCCTCAACTGGCACGACGTCCTGGTGCGCCAGGGCAAGTACGGCTCGCCGCTCCCGCACACGCCCGGCGCCGACGGCGCCGGGGTCGACCTCGCCACCGGCGAGGAGGTCGTCGTCCTCCCGTCGCTGGGGTGGGGGTCGGACGAGTCCGCCCCAGGCACGCAGTGGGAGATCCTCGGCGACCACCGTCCCGGCACCTACGCCGAGCGCGTCGCGGTTCCCGTCGAGTGCGTCGCGCCGAAGCCGGCCGGCCTCAGCTGGGCGGAGGCAGCAGCCCTTCCCCTCGTCGGGCTGACCACCTACCGTGCGCTCTTCTCGCGGGCCCAGCTGTCCGCCGGCGAGAGCCTCCTCGTGCTCGGCGCGGGCGGTGGTGTTGCCACGGCTGCGGTCACGCTCGCCTCGGCGGTCGGTGCCCGGGTCGTGGTGACCTCGTCGGCGGACCACAAGATCGCGCAGGCCGTCGAGCTCGGTGCCGCTGGCGGTGTCCGGTACGACGGTGCCGGCGCCGAGACCTGGCCCGAGGAAGCGAGGGAGCTGGTCGGCGGTGGCTTCGACGTCGTGCTCGACGCCGTCGGGAGCTGGCGCGAGGCGATCCGTGCGCTCCGCCCCGGGGGTCGCCTCGTCGTGCTCGGCGCGAACCGCGCGGAGCAGGCCACGATCGACGTCCGGCCCTTCTACTTCGGCCAGTACACGCTGCTCGGCACGACGATGGGCAGCCCGCGCGACTTCGCGGGACTGCTCGACCTGATGACCGAGCACCGGGTCCGACCGCCCGTCGTCGACCGGACCTTCTCCCTGGCCGACGCTGCTGCAGCCCACACCCACCTCGAGACCGGCGCCGGCTTCGGCAAGGTCGTCCTCGAGGCCTGACCGGAGGAACCACATGAGCCTGGTCCGCTACGAGGTCGAGGGCGACGGCGTCGCCTTCGTGACCCTCGACTCGCCCGACACCCGCAACGCCCTCAGCGACGCCCTGCTCGATGAGCTGATCGCCGCCCTCGAGGACGCCGGCTGCGACCCGGACGTCCGCGTCGTCGTCCTCGGGTCCTCGCACGACCGGGTCTTCTCGGCCGGTGGCGACCTCAAGGCCTTCGCCAGCGACGCGCCGACGATCGACAAGTACGCCGGGCTGGACCGCTTCCCGCGGCTCTACCGACTCATCGGCAGCCTCGGCAAGCCGGTCATCTGTGCCGCCGGCGGAGACGTCCTCGCCGGTTCGTTCGGGGTCGCGCTGGCCTGCGACCTGGTCGTCGCGCGTGAGGGCGTGCGCTTCGGCTGCCCCGAGATCAACGTAGGCGTCTTCCCGTTCATGATCTCGGCGCTCATCTACCGCAACGTGCCGCGGATGCGCGCCAACCAGCTGATGATGCTCGGCGAGCCGATCGACGCCGCGGAGGCCGAGCGCCTCGACATCGTCAACGCCGTCGTACCCGCCGACGAGTTCGACGCCACCGTCCGTGACTGGGCCGGGCGGATCGCCCGCAAGTCGCCACTGCTGATGCGCCTCGGCAAGGACGCCATCGACGCCACCCGCGACATGGCGCTGCCCGACGCCCTCTCGTCCCTTCAGTCGCAGCTGGCGTTGGCGTTCACCACCGAGGACATCAAGGAGGGCGTCGCCGCCTTCCGCGAGAAGCGCGACCCGATCTGGAGGATGCGATGACCACCGCAGTGACCGGCGGAGGGCGTAGCGGCACGGCTGCAACCGGCCGTCGCTGGTACGTCACGGCGACCCACGTGCGGCACTTCTACGTCGACGGCGAGCTCGTCACCCGGCCGGCGTCGGTGGCACACGCCAAGGAGATGGGTGGCATGTCCACCGCCTGCGGGCAGTGGGCCTACTCCTGGCAGCGGATGCTCGACGTCCCCTTCCCGCCGCCGCGCTTCGCCGGCTCCGCGGTGCACACCTGCGAGGCCTGTCTCGAGCTCGTGGTCGGGGACTGGTGACGTCCGGCGACGGCGGCGTTGACGGCGCCTGACACCCGCCACGCACCGGCGGTTCCGGGGTCCGGAACCGCCGGTTCTCCGTTGTCGGGACAGGCGGCAACCTGAGGTCGTCGCCCGGCGCACCCGGGCCCGAACGACCGAGGAGACCGACGTGACGACCGCCCCCTTCCGCACCGAGCACGACGTGGCCCTCTCTGCGGAGGCAGAGCGCTTCCTCTACGAGGAGGCGAACCTGCTCGACGAGTGGCGACTGCCCGAGTGGCTCGACCTATTCCTGCCCGAGGGCCAGTACCTGGTCCCCTCGACGGACCTGCCGGAGGGTGACCCCGGCCGCGACCTCTTCCTCGTGCAGGACGACCGCTTCCTGCTCGAACAGCGCATCGGGTCGCTGATGAAGCGCTCGGCCCACGCCGAGTACCCGCACTCCCGCACCCGCCGCATGGTCACCAACGTGCTCGCCGGACAGGACAAGGACGGTCGGCTGCGGGTGACCGCCAACTTCGCCGTCTTCCGGATGCGTGGCACGGCGTTCGACACCTACGTCGGCACCTACCGCCACGTCCTCGAGCGAGACGAGAGCGGCGCACTGCGCTTCCTCACGCGCCGTTCGGTCCTGGACCTGGCTGCGCTGCGTCCCCACGGCAAGGTCAGCATCATCCTGTGAACCGGCTGCGTGACAAGGTCGCGATCGTCACCGGCGCGAGCCCGAACATCGGCGGGACCCTGGCGGCAGGGCTCGCCGCCGAGGGGGCGCGGGTGCTGTGCACCGACCTCTCCAAGGACGTCGCCGAGGCCGCGGCCGCCCGCATCCGCGACCGGGGCGGCTACGCCCTCGCGCTGGCGGGCGACGTCACCGACCCCGCCCACGCCGACGAGGCGGTCGCCATGGCCGTCGACGCGTGGGGCGGTATCGACGTCCTCGTCAACAACGCCGTGTTCTTCCAGCAGCAGGGCGTGCTGGACATGCCGTACGACGACTACCGCCGCCAGCTCGAGGTCATCCTGGGTGGATCCTTCCTCTTCACCCGAGCCGTGGCCCGGTCGATGATCGAGCGGGGCCGCGAGGGCAGCATCATCAACGTGCTCTCCACCGCGGCCTGGCAGGGGCAGCCGGGCAACGTCGGCTACTCCACCGGGAAGAGCGGGCTGATCAACTTCACCCGGTCGGTCGCGATGGAGCTCGCTCGCCACGGAATCCGCGTCAACGGGTTCACGCCGACGGCGACGGCGCCGACCGACCCCGAGGCGCGGCGCGCCATGGAGGACCTGCTCGCGCGACCCTCCACCTACCGCAACGACTTCGCGGCCCAGCTGCCGCTGGGCCGGCTGCCCACGCCGGACGACTATGTCGGCGCCGTCGTCTACCTGGCGTCGGACGAGTCGGCGATGGTCACCGGAACCAACATCACCGTCGACGCGGGGGCGACGGCGAAGTACTGGCCCTGGACCCCGCACCCCGAGGCCTGACGGCAAGGAGGACGTCCGATGTCCGACGTGATCATGATCGAGCCCCGCACGCAGGAGCTCGGCAACGGTGTGGTCGCCAGGGAGATCCAGCTCGGCGGGACACCGCGCGGGCTCGTGGTCCTGCTGACCGATGCGACGGTCGCCGACGGCGAGGTCGTCGAGGTGATGAACAACCTCGCCGTCGAGGGGCTCGAGACGCTCGCCGTCCCGGCGGGTCCCGGCGTCGCGGACCTCGTGGAGGCGCGCGCCGCGGTCCGCGACTGGTACGGCGACCAGGTCGGTGTCGTCGGCATCGGTGAGGGGGCCACCGCTGCCCTCGAAATGGCGCAGCGGCGGCGACTCGGTGCCGTCGTGGGCATCTCCCCGGCCCCGGACGTGGCGGCGGTCGAGGCCGACCCGGCGCTCCTGACGCCGTGGCTCGGCCTGCTCGGTGAGGACGCCGCGGACCTGTCCGCTGCCGAGGTGTCCCGCCTGCGGCGGGCCCTGGACAGGGGATCCGACGTGCACAGCCAGGTCGTCGTCTACCCCGGGGTGGGCGCGGACTTCCACCGCCGCTCCGAGGACGGCGTCAGCTTCGCGGCGTCGTACGACGGCTGGCAGCGCACCGTCGAGTGGCTGCTCGCCCGGGTGGCACCGCGGCTGACGCCACTGGCCCTCGCCTGGCGGGAGCGCCAGGCCAGCTGACCTTCCCGGCCGGACCGACAGGCGCGAGACGACCCGACCATCCGACGGCGACGACGAGGACCCGCCCACGCACCGCGTGGGCGGGTCCTCTGCGTCCGACTGTCGGGTCGTCCCAGCCACCACCTGCGAGCAGACGACGAGGCCCGTCCACGCGACGCGTGGACGGGCCTCGTGCAGGAGGGCGGGCGTCAGGCCGTCGGGACGGCTCCGCGGTCCTCCCGCGGGGCGACGAAGACGTCGCCGAGCGGGTCCTTCGGCTCCGGCGGGAGCACCTCGCCGGTGACCAGCTCGTTCCAGCGGCGCCACCAGGTGCGCATCTGCAGCTCGTCGGTCGTGTTGTTGACGCTCTTGTTCATGCCGCGGGAGATGTCCGACCACTCCAGCTCGCGCGCAGCGCCGTAGCCGACCTGGCAGGTCTCGAGGGCCTCGACGTCGTCGGGCGAGGCGAGGCCGCCGGGCCCCCAGAACGTGAGGAAGTTGTCCAGGCGCTGCTTGCGCAGCTCCTCGCCCTCCTCCGGCGGGGCGAGCTCCCAGGCGGTGACCTCCATGTAGTCCGGCGAGACCGGGTCGATCTTGCGGATGACCACGCCCATGACCAGGTCGATGATGACCAGGTTCGGGAAGATCACGAGGTTGCGGTTGCCCTGCATGCGGTCGACCCAGCCCGCGCCGTACCGCTCACGGAAGCGCTCGAAGCGCGCCTCCCGCTCGGCAGCGCCGGCCTCGGACAGCGGGCGCCCGAACAGGCCCTCGGTCGCCGGCGCCCCCGCGACGACGGCGTGGCCGTTGCCGAGGTCGATGCCGCGCGAGTCACCGAGCGCGCTCGGGTCGAGCTTGCCGCGTGCGGCGAGCACCATCTCGAAGTAGCGCTGGTGCGTGGACACCGCGTGGTAGCCGTCGAAGCTGTTCTCGACGAGCAGCTTCCAGTTGGCCTTGATCGAGTACTCGTGGGTTCCCTCGAGCACCTCCATGCCGACCTCGGACTGGTCGCAGACCAGGTCGATGTACTCGGTCGCACCGGCGAGGTAGGTCTTCAGGTCGACGATGTCAGGGTCGAAGCTGACGAAGACGAAGCCGCGGTAGGAGTCGACCTTCGCCGGCGCGGCCAGACCGGGCCGGGGGAAGTCCGGGCCGTACGACTCGTCGCCCGGCATCGACACCATCTCGCCGGCCGTGCTGAAGCTCCACCCGTGGTAGAAGCAGGTGAGGAAGCGGGCGTTGCCCTTGTCCTCCCGGCACAGCATGGCGCCGCGGTGCGGGCAGGAGTTGATCCAGACCTTGATCTCACCCTTCGCGTCGCGGGCGAAGATCAGCGGTCGGCCGGCCACCGAGCGCGTCTTGAAGTCGTTCTTCTTCTTCAGCTCCGTCTCGTGGCCGATGTACAGCCACGAGTGGTTGAAGATCCGGTCGCGCTCGAGGGCGAAGACCTCGGGGTCGACCATCGCTGCGCGGTTCACCTGGAAGCGCGGCGTCTCTCGGTCGTCGTTCACGTAGGCGGACACGCACGACTCCTTGTCTCTCAGGGGCCGGCCAGCCGCCCTGGGGCCAGGGAGGTGGGACGGCACGATCACGTCCAGATCACCGTGCAGCACCCGCCGTGCCGCGGCACGACGTGGTTCCGGACGTCGGAACGTCCCGTGGTGACGGGATCCCGCGATGACGAACAGTGACGACATCGCAGAGAAAGGAACGCCCATGGAGACTGCGCAGACGATCGGCCGGCGCTTCGCCTGCAACGAGGGCGACCTCGCCCCCGGCGAGTCGATGACCGTTCCCGCCGACGGCGAGGACATCGCCGTCGCGCTCTACCGCAACGACGACGGTGAGTACTTCGCGACCGCCGACACCTGCACCCATGAGGACTGGTCCCTGGGCGAGGACAGCGACCTGGAGGGCAACGAGGTCGTCTGCCCGCTGCACATGGCCCGCTTCGACATCCGCTCGGGCGAGGCACTCTGCTTCCCTGCGACGATCGCGCTCCAGACCTTCGACGTCGTCTGTGAGGACGGGAAGGTCTACGTGCTCCGATGAACCGCATCGTCGTCGTCGGAGGATCGACCGGGGCCGTCCGCTCCGTCCAGGCCCTGCGCCGTGCCGGGTACGACGGAGAGCTGGTCCTCGTGTCAGACGAGGCCCACCTGCCGTACGACCGACCGCCGCTGTCGAAGGACCTGCTGGCCCCCGAGTCGGACGGCTCGCCGGTGCCCCTGCTCACTGCCGAGGACGTCGAGCGCCTGGACCTCGACGTCCGGCTCGGAACCCGCGCGGTCGGCCTGGAGCCGGCGAACCGGACGCTGCACGTGGTCGACGACGAGGGGCCGTCCGCCATCGTCTACGACGGCCTCGTGGTCGCGACCGGTGTGCAGCCCCGCCGCCTGCCGGGGACCGACCACATCGACGGCGTGCACGTGATCCGCACCCTCGAGGACGCCCGTGCCGTCCGGGACCGGCTCGGCGAGGGACGTCGCGCCGTGGTCGTCGGAGCCGGTTTCATCGGTGCCGAGTTCGCCAGCGTCGCCCGTGCACGCGGGGTCGAGGTCACCCTCGTCGAGGCCCAGGAGGTCCCGCTCGCCCACGTCCTGGGCCGGGAGGTCGCCGCGGAGGTGGCCTCCGTCCACGAGGCGCAGGGCGCCCGCCTGATGGCGGGCCGCTCGGTGGCTGAGGTCGTCACCGACCAGGGCCAGGTCCGTGCGGTGCGGCTCGACGACGGCACGGAGCTGCCGGCGGACCTGGTCGTGGTGGGCATCGGCGCGACCCCGGCGACCGACTGGCTCGTCGGGTCGGGCCTCCCGGTCGACGACGGAGTCGAGTGCGACGTCGACCTCCAGGTCGTCGGCCACCCCGGCATCTACGCCGTGGGCGACGTCGCCCGCTGGCCCCACCCCGCCTACGGGCGCCCGCTACGCATCGAGCACTGGACCAACGCCGGGGACCAGGCCGAGGTCGTGGCGGCGCACGTCGTCGGCCGTGACCGCCCGAACGTCCCCCTGCCGTACGTGTGGTCGGACCAGTACGGCCACCGGATCCAGATCGTCGGCCGCCCGGCGGACGGCGTCGCGGTCGCGGTGCACGGCAGCGTCGCCGGCGGCGACCTCGCCGCCCTGTACGCCGGCCCGGACGGACGTCTCGTCGGCGCCGTGGTCGTCGACGACCCGCGCCTGCTCATGCGGCTGCGCAAGGCCGCGACCGCGGGCACACCCGCCGGAGAGGTGGAGCGCGCCCTGCTGACCCCGGCGTCCTGACCGTCAGGACCTGAACCCGAACCGACCCCGTCACCCCAGGAGGACACCGTGACCGACGTACTCGGCGTGGGGCTCACCCACTACCCGCCGCTCGCCGGATCGGACGAGCACATGGCGAACCTGCTCAAGAGCGCCATGAAGGACCCGGACATCCCGGACGAGGTCAAGGACCCGGGGAGCTGGAGCGACCTCGCCCGGCAGGAGTGGGGCGAGGACGGCGGCACCACCGCTGCTGCCGCGCACCGCCGCCGGCTCCTCGACGACATGCGCCGCTGCCGCGAGGCGATCGACGAGTTCCAACCGGACGTGCTCCTGGTGTGGGGCGACGACCAGTACGAGAACTTCCGCGAGGAGGTCATCCCGTCGTTCTGCGTGCTCGCCTACGACGACACCGTCGTCGAGCCGTTCGGCGTGCTCACCCAGAAGCTGAAGGTCCCGAACGTCTGGGGGCTCCCCAGCGACACCACCTTCACCATGAAGGGTGACCCGCAGTTCGCCAAGCAGCTCACGAGCGACGTCCTCAACGAGGGCGTCGACGTGGCCTACTCGTACGAACCGCGCGAGGGGATCTACTTCCCCCACGCCTTCGGCAACACACAGCTCTTCCTCGACTACGACAATGTCGGGCAGGAGTTCCCGTACCCGATCGTCCCGCTCGCCGTGAACTGCTACGGCGAGCACGTGATCGCCCGCCAGGGCGGGATCGCGCGGTTCGCCGACATCAGGGCCGGCGAGGACCTCGACCCGCCCGGCCCCAGCCCCCGGCGCTGCTTCGAGTTCGGACGCGCCGTGGCGCGCTCCGTCGCCCGGAGCGGCAAGCGGGTCGCGCTCGTCGCCTCCTCGAGCTGGTCGCACGCCTTCCTGTACGACGCCGGGTGGCACATGCGGCCTGACACGGAGTCCGACCAGCGCCTCTACGACGCGATGCTCGCCGGCGACTACGACACCTGGAACGCCCGAACCAGCAGGGAGATCGTCGACTCGGGCCAGCACGAGATGCTGAACTGGTTCTGCCTGCTCGGCGCGATGTCAGAGCTAGACATGGAGCTCGAGTGGTCCGACTGGGTGGTCACCGAGATCTTCAACTCCAACAAGGCCTTCGCGATCTTCCGGTGACGACGGACCGGGTGACGGCCACGACGGCCGTCACCCGGCGGCGCCGTCCGGCGGACGGCCAACGGGGGCGGCGGGATGCGCGTCCCACCGCCCCCGGTCCCAGGGCCCGCGCGTCAGACCTCGCGGGGGAACCAGTGCTCCCGGCCGGCCAGGCCGGTGTCCACGTCCTCGGCGATGCGCCGGGCGGTGATCGACAGCGCCTGCTCGGCGCGGGCCGGCAGCTCGCTACCAGTGGGGAAGCCCAACGACACCGCTCCGATGGCGAAGCCGTTGAGGACGACGGGCGCCGCGACGCAGGACAGGCCGGGCTGGGCCTCGCCCTCCTCGCGAGCGATCCCCGTGACGCGCACGCGACGCAGCTCGTCGATGAGCTCGTCCACGTCGGTCACGGACCGGGCGGTCATCCGGGGCAGCGGCTGCGGCAGGAACGCCCCCAGGTCGTCGAAATTCTCGTGCGCGAGCAGCGCCTTGCCGATCGCGGTGCAATTCGCGGGAAGGCGCCCGCCGACGCTCGTGATGCCGGCGGGGGAGCCGGGAGCATTGAGCTTCTCGAGGTAGACCACGTCGAACTGCCGCAGCACCGCGAAGTGCACCGTCGCGCCGCTCCACCGGTGCAGCTGGCTGAGGTGGGGCATGCCCAGGTCGCGCATGTAGCCCGCCGGCGTGCCGGCGCCGAGCTGCAGCAGGCCGAGGCCGATCTTGTAGCCCGAGCGATGGTGCTCGACCGCGCCGAGCTCGACCAGCCGGGCGAGCAGCCGGTGCACGGTCGACTTCGGGAGCCCCGAGGCGCGAGCCAGCTCGCTGAGGGTCATCACCCGCTGGTGCGGGTTGAACGCCCGGAGCAGGTCGAAGGCCTTGGTGAGGATGCTCGGCGGCTCCGCGTCGGGGGTCCGCGAGCGCGTGGGCGGCTCCTGGGTGACGCTCATCGCGACTCCTTGGTCTGACCATTTGCGTGATGCCCGTCACTGTACGTCGAGGGCGGCGTGCGCGAAAGTCCCCCGTTCCGGCGGCCGGAATGCCCCGGTGCGGGGACCCGGGGTGCTCCGGCACCGTGGCGGCCTGCACCAGCCGCCGGAGCGCACCGTGGAGGAGATCCAGCCGATGACGGTCCCTGATCTGCGCGGCGGGGTGGACCTGCACGCGCACTGGCTGGGCACCGACGTCTTCGCCGACGGCGTCCTCCCCGCCGACCTGCCGCACCTCGTCGTGCTCGACGAGGAGCGGGGACAGGTCGTGCGCGCCGGGCAGGTCTTCCGCGAGGTGCGCGCTCCGTTGTGGGACGTCGGAGCGCGCCTGCGCGACCTGGATGCTGCCGGCCTCGAGCAGCAGGTGATCTCGCCGGTCCCGGTGACCTTCCCCTACGCCGGCGACCCCGGCGCGGCACGGGCCTACGCGGTGGCCATGAACCGGTCGATCGCCGCGGCGGTGAGCAGGGGCGGCGGCCGGCTGCACGGCCTGGGCACCGTCCCCCTGCCACACGCCGCGGACTCGGTCCAGGTGCTCGAAGGGCTGATGGGTGGCCCGACCCCGTTGGTCGGCGTCGAGATCGGGGCCCGGCCCGGGGGCCACGAGCTCGACTCGCCCGCGCTGCAGCCGTTCTTCGAGGCGGCCGAGGCGCTGGGCGCCGTCGTCTTCGTCCACCCCGCCGACGGCGGGGCCGGGACGGTACGCCGGTCGGGACAGCCCTACGACTTCGGGCTCGGCATGCACGTCGACACCGCCCTGGCCGCCGGCGCACTCGTCTTCGGCGGCGTCCTGGAGCGCTTCCCCGGCCTGCGCGTCGTGCTGGCCCACGGCTGCGGTGGCTTCGCCTGGTCCTACCCGCGGCTCCGGCTCGCGGCGGGCTTGTTCGACGGCGCCCCCGTCGAGGCCATCGACGAGCGGGTCCGCTCGCTCCACGTCGACACCCTGGTGCTCGACCCGGAGCACCTGCGGCTGCTGGTGCACCGGTTCGGTGCGGACCGTGTCGTGGTCGGCACCGACCACCCCTTCTTCCCCGACCTCACCGGTGACGTCCGGTCGTTCCTCGTCGACGCCGAGGCGCGCGGTGCCCTGCCCCCGGGTGGGGCGCAGCAGGTGTTCCGCGACAACGGCCTCCAGCTGCTGGGCAGCCGGGTGCCCTCGTGACCGCGCGGGTGACGGACGTCGCGGTCGTGGGCGCCGGCACGGCCGGCCTCGCGACCGCGCTCGGGCTCGCCCGCAGCGGGGTCGCGGTCACCCTGGTCGACACCGCCGCGGGCTCGTCCACGCGACCGGGGCCGACCTGGTCGGGCGTCCACCACTGGTCCGTGCTGCCGATCCTGGACCGGCTCGGCGTGCTCGACGCCGCGCTCGTCGCCGGTGAGGCGACCGCATCGTGGGGCATCTCGGTGCTGGCCACGGGTGAGCGGCTCGTCTTCGACCTTCGTGAGCTGGGCCCGGAGGCGCCGTACCCGTTCAACCTCCGGCTGGAGCCGGCGCGGCTGCGCGCGATCCTGCGGGACGCGCTGCTCGACCACCGGGTCTCGATCGTCGACGCGCCCGGCATCGACGGCCTGCGGCAGTACGTGGACGGAGCGGTGCTGACCCTCCCCGACGGACGGGGGATCGCTGCGGACTGGGTCGTCGGCGCTGACGGGCCTGCGAGCGGCGTCCGCCGGGCCACGGGCCTCGGGTTCGAGGGGACGACCTGGACCGAGCGCGGCGTGGTGGCGGTGGTGGACCACGACTTCACCCGCCAGGGCTACGCCGACACCACCCTCCAGGTCGACGGCCGTGCCGGTGCGGTCGTCGAGCGGTTGGGGCCGTCGACCTGGCGCTACGTGTGCCAGGAGTCGCTCGCCCTCGACGAGGCCAGCGTCGCCCTCCGGCTGCGCGGTGTCCTGCGCCGGGTGACCGGCGGTGACCCCGAGGTGCTCGGCCTCGCGACGGCGCGGATGCACCAGCGCAGCGCCACGTCGTACCGGGCGGGGCGGGTCGTGCTCGTCGCCGCCGCAGCGCACGTCACCCACCCCCTGGCCGGGCACACCTCGCTGACGGGCTGGCACGACGGCGCGACCCTGGTCCCCGTGCTCCACGACGCACTGCGCGCTGGCGTCGACGATCGGGTGACCGCCTGGGCGGACGGTCGACGCCGGGTGTTCCTGGACGAGGCCGCGCCGATGAGCCTGGCCCGGCGCAACCTGATCGCCCAGATCGACGACCCGGCGCGCCTCGCCGTCGAGCTCGACGCGTTCCGCCGGGCCTCGGCCGACCCGCAGCTGCGCCGCGAGCTGCTCCGGGCGGAGCACGACGCCGTGGCAGGTGACCGCTCGTCCCTGCCGCCCCTCTGAGGGCCGCCCAGCGGTTTCTAGCGGCTGGAACCGCGCGTTGTCGACGGCATCGGCGGTTCCTAGCGTCGCGGTGTGACCACCTCAACTGCTTCCCACTCGCCGACGGACCTCGTCGACGGCGCCTTCATCGACGTCCGCGGCACGTCCACGCACTACCACGACGTCGGCTCCGGCACGCCGGTGCTGTTCCTGCACGGCTCCGGGCCCGGCGTCTCCGCCTACGCCAACTGGCAGCACGCCCTGCCCGCCGTGGCCGCGCACGCTCGGGCACTCGCCCTCGACATCGTCGGCTTCGGACACACCGAGCGTCCTGCTGACGTGCGCTACAGCCTGCGCACCTGGACCGACCACGTGTGGGGCTTCCTGGACGCCCTCGGCCTGGAGAAGGTGTCGATCGTCGGCAACTCGCTCGGCGGCCGGATCGCGCTGCAGATGGCGGAGGACGACCAGGACCGCCTCGACCGGCTGGTGCTGATGGGTGCCCCGGGGGTGGGCATGACGATGACGAAGGGCCTCGAGGCACTGCGGGCGTACGAGCCGTCGCCCGAGGCGATGCGCGACCTGCTGCGCGGGCACTTCGCGGTCGACCCGGACCTGATCACCGACGAGCTGGTGCAGATCCGGTACGAGGCGAGCGCCGCTCCCGGTGCTCACGAGGCCTACCGCCTGATGTTCTTCCACCCCGACCACGCCGGTGGGCAGCTCGGGATCACGGAGGAGCAGGTGCGCGCCGTGACCCGCCCGACCCTGCTGGTGCACGGGCGCGAGGACAGCATCGTCCCCGTCGACGTCGCCCTGACCATGCTGCGCCTGCTCCCGAACGCCGACCTCCACGTGTTCGCGGGCTGCGGCCACTGGACGCAGATCGAGCGGGCGGGCGACTTCAACGACGTGATCGTCCAGTACCTGGGCCTGGCGGGGTGAGCCCGGTGACCGACGCGACGGCCTCCTTCCGCGCGGCGCGCGACCAGCTGCTCGCGTGGCGTGGCGACCACGACGCCGCCGTCGCTGGCTTCTCCTTCCCCGACGTGGGTGAGCGGTGGTGCTGGGCGCACGACTGGTTCGACGCGTTCGCGCGCGACGACCAGAGGGAGGCGCTGGTCGTCCTCTCCGAGGACGGCTCGCGGACCGCCGTGACGTTCGACGAGATGGTCGTGCGGTCCAACCGGGTCGCGCACCTGCTCGCGAGCCTCGGCGTCGGCAGGGGTGACCCGGTCGTGGTGATGCTCGGCAACCAGGTCGAGCTCTGGGAGGTCGTCCTCGGCGTGATGAAGCTCGGTGCGGTCATCGTGCCGACCGCTCAGGCCGCCGGCCCCGCCGACCTGCGTGACCGGCTGGAGCGCACCTCCGCCCGGGCGGTGGTGTGCGGCGAGGGCGACGCAGGCAAGTTCGACGAGGTGCCCGGTGACTACCTCCGCGTCGTCGTCGGCCACCGTGCCGGCTGGACCCCGCTCGCCGACACCGCCCAGCACGCCGGTGTCGACCTCCCGCACCCGGGGACGCGTCCGGAGGACCCGCTGCTGCTGTACTTCACGAGCGGCACGACGTCGCGGCCGAAGCTCGTGCAGCACACCCAGGCGTCCTACCCCGTCGGCCACCTGTCGACGATGTACTGGATCGGCCTGCGTCCCGGCGACGTGCACCTCAACATCTCCAGCCCCGGCTGGGCGAAGCACGCGTGGTCGTCGCTGTTCGCGCCGTGGAACGCCGAGGCGACGATCCTCGTCCACGACTACCAGCGCTTCGAGGCCTCCACGCTGCTCGACCGGCTGCACACCGAGCGGGTCACCTCGTTCTGCGCGCCGCCGACGGTGTGGCGGATGCTCATCAACGCCGACCTCGGGACCAAGCCCGCGCCGCTGCGCGAGCTCGTCGGCGCCGGCGAGCCGCTGAACCCCGAGGTGATCAGCCAGGTCGAGCAGCACTGGGGCCTGACCATTCGCGACGGGTTCGGCCAGACCGAGACCACGGCGCAGATCGGCAACACGCCCGGGTCCCCGGTGAAGCCCGGCTCGATGGGCCGTCCGCTGCCGGGGGTCCCGAGCGTGCTGGTCGACCCGGTCAGCGGCGAGATGGTCCACGGCGTGGGCGAGGGCGAGATCTGCCTGGACCTCTCGGCGTCCCCGGTCGCGCTGATGACCGGCTACCAGGGTGACCCGGAGAAGAACGCGGATGCGATGGCGGGCGGCTATTACCACACCGGCGACGTGGCGGCACGCGACGAGGACGGCTACATCACCTACGTGGGCCGCACCGACGACGTGTTCAAGGCGTCGGACTACAAGGTGAGCCCGTTCGAGCTGGAGTCGGTGCTGATCGAGCACCCGGCGGTGGCGGAGGCCGCGGTGGTGCCGGCGCCGGACCCGGTGCGACTGGCGGTGCCGAAGGCGTACGTCGCGCTGGTGGACGGGCACGAGCCGGGTCCGGAGACGGCGGAGTCGATCCTGCGGTACGCAAGAGAGCACCTGGCGCCGTACCTGCGGGTGCGTCGGCTGGAGTTCTTCGAGCTGCCGAAGACCATCTCGGGGAAGATCCGTCGGGTCGAGCTGCGCCACCGTGAGGTCGAGGTGGAGGGCCAGCGGCCGGCGGGGGAGTACCGCGACGACGACTTCCCGTTGCTCAAGGGCGAGTCGCGCGCGAGCTGACAGCACCGCCCGCGGCCAGGCCGCGGGCGGTGGCCAGCGCGCACGCCACGCAGCAGGCTGCCAGCACGGCAGTCGAGGTGCCGTAGCCGACGAGGGGGAGCAGCGCCGCGAGCACGGCCGGGAGCGCGAAGCCGACGTAGGTCAGCGCGTAGAAGACACCGGTCAGGCCCGGGAGCTCCTCCTCGGCGGCGATCCGGCGCACCTCGACCAGGCCGGCGACGATCGTGATGCCGTAGGCACTGCCGAGGACGAGGGCCGCGACGACCGCGAGCGGCACGGAGCGGACGTGCACCTCGACGGCCACGAGGACGACACCGACCGCCATCGTGCTGATCCCGACCAGGGCCTCCCGGTGCCCGGTCACCCGGCCGAGTGCAGGCACCCAGCGCTGGACCACTGCACCCGAGCCCAGGGTGAGCACGGTGAGCAGGGTCGCGAACGCGACGCGCAGCCCGTCCGTCTCCTCGCGCACCAGTTCGGGGACGATCGCGTAGGCGAGGCCCGCCGACGCGAACACCCACGGTGCCGTCGGCAGCACAAGCCACAGGAACCGGTGCCGGTGGCACCGCGGCAGGCGCAGGTCGACCCACCTGCCCGGCCCCGGGCCGGGCGGCGCCGTCTCCCGCGCACCCCGCAGCACGACGGCGGCCGCCACGACGAGCAGCACGTGCCCGAGGTACGGCAGCACGCGCGGCCACGGTGCCCACTGGGAGAGGCAGCCGGCGACGCCCGCCCCGATGCCGAACCCGAGGGTCAGCGTGGTGGCGGCCCGCCGGGCCGCGGTGCCGGTGGGAGCGGCGTCGTCGGTGAGCTCGTCCACCCAGGTCGTGCCGACCACCATGGCGACAGCCACGGCGAACCCGGCCAGCAGCCGTCCCAGCGCCAGGACGGCAGGCTGCCCGGGGGCGAGTGCCAGCAGCACGCTGGACAGGGCCGAGACGACGAGGCCTGCCCGGACGCAGGTGGACCGGCCGAACCGGTTACACAACGGCCCGACGAGCTGGAAGCCCGGAACCAGCCCGACGACGTACATCGCCAGCAGGAGGTTGACCGTCGCCGCGCCGTACCCCTCGAGGTCGCGGTACATCGCCAGGAGGGGCGTGAACTGGTTGCCGCCCCACGCCAGGGCGAAGAGGGCAGGGGCCACCGGCCACCACCCCCGGTCGTCCCGGACCGCGGCTCTGGTCGTGGCTGCGACGCTGCCGCGGCCCGGGACGGTGGGCACCTCAGGCGGGGACGGTCGTCCGCGCCGAGACGATGGTGAGGGCGATGTCGACGATCATGTCCTCCTGGCCGCCGACGAGGCCGCGGCGGCCGCACTCCATGAGGATGTCGCGGACGTCGACGTCGTACTGCTCGGCTGCGCGCTCGGCGTGGCGGAGGAAGGAGGAGTAGACGCCGGCGTAGCCGAGGGTGAGGGTCTCACGGTCGACCCGGACCGGGCGGTCCTGCAGGGGGCGGACGATGTCGTCGGCCGCGTCCTGCAGCTTGAACAGGTCGCAGCGGTGCTCGAACCCGGAGAGGTCGGCCACGGCGACGAACGCCTCGAGCGGACAGTTCCCGGCGCCAGCGCCGTGCCCGGCAAGCGAGGCGTCGACGCGGCGGACGCCGTTCTGGACCGCGACCACGGAGTTCGCCACGGACAATGAGAGGTTCTCGTGGGCGTGGATGCCGATCTCCGTGGCGGGATCGAGGACGTCGCGGTAGGCACGGACCCGGGCGGCGACGTCGTCCATGGTCAGCCGGCCGCCGGAGTCGGTGACGTAGACGCAGTGTGCGCCGTAGGACTCCATCAGCCTCGCTTGCTGCGCCAGGTCCTCCGGCGAGGCCATGTGGGACAGCATGAGGAAGCCCGACACGTCCATGCCGAGCTCGCGCGCCGCCTCGATGTGCTGGGCCGCGACGTCGGCCTCGGTGCAGTGGGTCGCGACCCGCACCGAGCGGACCCCGAGGTCGTAGGCGTGCTTCAGTTCGTGCACGGTGCCGACGCCGGGCAGCAGCAGGGTCGTCAACCGGGCCCGCTCCAGGACCGAGGCCGCGGCCTCGATCCATGCCCAGTCGGTGTGCGAGCCGGGCCCGTAGTTGAGCGACCCGCCGGCCAGCCCGTCGCCGTGGGCGACCTCGATGGCGTCGACGCCCGCCTCGTCGAGGGCGACGACGATCCGCTTGACGTCCTCGGTGTCGATCCGGTGCCGCACGGCGTGCATGCCGTCGCGCAGGGTCACGTCCTGGACGAAGATGGGGGTGCTCATGCGCTTGTCCCTGCCGCCGCGATCCGCTCGGCGACCTGCAGGCCGGCCGACGTCATGATGTCGAGGTTGCCGGCGTACGCCGGCAGGTAGTGCCCCGCGCCGGTGACCTCCAGGAACACCGAGACCTGGTGGGTCGGCCGCGTGCTGCTGTCGGCGTCCTCCGCGAGCAGGGTGTGCACCGGCTGGTCCTCGGGGACCGGGGTGACCTGGACGTCCTGCACGAGCCGGTAGCCGGGGACGTAGGCCGCGACGTCGGCGACCATCTTCTCTATGCTGGCGCGGACCTCGTCGTGGGTGGCCGGATCGGGCGCGTGGACCAGGGCCAGGACGGTGTCGCGCATCATCAGCGGCGGCTCGGCGGGGTTGAGGATGATGATCGCCTTGCCCCGCCGCGCCCCGCCGACCGCGGTGATGGCGGCGGAGGTGGTCTCGGTGAACTCGTCGATGTTGGCGCGGGTGCCCGGACCGGCGGACCTCGACGCGATCGAGGCGACGATCTCGGCGTACTCGACCGGCACGACGCGTGAGATCGCGGCGACCACGGGGATGGTGGCCTGTCCACCGCAGGTCACCATGTTCACGTTCGGTGCGTCGAGGTGCTCGTCGATGTTGACCGCCGGGATGACGTACGGGCCGACAGCGGCCGGGGTCAGGTCGATCAGGCGCTTGCCGAGGGGGCGCAGCAGCGCGTCGTTGTGCAAATGTGCCTTCGCCGACGTGGCGTCGAAGACGATGTCGATGTCGTCGAAGCCGGGCAGGGCGACCAGGCCCTCGACGCCCTCGTGCGTGGTCGCGACCCCCAGGTCGCGGGCCCTGGCCAGGCCGTCGGAGGCGGGATCGATGCCGACCATCGCACCCATCTCGAGGTGCTTCGCGGTCGTCATGACCTTGATCATCAGGTCCGTGCCGATGTTGCCCGACCCGATGATCGCGACCTTCGTGCGGTCCGACATCACGCCTCCTCTGCGAAGGTGATGGACAGCGAGCCCAGGCCGCTGATCGACACCTCCACCTGGGCGCCAGGGGTGGCGGGGCGCATCGGGCCGAGCGCACCGGAGAGGACGACCTGGCCGGCCCGCAGCGGGTCGCCGAGGTCGCGGGCCGTCCGGGCCAGCCACTGCAGCGCGAGCAGGGGGTCGCCGAGGCAGTCGGCGCCGGTGCCGGTCGAGTCTTCCTGACCGGTCACCGTCATCGACATCACCGCGTCGACGGGCGAGAAGTCAGCCAGCGCCCGCCGCACGGTCCCGAGCACGAAGCCGCCGGCGGATGCGTTGTCCGCGACCGTGTCGCCGAACGTGATGTCCCACCCGGCGACGCGGCTGTCGCAGATCTCGATCGCGGCCACGGCGTGGTGCACGGCGTCGCGCACCTGGTCCAGGTCGAGCTCGCCGTCGACGAGGTCGGTGCCCAGGACGAAGGCGATCTCGGCCTCCACCTTCGGCTGGAGGTAGCGGTCCACGGGCACCGGTCTGGCCGCGTCGTGCTCCATGTCGGTGAAGAGCACGCCCAGGTCCGGACGGTCGACGCCCAGCTGCTGCTGCACCGCCGAGGAGGTCAGGCCGATCTTGCGGCCGACCACCCGGGCCCCGGCCGCGACCCGGGCGCCGTTGACCTGCTGCTGGACCGCGTAGGCACGGGCGATGTCGGCGGCGCCGATCAGGTCACGGACCGGAGCGCAGGCGACACCGATGGCAGCCGCGGAGCGCAGGCGCTCCGCGGCCTGGGCCACGGCGGTGTCGGACTCGAGGAGGGTGTCGCTCATGGGCTCCACCCTCCGGGCGCCGGGCGTGGTGCTGAAGGCCGAGTTCCGTCCAGCGGTACGCCCGGCGACTCTCCTCGCGCCTACTGCTGCCGGCGATTCGCGGGCCGCAGTGCGCGGGCCAGGGCCGGTACGACGATCGCGGCCGCCACGAGGTGGAGCGCGGCGAGGGTGCAGGCGGTCGGAAGGCTCGCACCGACGAGGAAGGGCGGCGCCATCGACACGGCGGTCAGCGCGACGCTCACCTGAACGAACCGCGCGGCCGCCCGGGTGCTCCAGCGGTGCAGGGCGACGGCGAGGACGAGACCGACGGTGGAGAAGAAGCCGGTCAGCACGGCGATGCCGCCGAGCGGGACCCGCTCGCCGTCGTCCGGCACCTCGAGCTCGACGCCGAGGGCCCGGGCGGCGGCGCCGGCCAGGGTGGTGGCCGCCGTCGCGGCCGGCACGGCGAGGGCGGCGGTGCCGAGGACCCGGCGCAGGCCGCGGGGTCCGGGGGCGTCGCGGCGCCCGGTCGTGGGGGCAGGGGTGCCCGTGGAGGCGGTCGTGGGGACCATCGTCGTCACCGCCCCTCGGTGTCGTCTGCCGCTCGGGGAGCCCGAGCCGCGGGAACTGGTCGGCGTGGAAGGTGAAGATCTCCGTGACCATCCCGCCGCTGATGCGCAGCGTGTCGATGGTGAGCGGCAGCCAGGCGCCCTCGTCCTCCTGCCACTCGTAGAAGGCGATCGCGGGCTGGCGGTTGGCGGCCGTCGGGACGGCCCGCAGCCCGGTCATCGACTCGAAGCCGTCCTCGACCCAGTTGCGCACCACGGCGTCGCGCCCGACGTACAGGCCCGGCATGGGTGGCATCGAGCAGCGCACGTCCTCGCGCAGCATGGTGGCCAGGGTGGAGACGTCGGCGGCGACGCTGGCGTCGGTGAAGCGGCGGACGAGGTCGCGGGTGTCGTCGTCCTCGCTGCCGGTCCAGTCCTGGCGGTCGGTGGGCAGGTGCTCGCGCATGCCGGCGCGGGCCCGCTGCAGCGCGCTGTTGACCGAGTTCACGGTGTTGCCGAGCATCTCGGCGACGTCCCTGGCCGGCCAGCCGAGGACGTCGCGCAGGATCAGCACCGCGCGCGGTCGCGGGGCGAGGTGCTGCACCGCGACGACGTACGCGAGCTCGATCGTCTCGCGCGCCACCGCGACCACCTCGGGCTCGTCGGCGTCGTCGGCGGCGAGCTCGTCGAGCAGCCGGTCGGGGTAGGGCTGGAGCCACCGCACCTCGCCGCTGGCCGGCTCGGGCCGGCGTCGGGCGAGCAGGTCCAGGCAGGCGTTGGTGGCGATCCGGTAGAGCCACGCCCGGAAGGTGGAACGGCCCTCGTACGTCTCCCGCCGGCGCCAGGCGCGCAGGAAGGTCTCCTGCACGGTGTCCTCGGCGTCCTGGAAGGAGCCGAGCATCCGGTAGCAGTGCACGTGCAGCTCGCGCCGGTGGCGCTCGACCAGCTCGGCGAACTGCGGCTCGTCGACCTCCGCGACCATGCCGGCCTCCTCGACGGTGAGGTTGGTGGTGGTGTCCACGATCATCGTCTCGTCCTCTCTCATCGTGTCCTGTCATCACGTGTGACGGCAGGGGGCGCGAGAACTCATCACTCGCCGGGACGGCGGGGCGGTGTCGGGACGACCGCAAGGGCGGACCGCGCGTGGCACCACCGGACCGGAGGTGCGGACGGCGTGCCTGGTGGCACCGGTACGACGACAGGCCAGCCGGCGCTGGTGCTGGCGTTGCTCGGCCGGGCGCTCACGCCCTGAGGAAGTGGAGGATCAGTGGGGTGCGGCGTTGCGCGGGCCGTGGTGGAAGGGCGCCGGCGTCGGCACGGCGGCCTCGTCAGTGGCAGGCTGCTCCCGCTCCGGGCCGAGGCACACGGCCACGAGCGTGCCGGCGACCCGGCCGCTGAAGACGTCCCACCCGTGGTCGAAGGACACGAGCTTGGTGTCACCCTCGGGGGTGCGCACGATCGCCGAGCTCGGGATCACCGACTTGTCGAACCCGGTGAAGGAGCAGCGGTTGTCCTGCATCAGGTCGTCCAGCGGGCCCGCGGCCATGTCGATGTGGCGCTCGGGCGTGCTCATCGACGGTTCGCTGACTACGCCGAGCGCGCCGAAGCCGACGAGCAGCGTCATGCCGGCCACCGTGGTCGTCGTATGCAGCGAGTGGACCGCGACGCGCAGCCAGGCAACCGGGGCAACACGATGAGACATCGTTCCCCCCCTTGGTCGCTGTCGTCGTGGTGGTCGTCCCCGTTGCCGATCACAACGACACGGACCGCCGCGGGTCACGACCGGTGTGCGCGGCGTCGGGTGTGATCTGTGACAGGTGCCGCGCCGCCACCACCGTGCAGCAGGCAGGATGAGGCCATGACCTGGTTCGACTCACCGAGCGACGTCGCCACCCGGCTCGAGGCCGCGGGCTACCTCGCGGACGCCGCCACCGCGACCACCACCTTCCTCGCGGGCGCGCTCGAGAAGCCGCTGCTGCTGGAGGGGCCGGCCGGGGTCGGCAAGACCGAGCTGGCGAAGGCGGTCTCGCGCTCGACCGGCGCCGAGCTGGTCCGGCTGCAGTGCTACGAGGGCCTGGACGAGGCGCGGGCGCTCTACGAGTGGAACTACAAGAAGCAGCTGCTGCGCATCCAGGCCGCGAACGCCGCGAGCTCCGGCGGGCAGGACTGGGACGCCACCCACGACGACATCTTCACCGAGGAGTTCCTGCTCACCCGGCCGCTGCTGACCGCCATCCGGCGCGAGGAGCCGACGGTGCTGCTCATCGACGAGGTCGACAAGACCGACATCGAGGTCGAGGGCCTGCTGCTCGAGGTGCTCAGCGACTTCCAGGTCACTATCCCCGAGCTCGGCACGGTGGCCGCCGCCCGGCGCCCGTACGTCGTGCTCACCTCGAACGCGAGCCGCGAGCTGTCCGAGGCGGTCAAGCGGCGCTGCCTCTACCTGCACATCGACTACCCGGACGCCGAGCGGGAGCGGCAGATCCTGCAGCAGCAGGTGCCCGGACTCGACGACCGGATCGCCCAGCAGGTCGTGGAGACCGTCGCGCGGCTGCGCGACCTGGAGCTGAAGAAGGCGCCGTCGATCGCGGAGTCCGTCGACTGGGCCCGCACCCTCATCGCGCTGGAGATCCGTGACCTCGACGAGGCCGCGATCGCGCAGACCCTGGGCGCCGTCCTCAAGCACCAGTCCGACCACGACCGCGCCGCGAAGGAGCTCAAGCTCAACCGGGCTTGAGGAACGCGATGAGCGCCGACCGCTCCGGACTCCTCGACCGCCACCTCGCCTTCGTCGAGGCGCTGCGGGGCGCCGGCCTGTCCGTCTCGCTGGCCGAGGACCTCGACGCCGTCGCAGCCCTCTCGGCGCTGCGGTGGAGCGACCGGGCCACCGTCCGCGACGCGTTCGCGGCCACGATGGTCAAGAAGCAGTCGCAGCGCACCACCTTCGACGCACTCTTCGACGTCTACTTCCCGGCGATGGTCGGCGACGGTGCGGCCGCCGCGGAGGAGTCTGCCGATGACGACAGTGGGCCGGTGAAGGACAACGCCACCGCGCTGGTGTCCTTCCGCGACCGGCTCGCGCAGGTGCTCGAGGCTCCGCAGGTCGACGCCACCGAGCTGCGGATGATGGCCGCCGAGATGGTCGGCACCTTCGGCTCGATGCCCGGCCGCGGCCCCGGCCTGTCCTCGTGGTCGGCCTACACCGCGCTGCAGCGCGTCGCCCCGCAGGAGCTCGTCGACCGGCTCGTGCAGGCCATGCTCGCCGACACCGGCTCCGGCACCGACGAGGAGGACGCCCGCCGGCAGGCCAACCGCCGGATCGGGCAGTTCACCGCGCTGGTCGAGGACGACGCCCGTCGCCGCATCGCCGAGGAGAAGGGGCCTGACCACATCGCCGACGTCGCGATCCGTCCCAGCATCGACAAGCTCGCCTTCATGGCCGCCCGGCGCACCGACCTGGAGGAGATGCGCAAGGAGATCTTCCCCCTCGCCCGGCGCCTCGCCACCCGGCTCGCGAAGGAGCAGCACTCGCGGCACGCGCGGACCGCGCCACTCGACTTCCGTCGTACCGTCCGTGCCTCCATCGCCACCGGCGGCGTGCCCATCACCACGCACCACCGGCCGAAGCGCCCGCACCGCACCGACCTCGTCGTGCTGTGCGACATCAGCGGCTCGGTCGCGAACTTCGCGCAGTTCACGCTGCTCTTCGTCTTCGCGCTGCGCGAGGTCTTCCAGAGCATGCGGGCCTTCACCTTCATCGACCACGTGCACGAGGTGACCGGCCACTTCCGCCCCGGCGCCGACCCGGTCGACGTGCTCGCCGACCTCTCCGCGTCGGCCAGCCACGCCGCGCTGTGGGGCCGCACCAACTACGGCCGCGCGTTCACGAAATTCGAGGAGAACCACCTCGACGCGCTCACCCCGAAGACGACGCTGCTCATCCTCGGCGACGCCCGCTCCAACTACAGCGACCTCCACGAGGACACCCTGCGCCGCCTGACCGGCGCGGTGAGGCGCTCCTTCTGGCTCAACCCCGAGCACGAGCGGAACTGGGGGACGGGCGACTCCGCTGCGCCGACGTACGGCGAGATCGTGCCGATGGTGGAGTGCCGGAACCTGGCCCAGCTGCAGGAGTTCGTGCACGACCTGGCCTGGTGAGGCGGCCGTGACAGTTTCGCCGGTCGACCGGCGAAACTGTCGCTTGACCGACGAAGGTTCGTCGGTCAGGTGTGAGTTTCGTCGGTCAGGTCCGGGGGCGGGCTGAGTGGGGTTTCACCACCTAGGTGGTGAAACTACGCAACTGAGCACACGAAACTTGCCGATCCGGCCCTGATTTCGTGTGCCAGGTCGGGGTTTCACCACCCAGGTGGTGAAACCCCACCCGCCTCAGGCGCTGAACTCCAGCGCCTCGTCGTCCACCGGCCTGCGGAAGACCAGCAGGTCCTTGAAGTAGTTCATCTTCAGCCGCCACGGGTACGACGAGCCCTGCTTCGGCAGCTCGTGGATGGAGCGCATGACGTAGCCGGCCTCGAAGTCGAGGAAGGGCTCCTCGGTGACCGACGGGTCGCGGCGGGGGACGGCGATGCGGTTGCCGGTCCCGTCCATGCGGCGCAGCAGCTTGACGACGTACTCGCACACCAGGTCGGCCTTGAGCGTCCAGGACGCGTTGGTGTAGCCGATGATGAACGCGAAGTTCGGGATGTCGCTGAGCATCAGGCCCTTGTAGGCCATCGTGTCGGCGGGCTCCACCTTCGCGCCGTCGACGGCCAGCGTCGCGCCGCCGAAGACCTGCAGGTTGAGGCCGGTGGCGGTGATGACGATGTCGGCCTCGAGCTCCTTGCCGGACTTCAGCAGGATGCCCTTCGGCGTGAACCGGTCGATGTGGTCGGTGACGATGTCGACGGTGTGCTGGCGCAGTGCCTTGAACAGGTCGCCGCCGGGCACGGCGCACAGGCGCTGGTCCCACGGGTCGTACGGCGGCCTGAAGTGCTCGTCGAAGGAGACGTCCTCCGGGAGCTGGCGCTCGAGCAGCTTGCGCAGCAGTGCGCGTGACTCCTTCGGGCGGGCCTGGCAGAACTCGTAGAACGCGATCCGGCTGGTGAGGTAGCGGGTGCGCACCAGCTTCTGCGCGACCTTGTCGGGCAGGGTGCGGTACATCCGCGCCGAGACCTTGTCGTAGGCCGGCTGGCTGATGATGTACGTCGGCGTGCGCTGCAGCATCGTGACGTGCCCGGCGCCGGAGTCGGCCAGCGCGGGGATGAGGGTGACGGCCGTGGCGCCGGAGCCGATGACCACGATCCGCTTGCCCTCGTAGTCGAGGTCCTCGGGCCAGTGCTGCGGGTGCACCACCTGGCCCTCGAAGTCCTCGATCCCCTGGAACTGCGGGGTGAACCCCTCGTCGTACCGGTAGTAGCCCGACGTCGACCACAGGAAGCCGGCGGTCAGCTGCAGCGTCTCGCCGGTGTCGGTGCGCTCGACGGTCACGGTCCAGCGGGCGTCCTCGGTGGAGAAGTCCGCGTGCAGGAGCTTGTGGTGGTAGCGGATGTGCTCGTCGATGCCGTTCTCGGCCGCCGCCTCCTCCAGGTAGGCGAGGATGTCGGGGCCGTCGACGATCGCCTTCTCACCCTTCCACGGCTTCCAGCCGAAGCCGAGGGTGTGCATGTCGGAGTCGGAGCGGATGCCGGGGTAGCGGAACAGGTCCCACGTGCCGCCGAGCGAGTCGCGCATCTCCAGCACGGCGTACGTCTTGCCGGGCAGGTGCTTCGTGACGTGGTAGGCCGCGTCGATGCCCGAGAGGCCGGCGCCGACGATGAGGACGTCGACGTGGTCGACAGGGGCAGGCGTGTCGGTCATGGCGCTTCCTTCGTGGTGAGGAGCTGCTCGACGGGGACGTCGGGCACCTCGATGTTGCGGCTGTTCATCAGGCCCTCGACCTGCGCCCAGGTCACCTCGGCGAGCAGGTCGATGAAGGCCGGGGCCTCGGGGCGGAGCTCGGCGCGCGAGCTCCAGCTGCGCACGGCGGACATCACGCCGCCGACGAGCAGGAAGACCCAGGGCGTGAGCGCGTCGCGGTCGTCCTCGCTGATCTCGGCGTCGACCAGGGCGATGACGCCGCCGATCAGCAGCTCGATCTGCTCGGCGAACTGGCCGATCGCGTCGTCCAGCGGGCGTTCGGTGGTGCCGGTGACCTGTCGCTCGACGAACCTCATCAGTGCGATGTTCTCGGTCGCCCAGGTGACGTAGGAGCCGATGACGCGGTGCGTGATCTCGCGGATGGTGCCCTCGAGCGTGATCGTGCTGAGCAGCACCTCCCCGGCGCGCAGGCAGATCTCCCGCTGGATCGCGAGGTCGAGGTCGACGCGGTCGTCGAAGTAGCGGTAGAGCACCGTGCGGTGCACCCCCGCCTCGGCGGCGATCTGCTGCACGCTCAGCTCGTCGCCGGGCTTCAGGTCGCGGTTGAGCACGACGAGGGCAGCGTCGATGACGGCCTGCCGCCGCGCGGCGTTGTGCTCCTGCCAGCGCCGCTTGCGGCCGTCGGTCTGGTCGCGCTTCGCCGTCCCCATGGCGAGACCTCCTCGGATCGTCACGGCGTCAGCGACACCGTACGCCGGAGGAGCCCGCGGCGACGTACGACGGCCGGGGCGGTCGCGACTGCCCGCTGGTCGGCGGGGTCGGTGACCTTGACCCGGGGACGCCCGGCGGCGGCGCCGCGCTCGCGCTCGGCGGCGTCGATGCGCTGCCAGCCGTCGATGCCGGTGGCGTGCGGGGCCCGCTCGCGCACGAGCGCCGCGGCGGAGTCGAGGGTGCCGGTCGGCTCGGGCCGGCCGCGGTCGAGGTCGTCGAGGATGCTCTCGACGGTCTCCTGGGCGCAGGTCTTGTTGGTGCCGATGAAGCCGACCGGGCCGCGCTTGACCCAGCCCACGACGTACACGCCCGGCTCGACGCGGCCGGCCCGGTTCGGGACGGTGCCGGTGCGCTCGTCGAAGGGCAGGCCCGCGACCGGCAGGCCGCGATGGCCGACCGAGCGCACGACGAGGCCGGCCTCGAGGACGCGCTCATCTCCGGTCTGCTCGGCGCGCACCAACCCGTCGACGCCCTCGACCAGCCGGTTGCGGGCGACCCGGACGCCGGTGGCCCGGCCGTCGGTGCCGAGCACCTCGACGGGGGAGACGGCGAAGGAGAGCACGATCCGGCGGCGGCCCGGGGCGCCGGACGGCGTGCGGTCCGCGAGCTCGCGCAGCAGGCGGCTGCGCTGGTCGGCGCCGTCGAGCAGCGCCGGGTCGCAGTCGACGACCACGTCGACGTCGTCGAGGGCGGCGAGGCCGATCAGCTCCGGGACGGTGAACGCCGCCTGCGCCGGGCCGCGGCGGCCGAGCACCACGACCTCCTCGACGTCGCTGGCCCGCAGCTGCTCGAGGGGGAGCGGGGCGAGGTCGGTGCGCTCGAGCACCTCGACCGGGCGGGCGAGGGTCCGCGCGACGTCGAGGGCGACGTTGCCGTTGCCGACGACCACGGCCCGGCGCGACGGGTTGCGCGTCGCGTCCAGTGGCACGTCGAGCTGCTGCTGGTCGGGGTGGCCGTTGTACCAGCCGACCAGCGCCGTCGCGGGCAGCGAGCCGGCCAGGTCCTCCCCGGGGATGCCCAGCGCGCGGTCGGCGGAGGCGCCGACGGCGTACACGACGGCGTGGTAGCGCGCCCGCAGGTCGGCCAGGGTCACCTCGGCGCCGACGTCGACGCCGAGGAAGTAGCGGAACCGCGGCTGCCGCTCGATCGCCTCGAACAGCCGGGTGACCAGCTTGGTCGACGCGTGGTCCGGGGCGACGCCGTGCCGGACCAGGCCGTACGGCGTGCGCAACCGCTCGTAGACGTCGACACCCTCGACCTCGGGGTGCTTGAGCAGCTCGTCGGCGGCGTAGAGCCCGGCCGGGCCGGCGCCGACGATCGCGACCCGGAACGGGCCGGGGCGGGTGAGCCGGCGCTGCGGCGGCACCAGCGCCACCGGCGTGCGGTCGGCGTGCGGGAAGGCGTCGTAGTAGGCGGCGTTCAGCTCGACGAACGGCAGCTGCTGGGTGGTGAGCGCCGCGTCCGGCACCATCGCGCCCACCGGGCACGCCGTCGCGCAGGCACCGCAGCCGACGCAGGCGGTGGCGTCGACGTACACCATCTCGGTGGAGCCGAAGCCGGGCTCGCCGGGGGCGGGGTGGATGCAGTTGACCGGGCAGGCGACGACGCACGAGGCGTCGGCGCAGCACGACTGCGTGACGACGTAGGCCATGGCGGGTGCTCGCGTGGGTGGTGTGGGCGGCGGCGTCAGACCGCGGCGGACTTGGGCTCGCTGCGGAAGCGCGACGCGGTGCCGGCGATGCCGAGCAGGCGCCACACCCGGCGGGAGACCGGGTTCATCAGGCCGAGCTCGTCGGCGAGCATCCGCACGTCGCCGAAGGTGTCGCGCAGCAGCTTCTGCGACTTCTCCGAGCGCCAGTAGACCTCGCGCATGACGTCCTTCGGGATGTCGAGGTCCTTCTGCATCTTCCGGGTCGGCTTCATGATCACGTCGCACAGCACCCGCATGATCACGGGGTAGGCGAGCGAGAGGCCGAAGCGCTGCACCGGGCCGTAGTCCTTCGAGCGCTCCTCGAGGTAGGTGTGCGCGAAGCCGATGTGGCGTGCCTCCTCCGCGACGTGGATCTGCATGACGCGGGTGACCATCGGGTGCATCTCGTGGCCCGAGCGGAGCACGGACTTCTGCAGGTGGTCGATCGGCTCCTCGCCGGCGAGGATGCCCATGAAGAAGACGTTCGGCAGCGCGCGGCCGGCCAGCGAGAGCAGCGGCGCGACCTTCACGAACCAGCCCGGCCCGCCCTGGACGTCGAGGCCGATGCGGTTCACGCCCTCCTGGAACATCTGGGTGTGGTGGCACTCCTCGGTCACCTCGTGGGTGGAGTAGCGGAACTCCGCCTTGCCGTTCGGCATGCCGATGAGGTGGTTCATCACGCCGGCGATGAGCAGCTGCTCGAACTGGAGGCCGACCTTCATGATGTTGGCCATCCGGTACTGCCCGATCGCGATCTGCCGCTCCAGGGGCAGCGACCGGTACCAGTCCGTCCCGCCGAGCGAGTCGACCTCGGGCAGCACCCACCGCGGGTCGTCGTCGCGGACCTCGAAGTCCGGGTCGTCCCAGGCGATGTCGAGGAACGCGTCGAAGTGCTGGTGCACGGAGGCCTCGGAGAGGATGCGGAGCTTCTCCTCGTAGCCCAGCCCGGTGGTGTCCGGCAGCCCGGGGACGGTCTCGGCGGTGCGATCGGCGGTGCGGTCGGCAGTGGCGGTCATCGTGGGTTCCTCGATCTGTTTCGTCGTCGAAGTCCGGAGCATGCACTCAGTTAGCGCAACAACATGTTGCATACATTGACCCCGGTTTTGTCAAGGAGTTCGTCGCAGATCCGGGTACGACGACGTGCTGGCCCCGCGGGCGGCGTGACGCGGATCGCGGCAGCCCGGTCCGGTCGGACGGTCCCGGACGGTCCGACCGGACGTGGGCCGGAGTGGCGGGGACCGGGCGGTCAGCCCGCGGGGCGCAGGTAGCCCAGCTCGCGCCAGCGGGCCAGCGTCGCGGCGAGCTCGGGGTGGTCGGCGCGGTCGGCCGCCCGGCCCCCCGCGACGAGGGCGGGGACGTCGGGGTCCGCGCCGGCGTCGTACACGACGGTGAGGCGGTTGGCACTGCCGGCGTTGATCAGCGAGCCGAGGAGCGCGACCGGGTCGCTGCGGTCCTCCAGGGACAGCACCCGGACGTGGGGCGGCAGCGCCGGGAGTGCGGCGGCGGGCGCGGAGGCGGTGACGACCTGGTCGACCACGAAGCCGGGGAGGTCGGTGCGGGTGGCGATCTCGAGCGCCGCCGAGCCGCCGGTGCCGCGGCCCACCAGCATCACCCGGGTCTCGCCCGGGCTCTCCGCGGCCGCTGCGGTGAGGGCGCGCACCACGGCCTCCGCGTGCCGCGAGGAGTCACCGGAGACCAGCCGGAGGCGCCCGGCGCGCGGCGTCGGCGCGGCGGCCCCGGAGAGGAAGGCGAGCAGCCGGTCCGGCCCGACCCGCAGCACCCGCACCAGCAGGCTGTCGTCACCGTCGGCCAGCAGCGCCATCAGGTCCCCGAGGCCGGCCGGCACCTCGGACGCGGCGGCCAGGTCGGCCGGCACGGGCGCCGGCTCGCCGGCGTCGAGGTCGACCGCGACGTCGCGCAGGGCCGCGCCCCAGTCGTCGGCGAGCGGCGCGATGCCGGAGGCGCGCAGGCCGCCGGCGCGGGCGGCCCGGCCACCCTCGCCGGACAACACCCCCGCCGTGAGCAGGCCACGCATCTGGAGGCTGTCGAGCAGGCCACCGCCGGTGGTGACGTGCTCCATGACCTCGGGGTTGGCCTCGGCGAGCTCGTTGAGGTAGGTCGTGACGCCGTCGCGGTCGAGGGCATCGGTCTCGATCAGTCCCGCGGCCACGATCGCGCCGCCGAGGCTCACCTGCGGGGCGAGGTAGCCGATCGCCTTGCCCGCGATCGTGCCGAGGGTCTGGTAGGCCGCGGCCTGGAGCTCGTCGATCCATCGGTAGGTCAGCACGGTCGCGCGCAGCACCAGCGCGTCGGCGTCGAGCTCGATGGACCGGCTGAGCAGTCCGTCCTTGCCCGTCGTCGCGGCCCGGACCTCCTCCTCGGCGCTCGCCCACGTGGCTGGCGAGAGCCGCGCCGAGTCGACCACGTCGGGGTCGGTGAGCACGTCCCGGCCGAGCCTGGCCCAGGCCCGCATCTGCGCGCCGGCGTCGTCGAAGAGGTCGGCCAGGCGCAGCATCTGGTCGTACTTGTCCGCCAGGTCGGCGGCCTGGGCCGCGGTCGGTGGCTGGTCGGGCCCGGCCGGCGTGCCCGCGTGGTCGGGGAGGTCGGACGCCGCCGTCCCGGTCACCGGATCTCCTCCAGCACGGGGGCGACCACCGTGGCGAGGTCGGCGGGCTCGACCGCGCGCACCTCGAGCCGCGGCACGCCGTCGACGCGGTGGGGGCGCAGCGTCCGCCAGCCGTCGGCGAGCAGCGACCACGACACGACGCCGGCGGCGCCGACCGACGTCTCCGACACGTCGGCCACCAGCGCGCGCAGCCGACCCTGCGCCTCGGCCGCGAGCGCCGCGAGCACGCGGGCGACGACGTCGTCAGGCAGCGGCCCGTCGGCACCGAGGACGGCACCGGAGTGCCGGGCGGCGAGGACCGGGAGGAGGTCGCCACGACCGACCCGCGTCGCCTCCGCGGCGGTGTCGGCGAGCTCGAAGGGGAGGTCGACGTACGACGGCACGGCGGACTCCCCGAGGCGGACGTCCTCGGTGATCGCCGCGACCCGGGCCAGCTCGCCGGCCCAGGCGTCGGTGCCGAACCAGTCGAGCTCGAAGACGATCCCGTCGACGGTGGCCAGCGACGCGACCGCGCCGGCGCCCTGCCGGTGCCAGACCTTCGCCTGGATGCCGGCCATGCGCAGGTCGATGTCGACGGCGGTGCTGGGCGCGGCGAGCAGGCCGATCGCGCCGGCCACCCCCGCGTCGAGGGTGCCGTCCACGAGCAGGCCGCGCCGCTCGAGGCTGTCGGCCGGGTCGTGCAGGGCGGCGACGACCCCGCGGTAAGCCTGGTCGCCGGTGGTGGCCGGGCTCGCGCCGAGGCGGTCCTGCATCACATCGGTCCCGGCCGGGGGTGCGACCTCGAAGGGGAGCGGGGCGTCGCCGGCGAGTGTCGCGGCGTGCTGCAGCTCGCGCACGGTCAGGCCCAGCCGCCGGGGCGCGGCGTCGAGCGGATTCGCCGCTCCCGCGGGGTCGCGCTTCGCGAGGGTGGCGACGGTGGTCAGGTCGATCGTGGGCACGCCGGTCCTCAGCGCTCCAGTCCGGGGACCTCAACCGAGAGCCAGTCGCGGTGGCCCGGCGGCGGCGCGACGAACGCGACGAGCGCCTCGTCGACCGGGTCGGGGGAGACCTGCGGCGCGTCGGGGCGCTCGGCGCCGGCCCGCTCGTTGCGGGCGCGGACGGCGGCGACCCGACCCTGCGCCTCCTCGACCAGTCCGCGCACCCGCGCCTCGACGGCGGCGATCTCGTCGTGGACCGCGTCGACCGCGGCGGCGTGGTCAGCGAGGGCGTCGGCTGCGGACACGTGCCGGTCGGCGACGACCCGCAGGTGGTGGGCGCGCTCGGTGACCCGCTCGCGCATCGCCTCGCCGGCCCGGCCGGCCCAGCCGAGGCCGTCGACGCGGGCGACCAGCTCGTCGGCGAGCGCGCGCACGTCGGCGCCCTGGTCCCGCGGCGCGGCGACGCGGCGGCGGATCAGCTCGGTGTCGCCGTACATGTGTCGCGCCCTTCCCCGGGAGGGCCCGCCTCAAACCTGTCGGTTCCGCGGGGCCGGGGGCGGCGGGGCGGCGCTCAGAGCGCTCCGTCGAGCCGGTCCAGCGCCTGCACGATGTCGTCGGTCGACCCGGCGAAGCTGAACCGCAGGAACCGTCCGCCGTCGACGGTGTCGAAGTCGATCCCGGTCGCCACGGCGACCCCCGTGCGCGCCAGCAGGTCGCGGGCGAAGGTCATCGAGTCCTGGGTCAGGTGCCCCACGTCGGCGTACGCGTAGAACGCCCCGTCCGCAGGCGCCAGCTCGGTGATGCCGAGCCGGGGGAGGCCCTCGAGCAGCACCGTGCGGTTGTGGGCGTAGCGCTGCACGTGCCCGTCGAGCTCGGCGTACGCCGCGTCGTCGAACGCGGCCAGCGCTGCGTGCTGGGCGAGCACCGGCGGGCAGATGCTGAAGTTGCCGGTGAGCACGTCGACCGGGCGCCGCAGCCGCTCCGGGGCGAGCATCCAGCCCAGCCGCCAGCCGGTCATCGAGAAGTACTTGGAGAAGGAGCCGAAGACGATCGCCTCGCGGGAGGTCTCCCAGGCGCAGCTGGCGCTGGCGCCGGCGTACTGGATGCCGTGGTAGATCTCGTCCGAGACCAGCTGCACCCGGTTCTCCTCGCACCAGCGGGCGATCGCGGCGAGCTCCTCGGGCAGCAGCATCGTGCCGGTCGGGTTGGCCGGGCTGGCCACCACCAGCCCGTCGAGCGGCTGCCGTGCGTGTGCCTCCGCCAGCTGCTCGACGGTGGGCTGGAAGCGGGTGTCCGGGCCGGTGGCGACCTCGACGACCTCGCAGCCCAGGGCGGCGAGCACGTTGCGGTAACAGGGGTAGCCCGGCCGCGCGATCGCCACCCGCGCGCCGGTGTCGAACGCCGCGAGGAAGGCGAGCAGGAAGCCGCCGCTCGAGCCGGTGGTGACCACGACGTCCTCGGCGGAGACGTCGATGCCGTAGCGGCGCCGGTGGTGCCCGGCGATCGCCTCGCGCAGCTCGAGGATGCCGGTGGCGGTCGTGTAGCCCAGCGGGTCGCCGCTGTTGAGCAGCCGCACCGCCTCCGCGGTCACCGGCGCCGGCGCCCCCGTGCTCGGCTGCCCCGCGACGAGGTTGACCAGATCGCCGTGCGTGCGCTGCCGCTCGGCCGCCGCCGCGAGCAGGTCCATGACGTGGAACGGCGGGACGTTCGCCCGGGCTGCGGCGGTGAAGCGGTCGGTCACGTGCGTCCCTCCAGTCACAAGATTCGCCGGTCGACCGGCGAAACTCCTACCTGACCGACGAAGTTTCGTCGGTCAAGCGACAGTTTCGCCGGTCGACCGGCGAAACTCTCAACCGGCCGCGTGCCGCCCTGCGCGCCGCCCGAAGAACGACCCCTCCCCGAGCTGGGTGCCCGAGCAGTAGCCGTTGCCGTCCTGGGCGATGTTCGAGGCGCAGGCGCCGGCGGCGTAGAGGCCGGGGACGACGGAGCCGTCGGTGCGCCGCACCTGTCCGTCGACGGTGGTGGCCATGCCGCCGATGGTGAAGCCGGCGTAGAGCGCGACGCCGAGGGACAGGTCGAGCACCGCCCACGGGCCGGCGGTCTGCGGGGCCAGCCAGTCGGGGTGCTTGTGGAAGTCGGGGTCCTCGCCGCGCGCGGCGTTCTCGTTGTAGCGCGTCACCGTGCGCACGAGGGCGCCGGCGGGCATGCCGAGCCCGGCCTCCATCTCCTCGATGGTCTCGAAGCCGTCCTTGAGCGGCACCAGCGGCATGTGGTCCTCGCCGAGGTGCTCGCTGTCGACGATGAGGTACGCGACGGCGTCGGGCTGCTTCATCACGTGGTACGACGTCCGCGCGTGGTAGCTGTCCTCGGCGACGAAGCGCTCTCCGTCGCGGTTGACGATGATCCCCTTGCAGCGCGAGGACGGCGGGTAGAACGGCGCAGTGATGAACGGCTCGTCCATGTGCTCGAGCGCGGCGCCGACGGACTCGCCGAGGCGGATGCCCAGCCCGTCGTCGTACGTCGAGCCGAGGGTGAACAGCTTGGAGCCGAGCGCGGGGGTGTAGCGGGCGACCATGTCGGCGTTCATCACGAAGCCGCCGGCGGCGACGACGACGCTGCCGGCGCGGACCAGGCCGGTGCGGTCGAAGGACTTCCACGCCAGACCGACCACGCGGCCGGTGTCCGGGTCGCCGTCGACGACGAGGTTGGTCGCACCGGTCTCGTAGCGGACCTCGACGCCCTCCTTCTCGACGTGCTCGCGCAGCAGGTCCATCACGATCCGGGTGCCCTCGGTGTCGCCGGGGACGGGGACCTTGTGGCCGCGCGGGGCCGGGGCGACCTTCTCGCGGTAGGGCCAGACCTTCTCGTTGCCGGTGAACATCAGGCCCTCGGTGCCGGGCTGGATGACGGCCTTGCCGGGGAAGTAGGAGCGTTCGAACTCGAATCCGAGGTCCTCGAGCCAGTCGAAGTGGGCGACCGATCCCTCGCAGTAGGCGCGGATCTTCTCCTCGTCGGGGTCCTTGGTGCTGGCCATCAGGTAGTCGACCATCGCCTCGACGGAGTCCTCGTGGCCGGTGGCCTGCTGCACCGCCGTACCGCCGCCGAGGTAGAAGTGGCCGCCGGACATCGACGACGTGCCGCCGTGGACGGCGGCCCGCTCGAGCAGCAGCACGCGGGCCCCTGCGCGGGCGGCCTCGAGGGCCGCGCATCCGCCGGCGATGCCGAAGCCGACGACGACCACGTCGAAGGCCTCGGTGTCGGCGTCGAGGGCGCTGGCCGGGAGCACGTCGGGAATGACCAGGCCGGCCGGGAGGTTGCTGTCTGCACTCGTCACAGGGGCAAATCTAGAACATGTTCTAAGTTCGGGCCACGGTTCGCCGCGGATCGGGCTCGGGAGCCGCCGGGCGAGCTGCCGCCCGACGCGGTGGGCGGAGCGCCCGGTCGATAGACTGCTCCCCCGCCACCCGACGAAAGCCGAGTGTCCTTTTGACCTTCGACGTCCACCAGCTCGACACCTTCCTGCTGATCGGCGCCGCAGTCACGTTCCTCGCCGTCCTGGCGGTCCGGATGTCGTCGGGAGCCGGGCTCCCCAGCCTCCTGGTCTACCTCCTCATGGGTGTCGCCCTGGGGGAGGCCGGCCTCGGCATCGACTTCGACGACGCCGAGCTCGCCCACGCGCTCGGCTTCGGCGCGCTGGCGATCATCCTCGCCGAGGGCGGCATCACCACGAGCTGGCGCGAGGCGCGCCCGGCCATGCGGATGGGCGTCTCGCTCGCGACCGTCGGCGTCGCGATCTCCGTCGGCGTGATGGCGGTGGCCGGCCACTTCCTGCTCGGCCTGTCGTGGGAGCTGGCGATCCTGCTCGGTGCCGTCTGCTCCCCGACGGACGCCGCCGCGGTCTTCTCGGTGCTCCGGGTGGTGCCGCTGCCGAAGCGGGTCACCGGCGTGCTCGAGGCCGAGTCCGGTCTCAACGACGCCCCGACGGTCGTCGTCGTCAGCCTCGTCGCGTCCGGAGCCGTCGGTGAGCACGGCTGGCTGGGGACCACCGGGATCGTCGTCTACGAGCTCGCCGCCGGCATGCTGATCGGCCTCGCCGCCGGCTTCGGCGGGACGTGGGTGATGCGTCGCGTGGCGCTGCCCGCCTCCGGCCTCTACCCGATCGCGGTGCTGTGCCTGGCGATCATCGGGTACGGCAGCGCCTCGGCCGTGCACGCCAGCGGCTTCGCGGCCGTGTACGTCGCCGCGCTGGTCCTCGGCAACGCCGACCTGCCGCACCGGGCGACCACCCGGTCCTTCGTGGAGGGGCTGGCCTGGCTGGCGCAGATCGGGCTGTTCGTCATGCTCGGCCTGCTGCTGTCGCCGGACCGGATCTCGTGGACCACCATCGGCATCGCGGTCGCCGCCGGCACCGTCCTCACCGTCCTCGCCCGACCCCTGTCGATCGTGCTGTGCGCCGTGGTCAGGCCGATGCCCTGGAACGAGCTCGGCTTCCTGTCCTGGGCCGGCCTGCGCGGCGCCGTGCCGATCGTGCTCGCCACCATCCCGCTCGCCGAGCAGGTGACCGACGCCGACCGGCTCTTCGACATCGTCTTCGTGCTGGTCGTCCTCGACACGATCATCACCGCGCCGACGCTGCCGTGGTTCGCCCGCGTGCTGCGGGTGACCCGCCGCTCGGAGCCGCGCGGCTTCGACCTCGAGGCAGCACCTCTCGACCGGGTCGCCGCCGACCTGCTCCAGGTGCGGATCAGCCCGACCTCGAAGATGCACGGCGTCGAGGTCGGCGAGCTGCGGCTGCCGGTCGGGGCGAACGTCTCGATGATCGTGCGCGACGGCCAGGCGATGGTGCCGGAGCGTCGTACCGTGCTGCGCCACGGCGACGACCTGCTCGTGGTCACCCCGCGCAAGCTGCGCGAGGCCACCGAGCAGCGGCTGCGCCAGGTCAGCACCGGCGGCCGGCTCGCGCAGTGGCTGGGCGAGGAGGAGCGCCGCGCCTGACCCGGCGGGGTCAGGGCAGGTCGTCGGGCTCGCTGCTCAGCGGCGGCGTGCAGACGTAGGAGTCCTTCTGTGCGGTGATCGCCGCGCGGCCCTTGCGGACCTTCTTGAACTTCTTGCCGACCACGATCGTGACACCGGGGTAGCCGGAGCCGCGGTCGACGATGTCGACGTTCCGGCCGAGGTAGGACGCCAGCAGCAGCGCCGCGGGGTCGCCCGGGTCGCTCGCCCACACCTGCGCGGCGACCGGTCCGGTGTCGGACGGCGCGTTGCCGGTCTCGCCGGCGGCGAAGCCGAAGCGCTCGAGCCGGGACATGGTGCGGCTGGCAAGGCCGTTGGGGCCGCCCGCGTTCAGCACGGTCACCATCACCTGCGGCGGCGAGACCTCCTCGCCGGCGGAGATCAGGGTGTCGGTGCAGGGGGCCGCCTGGATCTTCTCCGGGAACGGCTCGGTGACCCGCGACCACGCCCAGGCGACGCTGGCGAGGAAGACCACGGCCAGCACGGCCAGGGTCAGGGCGGCGCGGTTGCCGTTGCGGGGCTCGTCCTCGGCCATCCTCAGCCCTCCATCCGGATCACGCGGGCGTGCAGGACGTTGCGCTGCTGCAGGGCTGCCCGCAGCGCACGGTGCAGGCCGTCCTCGAGGTAGTACTCGTCGTGCCAGAGCACGACGTGGGCGAACAGGTCGCCGTAGAACGTGGAGTCCTCGTCGAGCAGGGACGACAGCTGCAGGGTGTCCTTGGTGGTCACGAGCTCGTCGAGGCGGACCTGGCGCGGGGGTACGGCGGCCCACCCCCTGGAGTCGAGGCCGTGGTCGGGGTACGGACGCCCGACTCCCACGCGCTTGAAGATCACGGGCTCGGAGTCTACGGGGCCGCCGCGCGACACCACCTCGCGCACGGGGAGCCGGACGGCGGGCGGGCATAGAGTTCCGTGGCATGACGCAGGAGCAGACGCCCGCAGAGACGCCCGCGCCCGACGCCGCCGCCCCCGGGGAGGCCCCCGAGGCGCCCGACGCGCCCGCAGCCGAGTTGGGGCCGATCGAGCAGGCGGTCGCGCCCGGCTACGCCTTCGAGGGCCCGGCGCTCGAGCTCGGCGGGCTGATGTCCGGCCCCGACGAGCTGACCGGCAGCACGATCCGGATCCCGCTCGGCATGCTCAACCGCCACGGCCTCATCGCCGGTGCCACCGGCACGGGCAAGACGAAGACGCTGCAGCTGCTCGCCGAGCAGCTCAGCGCCCACGGCGTACCGGTCTTCGCCGCCGACATCAAGGGCGACCTGTCCGGCCTGGCGACCGCGGGCGAGGCGAACGACAAGCTGCTGGCGCGCACGAAGTCGGTCGGCCAGGACTGGACCGCGACCGCGTTCCCGGTGGAGTACTACGCGCTCGGCGGCCAGGGCATCGGCATCCCGATCCGGGTGACCGTGACCTCCTTCGGCCCGATCCTGCTCAGCCGGGTCCTCGGTCTCAACGACACCCAGGAGTCCAGCCTCGGCCTGGTCTTCCACTACGCCGACAAGAAGGGCCTGCCGCTGCTCGACCTGCAGGACCTGCGCGCCGTCGTCCAGCACCTCACCAGCGCCGAGGGCAAGGCGGACCTCAAGGACCTCGGCGGGTTGTCCGCGGCGACCGCGGGCGTCATCCTGCGCGAGCTGATCGCGTTCGCCGACCAGGGTGCCGAGGCCTTCTTCGGTGAGCCGGAGTTCGACTCCGCCGACCTGCTGCAGCTCGCCTCCGACGGCCGCGGCCTGGTCAACCTGGTCGAGCTGCCGAACCTGCAGGACCGCCCGGCGATCTTCTCCACCTTCCTGATGTGGCTGCTCGCGGACCTCTTCCACGACCTGCCCGAGGTCGGCGACATCGACAAGCCCAAGCTGGTGTTCTTCTTCGACGAGGCGCACCTGCTGTTCAAGGACGCCTCGAAGCCCTTCCTCGAGCAGATCGCCCAGACCGTGCGGCTGATCCGCTCGAAGGGCGTCGGCGTCTTCTTCGTGACGCAGAGCCCCACCGACGTACCCGACGACGTGCTCGCCCAGCTCGGCTCGCGCGTCCAGCACCAGCTCCGCGCGCACACGCCCAACGACGCGAAGGCGCTCAAGGCGACCGTCAACACCTACCCGCGCAGCGCCTACGACGACCTCGGCGAGGTGATCACTACGCTCGGGATCGGCGAGGCGATCGTGACGGTGATGGGGGAGAAGGGCGCCCCGACCCCGGTCGCGTGGACCCGGCTGCGCGCCCCCGAGTCGCTGATGGCGCCGAGCCCGGCCGAGTCGATGGAGGCCACCGTCGCCGCCAGCCCCCGCAACGCCAAGTACGCCGAGGTCGTCGACCGCGAGTCGGCCCGCGAGATCCTCGCGAAGAAGCTCGAAGAGGGCGCGAAGGAGGCGGAGGAGGCGGAGGAGAAGGCCGGCTCCGGTGCCGCGGGGAAGACCTCCTCGAAGTCGAAGGCGAAGAAGAAGGACGAGGGCGGCGGCGCCGGCGAGATCGTCAAGGACGTCGTGAGGTCCTCGGCGTTCAAGCAGTTCATGCGCACCGCTGCCGCGGAGATCGCGCGGGGGATGTTCGGCACCGCCCGTCGCCGACGCTGATCGCTGCGAGGCCCGGGCGGCGTACATAGTGGCCGCTTCCTGGACTTGTTGGCTCTTGCAGCGGTCAACAAGTTCGGGAATCGCCGCCCAGGCGGTGATTCCCGGCCCCCGCCGGCGGACTTCCTGACCGTCTCTGCCGCTTCCTGGCCGTTGCAACGGTCGGGAAGTGCAGGAATCGCCTCTGAAGAGGTGATTCCCACCCCTACCTCCCCACCTCCGGCAGGTCCGCGCGGCGGGGCGGGTCGGCGCCGGGGCGGGAGACGGTGACGGCAGCGGCGGCGTGGGCGTGGCGGACGACGGCCTCGACGGTGGCGTCGTCGAGGGCGGTCAGGCGCGCGTACGCGTCGGCGCCGTGGATGCCGAGGGTGAGCAGGGCGTCGAGCAGGCCGGCGGTGAAGGTGTCGCCGGCGGCGATGGTGTCCACCACCTCGACGGCCTTGCCGGGCACGTCGAGGCGGGTGCCGTCGGCGCGGACGACGGTCGCCCCGGAACCACCGCGGGTCACCACGACCAGGGCCGGGCCGAGGCGGGCCCAGCGGGCGGCGGCGTTGGCGGCCGGGATGCCGGGGAAATACCACCCCAGGTCCTCGTCGCTCACCTTCACCAGGTCCGACAGCGCCACCAGCTCCTCGACCCGCTCCCGCGCGCTGTCGACGTCGGGCGTGATCGCCGGGCGGGCGTTCGGGTCGAGGCTGACCAGGGCGTGCCGCCGACGGCGCCGGACCAGGTCGCGCACGTCGCGGGCGCCGGGCTCGAGCACCGAGGCGATCGATCCCACGTGCAGCACGTCGCACGGGTCGTCGCCGACTGGCGGCAGCGCCCACGACAGGTCGAACTCGTAGCGCGCCGCACCGTGCTCGTCGAGGACCGCGCGGGCCGTGCTCGTCCCCCCACCCGGAGGTACGACGACCGCGAGCTCGACGTCGCTGTCGGCCAGCCACCGACGGAGCCGGTCACCGCGGTCGTCCTCACCCAGGGCGGTGGCCAGCCGCGGGCGGCGTCCCAGCCGGCCCAGGGCGAGGGCGACGTTGGCGCAGCTGCCGCCGGGCAGCTCGACTGGCGCCCGGCCGGCACGCTCCACGACGTCGATGAGGGCCTCCCCGGCAACCAGGACCCGCGGCAGGTCCTGCGGCAGGTCCGGCGCCGCGTCGGCAGGGTCGTCCAGCGGGGTCACCGCTCGAGCCTAGGCGAGGGGCACCGATGGCACCGGCCGGCCGCGCAGGTCCGCGTCCGCCACACCACCCCCGCAATGCCCCGCACCACCCCGGACGCACCCGCGGCCGCCACCCGCCCGAGCGTGTCGGGTGGTGCGGCAGCCGCGGGTGGGCCGTGCGTGACGGCCGGGTGAGGGTCTGGTGAGGATCTGCTGAGGGTCGCTGAGGCTCGGAGTGCCTCAGGCGGTCCAGCGGAGCGCGTCGTCGACGAAGTCGGCGAGCTTGTTGACGCCGCGCAGGTCGCTGCGCTGCTCCATGAGGCGGGCGATGTTCTGGGCGTGGCGGTCGCGGAGGCGGGCGGCGCGGGCGGCGGCCTCCTCGGAGCGGTCGGCGGGGGTGGTGCCGACGGACTCGAGGTGACGGCCGGACCCGGTCCCGGTGGAGGTCGTCTTCGTCATGTCTCCACAGTGCGCCGGAGAGGTTTCACCAACCCCGCCACGGGGTTACGAGTTCGTGTACAGCCGTGTGGCGTGCGCGACAGCAGGACGGATGCCCGGTCGAACGGTCAGGCGCCGTCGAACCCGTTGAGCAGCAGGAAGAAGAGCACCAGCCCGACCACGGCCCCGAGCAGGCCCAGGCCCGCGCCGGTGAGGGCCCGCCGGCGCGGCGCCCACGCGGGGTCGAGGGCGAGCGAGCCGAGCACGGCGCCGATCGCTGCGGCGAGAAGCACGTGGACCGGCAGGACGAGGTCCTCCCCGGTGCGCGTCCCGTCGAGGACGAAGGCGGTGATCGGCAGCAGCACGCAGCCGACGAGCGCCATCACGGCGCCGACGAGTAGTGGTCTCACGGGCTCAGGATGGCAGCACAGTGGCCAGCACGTCGTGCGCCTCGACCATCGCCGGGCCGTACCACGTCAGCAGCCGCCCCGACACCAGCCGCGTCGGCACCCGGGTGAAGGCCTCGGGCCCGTCGGCCTCGGTGAACACGTATGGCTCGTCCGGCAGCAACGCCAGGTCCACGCCGTCGGTGTCGAGGTCGGCGAGCTCGGCCTTCGGGTAGCGGTCCTCGCCGGTGGCAAAGGCGTTCTCCCAGCCCAGCCGCCGCAGGAGGTCGCCGGTGTAGGTCCGCGGCCCGACGACCATCCACGGGTCCCGCCAGATGGGGACGACGACCCGCCCGCGCGGCTGCGGTAGCGGGCCGGACCAACGTGCCCGGGCCGCGGCGAGCCAGTCCGGCTCGGGCACGGCCAGCGCCTCGTCGTACAGGCGGGTCAGCGAGGCGAGGGCCTGCGGCACGGTCTCGATGTCGGTCACCCACACCGGGACGCCGGCCTCGCGCAGCCGCCGGACGTCGAGCTCGCGGTTCTCCTCCTTGTTCGCGACGACGAGGTCGGGGGAGAGGTCGCGGACCGCGGCCAGGTCGGGGTTCTTGGTGCCGCGGACCCGGGGGACGTCGAGGTCGGCGGGGTGGGTGCACCAGTCGGTCGCGCCGACGAGGCGGTCGGGGACGTCGCTCGCGAGCGCCTCGGTGATCGAGGGGACGAGGGAGACGATGCGCGCCGGCGGGGCCGGCAACGGCACGTCGTGGCCGAGGTCGTCGAGGGTCACGCCCCTATGATCCCCGACGTGGGAGCGATCTTCGGATGGACCGTGCTGGCCCTGGTCTTCGTCGACGAGCTGCTGGTGATGGCGGCCTTCGGTGTCTGGGGCGGGGCGCACGACCCCCGTGCGGTGCTGGTCTGGCTGCTGCCGCTCGTGGCGATGGGCGTGTGGTGGGCGTTCGCCTCCCCGAAGGCGCCGTACGGCGGCACGTGGGTGCGCCCGCTGGTGAAGGTCGTCGTCTTCGGCCTGGGCACCCTCGCCCTGTGGGACGCCGGGCACGAGGGCTGGGCGGTCGCGCTGCTCGTCTTCTCCGTCGTCGTCAACGCCCTGGCGCTGCTGCCGAGCATCCAGGTGCTCGTGGAGGAGCAGCGCCTCTAGGAGCCAGGGGCGCCGCCCGGCGACGCGGCCCGGACCGGCTCAGCGCAGGTTGAGGCAGCCCGAGAGCTCGGGCTTCCAGTCGATCCCGGCGTGCTCGGCGACCCGGCGGTCGAGCCCGGCGGCGACGTCCTCGGGCCACGGCGCGGTCTTGCGGTCGGCCAGCTTCACGCAGAGGAAGATCTCCTCGAACACGCAGGCGATGCGCTGGTTGGTGTCGTCGAGGACGTAGACGACCGCGTGCGCGGCCCGCTCGGAGCGGCCGACCAGGCGCACGCGCACCGACATCTGGTCGCCGGTCTTGAGCTCGTGCAGGTAGGTCAGGTGGTGCTCGGCCGAGAGGCACGCGAAGCCGCTGACGATCGGCCAGTTGAACGGGATGCCGACGTCGTAGAGCGACTCGTCGAGGCCCTCGCTGCCGATGCCGAGGTAGTGCCGCACGTTGAGGAAGCCGTTGCTGTCCTCGAAGGCCGTCGGGACCGGCTGGACGGCGAAGGCGGGCAGGGTGGCGAGCTGGTCGTACGTCGGCTGCGTGCTCATGCAACGGACCCTAGCGACTCCGGGCCGGGATTGGCTGGGCCTGACGCGCCGGGCGTACCATGGGCCTGCCAGATCAAACCGCGTGTATCACCTCGCGCCGGCCCGGCCGGCGGTCCAAGGCGGCACCTGAGCCACTGGACCGAGGACATGCAGGATCACTCCCCGTCGTTGCTCCGGGCGACCGGACCGGCCTACTTCCCGATCGCGCTCGTCGCGCGCCTGCCCTACGCGATGATGGTCGTCGGCGTGCTCACGCTCGTCGTCGACGGTCGCGGCTCGCTCGCCTTCGGCGGCCTCAGCTCGGCCATGGTCGGCGCGGGCGCCGCCTGCTTCGGCCCGCTGCTCGGCGCCGCCGCCGACCGGTTCGGCCAGCGGCCCGTGCTGCTCGCCGCCGGCATCGCCTCGACGACCGCCCTGGGCACGATGGCGTGGATCGTGCACAGCCCGCTGCCGGGCGCGGCCGTGCTCGCCGTCGCCTTCCTCGTCGGCGCCACCGCCCCGCAGGTCGCGCCGATGTCGCGCAGCCGGCTGGTGCAGGTCATCGCCGCCCGGATCGCGCCCGCGCGCCGCGAGCGCACCTTCGACGCGACCATGGCCTACGAGTCCGCGGCCGACGAGATGGTGTTCATCGTCGGCCCGATCCTCGTCGGCGTGCTCGGCACGCTGCTCGACCCGTGGGCCCCGGTCGCGGCCGCTGCGGTCGTCACCCTGGTCTTCGTCTCCGCGTTCGCGGTGCACCCGTCCGCGACGGCGGTGCGCCCGGGCCGCGGCTCCGAGGTCGTCACCGCACCCGCCGCCGAGCTGCTGCGCGCGCGGCTGGTCGTCGTCGTGGTCGGCATCCTCGGCGTCGGCCTGTTCTTCGGCGGCATGCTCACCTCGCTGACCTCCTTCATGGCCGACCACGGCAACCCGGAGGGCGCCGGCCTCGTGTACGGCGTCATGGGGGTCGGCTCCGCGGTGTTCGCCCTCGGCGTCGCGCTGTTCCCCTCGGGGTTCACGTTGCGCGCCCGGTGGCTCGTGTTCGCGGGTGTCCTCGTCGCCGGGACCGCGGTGATGCCGTTCGTCGAGTCGGTCGGCGCGATGTGCCTGCTGCTGCTCGTCATCGGCATCGGCGTCGGCCCGACGATGGTCACGCAGTACAGCCTCGGCGCCGTGCGCAGCCCCGTCGGCCGCTCGGCGACGGTGATGACCCTCCTCGGGTCGGCCGTCATCGTCGGCCAGGCGAGCGCCTCCGTGGTCACCGGGAGCCTCGCCGACCGCTTCGGCACCGGCACGGCTCTCGTCGTACCGGTGGTGGCGGCGGGCGTGGTCATGCTCGCGGGCCTCGTGAACTGGCGCCTGTCGGCGGGGGACGCGACCGCGTCCGGCTCGGCAGGTGTGCCGGAACCGCGGCACGAGGCCGACGCCCTCGCCGGCTGACCTGCAGGCGAGCCGCGACGAGGTGTCGCGGAAAGTTTGGCGAGGCTTCCTCACTTTTTGGTCCGTTCTGCGGGCGCCCCGGGGGCGTCGCTGCTAGGTTCCGCGACCGTCGTGCCCGGGGAGCGTGCGTGCGCTGCGCCCTGCCCCGGGCTTCCCCATGTCGAGGACCGGAGGTCCGATGTCCCTGAAGTTGCGCCGTACTGCCGTCACGATCGCCGCCACCTGCGGCCTCGCCCTCACCGCCTGCGGTTCCGACGGGGACGGGGAGGACGCGGGCGACCGGGCCGGCAGCGGTGCGGGCACGGCGGCGGCGCCCTCCCTCGAGGACGCGAAGGCGGTCGTCCTCGACTACTTCGAGAAGTTCTTCTCCGGCGACCCTGCCGCCTGCGCGCACGAGTCGGTCGAGTACGCCGCCGCGCAGGACCAGGAGAACGACGCGAAGGACTGCGCCGAGCGCGTCGCCGCGATCGCTGCGCTGGTGCAGGACGGCGAGCCGCTCCTCGACGTGTCGAAGAGCGTCGTCGTGGTCAACCAGGACGCCGACGGCAGGGCGGCCGCCGACGTCCAGCACGAGCTCGAGGGCAGTGGCGGCGTCTACTACCTCGTGGTGCAGGACGGTGTGTGGGTCATCGACGGCGAGGCCGACTACGGCGAGCAGGACCCCGACCCCGAGGCGATCGCGGAGGACGCCGCGCGGAGCGCGGAGTGGTCGAGGGCCTTCTGCGAGGTCACCCTCGACTCCACGAAGGAGGAGGTCCTCGAGGTGATGGGCGAGCCCACCGCCGAGGAGACCGACGAGGACGGCGAGCTCGAGCTCTCGTGGACGACCGACCAGGCCGGCTTCTACGTCTGGATCGGCGAGGACGGCACCGTGGCGTCCACCAGCGCCTCGGGCAGCGACCCCTGCGAGTGAGGCGGGCGGGCTAGTCCGTCGGGCCGCCCGCCAGCCCACGGGCGTGGGCGGCCCGGCGCAGCAGGAGCGTGCGCTCGCCCTCGTTGCGGGTACGACGTGCCGCCTCCGCGAACTCCTCCGCGGCCGCCGCGTGGTGCCCGCTGCGCTCGAGCAGGTCGCCGCGCACGCTCGGCACCAGCGGGGAGTCCCGCAGCGCGTCCGGGTCGACCGCGTCGAGCACGGCCAGCCCGGCGGCCGGGCCTGCCGCCCGGCCGTGGGCCACGGCCCGGTTGACCTCGACGACCGGCCCGGGGGCCGCCGTCGCCAGGACGTCGTACAGGCGCGCGATGCGGCCCCAGTCGGTCTCGGCCGCCGTGCGCGCGCGGGCGTGCACCGCGGCGATCGCGGCCTGGAGGGAGTAGGAGCCGACCGGCTTCCCGCGACCGGCGAGCTCCTCGGCGCGGGCCAGCGCCGCGAGACCGCGCCGGACCAGCAGCTGGTCCCAGCGGCTGCGGTCCTGGTCGTCGAGGAGCACCGGACTGCCCTCGGCGTCCGTGCGCGCCGGCAGCCGCGAGCCCTGCAGCTCCAGCAGCGCCTGCAGGCCGTGCACCTCCGGCTCGTCGGGCGCGATCTCCGCCAGCAGGCGGGCGAGCCGGATCCCCTCCTGGACGAGGTCGGGTCGCGCCCAGTCGTCACCGGCCGTGGCGACGTACCCCTCGGTGAAGACGAGGTAGACCACCGCCATCACGTCGTCGAGGCGCTGCGTGCGCTCCGCTCCCGTCGGCAGCTCGAGGTCGGTGCCCGCCTCGGCGACGGTGCGCTTGGCGCGGGAGATCCGCTGGCCCATCGTCGCGTCCGGGACGAGGAAGCCGCGCGCGATCTCGGTCGTCGTGAGCCCGCCGACCAGGCGCAGGGTGAGCGCGGCGCGGGACTCCGGCGTCAGCGCGGGGTGGCAGCACAGGAACATCAGCCGCAGGACGTCGTCCTCGATGTGGTCCACCTGGCTGTCCAGGTCCGGCATCGCGCTCACCTCCTCGGCTCGTCCGAGCTCCTCGGTCTTGCGGCGCAGGTTGTCGGCGCGCCGGATGTGGTCGATGCCGCGGCGCTTGGCGGTCGTCATCAGCCACGCGCCGGGGTTCGCGGGCACGCCCTGCCCGGGCCACGTCTCCAGCGCCGCGACGAGGGCGTCCTGGGCGAGGTCCTCGGCGAGGTCGATGTCGCGGGTCATCCGCACCAGCGCCCCCACCAGCCGGGCCGACTCCCGCCGCCACGTCGCCGTGATCGCCTCCGCGGTCGCCGCCTCCACCATGCGGCCAGCCTAGGACCGCCGAGGTGCGTGACTTCCGACCGCGAGGTGTGCCGGTTCGCGGTGCAAGGCCTCACACCTCGCGGGGCCGGGGTCAGGCGTCGGAGGGGGTGGGGCCCTCGTCGGGGACCTGGCGCAGGGTGGCGACCATGCGGCACTCGGGCCAGTGCTTGGCGTGCAGCTGCGCGAACTCCTCCTGGCCGGCGATGGCCTCCTCGAGGGTGTCGTACTGCAGCAGCGCCCAGCCGCCGACGGCCTCGCGAGCCTCGGCGTACGGCCCGTCGACCCGGGTGACCTGGCCCTCGCGGACCACGAAGTTCACGGCGTCCTCGAGGCCGAAGAGCCCGCCGCCGTCGAGGAAGACGCCCTTCTGGGCCTGCTCGCCGATGTAGGCGTCCATCGCGTCGAACATCTCCTGCGGCGGGTTGCCCTGGCCCTCTTCCATCCGCACGAAACCCATGAAACGAGGCATGTCGATCAGTCCTTCACAGTGGTGGGTGGGTTGTTCCGAACCTACGTCGATCGGGACGACCCGCCTTCGACATCGACCTCGAAGAAATTTCTCCGACGACCTTCCCCGGGTACGCCGACGGGCGGCCTCCCCGTGTGGGGAGACCGCCCGTCGGGTGGTGAGGCGTGCCGGAGTCGGGCTCAGACGTTGCGGCGGTACTGGCCGCCGACCTCGAAGAACGCCTCGGTGACCTGGCCGAGCGAGCACACCCGCGCCGCGTCCATGAGGACGCCGAAGATGTTCTCGCCGGTGGTCGCAGCCTCCTTGAGGCGTGCGATCGCGGCCGCGGCCTCGTCGGCGTGGTCGGCCTGGAACTTCCGGACCCGCTCGAGCTGCGAGTCCTTCTCCTCCGTCGTCGCCCGGGCCAGCTCGATGTGGTCCGGGGTGCCGTCGCCGGCGCCGGGGTTGCGGAAGGTGTTCACGCCGATGATCGGCAGCGAGCCGTCGTGCTTCTTGTGCTCGTAGAGCATCGACTCGTCCTGGATCCGGCCGCGCTGGTAGCCGGTCTCCATCGCACCGAGCACGCCGCCGCGCTCGGAGATCCGGTCGAACTCGAGCAGCACGGCCTCCTCCACGAGGTCGGTGAGCTGGTCGACGATGTAGGAGCCCTGCAGCGGGTTCTCGTTCGCCGCCAGGCCCCACTCGCGGTTGATGATCAGCTGGATCGCGAGCGCGCGGCGCACGGACTCCGCCGACGGGGTCGTGACGGCCTCGTCGTAGGCGTTGGTGTGCAGCGAGTTGGCGTTGTCGTAGATCGCGATGAGCGCCTGCAGCGTGGTCCGGATGTCGTTGAAGTCCATCTCCTGCGCGTGCAGCGAGCGGCCCGACGTCTGGACGTGGTACTTCAGCTTCTGCGAGCGCTCGTTGGCGCCGTACCGCTCCTTCATCGCGATCGCCCAGATGCGGCGGGCGACGCGGCCGATGACGGAGTACTCCGGGTCCATGCCGTTGGAGAAGAAGAACGACAGGTTGGGCGCGAAGTCGTCGATGTCCATGCCGCGCGCGAGGTACGACTCCACGTAGGTGAAGCCGTTGGCGAGGGTGAACGCGAGCTGGCTGATCGGGTTCGCCCCGGCCTCGGCGATGTGGTAGCCGGAGATCGAGACGGAGTAGAAGTTGCGGACCTGCTGCTGGATGAACCACTCCTGGATGTCAGCCATGCAGCGCAGCGAGAACTCCGTGGAGAACAGGCAGGTGTTCTGGCCCTGGTCCTCCTTGAGGATGTCGGCCTGCACCGTGCCGCGCACGGACTTGATCGCCTCGTAGGGATCGATGCCGCGCTCGCGGGCCTGGTCCATGACGGTGTTGAGGAAGAACGCCAGCACCGTCGGGGCCGGGCCGTTGATCGTCATCGACACCGAGGTGGTCGGCGAGAGCAGGTCGAAGCCGTCGTAGAGCGCCTTCATGTCGTCGAGCGTCGCGACGGACACGCCGGACGTGCCGACCTTGCCGTAGATGTCGGGCCGCTCGTCGGGGTCGCGGCCGTAGAGCGTGACCGAGTCGAAGGCGGTGGAGAGGCGGGTCGCGGGCTGGCCCTCGGACAGCAGCTTGAACCGCTTGTTGGTCCGGAACGGGTCGCCCTCGCCGGCGAACATGCGGGCCGGGTCCTCGTCGGCGCGCTTGAACGGGAAGACGCCGGCGGTGAAGGGGAACTTGCCCGGAAGGTTCTCGCGGCGCCAGAAGCGGACGAGCTCGCCGTGGTCCTCGAAGCGCGGGACGGCCACCCGCGGCACGTGGGTGCCGGCCAGCGAGACCCGGCCGTTGGTCTTCGTGTCCTCGTCGTACGCCGCCACGACCGACGGCCACTCCTGGATCTGGTCGCGCAGGTCCAGCGGCAGGTCGTCGTTCGCGCGGGCGGCGGCCGCGGCGAGGTCCTCGATCTCGGCGAGCTCCTCGGCGACGGCCGCGTAGCGCTGGGCGCGGCGGGCCTTCTCGACGAGCAGCTCGGTGTCGGCGTGGTAGCCGCGCACGGTGTGCGCGATCTCGGCGAGGTAGCGCACGCGCTCGGCCGGCAGCACCTGCTGGATGCGGGTGGAGAACTTGCCCTCGACCGGGGCGAGCATGCCCTCGGCGGCGGGCAGACCCTTCTCGACGAGCAGGCCGCGCAGGTGCTGGTAGAGCGCGGTGACGCCGTCGTCGTCGAAGGTCGCGGCGGAGGTGCCGAAGACCGGCATGTCGGAGGGCTGCTTGCCGAAGGCCTCGCGGTTGCGGACCATCTGGCGACCCACGTCGCGCAGCGCGTCCGCGGCACCGCGGCGCTCGAACTTGTTGATCGCGACGGCGTCGGCGAAGTCGAGCATGTCGATCTTCTCGAGCTGCGAGGCGGCGCCGAACTCCGGCGTCATCACGTAGAGCGAGGTGTCGACGAAGGGCACGATCGCCGCGTCGCCCTGGCCGATGCCGGGGGTCTCGACGACGACGAGGTCGAAGCCGGCGGCCTTGACCACGTCGATGACGTCGGTGAGGTGCTCGGGGACCTCGTGCGCGCCACGGGTGGCGAGGCTGCGGAAGTAGACCCGGTCCCGGTCGAGGCCGGTCAGGTCGAGGCTGTTCATCCGGATCCGGTCGCCCAGCAGCGCGCCGCCACCCTTGCGGCGGGTCGGGTCGACGGCGATGACCGCGACGCGGACCTTGTCCTGCTGGTCCACGCGCAGGCGGCGGACCAGCTCGTCGGTGAGGCTCGACTTGCCGGAGCCGCCGGTGCCGGTGATGCCCAGGACGGGCACGGGGCGGCCGCTGGTGGCCTCGCGGAGGCGGGCCAGGAACTCCTCGTCGAGGCGGCCGAGCTCGGCACCGGTGATGGCGCGCGCCAGCGCGGTGCGGTCGCCGGCGAGGACCTGGTCGGCGGTGACGGCGCCGGTCTCCCACAGGTCGGTGTCGCAGGCCTCGACGACGGTGTTGACCATGCCCGGCAGGCCCAGGCGCTGGCCGTCCTCGGGCGAGAAGATGGTGACGCCCGAGCTGCGCAGGCGCTCGATCTCGTCGTGGACGATGACGCCACCGCCGCCGCCGACGACCTGGATGTGCTCGGCGCCGCGCTGGCGGAGCAGCTCGACGAGGTACTCGAAGTACTCGACGTGGCCGCCCTGGTACGACGACACGGCGATGCCCTGCACGTCCTCCTCGATCGCGGCCTCGACGACCTCGGCGACGGAGCGGTTGTGCCCGAGGTGGACGACCTCGCAGCCCTGGCTCTGGAAGATCCGCCGCATGATGTTGATCGACGCGTCGTGGCCGTCGAACAGGCTCGACGCGGTCACCAGGCGGACCGGGTTCTTCGGGACGTGCAGGGTGCTGTCGGTCATTGAGGGATCCCTCCGAGGCGATCGGGAAGTGCTCGGACCTCCGATAGTAGGATGTCCTACTAAATCTGTGAAGTTGATGTCCACCACACGCCCACGGATGCCCTAGAGTCCGCGTCATGCCCACCGCCCCCCGCCTGCCCTTCGACCCGATCGATCGCGCGGGCGACCTCTGGGAGGAGTACTTCGGCGACGCGACGGCCATGCGCCTGGCGACGTCGGTGATGCGGGTGCAGCAGCTGATGATCAGCGCGCTCGACGCCGCGCTGAAGCCCTTCGGGCTGACCTTCTCCCGCTACGAGGTGCTGGTGCTGCTGCACTTCAGCAACCGCGGGTCGCTGCCGCTGAGCAAGATCGGCGAGCGGCTGATGGTGCACCCCACCTCGGTGACGAGTGCGATCGACCGGCTGGAGGCGCAGGGCTACGTCGAGCGGGTCCCGGACGAGGACGACCGCCGTCGTACGCTCGCGCGGCTGACGCCCGCCGGCCGCGCCACGGTGAAGAAGGCGACCGACGCGGTCACCGCGATCGACTTCGCGATCACCGGCCTCACGCCCCGCCAGCAGGAGGACGCCTACCTGCTGCTGCGCCGGCTGCGCCGGTCCTCGGGCGACTTCCCGGACTGACGTCCGGCCCGACGCCCGCGAGCCTCGAGGCTTGCGGGCCGTGGCTGGTGGGTCCGGGGAAAGCGCAGGAGGGCCGCGCCTCGCGCAGCCCTCCTGGACGTCCGGCCCGGTCAGCCGTAGGTGTAGAACCCGCGGCCGACCTTGCGGCCGAGCAGGCCGGCCTCGACCATGCGGTTGAGCAGCGGCGGCGAGGAGTAGAGCGGCTCCTTGAACTCCTCGTAGAGCGACTCGGCGACGGCCTTGGTGGTGTCCAGGCCGATCAGGTCGGCGAGCGCCAGCGGGCCCTGCGGGTGCGCGGCGCCGAGCACGAGGCCCTGGTCGATGTCCTCGGCCGAGGCGAAGCCGGACTCGAACATCCGGATCGCCGAGAGGATGAACGGGATGAGCAGCGCGTTGACGACGAAGCCGGCGCGGTCCTGGCAGTCGATCGCGTTCTTGCCCAGGTCGTCCTGCACGAACGCGCGGGCGCGCTCGGTCGTCTCGTCGGCGGTCAGCAGCGACGGCACGAGCTCGACGAGCTTCAGCACCGGCACCGGGTTGAAGAAGTGCACGCCCAGCACCTGCGAGGGGCGCTTGGTCGCGACGCCGAGCTTCATGATCGGGATCGAGGAGGTGTTGGAGGCGAGGATCGCGTCGGGGTCGGTGACGACATNGTCGAGGCGGCGGAAGAGCTCGGTCTTGGCCTGCTCGTCCTCGACGATCGCCTCCACGACCAGCTGGCGGTCGGCGAGGTTCTCCAGGCCCTCCACGACGCGGATCCGGTCGAGGACCTCGGCGGCGGACTCGATCTTGCCGCGGCTCTCGGCGCGCTTGAGCGACGTCTCCAGGCGGTTGCGCGCGGCCTCGACGGCGGCGGCCGACGACTCCACGACCACCACGTCCTTGCCGGCGCGGGCGCTGACCTCGGCGATGCCCGACCCCATCAGTCCTCCGCCGACGACGCCGACCCGCTCGATGTCCGTCATTCCCGTCTCCGTTCGCTCGAATTACTAGGACGTCCTAGCAATCTACGCCGTCGGCCCGTCCGGGACGAGGGGCGACCCCACAAAGAAGGGGGCGGTGCGTTGTGGGCCGCGCGCAGCGCTCAGGCGTCGACGACGCGGTCGAGCCCGGCGACGATCGCCTCCGCCGTCCGCTCGACCATCGCCAGCACCTCGCGGAAGCCGGCGTCACCGCCGTAGTAGGGGTCCGGGACGTCGCCGGTCCCCTCCGGGTCGAAGTCGCGGAAGGCCCGCACCCGTGCCGGATCGGCGTCACCGCCGGCGCTGCCGGGGCCGAGGTCGCGCAGGTCGGCGAGGTTCTGGGCGTCCATCGCCAGCACGAGGTCGTGCTCGTCCAGCCACGCGGCGAGCACCTGCTGCGCGCGGTGGCGCGAGGCGTCGTACCCCTCGCTGGTGAGCAGGGCGGCAGCGCGCCGGTCCATCGGCTGGCCGACGTGCCAGTCGCCGGTGCCGGCGCTGACGACCTCCACCCGGTCGGCCAGGCCCGCGTCGGCGACGCGGGCGTTGAGGACCACGTCGGCCATGGGGGAGCGGCAGATGTTGCCGAGGCACACGACCGCGATGCGGTAGCGGCCGGGCGTGCGGGCAGGCGGCAGGCTCGGGGCGGTGCTCATCGCGGCCTCAGTCGTCGACGCCGACGATGGCGTCCAGGATCCAGGTGGTGATGCTGATGATGATCGAGCCCCACACCGCCGGCCAGAACCCGTCGACGTGGAAGCCGAGGTCCACCCCGTCGGCGAGCCACGCGGTGAGCTGCAGCAGCAGCGCGTTGATCACGACCAGGAACAGGCCCAGCGTGAGGAGGATGAACGGGATCGACAGGATCGTCAGCACCGGCTTCACGAACGCGGTGATGGCGCAGGAGATGAGGGCGACGACCACCAGGGGCACGATCTTGTCCTCGACCTCGGCGCTGCCGCGGGTGGCGCCCTCGAACCAGATCCCGTCGATGAGCTGGGCGGCCACCGCCAGCGCGGCGACGGTGATGGCCCAGCGCGAGAGGAACGCGATCATGCGTCCAGTCTGGCAGGCCGGGGTGCGCCGTCCGCCCACGGTCACTCGAGGTCGAGCGCCTCGATGATCTCGACCTCGGCGTCGTCGATGTGCTTGCGCAGGAACTCGTAGGCGCCGTCGGGGCCCTCGATCCGCTCGGCCTCCAGCAGCTCCACCAGGCCCTCGTGCGACTCCGCCTCGTCGTGGGCGTTGCGCTTGATCCGGTCGACCTGGGCGAGCGCGAGCTTGAGCTCGTCCATGAGGGCCTCGGCCATTTGCACCAGCCGTGGGCTGCCGGTGAGCTCCACGAGGGAGACGTGGAAGGAGAGGTGGCGCTCGTTGAGCTCCTCGTACGACGCCTCCCCGCCTCGGACCGCCGCCGTGTAGGACTCGAGGGTGTCGCGCACCCGCTGGCGTCGTACGACGTCGGCGGTGGTCCACGCCTGGACGCCGGCCCCCTCCAGCACCCACCGGGCGCGGCACACGTCGCGCACGGACTCGGCCCGCGGGGTCGCGACGCTCACCCCCCGGTTGGGCTCGCGGGTCGCCAGGCCCTCGGCGACGAGGACGGTCAGCGCCTCGCGCACGGTCGGCCGGGAGACCCCGAGCGACTCGGCCAGCGCGATCTCGCGCAGTGGGGTGCCGCTCTCCAGCTCCCCCTCGAAGACGGCCCGGCGCAGCTCGGCGGCCACCCGGGAGACCGTCGACGCGTGCTCGACGCTCAGCGTGGCGAACGCCTTGCGGGTGGCGGGGGCGGCGGGCATGCGGTCCATTCTGCCGCCTCGCCGGGAGCCGGGACCCGCGTGTCCGCGGTGCTTCCCGCCGGGCGCCGTCGGGGGCTATCCTGTCGGTTCTTGTCAGATTGTCGGACAATAGTGGTGCTGCCGGTTCCGGCAGCGCCGGCGAGCAGGAGTCCGGGAGCACCGGACCCGACGGACGTGACCGAGGAGGGGCTGATGGGCTCGACGCTGGAGTGGGGACGGCACTACGCGATGGTGGAGCCGTCGTCGTACCGGATCGACTACGCGATCAACCCCTACATGGACCCGGCGGTCCAGCCGGACCCGGTGCGGGCGCGCGACCAGTGGCAGCACCTGGCCGCGACGCTGCGCTCGCTCGGCGCCACCGTGGAGGAGGTGCCGGCGCTGCCGCAGGCGCCCGACATGGTCTACGCGATGAACCTCGGGCTGGTGGCGCTGCGCCCGGACCGGACCGGTTCGGGAGGGCGCTCCGTCGTGCTGTCGCACATGCGCCACCCGCAGCGCCGGGTCGAGACCCCCGCCGCCCGGGCCTGGTTCGAGGCGCAGGGCTTCACGCCGTCGTACGTCGGCCGCGAGGGGATCGGCGCGCACTTCGAGGCCGGCGACGCCTTCCCGTTCCGGGGCGACCTGGTCGTCGGGCACGGACCGCGCACCGACGAGCTCGCCCTGCGCCAGCTCGCCGGCGACCTCGGCGTGCGCGTGCGCGGCCTGCGGATCACCCATCCCGGGATGTACCACCTCGACCTCGCCTTCTGCCCCCTCGACGACGAGCACGCCCTGGTCTGCCCGGCCGCGTTCGACGACGAGTCGGCGCACCGGCTGCTCGACCTCGTCCCGCAGCCGGTGGTGCTCAGCGAGGAGGAGGCGATCGGCAGCTGGTGCGCCAACTCCGTCGTGGTCGGGCGGAGCGTGGTCATGCCGGGCTGCCCCGACCGGGTCCGGAGCCGGCTCGACGCGCTCGGCTTCGACGTCGTCCTCGTCGACGTCTCGGAGTTCCACCTCGGGGGAGGGTCGGTGCGCTGCCTGACCAACCCGCTCGACATCACGGTCGGGCGCGACCTCGAGCCGGTCACCGGCGGGCTGCTCCCCGGGCCGGACGCCGCCGCTGCCTGACCGGTCCGGCCGCGGCCCGGCACCGGGACGGATACGGTGTCCCACCGGAAGTCCCTCCCAGTGCCCAGGAGACCCGGTGACCGGTCCCACACCCAGCCAGCCCGGCTGGTACGACGACGGCGACGGCCGCGAGCGGTGGTTCGACGGCAACGCCTGGACCGACCACGTGCGCGGCGAGGTACGCCCGTCCCCCGAGGCGCAGGACGGGCAGGACGTGCCGAACGGGCAGACCGTCGTGGTCCCCGCCCCGCAGGACGCGCCCGGCCCGGTCCCGCCGGCGACCCAGCAGCTCCAGGTCGGCGGCGGCAAGGGCCTGCGGGTCACCATCGGCCTGCTCGGCGCCCTGGTGCTGGTGGCGGTCGCGGTGGTCGCGGTGCTGCTCGTGCTCGGCCGCGACGGCGACGACGCGGAGCCGGCGGTCGACGACACCTCGACCCCGGTGGAGCCCGAGCCCACCCCCGAGGACGCGCCCTCGTCGCTGGACCTGCCCACCATCGACCCCTCGGACTTCCCCTCGGACCTGCCCACGATCGACCCGACCGACTTCCCGAGCGAGCTGCCGACCGGCCTGCCGACGGACTTCCCGAGCGACTTCCTGTCCGATTTCCCGACCGACCCGGAGGACTTCGCCTCCTGGGCCTCCGAGCTGCTGGAGCCGTGATCCGATGAGCGACCCGAACCAGCCGTACGGCGCCGTACCGCCGAACCAGCCCCAGGGCCAGCCCCACGGCCAGCCCCAGGGCCAGCCGCCGGCCTTCCCGCCGCCGGGCTTCCCGCCCCCGGGCGCGGGCTACCCGCCGCCGGGCACCCCGGCACCGGGCAGCAGCACCGGCAAGGGCGCCGGGAACACCGTGCTGGTGGCGCTCCTGGTGCTCGGCCTCCTCGCGCTCGCCGGCGTCGTCGCCGGGCTCGTGCTCGTCACCCGGTAGCAGCGCGCCCGCCCGTCCCTAGGCTGTCCCCGTGCACGCGACCGCCCCCACTCCCGGCCCCGCCGCCGGGGGACCGCACGGTGGGCGGGCCACCCGGTGACGGTGCTGCGCGACTACGCCGCGAGCCTCTCCCAGCCGACGCTGGCCGGTGGGGCGGGAGGCGCGACGGGAGGCAGTGTCCGGTACGACGAGGTGGTTGGCCCCGACGGCTCGCTGCGCCCGCCGTGGAAGCGGCTCGCGGACGTCGCCACCCGGATCGACGCCGACGAGATGCGCCGCGTCGCCGGCGAGATCGCCCGCTTCCTCGAGGACGACGGCGTCACCTACTCCCGGCCCGGGCAGCGGCCGGTACGGTGGCGCCTGGACCCGGTGCCGCTGGTCGTCGACGGGGCGTCGTGGAAGCAGCTCGAGGTCGGCCTCGCCCAGCGCGCCGAGCTGCTCAACGCCCTGCTCGCCGACCTCTACGGCGAGCAGACCCTGCTGGCGGAGGGGATCGTGCCGCCCGCGGTCGTCCTCGGCCACCGCGGCTTCACCCGGGTCATGGCCCGCGCCTCGATGCACGACCCGCGCCCGCTGGTGCTCTCCGCGACCGACCTCGGCCGCGACCCCGACGGCACCTGGCGGATCCTCGGCGACCGCACCCAGGCGCCGTCGGGACTCGGCTACGCGCTCGAGAACCGTCGCGTGCTGAGCCGGGTGCAGCCCGAGCTCTACCGCGAGGCGGACCTGCACCGAATGGCGCCGTACCTCTGGGCGCTGCGCTCCGCGCTGCTCCAGTCCGCCGGCGGCGACCTGCCCGACCCGCGGGTCGTCGTGCTCAGCCCGGGACTGCACTCGGAGACCTACTACGACCAGGCCACGATCGCCGCCAACCTCGGCTTCCCGCTGGTGCAGGGCAGCGACCTCGTCGTCCGCGACGGCTGGGTGCTGATGAGGACGCCGCAGCGGCTCGAGCGGGTCGACGTCGTCCTGCGCCGCGTGGACGCGGCGTGGAGCGACCCGCTGGTGCTGCGCGGCGACTCGCAGCTCGGCGTCGCCGGCCTCGCCGAGGCGGTGCGACGCGGACGGGTCCGGGTCGTCAACACGCTCGGCGCCGGGGTGCTGGAGAACCCCGGCCTGCTGCCCTTCCTCCCGGCCGCGTGCGAGCACCTGCTCGGCGAGCAGCTGCGGCTGCCGTCGGTGGCGACGTGGTGGTGCGGTGACCCCGACGGGCTGGCCCACGTCCTGGACAACCTCGAGCACCTCGTCGTCCGCTCGATCGACGGCTCGGACCCGACCCTGGCGGGCGCCTCGCCGGAGCGGCTCCGGCTCACCGTGTCCGCCCGGCCGTGGTCGTTCGTCGGGCAGCAGCGGTTCCCGCTGTCGCAGTCGCCGACCTGGCGCGGGCGCACCGTCGAGCCGGCCGAGGTGGTGCTGCGGACCTTCACGCTCCGCTACGGGTCGGCGTACCGCCCGCTGCTGGGCGGCCTCGCGACCGCCCGCGACGGTGACACCACCGTCGCCAGCAAGGACGTGTGGATCCTCAAGGAGGACACGACGCAGCCCGACCAGGGCCTGACCGAGGTGCTGCCGATGACCGCCGTCCGGTCGCTCCCGGCGACGGTGCCGCGCGTGCTGGACGACATGTTCTGGTTCGGCCGCTACGGCGAGCGCTCCGAGGACGTGCTGCGGCTGGTGCTCGCCGCGCACGCGCTGGTCACCGACTACCGCACCCGGCCGCAGAGCACCGGCGGCCTGAGCCTCGAGGTGCTGATGTCCGCCGTGCACCGCCTGGCGGGCCGGGTCCACGAGGACGACGACGAGGACCTCCGCTCGGTCCTGCTCGACGAGGACCGCGTCGGCTCCGCCGCGCACTCGCTCGCGGGGCTCCGTGAGGCCCTGACCGGGGTGCGCGACCAGATGTCGGCCGACGCCTGGCGCGCGATGGGCTCGGTCGACCGCGCCCGCGTGGTGCTGCGGGCCTCGCGCCACAGCCACCAGGTCTCCGAGTCCGCCGGCCGCATGCTCACCGCGGTGCTGGCCCTGCAGGGCGTGACGGCCAGCATGATCCGCGACGCCGGCTGGCACATGGCCGCTGCCGGGCGCTACCTCGAGCGCGGGCTGCAGCTGTGCCACCTGCTGCGGCTGACCACCGAGCGTCGGGGCATGGACGTCGACCGGGAGGTCCTCACCGCCGTCCTCACCGCCGCCGAGAGCGCGGTCACCCACCGTCGCCGCTACCGCGACTACGTCCGCCCTGCCGGGGTCCTCGACCTGCTGCTGATGGACCCGGAGAACCCGCGCTCCCTGGTCTTCTCCCTGGACCGGCTGCGCGAGCACCTCTCGGCGCAGGCCGCGTCCACCGGCTCCACCCGCCCCGAGCGCCTGCTCGACGACCTCCTCGCCGAGGTCGAGGGCGCCGACGTGTCGGCACTCGTCGCGATCGGCGGCGAGCAGCGCCCGCACCTGGTGGTGTTCCTCGACGACGTCACCGCGCAGCTGGAGCGGGTCGCCGACGCGATCCGCGAGCTGCACCTGGCGACCGGCCCGCGGCCGCGCACCTTCGGCGTCCTGCCCACGCTGACGGGGGTGGCCACGTGACCCGCTACCTCGTCGAGCACCGCACCACCTACACCTACGACGACGACGTCACCGACAGCCTCGGGGTCGGCCACCTCGTCCCCCGCGAGCTGCCGTGGCAGCGCGTGGGTGCGTACGACGTCGAGGTCACCCCCGAGGCCGGGGATGCCAGCCGCGACGCGGACTTCTACGGCAACACCGTTGTCTACTTCCAGGTGACCACCCCGCACACCGAGCTGGCCGTCGTGGGCCGTGGTGAGGTCGAGGTGGTGCCGCCCGAGGTGGACACCGACGCCGAGGCACGGCCGTGGGAGCAGCTGCGCCCGCTCGCCGACCCGACCGCCCCCGGTGCGTGGCAGGCCACCGACTTCGCGCTGCCCAGCGCCGCCGTACCGCTGCACGCCGGCGCGCGGGACTACGCCGCCGCGTCCCTCACGCCGGGCCGTCCCGTGGGGGAGGCCGTCATGGACCTCGTCCACCGCATCCACGCGGACTTCGACTACGACCCGACGGCCACCACGGTGACCTCGACGGTCTCGGAGATCCTCGCCAAACGGGCGGGCGTCTGCCAGGACTTCGCCCACCTCACCCTGTCCGCGCTGCGCGCCCACGGCCTCGCCGCCCGCTACGTCAGCGGCTACCTCGCCACCGAGCCGCCGCCGGGCAGGGAGCGCATGGTCGGCGCCGACGCCTCGCACGCCTGGGTCGCGGTCTGGCTCGGCGGCGACGCCTGGCTCGCGGTCGACCCGACCAACGACCAGCGCCAGGACGAGCGCTACGTCACCCTGGCCTGGGGGCGCGACTACGGCGACGTGCCTCCGCTCAAGGGCGTGATCTTCACCGAGGCCACCTCGACCCGGCTCGACGTGTCCGTCGACGTCGCCCCGCTGCCTGCCGGCTGACCCCGGGCGACCAGAAACCGGGCCCCCAGATCGCTGACGCGGTGCCCGCGGTCCGCCTACGCTGGCCCCATGAGCCAGCCGCCGTACGGTGTCCCGCCTCAGCCCGGCCCCCAGCACGGAGGCCAGGGAGCCCCGCCGCCGCCCGCCTACCTGGGTGGGGGCGCGCCCGCGCCGCAGCCCGGCCAGCCGCCGGCGTACGGCGCCCCCGCGCCCGCCGGGCCTGCCGGTCTCGGAGGTCCCGGCCTGCCGCCGCCCCCGTCGAGCGACAAGCGCACCATCGGCTTCTGGATGGGCCTGCTGACCGCCATCGTCCTCGTCGGGATGGTCGTGGTGGTCTGGCTCGTCACGGCGAACAACTGAGCGGCGGGGCGCCCCGCGTGCGCGCCTTCTCCTGCCGTGCCTGCGGCAGCCCGCTCTTCTTCGAGAACTCCACCTGCGTCACCTGCGGCAGCACCCTCGGCTTCTTCCGTCCCGAGCACGACATCGTGCCGCTCGACCCCGACCACCGCTACGTCGACGCCGACGGCCTCGTCTGGCACCGCTGCCGCAACTTCGACCTCTCCGGCTGCACCTGGCTCGCTCGGCTCGAGGGCGGCCAGTGCTCGGCCTGCGACCACACCCGCACCCGCCCCAACGACCACGACGCGCAGGGGATGGCCCAGCTGCCCACGGCGGAGGCGGCCAAGCGGCACCTGCTGGTCGAGCTCGACCGCCTCGGCTTCGACGTCAGCGGGCTGGTCTTCGACATGCTCAGCAGCGTCGGCGAGGACGTCGTGATCGGGCACGCGGACGGAGTGATCACCATCGACCTGGCCGAGTCCGACGACGCCCGCCGCGAGCGGGTCAGGGTGCAGCTCGGCGAGCCCTACCGCACGATGCTGGGCCACCTGCGCCACGAGGTCGGGCACTTCGTCCAGGCGCGGCTGGTCACCGAGGAGCACCCCGAGCGGCTGGCGCGCTGCCGTGAGCTCTTCGGTGACGAGACCGCCGACTACCAGGCCGCGATCGACCGCCACTACGCCGACGGCCCGCCCGTCGGATGGGAGGCGTCGTACCTCTCCGCCTACGCGACCATGCACCCCTTCGAGGACTTCGCGGAGACCTTCGCCCACCACCTGCACATCGCCGACACATGCGAGACCGCCGCGGCGTACGGCCTGACCACCGCCGACGTCACCGGGCACGACGCCTTCCGCGACCTCGTCCGCGAGGTGTGGGTCCCGCTGTCGGTCGCGCTCAACCAGGTGAACCGGTCGATGGGCAAGGACGACCTCTACCCGTTCGTGATCCCGCCGCCGGTCCTCGGCAAGCTCGACTTCGTCGCCGCGCTCGGCGCGGCCGGGTGACGCCGGTGGCGGCACTGGCCGGGCGTCGTACGGCGCTGGCCGTGGGCGTGGTCGTGCTGGCCGTCGCAGCCGGCGTGGTCGCACTCGTGCTGGCGCTGCGCGGCCCCGGCCCGGCGGACGTCGCCGAGGACTACCTGCGCGCGCAGTGGCGCGGCGACTGGCACACCCAGTGCGACCTGGCCACCGCGCAGTGGCGCGACGCCCAGCTCTACGGCGCGCACCCGTTCGCCGACTGCGCGGAGTACGCCGGCGCCGCCGAGCAGGCGGGCTCCGACAACCCCTTCCTCGCCTTCGCCGACGACACCGACGTCCGGGTCACCGTCGAGGTGCTCAACGACGACGACGGCCGGGTGCGGGTCGAGTACCTCGTCGAGCTCGACTACCACGGCGCGGACCGGGCCGGCTTCGACGAGCTGTGGCAGGGCGCCGGGAGCTACGACCGCGGCACGGTCGAGCTGCTGGAGGTCGAGGGCGACTGGCGGATTGCCGGGGTCGACGCGGGTTGAGCCCCCGGCGGACGGGGCACAGTGGCATGATGTCCGCCCGTATCCACGGCCCGAGGGCGGACGCACCGCTCGCACCACGAGGAGTTCCGCATGTCCGACCCGAACCAGCCCACGACCCCTCCCGGGTGGTACCCCGACGGCCAGGGCGGCGAGCGCTGGTGGGACGGCACGCAGTGGACCGAGCACACCCGTCCGGGTGACGGTGGCGCTGCCGGCCAGTCCGGCCAGTCCGGCCCGTCCGGCCCGTCGGCCCCGCAGTCGCCGGGCCTGCCCGACGACCAGGCGACCGTCGTCGCCCCCAACCGGGCCGCGGACTTCAACCAGGGTGGCGCGCAGGGCTACGGCCAGCCCGCGCAGCAGCCGGCCCAGCAGCCGTGGCAGCAGGGCCAGCAGGCCTGGGGACAGCCCGGACAGGGCGGCCAGTACGGCCAGCCCGGCCAGCCCGGCCAGCACGGTGGTCAGTACGGCCAGCCCGGCCAGCAGGGTCAGTACGGCCAGCCGGCCGGCGGCTACGGCCAGCCGGGGTACGGCCAGCCCGGCTACGGCCAGCCGCCCGCGGGCGGCACGAAGGGCAAGGGCAAGCTCTTCGCGATCATCGGCGGCGCGGTCGCCGCGCTCGTCGTGCTGGTGATCGTCCTGGTCCTCGTCGTCGGCTCCCTCGGCGGCAGCAGCCCCGCGGACGTGCTCGAGGACTACCTCACCGCGCAGTCGGAGGCCGACATCGAGAAGCTCTGCGACCTCTCCACCAAGGACAAGCAGGAGGAGGAGTTCGCCGAGTACGAGGTCGACAGTTGCGGCGAGTACGTCGACGAGGCCCAGGCCGACATCGACGACTCGTTCAAGGAGTTCGAGGAGTTGACCGGCGTCTCGTTCGAGGACTTCCGCAAGGACTTCGACTACGAGGTCGAGGCCGGCGACGTGGAGGAGGACGGCGACACCGCACGCGTCGACTGGACCTCCACCGCCGAGTACACCGGCGACAACGACAAGGCCCTCGAGGCCCTCGGCGGCGAGAAGACCGAGGAGGACGAGGGCACCGCGCTCCTGTGCAAGGAGGACGGTGACTGGAAGGTCAAGGACGACAAGGCCGACGACGACGACGAGTGCTGACCGGGTCCTCGTCGAGCGACTGATCGGCTGACTCGTCCGTGCGCTCCTTCTCGGTCCTCGTCCTCGTCGTCCTCGCGACCCTCCTCGCGCCCCTGGCGATCGCCACCACGTGGGTGACCGCGCGCGTCGACGACCGCCAGGAGTACGTCGACACCGTCGGTCCGCTGGCCGACGACCCCGACGTGCGGAGCGTGATGGCGGACGCCGCCTCGGCGGCCGCGGTCGACGCGCTCCAGCAGTACGTCCCGGTCGGCCTGCCGTCCGCGGTCGAGAAGTGGGCGCGCGCCGCGGCCGGGCAGGTCGTCGAGAGCCCCGACTTCCCGTCCTTCTGGCGCACGGCCAACCGCGACCTCCACGGCGACGTCATCGCCCTCCTGGAGGACCCGGGCGCCGACACCAGCGGGATGCTGACCGTCGACGCCAGCCCGCTGGTGGCGCAGGTGCTGCTCGTGCTCGAGGAGCGCGGCATCCCCGTCGGGCTGCTGCCCGTCGTGCCGCTCGACGTGCCCGTCGTCGAGCGGGCCAAGGTCGCCGAGGCCGGCCCGACCTACCGCACGACCCATGACGCGGCCGGCTGGCTGCCCCTCGCCTGGGCGGTGCTGGCCGGGCTGGCCGTCCTGCTCGCGCGCGGGTGGCGCGGCCGGGTCCGCACCGCCGGCCTCGCGCTGCTCGGCGGCGCGCTCGGCGCGGGCCTCGTGGTGCTCGCCGTCGGTCCGCTCACGGACCTCGGCGTCGAGCGCGCCGAGGTCGACAACCAGGCGATGGTGCGCGTGATGCTCGACGCCGTGCTGGGTTCGCTGTCGCCGTACGCGCGGACCTTCCTGCTCGCCGCACCGGTCGGTGCCGTGCTGGTGGCGGCGTCGCTGTGGCCGCGCCGCGAGCGGTACGTCGAGGAGGCGCCCGACTGGGCGCACGAGCCGCTGCCGCGCTGACGCGCGAGCCTTGCCCCGCGCTGCGGCGTGCCGGGTATCGTTGCTGGCAAGTGGCCCGGATCACAGTCACGCCACCCCTGTGACGCCCGAGCGGGCCGCAGCGACGACCCCGATCCGGGCCGCGGCGACCCCGCAGGCGCGGAGGCAAGGAGTGGTGATGACCGATCCCGTCTTCGGACCGGCCCCCGAGCAGGCTGCCGACCCGGAGCTCGTGCAGCTCCTGACCCCCGAGGGCGAGCGGGTCCACCACCCCGCCTTCGACCTCGACTTCTCCGCCGACCAGCTGCGCGGCTTCTACCGCGACATGGTGCTGGTGCGGCGCCTCGACATCGAGGCGACCGCGCTGCAGCGCCACGGCGAGCTCGGCCTGTGGGCCCAGCTCCTCGGCCAGGAAGCCGCCCAGATCGGCGCCGGCCGGGCTTTGCGCCCGCAGGACTTCGTGTTCCCGACCTACCGCGAGCACGGCGTCGCCTGGTGCCGCGGCGTCGACCCGGTCCAGCTGCTCGGCCTCTTCCGCGGTGTCGACCAGGGCAGCTGGGACCCCAACGAGCACAACTTCGCGCTCTACACGATCGTCATCGGTGCGCAGACCCTGCACGCGACCGGCTACGCCATGGGCGTGCAGCGCGACGGGGCCGTGGGCACCGGCGACCCCGACCGCGACACCGCTGTCGTCGCGCACTTCGGTGACGGCGCCTCGTCGCAGGGCGACGTCAACGAGGCGTTCGTCTTCGCGGCGTCCTACAACGCGCCCGTCGTGTTCTTCTGCCAGAACAACCAGTGGGCGATCTCCGAACCCTTCGAGCGCCAGTCCCGCATCCCGCTCTACCGCCGCGCCCACGGCTTCGGCTTCCCCGGCGTGCGCGTCGACGGCAACGACGTCCTCGCGACGTACGCCGTCATGCAGGCCGCGTTGCAGCGGGCGCGGGAGGGCCAGGGGCCGACCTTCGTCGAGGCCTACACCTACCGGATGGGCGCGCACACCACGACCGACGACCCGACCCGCTACCGGCTCAGCAACGACGTCGAGCGGTGGAAGCTCAAGGACCCGATCGCCCGCGTCGAGGCCTACCTGCGCCGCAACGGGCTGGCCGACGACGCCTTCGTCGCGGAGGTCGCGCAGGAGGCCGACGTGCTCGGCGAGCGGATGCGTCGCGAGTGCCACGCGCTGCCCGACCCCGCACCGCGCGACATCTTCTCGCGGGTCCACGTCGAGCAGACGCCCGAGCTGGCGGCCCAGCAGGCGGCGTACGACGCCTGGGTGGCGTCCTTCGAGGAGGTCGGCTGACATGACGACGATGACCCTGGCCAAGGCGCTCAACGCCGGGCTGCGCAAGGCGATGGAGGACGACGACAAGGTCCTCGTCATGGGCGAGGACGTCGGCACGCTCGGTGGCGTCTTCCGGATCACCGACGGCCTGCAGAAGGACTTCGGCGAGGACCGGGTGATCGACACCCCGCTCGCCGAGTCCGGCATCGTAGGCACCGCCGTCGGCCTGGCCATGCGCGGCTACCGCCCGGTGGTGGAGATCCAGTTCGACGGCTTTGTCTACCCCGCCTACGACCAGATCGTGTGCCAGGTCGCCAAGCTGCACTTCCGCAGCCAGGGCCGCGTGCACGTGCCGATGGTCATCCGGATCCCGTTCGGCGGGGGCATCGGTGCCGTCGAGCACCACAGCGAGTCGCCCGAGGCCCAGTTCGTGCACACGCCCGGGCTCAAGGTGGTCGCCTGCTCCAACCCGGCGGACGCCTACGCGATGATCCAGCAGGCGATCCACTCCGACGACCCGGTCGTCTTCCTCGAGCCGAAGCGGCTCTACCACTCGGCGAAGGCCGACGTCGACGAGTCCGCGCCGCCCGCGCCGCTGTGGCAGTCGCGCGTCGTGCGCCCTGGCAGCGACGTCACCCTGGTCGGCTACGGCCCGACCGTGTCCACCTGCCTGGACGCCGCCACCGTCGCCGCGGAGGAGGGCCGCTCCGTCGAGGTGATCGACCTGCGCACCCTCTCGCCGCTCGACCTGGTGCCGGTGCAGGAGTCGGTGCGGCGCACCGGCCGCCTCGTCGTCGTGCACGAGGCGCACGTGACCCTCGGCGTCGGTGCGGAGGTCGCGGCCCGCGTCACCGAGGAGTGCTTCCACTCCCTCGAGGCACCGGTCCTGCGCGTCGGCGGCTACGACACGCCGTACCCGCCCGCGCGGATCGAGGACGCCTTCCTGCCTGACCTGGACCGCGTGCTCGACGCCGTCGACCGCACCTTCGCCTACTGAGGAGGGACGACCGATGACCCAGTCCGCCCCGAGCACCGCCCCGTCCGCTGCCCAGGAGTTCCGGCTCCCCGACGTCGGCGAGGGCCTCACCGAGGCCGACATCGTCGCCTGGCGGGTGAAGGTGGGCGACACCGTCGCCGTCAATGACGTCGTCGTCGAGATCGAGACCGCCAAGTCCGTCGTCGAGCTGCCCTCCCCGTACGCCGGAGAGGTGCTGGCCCTGCTCGTCGCGGAGGGGGAGACCGTCGAGGTCGGCACCCCCATCATCCGCATCGGCGAGCCGGGGGCTGCTCCCGCTGCTGCGGAGCCCGCTGCCCCGGTGACCGAGCCGGCGACCGAGCCGGCGGCCGAGCCGGTGACGCAGGCCGCCGAGGCGCCTGCCCCGTCCGCTTCGTCGGGGCCGGAGGTCATCGACACCAACGTCCCGCCGACCGGGCAGGCCACGCTCGTCGGCTACGGACCGAAGCAGCGTGCGCTCAAGCGCCGGGCCCGCAAGGGCGCGACGACCGACCCGACGGCCGCTCCGGCCGAGGCGCTCTCACCCGCCGCGACCGACCCCGCGCTGGAGGAGCCGGCCACCCCGGCCCGGCCGCCCCGCGCGCTGGCCAAGCCGCTCGTGCGCCGGCTGGCCCGCGACCTCGGCGTCGACCTCACCACGCTCACCCCCACCGGCCCCCGGGGCACGGTCAGCAAGGAGGACGTCCTCGCCGCCGCCGGCGGCACCGCGTCCGGGCAGGCCGCCCGGGTCGCACCGCCGGCCGTGGCCGCCGACCCCGCCGGCCGCGAGACCCGCGAACCGGTCAAGGGCGTGCGCAAGCAGATGGCCGCCGCGATGGTCGCCTCCGCGTACTCCGCGCCGCACGTCACCGAGTGGGTCACCGTCGACGCGACGGCGACCGTGGACCTGGTCGCCCGGTTGCAGGAGCGCCCGGAGCTGCGGGACGTGAAGGTCAGTCCGCTGCTGGTGATCGCCCGCGCCTGCCTGCTCGCGCTGCGTCGTACCCCGCTGGTGAACTCGACGTGGGACGAGGCCGCCCAGGAGGTCGTGGTCAAGCACTACGTCAACCTCGGCATCGCCGCCGCCACCCCGCGCGGCCTGGTGGTGCCCAACATCAAGGACGCACACGAGCTGTCGCTCGTCGACCTCGCCGGCGCGCTCGACGAGCTGGTCACCACCGCCCGTGCCGGTCGCTCGCAGCCGGCCGACCTCGCCGGCGGCACCTTCACGATCACCAACGTCGGCGTGTTCGGCGTCGACGGCGGCACACCGATCATCAACCCCGGCGAGTCCGCGATCCTGTGCCTCGGCGCGATCCGGAAGCAGCCCTGGGTCGTCGACGACGAGGTCGTGCCCCGCCACGTGATGACCCTGTCGCTGTCCTTCGACCACCGCCACATCGACGGCGCCACCGGCTCCCGCTTCCTCGCCGACGTCGCCGGCCTGGTCAGCGACCCCGCCACCGCCCTCCTCTTCTGACCCGAACCGTCGAGACGTCACTTGTGGCGGGTCGAGACGTCAGTTCCGGCGCGTTGAGGCGTCAGTTCCGGCGCGTTGAGGCGTCAGCAATGGCCCGTCGGGACGTCACTGACCAGTCAACCGGCCGTACGTGACCACTCGACGCGCCAGAACTGACGCTTCGACGGGCCACGAGTGACGTCTCGACGAGCCACAGGTGACGTCTCGACGGGGCTGGGGATGACGGAGCGCGGGGGAGCGGGGGAGCAGGTAGAACGGGGTGGTGCCCGGCGGCCTGCGTGAACCACCCGACCAGATCGGTCCCTACCGTCTGGTGCGGCGGTTGGGGCAGGGCGGCATGGGTGCGGTGTACGACGCCGTCGACACCGCGCTCGACCGGCGGGTCGCGGTGAAGGTGGTCCTGCCGGCGCTCCTCGACGACCCGGGGCTGCGGCAGAGGTTCGGCCAGGAGGCACGGCTGCAGGCGTCACTCGACTCCCCGCACGTGGTGCGGGTGCTCGCGCACGGCGAGGCCGACGGGTGGCCCTACCTGGTCACCCCGCTGGTGCCCGACGGCGACCTCGGGCGGCACCTGCGCCGGCACGGCCCGCTGCCGGAGGTGGCGGCACTGGAGCTCGTCGCGCAGGTCGCCGACGGGCTCGCTGAGGCACACCGGGCCGGGCTGGTGCACCGCGACGTCAAGCCGTCCAACGTGCTGCTCCGGCACCGCGGCACCGACACCCTCGCGCTGCTGTCGGACTTCGGGATCGCGACACCGATCCGCGACGGCGGTGTCGCGGAGGGTGTTGCGGATGGTGTCGCGGACGACGTGCGCGCCCTCGGACGGCTGCTCGAGGCCACCCTCGGCGGACCGCTGGGCCGTCGTCTGGGAGCCGCGCTCGACGCGGCCCGGTCGGCCGCCGAGGTCCGCGACCTCCTGCGCACCGCCGCAGCGCGCACCGACCGCTCCCGGTTGCGCGGGCACCGCACCACCCACCTGCGCCCCCGCCACGGTCGGTGGGTGGTCGGAGCAGCCGCAGCAGCCGCCGTCGTGGCTGTGGTCGTGCTCGTGGCACCACCCGCGGAGGGTCCGGGCGAGCGGACCGCGGAGCCGGTCGTCGACCAGGTCACCCGGACGCTCCGGTCGGGCGGGCTGCAGCGTCCGGCCGCCGAGTGCACCGCGCAGGCCCTGGTCACCGAGCACGGGCCCGCCGCCGCGGAGCACCTCGCTGCGCCCCGGCCGGACCCCCACCTCACCTCCGCCGCGCTGGACGCGGCCGTCCGGTGCCTCTGGACCCGGTGAGCGGGGACTGGCCGCGGGTCGGGGTGCTCAGCCGTCGGCCAACCGGACCAGCCCCACGATCGTCGCGACGTAGAGCGCGCCGTCCGGCCCGAGGTAGATCGACGCGTAGTGGTTGTTCCACTGGATGCCGGTGCCGGTGAGCCGGCTCCAGCGGGTCTCGCCGGTGCGGATGTCGATGGCGGTGACGTACCAGGCGTCGAGGAGGTCCTTGCGTGGCGGCTTGGAGTACACGTAGACGAGGCCGTTGCCCAGGGAGGCCTTCGGCACCGACGACGGCGCGACGGTCGGGTTGGTCCACGCCACGCGGCAGCCGCCCTCCTCGACGAGCACCCGCGAGACACCGGGCGTCGTCGAGCGGCCGAGCAGCGTCGACTGGATCCCGGCGTACCCGAAGTTGTTCTCGATGATGAGCGAGCTCCCGGCCGCGACCAGGCTGTTCTCCGTCGTGCTAGCGCCGGTGGAGAGCACCGGCACGGAGCAGTGCTCGCGGTCGGCGACCCCCTTGCGACGGTCGTAGACGATGACGTGGCTCTGGGGGTCGGCGTTGTCGGCGATGGCGATCCAGCGCTCGCCGATCAGGGTGGGCGACGTGCCCGACCCCTGGGAGAGCATCCCCGGCTTCACCCGCGTGCCGCGGTCGTAGGGGATGGCCCAGGTGACCTCGGGGGTGCCGTCGGCCGCCGCGTCGAGCCGGTAGGTCTGGTGCGTCGAGACGAGGTAGACGCCACCGGTCTCGTCGACGGAGATGGAGTTGTAGATCTCCTCGCCCTCGGGCAGGTCGAGCGCGCGGACGGCGCCGGTGCCCCGGTCGAGCGTGCCGACCGTGCCCTGCTGGCTGAACCACCAGACGCGGCCCGCCCAGTCGACGCCGGTGGCCACCAGGCAGTCGCCGGCGGCGAGGTGCGCGGCCAGCGGCCAGGTCCGGCCCCGGGCCAGCCCGCCGCCGGCGGTCACCTGCACCTCGGCGATGGCGCCGGTGGTGGTCGTCGCGTAGGCGCGGTCCTGGCCGTCGAGGAAGAAGTACGTGCCGCCGCACAGGTCGGTGAACGGGTTCGCGGCCTTGCTGAAGTCGCGCGCCGACAGCTGGAACTGGGAGAGGGCGCGCAGAGTCACGGGGTCGATGACCATCATCGTGAAACCCTCGAGCCCGCCGCACAGCCCGACGATCCGGCCCTTCGAGTCGAACGCGATCGTGGCGCACTCGCGGATGCCGTACGACGCCGTGCGCATCGTCAGCGCACGCCCGGTCGGCCCGGACTGGGTGTAGGCGTCGGTGCTGTAGGGGTCGTTGTGCATGCTGCTGCGACCGTTCGGCGCCAGCCAGGGGTTCTGCGGGACCGGCGGCGCCGCCAGCGGCTGCGGCGCCACCGCGCTGCCGGTGAACCGCGGCACCAGCAGGTCGGTCGGCAACGGCGGGATCGGCAGGCCGGGGATGGTCGGCAGGGCCGGGAGGCCGGGCAGGGCCGGGCCGTCGTCGGCGGCCGCGGGGCCCGACGGGAGGCTGCCGAGCGTCAGGGCGAGGGCACCGGCGGCGAGGGCGGCGACGATGCGGCCTGGGGAGCGGAGGCGCATCCCCGGAGGGTAGAACGCGTTCCACTGCTTGGGAAGGGTGCGGTTCCGTCGGTCGCGGCCCGGTCACCCGACCCGGCCCGGCTCACGACCCGGCGTGGTGGAAGCGGGTGTAGTCGCGGGCGCGGTGGAGCAGGGATGCGTGCAGCGAACGCACGGTGGTGGGCGGCTGCACGCCCTCGCGCAGGCAGGCGAGCAGGGTGACGGTCGGGATCGCGCCGGCGAGCGGGCGCGCGGTGACCTGGCCGCTGCGTTGGAGCGGGTGTCCGGCGACGGTGAAGTCGGGCAGCAGGGTGAACCCGATGCCCTGGGCGACGAGCGCCTTGCCGAGCTCGGCGCCGTCCGCGGTGTAGCTCACCGGCGGCATCGCGGCACCGAACCAGCGGTGCGCGAACCGGTTCATCAGGTAACCCGGCCGCATCTCCACGAAGGGCTCGGCGCGCAGGTCCTCCGGGACCAGGGGCGAGTCGCCGTCGGCGAGGGGGCTGGCGGAGGGCAGCACGGCGACGGGCACCCCGTGGATCAGCTCGGAGCGCTGCACCGCCGGTGGCACGTCGTCCCCCTCGAGCGCGTTGATCAGGCCGATGTCGAGTGCGCCGGCGGCGAGCTCGGCGAAGATCTCCGCCTGCTGCATGTTGCGCAGCTCCACCGCGACGTCGGGGTGCTCCGCGCGGAACGCACGGACGGCCGGGATGAGCAGGGTCGAGCTGGCTGCCTGCACCGTGCCGACGTGGATGACGCGGGCCACCGCGCTCTCGTCCCTGGCGCCGGCGCGCAGCCGCTGGACGGCCTAGAGGTCGGCGGGGTTCTTGCGGCCGCTGTAGCCGACGCTGCTCAGCCAGGCCGCCAGCCGCTTCACGCTGAGCCAGTCGGCGCGTTCCTGGGAGTCGAAGCGGGCCAGGAACCGCAGGCTGATCTGGGAGTCCAGGTCCTTGAAGAGACCCACNGCGCCGGGGAACGCGGCCTGCAGGTGGGCGCGCAGCTGGTTGCACAGCGCGACGCGGTGCTTGACCAGTTCGCGGCGGGCCCGGACGGTGGCGCGCAGGGTCTTGGTGGCTTCGCTGTC
>NZ_JAER01000031.1 GCF_000519005.1 Nocardioides sp. J54 | reverse complement strand
CACCGGCGGGAGGGCAGCGCCGGGGCGCCTCGCACCTCAACCACCGGCGGGAGGGCAGCGCCGGGGCGCCTCGCACCTCAACCACCGGCGGGAGGCCGGTGCCGCGGCGCCTCGCACCTCGACCACCGGCCGGGCCGCACCTCGAGGAACCCCGCCCGGCCCGGTGGTTGAGGTGCGACGAGCGCCAGCGAGGAGCCTCGAAACCTCCGGGCCCACCAGGCTTAGGTGCGGCGCACCGTCCGGCGAGAAGGCCTCGCGATGATTCCGGCGCCTCCGACGAGTCCTCCTGTCCGTGAAGCTCCTCCTCACCTCCGGTGGCGTGACCAACCCGAGCATCCGGCAGGCGCTGGTCGACCTGCTGGGCAAGCCGGTCGAGGAGGCGCACGCGCTGTGCATCCCGACGGCCATGCACGGGCACCCGCAGGTCGAGCCGGCGCTGACGTGGCAGTTCGTGGCGGGGCGGTCGGACAACCCGATGGTCGACCTGGGCTGGGCGTCGGTCGGGCTGCTGGAGCTGGCGGCGCTGCCGAGCATCGAGCGCGAGCGGTGGGTGCCGTGGGTCGAGCAGGCCGACGCGCTGCTGGTGGCGGGCGGGGACGTGCTCTACCTGTGCCACTGGGTGCGGGAGTCCGGGCTCGCCGACCTCCTGCCGGGGCTCACGGACACGGTGTGGGTCGGCCTCAGCGCCGGCAGCATGGTGCTGACGCCCGAGGTCGGGGACGACTTCATCCAGTGGCGACCGCCGTCCGGGGACACCAGCACGCTGGGCCTCGTCGACTTCTCCATCTGCCCGCACCTCGCACCGGAGGGGCGACCGGGCAACACGCTGGCCGAGGCGGAGGCGTGGGCGGCGGCGATCTCCGCGCCGGCGTACGCCGTCGACGACCAGACCGCGTTCCGGGTCGTCGACGGCGAGGTCGAGGTGGTCTCGGAGGGGACGTGGCACCAGCTGCGCCGAGCCACGCCCTGAGAACCCTCTCGCGACCTGTCGGCCGCCACCACTACCCTCCTCCGGGGAGGTCCCATGACAGGCGGTGAAGCAGAGGCGACGGCGCGTCCGGCCCTGCCCCGGGTCGACCTCGTGCGGGTCGCCGGCATCGCGGCCTTCGTCCTCGCCCTGGCGGCGTACGTGCAGTACAAGGGCCTGCCGCGGCAGGGCTACCAGGTCGTCATCATCCTGTGGCTCGCCACCGTGGTCTGGGACATCCGCCGGCCGCTGCGCGAGCACGTCGCGTTCATCAGGGACTGGTGGCCGCCGTTCGCGGTGCTGCTGTTCTACCTCTACAGCCGCGGCGTGTCCGACGACCTCGGCATCTTCAGCGTCCACTACAGCGAGCCGATCGAGGCCGACCGCTGGCTGTTCGGCGGCGTCCTGCCGACGCAGTGGCTGCAGGAGCAGCTGTGCGGGGTGCCGTGCCGGCAGTCCCTCCCGCCGGCCTGGTACGACGTCGTGCTGACCACCGTCTACTACTCGCACTTCTTCGCCGCGCTCGCGATCGGCGCCGTGCTGTGGAAGCGCAACCGCGACGCGTGGGTGCACTACATGCGGCGCTACCTGGTCATCATCTCGGCGTCCGTCGTCTGCTACGTCCTCTACCCGATGGCGCCGCCGTGGATGGCCGCGCGCGACGGCTACATGACCGACGACGTCGCCCGGATCACCGGCCGCGGCTGGTTCGACCTCACCGCCTCGACCGGCAGCACGACGACCGCGCACCAGAACGTCTCCGCGATCGGCAACCAGGTCGCGGCGATGCCGTCACTGCACTCGGCGCTCGCGATCTTCATCGCCTGGTGGGCGATCACCCACTTCACCAGCAGGTGGCGCTGGACGGTGCTGCTCTACCCCGCCAGCATGCTGTTCTCGCTCGTCTACTACGCCGAGCACTACGTCGTCGACGAGATCGCCGGCGCCCTGCTGGTCGCGGTGGTCGTGGCCGGCTGGAGCCGGTGGGACCGCCGGCGCGCACGCCGTGCCGCTGCCACCGTCACGGGCAGCAGCGCCGATGGCGACGAGGGCGGGGACGAGGACGGGCTCAGCCCCGACCGACGTACGGCATCCCTGTCGCCATGATCGTCATCGTCGGCACGCTGACGTCGAGCGGCAGCCGGGCCATGGCGAAGACGGCGTCCGCGACGTGCTGCGGGTCGAAGGTCGGCTCCGGCCGGACGGAGCCGTCGGCCTGACGGGCGCCGGTCGCGATGCCGGCGGTCATCTCGGTCGCGGCGTTGCCGATGTCGACCTGCCCCACGGCGATGTCGTGGGCGCGCCCGTCGAGCGCGAGCGCCTTGGTCAGCCCGGAGATCGCGTGCTTCGACGTCGTGTACGCCGCACTGCCGGGCCGCGGGACGTGCGCCGAGATCGACCCGTTGTTGATGATCCGCCCGCCGCGTGGCTCCTGGCGCTTCATCTGCCCGAAGGCGGCCCGGGCGCAGAGGAACGAGCCGGTCACGTTGACCGCGAGGGTGGCCGCCCAGTCGTCGACGGCCACGTCGTCGACGTCGCCGGAGGGCCCGAAGGTGCCGGCGTTGTTGACCAGCAGGTCGACCCGGCCCCACTCCGCGACGACCGCGGCGAACGCGGCCTCGACCTGGCCGGGGTCGGCGACGTCGGTCGGCAGCACCAGCGCCGAAGCCAACGGTGCGGCTGTCTCCTCGAGGGTGGCGCGGGTGCGGCCGAGCAGCGCGACGTCGTGCCCGGCCTCCCCGAGGGCGCGGGCGACCACCCGGCCGAGGCCGGAGCCGGCACCGGTGACGACGGCGACCGGCACGTCAGACGAGCTGCCGCGACAGGGCGGCGTGCCGGTTGACGTCCTTGTAGAGCAGGTAGCGGAACCGACCGGGACCGCCGGCGTAGCAGGCCTGCGGGCAGAAGGCGCGCAGCCACATGAAGTCGCCCTCCTGCACCTCGACCCAGTCCTTGTTGAGCAGGTAGACGGCCTTGCCCTCGAGGACGTAGAGGCCGTGCTCCATCACGTGCGTCTCCGGGAACGGGATCGCTCCGCCGGGCTCGAAGCTCACGATGTTGACGTGCATGTCGTGGCGCACGTCGTTCGGGTCGACGAAGCGCTGGGTCCGCCACGCGCCGTTGGTGCCGGGCATCTCGCCGCCCTCGACCTCGGTCTCGTTGGTGACGAAGGCCTCCGGGACGTCGATCCCCTCGACCCGCTGGTAGGCCTTGCGGATCCAGTGGAAGCGCGCGACCTGGTCGCTGGTGTTGTGCAGCGTCCAGGCGCAGCCCGGCGGGAGGAACGCGTAGCCGCCGGGGGTGAGGTCGTGCTTCTCACCCTCGATCGCCAGCGTCAGCGCGCCCTCGACGACGAAGAGCACGCCCTCGGCGCCGGGGTCGAGCTCGGGCTTGTCGCTGCCGCCGCCGGGCGAGACCTCGACGATGTACTGCGAGAAGGTCTCCGCGAAGCCGGACAGCGGCCGGGCGATCACCCACAGCCGGGTGCCCTCCCAGAACGGCAGGTTGCTGGTGACGATGTCGCGCATCGTGCCGCGTGGCAGGACGGCGTAGGCCTCGGTGAACACCGCACGGTCGGTGGTGAGCTCGTGCTGGCCCGGGTGGCCGCCCGTCGGGGCGTAGTAGCGGGGCTGGTCAGGCTGGGCGGACTGGTCGGCCATCGGGTCAGGCTCCTCCTCGGGTCAGCAGCCGGCCCTGCGGCGCGGCGTCGATGTCGATCTTCGCGCCGCGCAGCCAGGTCGAGCGGACGACGCCCGCGAGCGGCCGGCCGTGGTACGGCGTGACGGCGTTCTTGTGGTGCAGCTTGGCGACGTCGACCACGAAGGCGTCGTCGGGGGCGAAGACGCAGAAGTCGGCGTCGTAGCCGAGCTCGATGCTGCCCTTGCGCTGCAGGCCGGCCTGCCGGGCCGGGGCCTGGGACATCCAGCGGGACACGTCGACGAGAGAGAAGCCGCGACGGCGGGCCTCGGTCCACACCGCCGACAGGCCGAGCTGGAGCGAGGAGATGCCGCCCCACGCGACGCCGAAGTCGCCGGTGTCGAAGCACTTGAGGTCCGGCGTGGACGGCGAGTGGTCGGAGACGACGAGGTCGATGACGCCCTCGCGCAGGCCCTCCCACAGCAGCTCGCGGTTGGCGGCCTCGCGGATCGGCGGGCAGCACTTGTACTGCGTCGCTCCGTCGGGGATCTCCTCGGCGGCGAAGGTCAGGTAGTGCGGGCAGGTCTCGGCCGTGATCCGCACCCCGTCGCGCCGGGCGGAGGCGAGCATGGCGAGCACGTCGGAGCTGGAGACGTGCAGGATGTGCACCCGGCAGCCGGTCCAGCGGGCGAGCTCGATGACCTGGGCGACGGCGAGGTTCTCCGCGCCGCGCGGGCGGCTGTGCAGGAAGTCCTCGTAGGTCTCGCCGTGCGGGTCGGGCGCCCGCTCGATCGCGTGGGTGTCCTCGGCGTGCACGATCATCAGCCCGTCGAAGGACTGGATCTCGCGCATCGCCTCCTCGAGCTGGTCGGGGTCCAGGTGCGGGAACTCGTCGACGCCGGAGTGCAGCAGGAAGCACTTGAAGCCGAACACCCCGGCGTCGTGCAGGCCGCGCAGGTCGGGCACGTTGCCGGGGATCGCGCCGCCCCAGAAGCCGACGTCGACGAACGCCTGGCTCTCCGCGGTCTTGCGCTTGAGCTCCAGCGCCGGGACGTCGCAGGTCGGCGGGATGCTGTTGAGCGGCATGTCGACGATCGTGGTGACGCCGCCGGCGGCCGCGGCGCGGGTGGCGGACGAGAAGCCCTCCCACTCGGTGCGGCCGGGGTCGTTGACGTGGACGTGCGAGTCGACGACACCGGGCATGAGCAGCTCGTCGTCACCGAGCTCGAGCACCTCCGGGGCCTCGAGGCCGGACGACAGCGGCTCGATCGCGACGATCGCGCCGTCGCGCACGCCGATGCAGCGGGCCACCTCGCCGTGCCGGGCCACGACGCGCGGCGCGCGGATCACCAGGTCCAGGTCGCGGTCCATGGGCTCACCCTCCGGGACTTCCACATTTCGGAATGTCATTTCTGTTCTCTGAAAATTACGCCGGGCGCTTCGCGCCGGTCAAGAGGTCTGCGCCCGCGGCCGCGACGACCGGGGTGCACTGCCGGCCGAGGCCGCTGACCTCAGCCTCCACCACCTGTCCGGGCCGGAGGAAGGGCCGCGGCTCGGGACGTCCGGCAGCCACGCCGCCGGGGGTGCCGGTCAGCACCAGGTCGCCGGGCTCGAGGGTCATCAGCGTGCTCACGTAGGCGAGCAGCTCGGCGACCCCGAAGGCCATCCGCGCCGTCGTGCCGCGCTGCCGGCGCTCGCCGTCGATCCACAGCTCCAGGCGCAGGTCCTGGGGGTCGGGCACCTCGTCGGGCGTGACCAGCCAGGGGCCGACGGGCGTGAACGTGTCGGCGCACTTGCCCTTGGCCCACGTCGGGCCGGCGGCGATGCGCGAGCGCTCGCTCACGTCGTCCGCGGTGACGTAGCCGCCGACGGCGGCGAGCGCCTCCTGGGGGGAGGAGCAGCGGCTGAGCCGGCTGCCGACCACGACACCGAGCTCGACCTCGTGGTCGCTGGTCTCCGAGCCCGGCGGCAGCTCGATCGCGTCGAACGGCCCGGACACCGTGGTCGACGGCTTGAGGAAGACAACGGGCTCGTCGGGGATCGCGGCCCCCGCCTCCTCGGCGTGGTCGACGTAGTTGAGCCCGATGCCCACCACCTTGCCCGGCCGGGCGACGGGGGCGCCCACCCGCAGGCCGTCGGGAACGACGGGCAGCTCGGCGGACGCGAGCGCCTGGCGGACCACCCGCAGCCGCACCGGGTCGGCGAGCAGGGCGCCGTCGACGTCGGCCACGACCGCGGACAGGTCGCGCAGCACGCCGTCGGCGTCGAGGCCGGCGGGCCGTTCGTGGCCCGGTGGGCCGATGCGCAGCAGCCTCATGCGTTCTCCTCGATCAGGACGAGTCGGTCGGTGGCGATCTGCTCGCCGAGCTGCTCGAGCAGGGTGGCGCCGTCGGTCAGGCAGCGCTGGAGGTCGGGCTCGACGTCGGCCAGGGCGTAGGCCGTGCCGATGCCTGCGGCCCCGAGCCGCCCGGGGTCGAGCCGGTTCACGCCGCAGACCGCGACGACCGGGACACCGGCACGGGTGGCAGCGGCGGCGACGCCCGCGGGCGCCTTGCCGTGCAGGGTCTGCTCGTCGAGCGCCCCCTCGCCGGTGACGACGAGGTCGGCGCCCGCGAGGCGCTCGCCGAAGCCGACGAGCTCCAGCACCAGCTCGATGCCGGAGCGCAGCTCGGCGCCGAGCACGGCCAGGGCCGCGAAGCCGACACCGCCGGCGGCGCCGGCGCCGGGCCGGTCGCGCACGTCGGCGCCGGCGCTGGTCGCCACGACGTCGGCCCAGCGGGCGAGTGCGGCGTCGAGGCGTCGTACCTGCCCTGGGTCGGCACCCTTCTGCGGGCCGTAGACCGCGGCCGCGCCGTGCGGGCCGGTGAGCGGGTTGTCGACGTCGCAGGCCACGGTGACCGTGACGCCGTCGAGCCGGTGCCGCAGGCCGTCCAGCTCGAGCCGGTCGACGTGCTCCAGCCCGGCGCCGCCGTCGGCGACGTCGCTGCCGTCGGCGGTGAGCAGCCGCGCGCCGAGACCGCGGAGCAGGCCGGCACCGCCGTCGGTGCTGGCGCTGCCGCCGATCCCGAGGACCACCCGGCGGCAGCCCGCGTCGACCGCGGCTGCGAGCGCCTGGCCCGCGCCGAGGCTGGACGCGCCGAGCGGGTCGGGCGCGCCGGGCAGCCGGACGAGGCCGGCGGCGTCGGCGAGCTCGACCACGGCGAGATCGCCCCGCCGCGCGTACGACGTGCGCACGGGCTCCCCGGTCGGGCCGGTCACGGTGACCGGGACGAGGTCGAAGCCCGCGGCCGCCGCAGCGGCCAGGGTGCCGTCGCCGCCGTCGGCCACCGGGGCCGAGTCGACGACGGCGTCCGGGACGACGCGCCGAATGCCGGCGCCCACCGCCGCCGCGACGTCGGCGGCGGTGAGCGATCCCTTGAACTTGTCGGACGCGATCAGGACCCGGGGCACGGCACGGTCCCGATCAGTCCAGCGGGACGAGGGCGGTCGGGGCGTGCTCGCCGCGCTCGGCCAGCTCCTCGAACTCCACGACACCGTCGATCTCCAGGCCCATCGACACGTTGGTGACGCGCTCGAGGATGACCTCGACGACGACGGGGACGCGGTACTCCGCCATCAGCGCCTTGGCCTTCTCGAAGGCGGCACCGAGGTCGGCGGGGTCGGTGACCCGCAGCGCCTTGCAGCCCAGGCCCTCGGCCACCTTGAGGTGGTCGACGCCGTAGCCGTTGACCTCGGGGCTGTTGACGTTGTCGAAGGACAGCTGCACGCAGTAGTCCATCTCGAACCCGCGCTGCGCCTGGCGGATCAGGCCCAGGTAGGAGTTGTTCACGACGACGTGGATGTAGGGGATGTTGAACTGCGCCCCGACGGCCAGCTCCTCGAGCAGGAACTGGAAGTCGTAGTCACCCGACAGTGCCACGACCTGGCCGTCCGGGTCGGCGGTGGCGACGCCGAGCGCGGCCGGCAGGGTCCAGCCCAGGGGGCCGGCCTGGCCGGCGTTGATCCAGTGCCGCGGCTTGTACACGTGGAGCAGCTGGGCAGCCTGGATCTGCGACAGCCCGATCGTGGTGACGTAGCGGGTGTCTGCGCCGAAGGAGCGGTTCATCTCCTCGTAGACCCGCTGCGGCTTGATCGGGATCTCCTCGAAGTGCGTCTTGCGCTGCATCGTGGCCTTGCGGTCACGGCACTGCTCGGCCCAGTCGGCGCGGTCCGCCAGCTGGCCGGCGGCGGCACGCTCGCGGGCGACCTCGACGAGGACCTCCAGCGCGGCCTTCGCGTCCGAGACGATGCTGTAGTCGGGGGCGAAGACCCGGCCGATCTGGGTCGGCTCGATGTCGACGTGCACGAAGGTGCGGTCCTTCGTGTAGGTCTCGACCGAGCCGGTGTGGCGGTTGGCCCACCGGTTGCCGATGCCCAGGACGAAGTCGCTCGCCAGCATCGTCGCGTTGCCGTAGCGGTGCGAGGTCTGCAGGCCGACCATCCCGGCGTTGAGCGGGTGGTCGTCCGGGATGGTGCCCCAACCCATCAGGGTCGGGACGACCGGGACGCCGGTGACCTCGGCCAGCTCGACGAGCAGGTCGGCGGCGTCGGCGTTGATGACGCCGCCCCCCGCGACGATGAGCGGGCGCTCCGACGCGGCCAGCATGTCCAGCGCCCGGGCCGCCTGGGCCTTCGTCGCTGCGGGCCGGCTGACCGGCAGGGGCTCGTAGGTCTCGATGTCGAAGTCGATCTCCGCCTGCTGGACGTCGATCGGCAGGTCCACCAGGACCGGGCCCGGGCGGCCCTCGCGCATCAGCTGGAAGGCCTTCTGGAAGGTGCCGGGCACCTGCGCCGGCTCCATCACGGTGACCGCCATCTTCGTCAGCGGGCGGGCGATGGAGGCGATGTCGACGGCCTGGAAGTCCTCCTTGTGCAGCTTCGAGACCGGCGCCTGGCCGGTGATGCACAGGATCGGGATCGAGTCGGCGGACGCCGAGTAGAGCCCGGTGACCATGTCGGTGCCTGCGGGGCCCGACGTGCCGATGCAGACGCCGATGTTGCCGGCCTTCGCCCGGGTGTAGCCCTCGGCCATGTGCGAGGCAGCCTCGACGTGGCGGGCGAGCACGTGCTTGAGCCCGCCGTGCTTGCGCATCGCGCTGTAGAACGGGTTGATCGCGGCGCCGGGCAGCCCGAACAGCTGGGTGGCGCCCTCCTTCTCCAGGATCAGGACGGCGGCGTCGACCGCGCGCATGCGTGCCATGTCAGTTCTCCCGTCCGCTCAGGCGCTCGACCCCGCGCAGCAGGCCGGAGTGGTCCAGGCCGCCGTCACCGTTGGCCTTCGCGCTCGCCATCAGCTGCGCGACCAGCGCACCCAGCGGCGCGACGACGCCCGCCTCGCGGGCGGCCGCGGTGACGATGCCGAGGTCCTTGTGGTGCAGCTCGATGCGGAAGCCGGGCTGGAAGGAGCGGGTCAGCATGTTCTCCTTCTTCTGGTTCAGCACCGCCGAGCCGGCCAGGCCGCCGCCGAGCACCTCGAGCGCGGCCTTGGTGTCGACGCCGTACGCCTCGAGGAAGACGACGGCCTCCGCCAGCGCCTGGATGTTCGCGGCGACGATGAGCTGGTTGGCGGCCTTGACCGTCTGGCCGGCACCGCTGGGGCCGACGTGGACGACGGTCTTGCCGACCACGTCGAAGACCTCGCGTGCTGCCTCGAAGTCGTCGGCTGAGCCGCCGACCATGATCGACAGCGCCGCGTTGCGCGCGCCCGCCTCACCACCGGAGACGGGGGCGTCGAGGAGGCGGAAGCCCTTGTCCTGCGCCTGCTCGGCGAGGGCGGCGGTGACGTCGGGCCGGATGCTGGAGAAGTCGATGACCAGGGTGCCGGGCGCGGCGTTCTCGAAGACACCGCCCTCACCGGCCAGCACGGCCTCGACGTCGGGCGAGTCCGGGACCATCACGCAGACGACCTCGGCGCCCTGCACGGCGTCGGCGATCGAGTCCGCGGCGCGGCCGCCCACCTCGACGAGGGGCTGGGTCTTCTCGGGGGTGCGGTTGTAGCCCGCCACGGTGTGGCCGGCGCTGGCCAGGTGGACGGCCATCGGGCTGCCCATGATGCCGAGGCCGATGAAGGCGATGTTCGTCATGGTGTCTCTCCTCTGGGGACGGGGGTCAGTGGGTGGCGGCCGCGGCGGAGCGACGCTCGCGCGGGAGCCAGCCGAAGCTGTCGGCGGAGGTGGTGGCCGGCTTGTACTCGAGGCCGACCCAGCCGCGGTAGCCCGCGGCCTCGAGGGCCGTGAGCTGGCGCTCGAGCGGTAGGTCGCCGGTGCCGGGCTCGTTGCGGCCGGGGGCGTCGGCGATCTGGACGTGCGCGACGCGGGCCGCGTGCTGGGCGATGACGGCATCGACGTCGTCGCCGTTGACCGCGAGGTGGTAGAGGTCGGCCAGCAGGCCGATGTTGGCCTCCCCCGCCCGGTCGACCACGGCGAGCGCGTCGGCGGCGGTGAGCAGCGGGTAGCGGTCCGCGCCGCTGACCGGCTCGACGAGCACGGTGCCGCCGATGCGGGCGGCGGCGCGGGCGGCCAGGGCGAGGTTCTCGGCACCGAGCTCGTCCTGCTCCTCGGCAGCCACCCCGTCGACGCGGTTGCCGTAGAGGGCGTTGAAGGCGGTGCAGCCGAGCTGCTCGCCGATGCCGACGGTCACGTCGATGTTGTCGCGGAACTCGGCCGATCGGGCCGGCCAGGAGACCAGGCCCCGGTCGCCGCCGGGCATGTCGCCGGCGAAGAAGTTGAGGCCGACGAGCTGGACATCGGCGGCGCGCACCGCAGCGACGAAGGCGTCGACGTCCTTGTCCGCGGGCACGGCCTCGGCGAACGGCCACCAGAACTCGACGGCGTCGAAGCCGGCCGCCTTGACCGCCGCCGGCCGCTCGAGGAGGGGCAGCTCGGTGAACAGGATCGAGCAGTTCACCTCGTACCGGAGCTGGTGCGTCATCTCGAAGTCCTTTCTTCCGTAATGCGGAATCAGTTTTCTGATATTCGGAATGCTACGGACGTGACCGTGGTCACGTCAAGCCCCCGCCGCGAATCCGGCCGGAGCCGGAAACCCGCGTGGGGCAAGGAAAAACCCCGCCCCCGGCACGGGCGTACCGGCGGGGGCGGGGCGCAGGTGGGACGACGGCCGGTGGACGGCCGGCGCCGTCAGACCACTGCGGTGGGGACCGGCTGGTCCTCGTCGCGGCACCGCGAGGTGGCCGCGACCTCCATCGCCTGGGCGATGAAGTAGTAGGCGACGAAGCCGACGCCGCAACCGATGAACCAGCTGTAGTTGCTCATCCAGTCGATCGGCGAGGAGCCGTCACCGAGCATCGCCCACAACCTCGGCACGATCACCGACCCGAGCGAGAAGAAGCCGGCGATGAGCAAGGCGTGCACGGCCGCCATGTTGGTGCCCTTCTGGTACCAGTAGGCGCCGTCCTCCTCCATGGTGAACAGCTCATCGACCTCGATCCGCTGGCTGCGGATCATGTAGTAGTCGGAGATGAGGATGCCGAACAGCGGGCCGATCAGGGCGCCGAGGATGCCGAGGGTCCAGAAGATCGCCTCGTCGTTGTTGTACCAGTTCCAGGGCGTGAGCAGCACCGAGCCGACTGCGGCGATCATGCCGCCGGCGCGCCAGCTGATCCGCTGCGGGTCGACGTGGGAGAAGTCGAACGCGGGGCTGATGAAGTTGGCGACGATGTTGATGCCGATGGTGGCGATCACGAAGGTCGCGCCGCCGAGCACGATGGCGAAGGTGCTGTCGAGCTTCTCGACGGTCTCGATCGGGTCGGTGATCAGCTCGCCGTACAGCGGGACGGTGGCGGCCGCGGTGAGCACGGTCAGCAGCGAGAAGACGATGAAGTTGATCGGCAGGCCGAGGAAGTTGCCGCGCCTGACCGCCTTGAACGACCGGGCGTAGCGGGAGAAGTCGCCGAAGTTCAGCATCGGGCCGGAGAAGTACGACACGACGGCGGCCACGGCACCGCACATGGCCCAGACCAGGGTCCAGCCGCCGAGCTGGTGCTCGGAGAGGTTCAGGTCGATCTTGAAGTCGACCTTGAAGAGCATGTAGAGGCACATCACGAGCATCACGACGTAGACCGCCGGACCGGCGAAGTCGACGAACCGGCGGATCATCTCCATGCCGCGCCAGAACAGCAGTGCCTGCAGGACCCAGAGGATCGCGTAGCTGATGTAGCCCAGCGCCGAGAGGCCGAGGAACTCGTGCTGGGTCAGCGGCACGGCGAAGTCGGGCCACAGCTTGAGGAAGACGATGTTCAGCGACTGCGCGGCCAGGAAGGTCTGCACGCCGTACCAGGCGACCGCGATGAGGCCGCGGATGATCGCCGGGATGTTCGCACCGAGGACGCCGAAGGACGCCCGGGAGGTGACCGGGTAGGGGACCCCGGCGATCTGGCTGGGCTTCGCTACCAGGTTGCAGAAGAACTGGACGATGACGATGCCGACGATCAGGCAGACGAACACCTGCCAGGCAGTGAGGCCGATCGCGAACAGGGCGCCCATGGTGACGTAGCCACCGACGCTGTGCACGTCCGACATCCAGAACGCGAAGATGTTGTAGGAGCTCCAGGTCTGCTTCTTGAGCGGAGCGAGGTCCTCGTTGGTGAGGCGCGGGTGGTAGTCCCGCTTGATGACACTTTCGCCGGCCGGGTGGTCGGTGGCGTCGTTGATCATGGACGGATCTCCTCGGTGGGTGGCGGTGGCAGGAGGAAGCTGGGGGGATCTGGGGCGATCTGGGGGATCTGGGGGTTCTGGCTCAGGGCTGGAGCGGCCAGCCGGTCAGGCGCTTGGGCCGCGGGGGCGCGTAGGTGCGGACCTTGCTGGTGCTCAGGCCCAGGGCGACGAGGCTCTCGGCGAGCTGGACGGCGGCGGAGACGCCGTCGACCACCGGCACACCGGTGGCGGCGTGGACCGCCTCGTCGAGGCCGGCCATGCCGCCGCAGCCCAGGCAGATGACCTCGGCCTTGTCGTCCTGGACGGCGCGCTGGGCCTCGGCGACGATCACCTTCACGGCACGCTCGGGGTCCTCCTCGAGCTCGAGGACGGACAGGCCGCTGGACCGCACGGACGCGCACCGGCGGTCGAGGCCGGCGAGCAGGAGCCGGTCCTCGATGAGCGGGACCGCGCGGTCGAGGGTGGTGACAACGGAGTAGCGGTGGCCGAGCAGCGAGGCCACGTGGCCGGCCGCCTCGGTGATGTCGACGACCGGCACCTCGAGGAGCTCCTGGAGGCCCTCGCGGCCGTGCTCGCCGAAGCCGGCCTGGACGACGGCGTCGAACGGGCCGTCGTACGCGACGACCTCGTTCATCACCGCCAGGGCGGCGAAGTAGCTCTCGAAGTTGCCCTCGCACGACTCGGCGCCCACGCGGGGCGTGAGGGCGACGACATCGGTGCCCGGTCGCGCTGCCGCCCGGGCGGAGGCCGCGATCGCCTCCGTCATCGAGGCGGTGGTGTTGACGTTGACCACGAGGATCGTCGGCATCGGGTGCCCCTCTCGGTCCCGCGGAATTGCGGAGACTTCTCGGAACGTTTTCGTATCGTGGAAGTCCGTTTCCGAACAGTAGAAGTGTGGTCACGGTCACACAGATGTGTCAAGAGACCTGCCGCCAGGAGGGGTCGGCGTTGTACCTTCCTCCAAGAAGGGGGGCGACGATGCTGCTCTCGGAGCTGCTGGCGACACCAGGCCTGGGGCTCCGGCTGCTGCACGCACCCCCCGGCTCGCTCGAGCGGCCGGTCGGTCGCACCATCACCATCGACCTGCTCGAGCCGGGCCGCTTCCTGACCGGCGGCGAGCTGGTCCTCACCGGCCTGGTGTGGCGGCGCACGCCCGAGGACAGCGAGACCTTCGTGACCTCGATCGCGTCCCGGGGGGCGGCCAGCCTGCTCGCCGGCGCGGCCCAGCTGGGCTCGGTCCCCGACGACCTGGTCGAGGCCTGCCGGCGCCACGAGCTCGCCCTGGTCGAGGTGCCGGTGGACGTGCCCTTCGCCGACATCACCGAGCACGTGGCCGCCGCCGGCGCTGCAGGGGTCGGCGCGCGGTTGTCCGCGAGTCTGGTCCGCCAGCGCCAGCTGCTGTCCGCCGTCGCCGAGGGCCGCAGCCTCGACGAGCTCGCCGCGCGGGTGTCCGCCGAGGTCGGCCACGCCTGCCGCGTGCTGACCGCGAGCGGGCGCCACGTCGTGCCCGGACCGGGCGAGCTCGACCCGGACACCGTCGACCTGCTCACCCGCGCCTTCCTCACCGCCGACGTGGTGCCCGCGGTCGCCGAGGCCGGCGGCACGTCGTACTCCCTGCTCGCGGTCGGCTCGGGCCTCGCCGACCGGCTGACCGGGTGGGCGCTGGTCGTCGAGGGCGACCACCGTGCCTGGCCCCAGGACGTGCTCGACGCCATCCACGAGCTGGGCGCGATCGTCGCGCTCGACCGGTCCCGCCGCGAGGAGGGGCTGCGGGTGCTGCGGCCGCTGGCCGCCGAGACGCTGGGGCAGGTCGAGGCCGGCGCGACGCCCGCGGGGATCGGCGCGAGACTGCGCCAGTCCGGGCTGGACCCGGACCGCCCGCTCGTGGTCGCGGTGGCCGAGCTCACCGGCGGCCTCCCCGATGTGGCCGCGGTTGCGCTGGAGGACGTCGCGCAGGCCGTCGGACCGTCGGTCGTGGCGTCCTCGGCGGACGGCGGGGTCGTCGCGTTCCTGCCGGCCGGGCCCGGCCTGACCGACCAGCTGCGCCGCTCCCTGACCCGCCTCGCGCCGGGCCTCCCCCGCGGGTCGCTCTCGATCGGGTTGAGCGGCGAGAGCAGCATCGACGCCCTGGCCGGCGCGCTCGAGGAGGCCCGGTTCGCGCACCGGGTCGCCCGCTCCGGCGGCGGCGCGGTCGCCCTGGTGTCGTCGGAGGAGGTGACCTCCCACGTGCTGCTGCTCGCGACGGTCCCCGACGACGTACGACGCACCTACGCGCACCGCGTGCTGGGGCAGGTCATCGAGCACGACGAGCGCGGCAGCGGCGACCTGCTGCCGACGCTCGCGGAGTTCCTCGCCTGCTCCGGGTCGTGGACGCGCACGGCAGAGTCGCTCCACCTGCACGTCAACACCGTGCGCTACCGGATCGCGCGGGTCGAGGAGCTGACCGGGCGCGACCTGGGCACCCTCGAGGACCGGGTCGACGTGTTCCTCGCCCTCAAGTCGCTCTGACCGCACCCCCGCGCTGGAGGATCGCACAAGGCGCCCTGCGCAGATGAGGTCATCTTCGGAGGATCGGCGGGTGCCCCGAGAACCCTCACCGGGACGATCCTTGTGTGTCGTGGGTCACAGCAGAGGGCCTGCGACGACGCCCCCGAGAAAGGTGTGAGGCGATGAAGGCACTCCAGAGGTCGAACCGGTCGGAGAAGCGGGCTCGCGCAGCCGGCGTCCACCCCGTCGACGAGGTCCTCCCCGCAGGCAAGCTCGCGGTCTACGGCATGCAGCACGTGCTGGCGTTCTACGCCGGCGCGGTGATCGTGCCGATCCTGCTGGCGAACGCGATCGGGCTCAGCACCGACCAGCTGATCCACCTCATCAACGCCGACCTCTTCACGTGCGGCATCGCCTCGATCATCCAGTCGGTCGGCTTCTGGAAGGTCGGCGTCCGGCTCCCGCTGCTGCAGGGCGTCACGTTCACCGCCGTGTCGCCGATGATCGCGATCGGCCTGGCCGCCGGCGGCGGCACCGACGGCCTGCTGGTGATCTACGGCGCGGTCATCGTCGCCGGGCTCGCGACCTTCTTCATCGCCCCCTTCTTCAGCCGGCTGATCCGCTTCTTCCCGCCGGTGGTCACCGGCTCGGTGATCACGATCATCGGCCTCGCGCTGCTGCCGGTCGCCGCGGCCGACGCGACCGGCGGCGCCGGCCCGACGTCGGACCCGACCAGCGGCCGCAACCTGGCCTACGCACTGGGCACGCTGGCGCTGATCGTCGCGATCCAGCGGTTCTTCAAGGGCTTCATGGCCACGGTCGCCGTCCTCGTCGGCCTGGTCGTCGGCACGCTGGTCGCCTGGGCGCTCGGTGACGCGCACTTCGACTCCGTGAACGAGGCCGGCTGGGTCGGCGTCACCACGCCCTTCCACTTCGGCTGGCCGCAGTTCTCCTTCGCCGCGATCGTCTCGATGATCGTCGTCATGCTCATCACCGCCGTCGAGACCACCGGCGACGTGTTCGCCACCGGTGAGATCGTCGAGAAGCGCGTCGACCGCGAGGACATCGCCCGCGCGCTGCGCGCCGACGGCCTGGCCACCACCCTCGGCGGCACGCTGAACTCGTTCCCCTACACCTGCTTCGCCGAGAACGTCGGGCTGGTGCGGCTGACCCAGGTGAAGAGCCGCTGGGTCGTCGCCTCCGCCGGCGCGATCATGATCCTGCTGGGCCTGCTGCCGAAGGCCGGCGCGATCGTCGCCGGCATCCCCCACCCGGTCCTGGGCGGCGCCGCGCTCGCCATGTTCGCCACCGTCGCCGTCGTCGGCTTCCAGACGCTGACCAAGGTCGACTTCCACGACCACCGCAACGTCGTCATCGTCGCCACCAGCGTCGGGCTCGCCATGTACGTCACCGCGCAGCCCCAGGTCGCGCAGGCCGTCCCGGACTGGGCCGAGATCATCTTCGGCAGCGGCATCACCCTGGGCAGCCTGACCGCGATCCTGCTCAACATCCTCTTCCACCACGTCGGCAAGGACTTCGGCCCGGCCGTCGCCGGGATGCCGGGCGACTCGGTGCGCCTCGACCAGGTGAACCAGATGAGCCGCACCGAGTTCGTCGACACCTTCGCCGGCCTCTTCCAGGGCCCGCGGTGGATGGTCGAGCGGGCCTGGCAGCAGCGCCCCTTCGCCGACACCCACGCCCTGCGCCGCGCCTTCCAGGACGCCCTGTTCGGCGGCTCCGCCGAGGAGCAGCGCCAGCTGATCGAGTCCTACCCCGACCTGGGCTCCCGCCTCGTGGCCGACGGCATCACCGGCGAGGAGTCGCTGCGCGACCAGTCCTCCCGCGGCCTGACCCACCTGGCCGAGCCGGACCAGGAGGCGCTGACCGCGCTCACCGACGCCTACCGCGAGCGCTTCGGCTTCCCGCTGGTGATCTCGGTGCGCGACACCCCCTCGCTCGACCGGATCCTCGCCGAGGGCGCCTCCCGGCTGGGAAACTGTGAGCGGCAGGAGCACGCCGCCGCCCTGATCGAGATCGCCAAGATCGCCGGTCACCGCTTCGACGACTTCCTCCGCGAGGCCAACCCCATCCACAGCGCACGCACCCGCACCCCCTGGAGCAGCCAGCGATGAGCAGCACTCCGACCATCACCGTCAACGGCGACGAGGTGCCCCTGGCCGGCATCGCCGCCCACACCACGACGCTGGACTGGCTGCGCGAGCGCGGCCTGACCGGCGCCAAGGAGGGTTGCGCCGAGGGCGAGTGCGGCGCCTGCTCCGTCCTCGTGGCCCGACCCGGCACCGACGCCCCGACCGAGTGGACCGCGGTGAACGCGTGCCTCGTCCCGGTCGCCGCGCTCGACGGCCAGGAGCTGGTCACCAGCGAGGGGCTCGGCACCAGCAGCGACCTGCACCCGGTGCAGCAGGAGATCGCCGTCCGCGGCGGTTCGCAGTGCGGCTTCTGCACCCCCGGCTTCGTGTGCAGCCTGGCCGCGGAGTTCTACCGCCCCGGCCGCACCGGCGACGCCACGCCGGCCGGCACTGGCGATGGCACTGGCGACGGCACCGTGAACGGCACGAGCCGCGGCACCGACGTCGCGCCGTGCGACCACGAGCACGGCCCGAACGGGGTCGACCTGCACGCGCTGAGCGGGAACCTGTGCCGCTGCACCGGCTACCGCCCGATCCGCGACGCCGCCTTCGCGCTCGGCGCCCCCGAGGCCGACGACGCGTTCGCCGCGCGGCAGGCCGAGCCACCGCCAGCGCCGCGCCCGACCCGGGTCGCGGTCGACGGTGCGGAGTTCGTCCGCCCGCAGTCGCTCGCCGAGGCGCTGGACCTGCTCGTCGCGCGTCCCGACGCCCAGGTCGTCGCCGGGTCGACCGACTGGGGCGTCGAGGTCAACATCCGCGGCCGTCGTGCGCCCTACGTCGTCGCGGTGGACCGCCTGCCCGAGCTGCGCGAGCTGTCGTACGGCGACGACGTGGTCGAGATCGGCGCCGCGCTCACGCTCACCGAGATCGAGCGCCGGCTCGCCGGCCGGGTGCCGCTGCTCGCCGAGGTGTTCCCGCAGTTCGCGTCGCGGCTGATCCGCAACAGCGCGACCATCGGCGGCAACATCGGCACCGGCTCGCCGATCGGCGACACCCCGCCGGCGCTGCTGGCCCTGGACGCCGAGGTCGTGCTGGCCTCGCCGCGCGGCGAGCGGGTCGTCCCGCTCGCGGACTACTTCACCGGGTACCGCCAGAGCGTGCGCAGCGACGACGAGCTGATCAAGGCGGTCCGCCTGCCGCTGCCGCTCGCCCCGCTCGTGGGCTTCCACAAGATCGCCAAGCGCCGCTTCGACGACATCTCCAGCGTCGCGGTCGGCTACGCGCTCGAGGTCGCCGACGGCGTCGTCGCCCGCGCGCGGATCGGGCTGGGCGGCGTGGCCGCCACGCCGCTGCGGGCCGTCGCCACCGAGGACGCCCTCGTCGGCCGGCCCTGGACCGAGGAGACCGTGCGCCGCGCGGCCGCCGTGCTCGCCGGGGAGGGGACGCCGATGGACGACCACCGCGCCAGCGCGTCGTACCGCTCGGCGATGCTCGGCCAGTCGCTGCTGCGCCTGTTCCACACCCACGGACCGGCCGACGGACCGGCCCCCCTGCAGGAGGTTTCGGCATGAGCGCACTGTCCGAGCGTCCCGAGAACCCGATCGTCGGGATCCCGCTCCCCCACGAGAGCGCCGCGCTGCACGTGACCGGCGAGGCGCTCTACACCGACGACCTCGTCGTGCGCACCGCCGGTGCGCTGCACGCGTGGCCGGTCCAGGCACCGCACACGCACGCCCTGGTGACGTCGCTGCGCCCCGAGCCGGCGTACGACGTGCCCGGGGTCGTGCGGGTGCTGACGGCTGCCGACGTGCCCGGCGTCAACGACGCCGGCATCAAGCACGACGAGCCCCTCTTCCCCACCGAGGTGATGTTCCACGGCCACGCGGTGTGCTGGGTGCTCGGCGAGACGCTGGAGGCCGCCCGGCTCGGCGCGGAGGCGGTCGAGGTCGAGTACGAGCCGCTGCCGGCGCTGGTGACCGTGCAGGAGGCGATCGCCGCGGAGAGCTTCCAGGGCGCCCGCCCGCACCTGGAGCGCGGTGACGTCGACGGTGCGCTGGACGACGCGGCGCACGTGTTCGAGGGCGAGTTCGAGTTCGCCGGCCAGGAGCACTTCTACCTGGAGACCCACGCGTCGCTGGCGCTGGTCGACGAGGGCGGGCAGGTACTGGTGCACAGCAGCACGCAGCACCCGTCGGAGACCCAGGAGATCGTCGCGCACGTGCTGGGCCTGCCCAGCCACGCGGTCACCGTGCAGTGCCTGCGGATGGGCGGGGCGTTCGGCGGCAAGGAGATGCAGCCGCACGGTTACGCCGCGATCGCCGCGCTCGGCGCCACGCTGACCGGCCGCCCGGTGCGGCTGCGCCTCAACCGCACGCAGGACATCACCATGTCCGGCAAGCGGCACGGCTTCCACAGCACCTGGCGGGTCGGCTTCGACGACGAGGGCCACGTCGTCGGGCTGGAGGCGACGCTCACCGCCGACGGCGGCTGGAGCCTCGACCTGTCCGAGCCGGTGCTCGCCCGCGCGCTGTGCCACATCGACAACGCCTACTGGGTGCCGAACGTCCGGGTGGACGGGCGGATCGCGCGCACCAACAAGACGTCGCAGACCGCGTTCCGCGGCTTCGGCGGCCCGCAGGGCATGCTGGTGATGGAGGACATCCTCGGCCGGTGCGCGCCGCGCCTGGGCATCGACCCGGTCGAGCTGCGGCGGCGCAACTTCTACAAGTCGCACCACACCACGCCGTACGGCCAGCCGGTGCGGCACGCCGACCGCCTGCAGGCCTGCTGGGACCAGGTCGCCGAGTCCGGCGAGGTCGCCCGCCGCCGCGAGGAGGTCGCGGAGTTCAACCGCCGCCACCCGCACACCAAGCGCGGGCTGGCGATGACGCCGGTGAAGTTCGGCATCTCGTTCAACCTCACCGCCTTCAACCAGGCCGGCGCGCTGGTGCACGTCTACAAGGACGGCTCGGTGCTGATCAACCACGGCGGCACCGAGATGGGCCAGGGCCTGCACACCAAGATGCTGCAGGTCGCCGCGACCACGCTGGGGGTCCCGCTGGAGCGGGTGCGGCTGGCACCGACGCGCACCGACAAGGTGCCGAACACCTCCGCCACCGCGGCCAGCTCCGGTGCCGACCTCAACGGCGCGGCGATCAAGAACGCCTGCGAGCAGATCCGCGAGCGGCTGGCGCAGGTCGCCGGCGGCCGGCTCGGCACCAGCCCGCGCGACGTCCGCTTCGACGCCGGCACCGTGCGCGGCCTCTCCGCCGCGTCGGGGACGATCGGCTGGGACGAGCTGGTCAACACCGCCTACCACCAGCGGGTGCAGCTCTGGGCGGCCGGCTTCTACCGCACCGAGGGCCTGCACTGGGACGCCGCGAGCATGCGCGGCGAGCCGTTCAAGTACTTCGCCTACGGCGTCGCCGCGGCCGAGGTCGAGGTCGACGGGTTCACCGGCTCCTACCGGCTGCGCCAGGTCGACATCGTCCACGACGTCGGCGACAGCCTCAGCCCGCTGATCGACATCGGCCAGATCGAAGGCGGCTTCGTGCAGGGCATGGGCTGGCTGACCCTCGAGGACCTGCGCTGGGACACCTCCGACGGCCCGGGCCGTGGCCGGCTGGCGACCCAGGCGGCGAGCACCTACAAGCTCCCCAGCTTCTCCGAGATGCCCGAGGTCTTCCGGGTCGCGCTGCTCGAGAAGGCCCACGAGGAGGGCGCCGTCTACGGCTCGAAGGCCGTCGGCGAGCCGCCGCTCATGCTGGCCTTCTCGGTGCGCGAGGCGCTGCGCGAGGCGGCTGCCGCGTTCGGCCCCGCCGGCACCAGCATCGAGCTGGGTTGCCCGGCGACGCCGGAGGCCGTGTTTTGGGCGCTCGACGGTGCCCGCGCCGCGGCGACCCCCGTGCCGCCGGACCCCGAGCCCGCCCTCGTGAGCGCGGGGTGACGTCGTGCAGTGGCTGAAGGCGGTCCAGCGGCTCCGGGAGCAGCGCGTCCCCGGCGTCCTGGTGACCCTGACGTCCGTGCGCGGCCACTCGCCGCGCGAGGCCGGCACCAAGATGGTCGTCGCCGCCGACGCATCGTGGGACAGCGTCGGCGGCGGCAACCTCGAGGCCGTCGCCATCGAGCGCGCCCGCGCCATGCTGGCCGAGGGCAGCACCACGCCGCAGACCGTGGAGTGCTCGCTGTCCGACAAGGCGCCGTACCAGCACGGCGTGCAGTGCTGCGGCGGCGAGGTCGAGATGCTGCTCGAGCCGCTGCCCGTCGTGCCGTCCGTCGCGATCTTCGGGATGGGTCACGTCGGCCTCGAGCTCGCGCGGGTCCTGGCCCGCCACGACATCGAGCTGCACCTGGTCGACTCGCGCTCCGAGCAGCTCGAGCCCGCCCAGCTGCGGGCGCTGGACGACGCCGTCGCCAACGTGCACGTGCACCGGGTGCCGGTGCTGCCCGAGCTCGTCGTCGGCGAGCTGCCCACCGGCACGCACGTGCTGGTGATGACCCACGACCACGCCGAGGACGCCGCGCTGTGCGACGCGGCGATCCGCTCCTCCCACCTCGCCACGATCGGGCTGATCGGCTCGAGCGCGAAGTGGACCCGCTTCCGGAAGAAGCTGGCCGACGAGGGCCACTCCCCCGAGGCGATCGCCCGCATCACCACGCCCATCGGGCTCCCCGACCTGCCCGGCAAGGAGCCGGCCACCATCGCCGTCAGCGTCGCGGCCTGGCTGCTGCAGGTGTTCTCGCGGGAGCACGCCCCCACCGACACCCGACCCGAGGTGACCCAGTGACGATCTTCCGGGGAAGCTTCCTCGACACGCCCGCCGACCCGTTCACCGGAGGCGCCCTGCGAGCCGAGGAGGACGGCGCCGTCGTCGTCCACGACGGGGTGGTCGCCGCCCGCGGCACGTACGCCGAGCTGCGGGCGGTCCACCCCGACGACGATGTGGTCGACCTGACCGGCGGCGTCGTCCTGCCCGGCTTCGTCGACACGCACGTGCACTTCCCGCAGGTGCGCGCGATCGGCGGCCTCGGCATGCCGCTGCTCGACTGGCTCGAGCAGTGCGCGCTCCCCGAGGAGGCCCGGCTCGCCGACACCACCTACGCCGAGGGCGTCGCCACGGACTTCGTCCGCGGCCTCGTCGGCGCCGGTACGACGACCGCGCTGGTCTTCGGCAGCCACTTCGCCGGCGCCGTCGACGCGCTGTTCGCCGAGGCCGACCGCGTCGGCCTGCGCGTCACCAGCGGCCTGGTCCTCAGCGACCGCCTGCTGCGCGCCGACCTGCTGACCGACCCCGACCGCGCGGTCGCCGAGTCCGTCGCGCTCGCCTCCCGCTGGCACGGGGCCGGCCGCAGCCGCTACGCCGTGACCCCGCGCTTCTCGCTGTCCTGCACCGACGACATGCTCGCCGCCTGCGCCGAGGTGCTGGCCGCGGTGCCCGGCGCGATGCTCACCTCGCACGTCAACGAGAACCCCCGCGAGGTCGAGGGCGTGCGCGAGCTGCACGGGTGCGACTACGTGACGTCGTACGACCGGCACGGGCTGGTCGGCGCCGCCACCGTGCTCGCCCACGACGTGCACCCGACCGACCAGGAGCTCGCCCTCCTCGGCGTCCGCGGCGCCGCCGTCGCGCACTGCCCGACCAGCAACGCAGCCCTCGGCAGCGGTCTCTTCCCGCTCGCCCGCCACCGCGCCAACGGTGTGCGCGTCGCGCTCGGCTCCGACGTCGGCGCCGGCACCGGCTTCTCGCTGCTGAAGGAGGGCCTGCAGGCCTACTTCGCGCAGCAGCTGCTCGGCGACGCGGGTGTCCCGCTCAGCCCGCCGCACCTGCTCCACCTGGCCACCGCGGCCGGCGCCGACGCCCTCGGCCTCGGCGACCAGGTCGGCGACTTCTCCGTCGGCCGCCGCTTCGACGCCCAGTGGATCCGTCCCGCCCCCGGCACCCCGCTCGACGTCGGCCTCACCCACGCCGCCAGCCCCGGCGACGCCCTGGCCCGCGTCTTCGCCCTCGGCACCCCCGCCGACGTCCGCGGCGTGTGGATCGACGGCGTCCCCGTCACCCGCCCCGACGACGCCGTCGCGGAGGCAGGCTCCCCACTGCTGGTGGGCTGACGCCCTGCACCCGGGTGTGCCCGGCACAGCCCGCCCGCCAGGCCCGGAGGTTTCGAGGCTCGGCGCCGGGGCGCCTCGCACCTCAACCACCGGGGCTTGGCGCAGGCGGCGTGACGGTGGCACCTCCCGCCGAAGTCACAGGGAGATGTGCGCCGATCGGGCGGAAACTGCACGATCCGAGGCGGATTCCCTGCAGTTCGTGACCAATCGGCGGCCGCGCAGCGCGGGGTCAAGTCCCGGTGGTTGAGGTGCGACGAGCGCCAGCGAGGAGCCTCGAAACCACCGAGACCTGTGCGCGGGCGTCGTGGGGGCACCACCCACCGTGATCACACGGAGACGAGCGCCGCTTGGGCAGGAACTGCACGATCCGAGGCGGATTCCCTGCAGTTCGTGACCAATCGGCGGCCGCGCAGCGCGGCGCGGACGCAGTCCGTGCCGGCAAGCGCGCCGCCAGCCGTCCGTCAGGGCCCCGCAGTCAAGGACGCCGCAGGCGCCGCGCAGCGGGCGAGCGAAGCGAGCTCCTTGACGGCGGGGGACGGACGGCTACGGTGCGCGGCCGCCGAGAACTCCCCCGAGGTCCGACCTCCTCTGCGTCGGAGATCGGAGACCAGCCCCGAGCATCGAGGCGCGCGGTCTACATGCCATCAGCGCACGACGCGCTTGAGCTCCTCGGCGACCTGCGGCACCCGCTCCCGGCCGACCCTGGTGGTCGGGCCGGAGACGGAGACGGCGAGGGGGAAGGGTGAGGAGAGGACGGGGACGGCGACACAGCGGGCGGCGTACTCGTCCTCCTCGTCGTCGACGGCGTAGCCGAGCCGGCGCACCGTCGCGAGGTCGGCGAGCAGGTCCTCGACGGTGCCGAGGGTGCGGTGGGTGCGCCGCGGCAGGCCGGTACGACGGACCAGCTCGGCCACGGCGTCGTCGGCCAGCTGCGCCAGCATCGCCTTCCCGACCGCCGAGCAGTGCGCCATCGTGCGGTGGTGCGGGACGGTCGAGGTGCGCATGGGGTGGGAGGACTGCACCTGCGCGACGTAGAGCACGACGTCGCCGCACAGGGTGGCGGCGCTGGCGGTCTCGCCGGTCGAGCGTTCGAGCCGCTGCAGCCAGGGCGTGAGCGCGGGGCCGACCGGGTGGAGCGCAATGCCGCCGAGCGCGACGAGGCGCGGGCCGAGGCGGTAGCGGCGGTCGGGGTCCTGGTGCAGGTAGCCGGAGGCCACCAGGGAGCGCACCATCCGGTGCGCGGTCGAGACCGGTACGCCGCAGGCGGCGGCGAGATCGCTGAGGCCGATCGGCTCGCCGGCGTCGGCGACCTGCTCGAGAAGGCCGAGCGCCCGCCCCAGTGACTGGAGCGGGCGCTGTGCGGTGTCCATGAGAACCCTTCGGCCGACCTAGGCCCTGGCGATGTCGTCGTCGAGGCGCTCGCCGAGGCTGTCGCGCCGGTCCTCCGACGCGGCGAACACCGAGGCGCCGGACTTGTTCCCGAGCGTGACCTCGTTGAACAAGACGTTGAGCACGACGGCGACCAGGGCGGTCGCGCTGATGCCGGAGTGCATGACCACGCCGAGCCACTCGGGGAACTCGTCCCAGAAGGTGGGGGCGGCGATCGGGATGATGCCGACGGCGACCGCGACGGAGACGATCACCATGTTGAGGTTGTCCTGGTAGTCCACCCGCGACAGCGTGCGGATGCCGCTCGCGGCCACGGAACCGAAGAGCACGATGCCGGCACCGCCGAGGACGGGGTACGGGATCGCGGCGACCACCGCACCGATGACCGGGAGCAGGCCGAGCAGCAGGAGGACGAGGCCGCCGGTGGCGACGACGTACCGGCTCCGGACGCCGGTGAGGGCGACCAGGCCGACGTTCTGGGCGAACGCGCTGCACGGGAAGGTGCCGAACACCGGAGCGACCGTGGTGGCGGCCATGTCGGCGCGCAGGCCGGCGGCGACCCGCCTGGTGTCGACGTCGGTCTCGACGATCTCGCCGATGGCGAGGATGTCGGCCGTCGTCTCCGTCATGATCACCAGCACCACGATCGTCATCGACACGATCGCGCCGATCTCGAAGGTCGGGCTGCCGAAGTGCATGACCGGCGGCAGCGCGACCACGTCGGCGTCACCGACGGCCGAGAAGTCCGCCTTGCCGGCGATCGTCGCGATGACGGTGCCGACGACGAGGCCGATGAGGATCGACAGCCGGGAGATCGCGCCCTGGAAGACGCGGCTGATGACCAGGATGATCAGCAGCGTGAGCCCGGCGTAGCCGATGTTGGTCATCGACCCGAAGTCCGGTGCGGACTCGTTGTTGCCCATCGCCCAACGGAACGACACCGGCATCAGCGACAGGCCGATGACCGTGATGATGGTGCCGGTGACCACGGCTGGGAACAGCCGCACCAGCTGGGCGAAGAACGACGACAGCACGAGGCCGATGAGGCCGGCGACGATGATCGCCCCGAAGACCGGGCGGAGCCCGTCCTCGCTGGCGATGGTGACCATCGTCGACACGCTGGCGAAGGAGATGCCCTGCACGATCGGCAGCCGGCTGCCGAACGGGCCGAGCCCGAGAGTCTGCAACAGCGTCGCGAGGCCCGAGACGAAGAGGCCGGCGGTGACCAGCAGCGCCAGGTCCGTCGCCGAGAGGCCCGCGGCACCCCCGACGATGAGCGGCGGCGCGATCACGCCGCCGTACATCGTCAGGATGTGCTGCGTGCCGTAGGCGAGGAGCTGGCCCGGCGGGTGCCGCTCGTCCTCCGGCCGGGTGGAGACCGGCGCGGTTGACTTCTTCCTGCGACCGAGCATGACCGCCCCCTCAGCAGAAGCCGGGGATCGCGTGCCAGGCGTTGCCGGCATCGCGGGCCTCGTCGCGGATGACGGAGGCCTCGATCAGGCCGTAGGGCCGGTCGGCGGCGAAGAACACCTCGCCCGGGTTGTCGAGACCGAAGGGCGACAGGTCCGAGAGGAAGTGGTGCTTGTTGGGCGCGGAGAACTTGATCTCGGCGACGTCGGCGTGCTGCTCGAGGACCGAGGTGCCCATGCCGTGCAGGGTCTGCTGCAGCGCGAGGCTGTGGATCTCGGCGAACCGCTGCAGAAGCAGGGCGCGGATGGAGTCGTAGGACTTGTCCCAGTCGACGTCGGTGCCCTCGTAGCGCCAGCGGGCGACGAGCGACGTGGCGAGGATGCGGTCGTTGGTCTCCTGCAGGGTCGTGAACTCGTCCTTGAGGAAGCCGTGGAACTCCGAGCCGGTCGACTTGAGCACGACGAGGTCCTTGATGCCGGACACCACGTGTGCGACGCGGTCCTCGCCGCGGCCGTCGACGTTGACGACGGTGGTGCGCACCCCGCCGCCGGTGCGGACGAAGGAGTGGTCGTGGCCGGTGCCGTCGACCTGGATGCGGTCCCAGCCGTACTCGTCGATCTCGACGCGCGCGCCCTCGGCGGCCGGGCAGGCCTCGAGGTAGCGGTCGGCGAGCGCGAGGGCGAACTCCTCGATCGAGGCGACGCCGATCTTCCTGGCGTAGGCGAAGACCGTGTTCTTCTGCGTGTCGGTCGGCAGCACGTCCTTCTGGTCGCCCGAGGTGTGGGCGTCGTCGAAGCGGCCGCGCAGCGCGGTCGAGACGTTCAGGTCGCGGATCTGGTGGCGGGGCGTGTCACGGACGATCCGTACGACGCGGTTCTCGGCCTTGCCGTACTGGTTGGGTCCAAGGCGGATGGGCATGTCAGCTCCCTCGGTAGGTGGAGTAGGCGAACGGGCTCAGCAGGAGCGGTACGTGGTGGTGCCGCTGGTCGGTGACGGCGAAGGTGATGGTCACCTCAGGGAAGAAGCACTCCTGGCCGCTCGCCGCCGCGTAGGCGGCGGTGTCGAACCGGAGCTGGTAGGTGCCGGCGGGGACCTGGTCGGGTCCGAGCTCGGCCACCCGGCCGTCGTCGTCGGTGGTGGCCTCGGCGAGGACGGTGGTCTGGGGGTCGGCCTGGCTGGTATCGGCCTGCTCGAGGCGCGAGAGCCGGACCGGGACACCGGCGGCCGGGCGGCCCAGCGCGGTGTCGAGGACGTGGGTCGTGATGGCGCTGCGGTGGGTGCTCACGCGGAGACCTCCTCGGTGGTCAGGACCCGCTCGAGGCGCAGCAGGGCGATCTTGCGCAGCTCGTCGGCGACGACCGCCGCCTCGGCCTCGGGGTCGTTGTCGAGGCGCTGCCGGAGCGCGGCGAGGATCTCCTCGGCCGAGCGGCCGGAGGCGCAGATCAGGAAGACCCGGCCGAAGCGGTCCTCGTAAGCGCGGTTGCCCTCGGCGAGCTCGCGGGCGGTGGCGTCGTCGGTGCTGACGCCCGCCTGCTCCTTGCGCGACCAGGCCGCCTCCTTGTGCTCGCCCTCGGCGCGCTCGCCGATCCGCGGGTGCGCGGCCAGCGCCCGCTCGACGTCGGCCGCCGTGAACCGCCGGGCCGCGTCGTCGGCGGCGCGGAGCACGGCCGACTCGTCGTCGTACGGCCGGCCGGCGAGGACCGCGGCGACCCAGTCAGGGACGTCGCAGCACGCCTGGAGCGCCGGCCGGAGGTCGTCCTCCGGAGCCTGGTTGAACAGTTCGAGGTCCATGCCACCTGCCCTCTCGCAGAGCGGAAAAGTGATTCCGTATGCAAAGAGAGTGACATGTGACCCGGATCACGGTCAACAGTTTGTTGAAAAGATTTCGGGGAGTTCTGGTGCGGCGGGGAGGGGTCGCCGACCAGGCCGGGAATCACCGCTCAGGCGGCGATTCCCTGACTTGTTGACCGCTGCAAGGGCCACCACGTCGGGGAAGCGGCCACCATGTCCGGCCGCGCACGGCCGACGGCCTCAGTCCTTCTCGCGGTTCAGGTAGTTGTAGACGGTGAACCGGGTGACGCCGAGCGCCTCGGCGACGATCTCCGCGCTCTTGCGGTACTCGAACGCGCCGCGCTCCTCCAGCAGCCGCACCGCGCGCTGCTTCTCCGGGCGCCCGAGGGCGCGGAGGTCACCGCCGAGCTCGTCGGCGACCTCGGCGAGGAGGGCGTCCAGCCCCGAGACGGTACGACGAGGGGCCGGTCGCCCCTCGAGCCGGACCTGGAAGGTGACCTGGTCGGCGCCGTGGTCGAAGCCGGCGGCGACCACCGTCGCCAGGGTTCGCAGGACGGCCTCGCGCTCGCCGCGCACGGAGGTGCCGAGCGGGCCGAAGTCGCACTCGAGGCCGGCCTCGCGGGCGGCCTCGAGGGCCGCGGTGGCGTGCTCGGGCGGCTCGCCCTCGCCGCGGAACGGCTCGGTGGTGAACTCGGCTTCGAGGCGCATGGCCGCAGGCTACCCAGCGGGCCGCCACGCACCCCTCGGGCGCGTGGGCGCCGGCAGGCGACCGCGGACGGTCCCTGCCGGCGACGGGGGACTCAGGCCGGCTCGGCGACCTTCCGCTTCGCCAGCTCGGCGAGCCGGCGCTGGTCGATGCCGGCGAGCTTGTCGACCTCGTCGACGCCGACGGCCCCGCACTCGACGCCGCGCAGCACGAACGCGGCGAGGGCGGTCGCGGTGGCCGGCTCGTCGAGGTAGCTGGAGTCGCCGCCGTGCACGTAGGCGCGCAGCCGCGCGGCCGCGGTCTCCAGACCCTCGCGGAAGAAGGAGTAGGTGGCGACGTAACGGCTCGGCAGCTGGGCGGGGTGCAGGTCCCAGCCCTGGTAGATGCCGCGCGAGAGGGAGCGGCGGACCAGGCGCAGGTGCAGGCGCCACGCGGCACGCACGGCCTCGCGGTCGCCGACGGGCAGCACGTTGGTGGAGCCGTCGGAGACGAAGACACCGGTGCCGGCGGCGGCGACCTGCATGACGTCCTTGGCGTGGTCGGCGACCGGGTGCTCCATGCTCTGGTAGGCCGCGGCGACGCCCAGGGACGCGGAGTAGTCGTAGGTCCCGTAGTGCAGGCCGGTGACCCGGCCGGCGCCGGCGGTGATCATCCGCGCAACGAGGGCGGTGCCGTCGTTGCCGAGGATGGCCTGCGGGGTCTCGACCTGGATCTCGAAGGGCACCGGCGTGGTGATGCCGTGCGCCCCCTCGAGCGCCTCCAGCGCGGTGACCATCGCGGCCACCTGCTCGACCGAGGTGACCTTGGGCAGCGTGACGACGAAGCCGTCGGTGATGCCGCCGGCGGCGGCGAGCTCGCCGAGGAAGAGGTCGAGGGTGCGCAGCCCGCGGTGGCGGGTGGGCGCCTCGAACGACTTGATCCGGATGCCGTGGAAGGGCGGGGCCGAGCCGTCGCGCACGGTCGCGGCGAGGGTGCGCGCGGCCTGGACGACCGCGGCGTCCTCGTCGGCGTCGGGCCGGTTGCCGTAGCCGTCCTCGAAGTCGATGCGCAGGTCCTCGATCGGCTCGCGCTCGAGCTTGGCGGTCACCCGGTCGTAGACCTCGGCGGCGAGGCTGGGCCGCAGGTCGAGCGCCTCGGCGATCTCGATCGCGGACCGGCCGTGCAGCGCGAGCACGCTGCGCGCGTCCTCGGACCACTCTGTGACGAGGTCGGCGGTGTAGCGGTCGCCGGGGACGTAGACGGTGTGCACCGGCTGGCGCACCCCCCGGTCGCCCGGGTACGACGACGCGAGGGCCGCGTCCGCGTCGGCGAGCGTGCCGTCGAGGCGGGTCACGAGGTCGTCGAGGTGGCTCATGACGCCACCACGGCGTCGTACGCGGGCAGGGTGAGGAAGTCGACGTACTCGTCGGCGAGCGCGACCTCCTCGAAGATCCGGCGCGCCTCCTCGAAGCGGTGCTCGGTGCCCTCCGCGTCGGCGAGGATCTTGGCGACCTCCTCGTCGAGGACCTGGCGCACGAGGTCGGCGGTGACGACGGTGCCGTCATCGAGCTTCGACTCGTTGCGCACCCACTGCCAGATCTGCGAGCGGGAGATCTCGGCGGTGGCGGCGTCCTCCATGAGGTTGTGGATGCCGACGGCGCCGAGGCCGCGCAGCCAGGCCTCGAGGTAGAGCAGCGCGACCTCGACGTTGTCACGCAGGCCGGCGGCGGTGATCTCGCCGGGCGTGGAGGCGACGTCGAGCAGGTCGTCGGCGGTGACCTCGACGTCGTCGCGCTGGCGCTCGACCTGGTTGGGCCGGTCGCCGAGGACGGCGTCGAAGACCTCGCGGCACACGGGGACGAGGTCGGGGTGGGCGACCCACGAGCCGTCGAAGCCGTCGCCGGCCTCCCGCTCCTTGTCCTCGCGGACCTTGGCGAACGCGCGGGCGTTGACCTCCTCGTCCTTGCGGCTCGGGATGAAGGCCGCCATGCCGCCGATGGCCTGGGCGTTGCGCCGGTGGCAGGTCTTCACGAGCAGCTGCGCGTAGGCGCGCATGAACGGCGAGGTCATGCCGACCGACGCGCGGTCGGGGAGGACGAACTCGGGGCCGGAGTCGCGGAAGTACTTGATGATGCTGAACAGGTAGTCCCAGCGGCCGGCGTTGAGGCCGGAGACGTGGTCGCGCAGCTCGTAGAGGATCTCGTCCATCTCGAACGCGGCCGGGATGGTCTCGATCAGCACGGTGGCGCGCACGCTGCCGTGCGGGACGCCGAGCTCGGCCTGGGCGAACGTGAACACGTCGTTCCACAGCCGCGCCTCGAGGTGGCTCTCCATCTTCGGCAGGTAGAAGTACGGGCCGCTGCCACGCTCGAGGAGCTCGCGGGCGTTGTGGAAGAAGTAGAGGCCGAAGTCGACGAGGGCGCCGACGACCGGCGTGCCGTCGACGAGCAGGTGCTGCTCGTCGAAGTGCCAGCCGCGCGGGCGCATCACGATCGTCGCGAGCCGCTGGTCCTGCTCGAGCTCGTAGGTCTTGCCCTGGGGCGAGGTGAACGAGATCTGGCGGCGGATGGCGTCGTACAGGTTGACCTGGCCGCCGACCACGTTGGACCAGTGCGGGGTGCTGGCGTCCTCCATGTCGGCCAGCCACACGCGGGCACCGGAGTTGAGCGCGTTGATGGTCATCTTCCGGTCCGTGGGGCCGGTGATCTCGACACGCCGGTCCTGGAGGTCCGCAGGGGCCGGGGCGACGGTCCAGTCGCCGGCGCGCACGTCCGCGGTCTCGGGCAGGAAGTCGAGGCGGCCGGTGCGGGCCACCTCCTCCCGGCGGGTACGGCGGGCGGCGAGCAGCTCGTCGCGGCGGGCGCCGAAGCGCTCCTGCAGCTGCGCGACGAAGGCGAGGGCGTCCGGCGTGAGGATCTCCGCGCCTCGCTCGACCTCGCCACCGGCGATCTGAATGTCCACGGGTTCCATCTCCTTCGTTGCGGTCATCGTGCGGCCTCCCGCACCCCCGCGGCCACGGCCGGCGCGACGGCCGGGTCGAAGACCGAGGGCACGATGTAGCTGGCGTTCACCTCGTCGGGGTTCACCGCGTCGGCGATCGCCTGGGCGGCCGCGAGCATCACCTCGTCGGTGATCTCGCGGGCTCCCGCGTCCAGCATCCCCCGGAACAGGCCGGGGAAGGCAAGGACGTTGTTGATCTGGTTGGGGTAGTCGGAACGTCCGGTCGCGACGACGGCGGCGTGCTCGCGGGCCGCCGCAGGGTCGACCTCGGGGTCGGGGTTGGCGAGGGCGAACACGATGGCGTCGTCGGCCATCGTGGCGATGTCGTCGCCGTCGAGCAGGTTCGGCGCGGAGACGCCGACGAAGACGTCGGCGCCCGCGAGCGCCTCCTTGAGCGAGCCGGTGAAGCCGTCGGCGTTGGTGTTCTCGGCGATCCAGGCACGGTCGGGGTCGTGGCCCTCCTGGCCGCGGTGCACGGCACCGTTGCGGGCGCACGCGACGACGTCCTTGGCGCCCTGGGCGAGCAGGAGCTGGATGATCGCGTGGCCGGCGGCGCCCACGCCGCTGACGACGATGCGGACCGCGGACAGCTCCTTGCCGACCACGCGCAGGGCGTTGGTGAGCGCGGCGAGGACGACGATCGCGGTGCCGTGCTGGTCGTCGTGGAAGACGGGGATGTCGAGCTCGGCGCGCAGCCGGCGCTCGATCTCGAAGCAGCGCGGGGCGGCGATGTCCTCGAGGTTGACGCCGCCGTACGACACGGCGATCGCCTTGACGATGTTGATGATCTCCTCGGTGTCCTGGGTGTCCAGGCACACCGGCCAGGCGTCGACGTCGGCGAACTGCTTGAACAGCGCGGCCTTGCCCTCCATGACGGGCAGCGCGGCGCCGGGGCCGATGTTGCCGAGGCCGAGGACGGCCGAGCCGTCGGTGACGACGGCGACGGTGTTGCGCTTGATCGTCAGCCGGCGCAGGTCCTCGGGGTTGTCGACGATGGCGCGGCAGATCCGCGCGACGCCGGGGGTGTAGGCGCGGGACAGGTCGTCCCGGTGCTTGAGCGGCACCTTCGGCACGACCTCGAGCTTGCCGCCCAGGTGCATGAGGAAGGTGCGGTCGCTGACCTTGCGCACGGAGACGCCGGGGACGGCCGCGAGGGCATCGGTCACCGTGCTGCCGTGGTCGACGTCGGTGACGTCGCAGGTGAGGTCGACGACGAGGGTGTCCGCGTGCGACTCCGCCACGTCGAGGGCGGTGACCGAGCCGCCCGCGGCGGCGACCGCAGCCACGAGGCTGCCGGTGGCACCGGCGGAGGAAGGCGTCTCGACACGGACGGTGATCGCGTACCCGGGGCTCGGAGTCGCCACTGTTTTCCTCTCCATGGATTGATACTTTCGCATTGTGGATAGTAGTCCGCGTCACACCCCGAGCGCAACCAACCCCGGACTTCCTTCATTCGACGCTAGACTTCCGTCATCCGGAAGTGGTTCCGGTGGACCGAGGAGTGCAGATGAGTGAGAACCAGGCCCCCGCGAAGGGTCGTGCCGGCGGCGTCCAGTCGATCGAGCGGGCGTTCGCCCTGCTGGAGACGATGGCCGACAACGGCGGGATGATGGGCCTCTCCCAGCTGGCCACCGCCTCCGGGCTGCCGCTGCCGACCATCCACCGGCTGGTGCGCACCCTCGTCGACCTCGGTTACCTGCGCCAGGAGCCGAACCGCCAGTACGTGCTGGGCCCCAAGCTGATCCGCCTCGGCGAGAGCTCCTCGCACATGCTCTCCACCTGGGCGCGCCCGCACCTGGCCCGCCTCGTCGACGAGCTCGGCGAGTCCTCCAACCTCGCCATGCTCGACGGCGACCAGATCGTCTACGTCGCGCAGGCGCAGTCGCGCCAGTCGATGCGGATGTTCACCGAGGTGGGTCGCCGCGTCTCCCCGCACTGCACCGCGGTCGGCAAGGCGATCCTCGCCGGCATGGAGCCCGAGCAGGTGCGCGACATCCTGCGTCGCACCGACATGGTGCGCCACACCGACACCACCCTCACCGACCCTGACGCCTACCTCGAGCAGCTCGAGTGGGTCGGCCAGCACGGCTACGCCATCGACGAGGGCGAGCAGGAGGAGGGCGTGCGCTGCGTGGCGGTCGCCGTCCCCGGCTACGCCACCCGCCTGGCCATCTCCGTCTCCGGCCCGACCGGCCGGATGAACGACGAGCTCGTCGAGCGGGCCGTCCCGCTGCTCACCGACGCGGGGAAGCTGCTCGCCGCCGACCTCGGCTGACCACCCGCCGGGCGGCCTCGACGACCTCGTCCACCTGCAGCAGCACGGTGGCGGCGGCCGGGCCGAGCGGCACGTAGCTGTCGGCGCTCGCGACGCGGGCGACCGGCACGTCGACGCCGGCCTCGACCAGCGCTGTCACCACGCCCTCGCCGGCCCCGCCGCTGCGGCGCGTCTCGTCGACGACCAGCACGGCGTCGTACGTCGCGGCCAGCTCGGCGAGCGTCCGCTCGGGCAGGGGTGAGAGCCACATCAGGTCGAGCACGGTGCAGCCGGTGCCCTCCGCCTCGAGGATCCGTGCGGCGCTCCGGGCCATGTGGACCCCGTTGCCGAAGGTGACGAGGAGCAGGTCGGTGCCCTCTCCCCACGTGGCGACGTCGCCGGGCGCGAAGCAGCCCGTCGGGTCGGGCGCGGCCAGCCAGGCTCCGTCACCCTCGACCAGGTCGCGGGTGTGGTAGCGGGCGATCGGCTCGACGTACACCGCCACCCGGCCCTCCTCGCGGGCCAGGCGCAGGCAGCCGCGCAGCAGGCCGGGCGCGAGGGCGGGGTGGCTCGGCACCGCCAGCACCAGGCCGGGGACGTCGCGCAGCACGGCGAGCGAGTTGTCGTTGTGGAAGTGCCCGCCGAAGCCGCGCTGGTAGGCCAACCCCGCGATCCGCACGACCATCCCGTTCTCGTACTGCCCGTCCGAGAAGAACCGCAACGACGCGGCCTCGCCGCGCAGCTGGTCCTCGGCGTTGTGGAGGTAGGCGAGGTACTGGATCTCCGGCACCGGGGTGAAGCCCGCCAGCGCGGCGCCGAGCGCGGTGCCCAGGATCGTCTGCTCGTCGAGCAGCGTGTCCAGCACCCGGGTCGGCCCGAGCTCGGCCGACAGGCCGCGGGTGACGCCGTAGACCCCGCCCTTGGCGCCGACGTCCTCCCCGAGCACGAGGACCCCCGGGTCGCGGGCCATCTCCTCGTGCAGCGTGCGGTTGATCGCCTGGGCCAGGGTGAGGCGCCCCTCCCCGTCGGCCGGTACGTCGTCGGGCCGGTGCCGCAAGGGTGACCCGGTCGGGCGGTGCGCGATCGGCGCGACCACTTCGGATCGCGTGGCCAGCGGCGGTTCACCGACCACCTCCTCCATGACCGCGGCGACCCGCTCCCGCGTCGCCTCGTACTGCTCGAGCACCTCCTGCGGGGTCCGCAGGCCGCGCTCCACGAGGGCCCGTGCGGTGCCGAGCAGCGGGTCCAGCGCGAGCTCCGCCGCGATGGCGCGGGGCGTGCGGTAGGCGATCTCGACGTCGGACCCGGCGTGGCCCATGAACCGGACCGTACGCAGGTGCAGCGCCGCCGGAGCCCGGGTCTTCCGGACCCGGTCCAGCGCCCGGCGGACCACGTCCAGCAGCCCGACGGGGTCGTGGCCGTCGGCGGTGAGGCAGGGGACGCCGGGCAGGGAGCCGAGCACGGCCTCGACCCAGCCCCGCGGCGTACGCGTGCTGATGCCGAGGCCGTTGTCCTCGCAGACGAGCAGCACCGGGCAGGGCTTGTGCCGGTGGGCGACGTAGGCCGCGGCGTTGAGCGCGCCGGCAGCGGTGGAGTGGTTGACCGACGCGTCACCGAAGCTGGTCACCACGACCGCGTCGTCGGACCACGGCGTCGACCGCCCGAGCGCCGCGGCCAGTCCGAGCGAGAAGCCCAGCCCCACCGCTCGCGGCAGGTGCGAGGCGATCGTCGACGTCTGCGGGACGATGCCGAGGCGCGGGTGGCCGAAGACCTTGTGCCGTCCGCCCGACGCCGGGTCGTGGCGCGACGTGGTCAGGCTGCGTAGCGTCTCGCGCACCGGGTCCACCTCACCGCTGCGGGCGGCCCGCGCGGCGTAGAACCCGCCGGAGCGGTAGTGCAGCAGCGCCGGGTCGGTCAGCCGCGACAAGAGCCCGAGCGCGGCGTTCGACTCGTGCCCCGCGGACCCGATCGTGTAGTAGCCCGCACCCCGTCGCTGCAGCTCACGCGCGGCGAGGTCGAGGTGCCGGCTGACCACCTGCGCCTCGAGCAGGGCCAGCAGCTCCTCGGCGAGCCCCGGCTGGTCCGGGCCGGCCGTGGCTGCTGGCACGGCGAGCCCGCGCACCGCGTCGAGGAAGTGCTGGTCGACAGGCTCCACCCCTCGACCTTCTCAACCCGACGGCGCGGGCGCCACCACTTCCCGCGCCTGGCTGCTCAGGAGCCGTCGATCCCGCTGCGGTAGTTCAGCAGGCCCGTCCCGACCGGAAAGCACGAAGGCCCCGCTCCGCTTCCGCGGATCAGGGCCTGCTGCGTGGAGCCGCCTGTCGGAATCGAACCGACGACCTAATCATTACGAGTGATTCGCTCTACCGACTGAGCTAAGGCGGCGTACGTCGACGCAAGCGTCGGCGACCGCGGAAGCATACCGAGCGGGGTCGGCCGGGGGCGAATCCACCCCGGCCCCGGTGCGCGGCGGGTGGGTCAGGCGGCGACGGCGGGGGTGGCCGGGGCCGGGACGTCGGCGCCGGTCAGCAGGGTCTGCTCGGCGTCGCACCAGCAGGTGAAGCGGACGACGATGCCCTGGTCGGTGTTCTCCAGGCCGACGACCTGGCTGGGGAAGATGAGCTCGCGGCGACCGCAGGCGGTGCAGTGGTGGGTGAACATGGGGGCCTCCTTCCCTTCCATGGTGGGCCGCGCAAGAGTCAAGGGGTAGCCTCTCTTTCCATTCTGATCCATAGGTGATGCCTATGCATATGACGGGGGTCCCACGATGTTGTCGCTGCACCAGCTCACCTGCTTCCTGGCGGCCTACGAGCACCGGTCGCTGACCCGCGCGGCGGAGGAGCTCGGCTACGCGCAGCCGTCGGTGTCGGAGCAGATCCGCAACCTCGAGAAGTCGCTCGGCGTCCCGCTGTTCCGGCGGGTGGGGCGCGGCGTCGTACCCACCACCGCGGCGGACACCTTCCGGCCGCACGCCGAGAAGGTGCTGGCCGCCGCGGACGACGCGCAGCGGGCGGTGACCAGCATCAAGAGCTTCGAGACCGGGACGATCCGGTTCGGCATGTTCGGCGTCGCGCGGCTGTACGGCGGCGCCGGGCTCGTCGCCGACGTGCTGGAGCGCTACCCCGGGGTCCGGGTCGAGCTGGTCGGGCGGCACTCGCGCGACGTGCAGGAGGACCTGCGCCGCGGGCGGCTGGAGGCGGCGATGATCGCCGTGGCCGGGCTGGCCAGCGAGGGCATGGCGGTGACGCCGATCGCCCGCGACGAGCTGGTCTACATCTCCGCCGACCCCGAGCGGCTGAAGGCGCCCGTGACGGCGAAGCGGCTGGCCGACGCGACGCTGGTCATGCCGGAGAGCACCTACCGCGACGTCGACTCGGCACGGATCGTGCTGCGCCGGATGCTGCACGAGGCGGGCCTCAACCCCAAGACCCGCATCGAGGTCGAGGACGTCGAGACCGCGGTCGAGCTGGTCGGTCGCGGCCTCGCCGACTCGGTGACCCAGAAGGGCGTGGCCGTGCAGCTGCTCCCTCGCCTCGCCCCGAAAGCGGGCTGGGTGCCGCTGCGGCCGCGGGTCTACGACACGCTGGCGATCGTGCACCGCGCCGGGGCAACCCTCTCCCCCGCGGCGCGGCTGATGATCGAGCTGGCCACGCAGCGGATCCAGGCGATCATCCCGCCGGCCTGACCGAGCGGCCGCGGCTGGTCAGGGGCCGGTCAACGGCTGGTCAGCGGCTGGTCAGCACTTCAGGCCGTCGTCGGGCACCTTGCCGTCGATCAGGTAGCCGTGCACGGCGTCGTCGATGCAGCTGTTGCCCTTGTTGTAGGCGGTGTGCCCGTCGCCGTCGCGGCTGACCAGCACGCCGGACTCCAGCTGCTCGGCCATGGCGACGGCCTCCTCGTAGGGCGTCGCCGGGTCGCGCGTCGTGCCGAGGACGACGATCGGCGCGGCGCCCGAGCCGTCGATCTCGAGGTCGGGCTCGTCGGTCGCGGAGAAGGGGATGCCGTTGCAGGAGGTCAGGCCCCACGCGAAGACGCGGCCGAAGGTCGGCGAGGCCTTCTCGAAGTCGGCGAAGTTGTCCGGCACCTCGTCCACGGTGATCGACCACGGGTCGTCGAGGCAGTTGATGACCGAGATCGCCTCGAGGCTGTTGTCGGTGTAGCGGCCGCCCTCGCGGGAGCCGTAGAAGTCCGAGAGCCGCAGCAGCGTCGTGCCGGTGCCCTCCAGCGCCTCACGCAGCGCCTGGTCGAGCAGCACCCAGTTGTCCTCGCTGTAGAGCGGGGTGATCAGGCCGTAGAACGCCAGGCCGACGGTGAGCTCGCGCCCCTCCGTGTCGCTGGTGGGCAGCGGCTCCTTGTCGATGGAGTCGACGAGGTCCTTGATCGTGGCGACGCCCTCCTCGACCGAGGAGCCGAGGAAGCAGTCGCCGCCCTCGACGCAGTCAGCGACGTACGAGCGCAGCGCGGTCTCGAAGCCCCCGGCCTGGCTGAGCGAGCCGTCCCGGGCCGACAGGGACGGGTCGACGGCGCCGTCGAGCACGAGCCGGCCGGTCTTGTCGGGGTAGAGCTCGGCGTAGGTCGCGCCGAGGCGGGTGCCGTAGGAGAAGCCGAGGTAGTCGAGCTCGTCCTCGCCGAGCGCGGCCCGCAGCACGTCCATGTCACGCGCGGCCTCGACCGTGCTGACGTGGGCGGCGACGTCACCGGACTTGGCCTCGCAGCCCTTCCAGAACTCCTCGGAGCCCTCCTGACCCTCCGCGACCTCCTCCGGGGTGTCGGGGTCGGGGTCCGCGGCGATCCACTCGTCGAGCTCGTCGTCGGTGAGGCAGTCGACCGGGGAGGACTCGCCGGTGCCGCGCGGGTCGAAGCCGACGATGTCGTAGCGCTCCAGCAGCGCGGGGGCGAAGTAGGCGTCGGCCTGCTCGGCGAGGTAGGTGCCCCCGGCGCCCGGGCCACCCGGGTTGACCACGAGAGAGCCGAGCCGGTCGCCACTGGCCTTGCGGCGCTCGAGCGCGATCCGGATCGTGCCGCCGGCGGGCTCCTGGTAGTCGATGGGGACCTCGAGCGTGCCGCACTCGTTGCTGCCGCAGCCGTTCCAGGTGATCTCCTGGTCGTAGAAGTCCTCGAGCGTCTTGCGCCCGCTCGGCTCCGACCCGTCCGTGCCCGGTCCGTCGGTGCTGCCGGCCTTGCGGTCGGAGCCACCTCCGTCGCCGTCGTCGCCGGTCAGCAGGACGACACCGATGCCGATGCCTCCCGCGAGCACGAGCGCCCACACGACAGCCACGGCAACGATCAGCTTCTTGCTCACCCGAGTACTTCCCTTCGTCTCCACCCGTCCGGCGACGGGCTCAGCGCTCCGGCGCCTTGAGTGCCACCATCATGGACTCCAGCGCCAAGGCGACGGGCACGTTGAACTCGAGCATCTGCTCGCGGGCCTCGAAGATCCACCCGATCCGGCGCAGGTTCAGCTCCGGCGAGGTGCTCTGCGCGATCTGCTCGACCTGGTCGCGGATCTCCTCGTTGACCAGCGCGCCGGGGGCACCGGTGGCCAGCGCGATCGCGTCGCGGTAGACCGACACCAGGTCGGTCAGCCCGCGGTCGACCACGTCGAGGTGGCGCCGCTTGGCGCGGGTGCGCTGCGCCTTCTCCAGCGCCGCGAGGGCGGGACCGTACTCCCGCGGACGGCGACCGCGCTCGACCACGCCGTACGCCGAGTCGAGGTCGCCCTTCTCCCGCGCGTCGAGCTCGGCGGTGATCGCGTCGGCCTCCTCCTTGGCGGTGGAGGCGAGCCGTGTGGCGGCGTCCATGCAGCGCCCCAGCGACGTGAGCCGGGCCGGCATCCCCACGACCTCCTGGCGCCGGTTGCGCACCGCCTCGTCGAACGCGAGCGCCCGCGCCCGGCCGATGTGGCCCTGGCTCGCCCGGGCGGCGTACGACGCCAGCCGCTCCTCGACGCCGCGCGCCACGAGGAACGCGGTGACCTCCGGCGTGGTCGGCGTGGAGAGGGTGACCAGGCGGCAGCGGGACCGGATCGTGGGCAGCACGTCCTCGACGGTCGGCGCGCACAGCATCCAGATGGTGCGGCCGTTGGGCTCCTCGATCGCCTTGAGCAGCGCGTTGCACGCCTGCTCGGTGAGCCGGTCGGCGTCCTCGACGACGAGGATCTGCCAGCGGTCGCCCATCGGGCTCAGCGAGGCACGGCGCACGAGCTCGCGGACCTCGTCGACGCCGATCGAGAGCTTCTCGGTCCGGATCACCGCGACGTCGGCGTGCGACCCGGCGAGGACGGTGTGGCAGGCGTGGCAGCCGTCGGGGCAGTCGGGGCCGACGCCGCCCTGGGGGCACTGCAGCGCAGCCGCGAACGCGATCGCCGCGTTGCTGCGACCCGATCCCGGCGGGCCGGTGAACAGCCACGCGTGGGTCATGCCCTGGCCGGAGACGGCCGTCCGCAGCACGTCGACGGTCGACCGCTGCCCGACGAGGGTGCCCCAGACACCGGCCGTCATCCGCGCACCGCCCGCCCCAGCAGCGGCACGACGCGCTCGGTGATCGCCGCCGCGAGGTCCTCGATCGTGCCGCGGGCGTCGAGGACCAGATAGTGCTCGGGGTCGCGGGCCGCGAGGTCGAGGAAGGACTGTCGCACCCGCTGGTGGAACTCCAGGGACTCGCCCTCGATCCGGTCGCGACCCTCGAAGCGGCCCAGCCCGGCCTCGGGCTCGAGGTCGAGGACGACGGTGAGGTGCGGGCGCAGCCCGCCGGTCGCCCACGCGGCGACCTCGGCGAGCTCGCCGCCGTCCAGTGCCCGGCCGGCGCCCTGGTAGGCGAGGGTCGAGTCGACGTACCGGTCGGTGATCACGACCTCGCCGCGCTCCAGCGCGGGCTGCACGACGGTCTCGACGTGCTCGGACTTGTCGGCGAGGTAGAGCAGGAACTCGGTCTTGTGGGCGAGCGCACCGGTCTCCGGGCTGAGCACGATGCGGCGCAGCTCCTTGCCGACCGGGGTGTCGCCGGGCTCGAAGGTCAGCAGCACGCGGTAGCCGTCGGCCTCCAGCGCGTCGCGCAGCCGTCGGGACTGGGTCGACTTGCCGCCGCCCTCGCCGCCCTCGAAGCAGATGAACACACCGGTGTCGGCGTACCGGGGGCTGGGCGCGGAGGCGGTCACGGGGAGAACCTACGAGACGGCACCGACCGTTGTCGCGGGTGGGTCCGCGGGGGCGGACCTGGTGACGTTTCCTTGCGCTTGTCGGCCGTTGCAACCGTCGACAAGCGCAGGAATCCCCGGTCAGCCGGGGATTCCTGCACCCGCGTCACGACTTCTTCGCCGCCGCCTTCTTCGCGGTGGTCTTCTTGGCCGTCGTCTTCTTGGCGGTCTTCTTCGCCGTCGTCTTCTTGGCCGCCGACTTCTTGGCCGCGGTCTTCTTCGCGCCCTTCTTGGCGGCCTTCTTCGCCGGGCCCTTGGCGCGGCGCTCGGCGAGCAGCTCGGCGGCGCGCTCGATCGTGATCGACTCGACCGAGTCGTCCTTGCGAAGGGTGGCGTTGTACTCGCCGTCGGTGACGTACTCGCCGAAGCGGCCGGCCTTGACGACCACCGGCTGCCCGGAGACCGGGTCGTTGCCGAGCTCCTTGAGCGGCGGGGCCGCGGCGGCGCGGCCGCGCTGCTTGGGCTGGCTGTAGATCTTGAGCGCCTCGTCGAGGGAGATCGTGAAGATCTGGTCCTCGCTGGTGAGCGAGCGGGAGTCGGAGCCCTTCTTCAGGTACGGCCCGTAGCGGCCGTTCTGCGCGGTGATCTCCTCGCCGTCCTCGGCGGTGCCGACGGTGCGGGGCAGCGAGAGCAGCTTGACCGCGTCGTCGAGGGTGACGGTGTCGAGGGACATCGACTTGAACAGCGAGCCGGTGCGCGGCTTCGCGCTCTTCGGGGCGTCCTCGGGCAGCAGCTCGGTGACGTAGGGGCCGAAGCGGCCGTTCTTCGCCACGACCTGCAGGCCGGTCTCCGGGTGGACACCGAGGTCGATCTCCTCGCCGGCGGGGTTGGCGAGCAGCTCCCTGGCCTTCTCGACCGTCAGCTCGTCGGGCGGCAGGTCGTCCGGGACGTTGGCGCGCTTCGCGAACGGCGCGCCGTCGTCGCCGGGACCCTCCAGGTACGGGCCGTACTTGCCGACCCGCAGGTGGATGCCGTCCTCCTCGGAGCCGACCGGGAAGGTGGCGAGCTCCTTGGCGTCGATGTCGCCGAGCTCGGTGACCAGGCGCTGCAGGCCGGCGACCCGGTCGGAGCCGTAGTAGAACTCGCTGAGCTCGTTGACCCGCTCCTTCTCGCCGCGCGCGATGTCGTCGAGGACGGTTTCCATGCCGGCGGTGAAGTCGTAGTCGATGAGCCGCGTGAAGTGCTCGGTGAGCAGCCGGACCACGGAGAACGCGATCCAGGCCGGCACCAGCGCGGTGCCCTTCTTGTAGACGTAGCCGCGGTTGAGGATCGTGCCGATGATCGAGGCGTACGTCGAGGGGCGGCCGATCTCCCGCTCCTCGAGCTCCTTGATCAGCGTGGCCTCGGTGTAGCGCGACGGCGGCTTGGTCTCGTGCCCGTTGGCGGACAGCGACGCGGCCGAGACGCGGTCGCCCTGCTGCAGGTTGGGCAGCCGGGTCTCCTGGTCGTCCTTCGCGGCCGCCGAGTCGTCGGTGCCCTCGACGTAGGCCTTGAGGAAGCCGTGGAAGGTGATCACGCGGCCCGACGCGGAGAAGACCACGTCCTCGCCGGTCGCGGCAGCGCCGCCGAGGCGGATGGTGACCGACTGGCCGACGGCGTCCTTCATCTGCGAGGCGACGGTGCGCATCCAGATGAGCTCGTAGAGCCGGAACTGGTCGCCGGTGAGCCCGGTCTGCGCCGGGGTGCGGAAGGTGTCGCCGGCCGGGCGGATCGCCTCGTGCGCCTCCTGGGCGTTCTTCACCTTGCTGGCGTAGGTGCGCGGCGCGTCGGGGAGGTACTCGGCGCCGTACAGCTCCTGCACCTGGGCGCGGGCCGCCCCGATCGCGCTGCCGGACAGCGTGGTGCTGTCGGTACGCATGTAGGTGATGAAGCCGTTCTCGTAGAGCCGCTGCGCGACCGACATCGTCACCGACGCGCTCATGCCGAGCTTGCGGCTGGCCTCCTGCTGCAGCGTCGTGGTGCGGAAGGGGGCGTACGGCGAGCGCCGGTACGGCTTGGCCTCGACCGAGCGCACGTCGTACGTCGTGTCGGCGAGCGCGCTGACGAGGTCCTCGGCACGCCGCTTGTCGAGGTGGACGACGTCGGCCCTGGCCTTGAGCTGGCCGTCCTGGCCGAAGTTGCTGCCGCTGGCGACGCGGGTGCCGTCGATGGTGTGCAGCTTGGCGGGGAACATCCGCTGGTCGTGCTTCGAGCCGGCGTCGAAGGTGCCCTCGAGGTCCCAGTAGGACGCGGCCTTGAAGGCCATCCGCTCCTTCTCCCGGTCGACCACGAGGCGGGTGGCGACCGACTGGACGCGCCCGGCCGAGAGGCCGGACATCACCTTGCGCCACAGCACCGGCGAGACCTCGTAGCCGTAGAGGCGGTCGAGGATGCGGCGGGTCTCCTGGGCCTCGACGAGGTCCATGTCGAGCTCGCGCGGGTTGGCGGCGGCCTCCTGGATGGCGGCCTTGGTGATCTCGTGGAAGACCATCCGCCGGACCGGGATGCCCTTCGGCTTCAGCTCGTCGAGCAGGTGCCAGGCGATGGCCTCTCCCTCGCGGTCCTCATCGGTGGCGAGGTAGAGCTCGTCGGCGTCCTTGAGCAGCTGCTTGAGCTTGGAGATGTGGCTCTTCTTGTCCCGCGGGACGACGTAGTAGGGCTCGAAGCCGTTCTCGACGTCGATGGCCAGGCGCCCCCACGGCTTGTCCTTGATCTTGGCCGGGGTGTCGGCGGCGTTGTTCGGGAGGTCACGGATGTGGCCGATGGAGGACTCGACGACGAAGCCGTCGCCGAGGTACCCGCCGATGGTGCGGGCCTTGGCCGGCGACTCGACGATCACCAACTTGTGTGCCACGGGGGACCTTCTCTACCTGGCTCTACTGGGACGAAGCACTGCTACGGCCGATCACGGTAGCGCGTGCTGTCCAGTTCCCCGTCCCCCGGACTCCACGATGGGCAGCCGGGCGGCACCCCGGAGGAGGCGCTCAGCGGACCTTGATCGCCTCGATCGTCTCCTCCAGCTGGGTCTCCTTGTCGGGGTCGCCGAGCGGGATGACGCCGAGGAAGAGGCCGAGGGAGTCGGCACTGCCGGTGTCGACCACGATCACGGTGGTCTGGTCGCCGCCGACGGTGACCTCGGGGTCGGAGACGCGGATCTCGGAGGTGATCCGGTAGCCGGGCTTGCCGCCCACGGTGACCTCCTCGCGCTTGAGGTCGGTGCGGCCGGTGAAGCCCTGGTAGAAGGCGTCACTGGCGGTGAGGCACTGCATGACGATCTCGGCGGCGGTCTCCGGGTCGTCGAAGTCGTTGGCCTTCGAGAGCGCACCGACGGCGTACTCGGAGATCCACTTGTCCTCGATGACGATAGAGAACTGCACCTGCACCCCGTCCGCGAAGGAGTGCGCGGCGGCGTAGCCGGGGTCCGCCTCGTAGCCGGGCAGGACGGGGACGGTCAGGCCGCCGCCACGGATGGCCTTCGCGGTCGTGGCCGGCGGCTTGGCGGGCTCGGGGCTGCCGCCGGTGCACTGGATGCCGGTCGGACGGACGGTGCTGGAGGGCTGGTCGGTGGGGTCGGTGCCCTTCGCGGTCGCGTCACTGCCGTCGGTGGCCCCGGAGGTCGGGCCGTCGGAGGCCTTGGTCCTCTTCGGGTCGTCGTCACCGGTGAGGGCACGGACGCCGAAGAACCCACCGATGCCGATCAGCACCAGCGCCACGACGGCGGCGATGACGATGCCGATGACCTTGCCGTTGCCACCGCCTCCGCTGCCGGGCTGCGGGGTCGGGCTCCACTGCTGCTGGCCGTAGCCGCCCGGGGGCTGGCCGTAGCCGCCGCCCTGGCCGTAGCCCTGCTGGCCGTAGCCGCCCTGCGGCTGGCCAGGCTGGCCGGGCTGGCCGGGCTGGCCGTAGCCGCCCGGCGGGGTGGCCGGGGGCACGGCGCCGTAGACGGTCTGTGCCGACGCAGGGTCCGACGGGGCGCCCGGCTGCTGGGGCGGCTGCTGGCCGGCCGGGCCCTGCGGAGCCTGCTGGCCCTGCGGGGCCTGCGGAGCCTGCGGGGCCTGCGGGGCGCCACCACCCGGAGGAGTGGTCGTGGTCATCTGGCTCCACGCCTGACCGTCCCAGTAGCGATAGGTGTCGGGCGCGCCAGCGGGGTCGGGGTACCAGCCTGCGTTCGTCACGGGGGACAGTCTGCCCGACGCGGGGCGGTCCTACTCCCCGGCTCGCGGAGTCCCCGCCGGCTCGAGGAAGCCCTCGGCCACCAGCTCGGTCAGCTCGGGCAGGTAGACCTCGCGCAGGCTGGCGGCGTCGCGCTCGAGCAGCTGGCCGACGGCGTCGACGAGCGGACCCAGCGGGAGGTCGCCGTCGCAGGCACCCACGACGGCGGCGGTGACGGTGTCGACCTGGCGGGCGCGCCGGAAGCCGCGCTGCTGGCGGATCACGATCGTGGAGGGGTCCTCGGCGCCGACGGCCCCGGTGGTCTCCTGCACCACGTCGGAGCGGAGCACGAGGTGGCTGTCCGGCCCGACGGTGCGGGCCGCGGCGGCCGACTCGGCCCAGCCGGCGATCGCGGGCGCGATCGGCTGCTCGACGTCGTACGGCCACTCGAGGAGGTCGCGGGTGGTGCCGCCGGTGCGGTGCAGGTTGATCCAGCCGAAGCCGATCCCGCCGACGCCCTGCTCCTCCAGCCACGACAGCCAGGTGTCGTAGCGGTGCGAGTACGCCGCCGGGTCGCCGCCGGTCGCGGGGTGGTGGCCGGAGTCCTTGAGCCAGAGCTCGACGTACGACGCGGGGTCGAGCACCTCGCGCTGCACGACCAGCGCGTCGCAGTCGTCGGGCAGCCAGGTGGCGAGGCGCTCGTCCCACGGGCGGTCGCGCTCGATCACCCAGTTCGCGAGGACCTGGCACCAGCCGCCGTCGGTGAGGTGGTCGGGCGCGGTGCGGACGATGTGCTCGACGACCTGGTCGCCGGGCAGGCCGGAGTCGCGGTAGACCAGCCGCTCCCCCGTGGCCGGGGAGATGACGAACGGCGGGTTGGTGGCGATCAGGTCGAACCGCTCGCCCTCGACCGGCGCGAAGAACGAGCCGTCGCGGACGTCGACCTTGTCGTCGACGTCGTTGAGGGCGGCGTTGAAGCGGGCGATCGCGAGCGCACGCTGGTTGACGTCGGTCGCCACCACCCGGTCGCTGTGGGTGGCCAGGTGCAGCGCCTGCACGCCGCAGCCGGTGCCGAGGTCGAGGGCCGTCCCGACGTCGTGGCGCAGGGTGAGCTGGGCCAGGCTCGAGGACGCCGGGCTGATGCCGAGCACGTAGTCGCCGGTGACCCGGGTGGGCACGCCGTCCAGGCCGGGCGTCAGGTCGCTGACGACCCACAGGTCGCCCTCGTCGGTCGCATAGGGCCGCACGTCGAGCCGCGCCGCGACCTCGCCGACGGACTGCACCAGCGCGCCGGCGTTGGCGAGCCGGTCGACCAGCCCCGGCAGGGCACGCTCGGCGTCCGCGACGGGCACGGAGGTCTGGAGCAGGAACAGCCGGACCAGGGTGGCCAGCGGGCTGCCGTCCGTCGTACGACGCAGGCCGGGGGTGGTCTCGTTGCGCGACAGCGCCTCGTGCGCCTGCGGGCCGAGCAGCTCGCTGACGGCGTCGTAGGTGAAGTCGGCGGCGACGAGGGCTTCGCGGAGCGGGGCGGCAAGGGCGACGGGCAGCACGGGACCACGCTAGTCGGCCCGCAGCCGGTGCCGTCAGCGGACGCGGGTCGCCCGGGTGATGCCGCGCCCGGCGACGATCGTGCGGTAGCGCTTCGAGGGGCGCGGGCCGCACTCGATGGTGATGGCGACGCCGGCGTAGCGGCGGTTGTACCAGCCGGTGAGGGTGGGCGAGACCGTGCCGGAGGGGTTGCCGACACCGAGCCAGCGACGCGGGAGGCGCAGCTGCCGGGCGAGCCGGACCTGCCACGCCGGCGCCTTGCTGCTGCGGCCGACCGCGCGCAGCGGCTGGTGGATCGAGGCGATGTAGGCGGGCTTCACGTCGGCCAGGAAGCGCATCATGGCGCGGGTCTCCGGCTCGCTGGCTCGGCGCGGCCCGCTGTAGTAGCGGCCCCGGCTGGTGCGCCGCCAGCCGTTGGTGGGCCAGTTGCGGTTGAGGTCGACGCCGCGGGCGTTCTGGCGGGTGTGCCGCGCGTGGCCGTCGGGGTTCATCGTCGGGACGACCCAGATGCCGGTGCCGGCGAGCGGGCGGACGTTGTTCTTGATCCAGGTGGCGGTGGCCAGGCCTGCGGGCTCGTCACCGTGCATCTGGCCGAGGACGACGAGCACCCGCTGGGCCCTGGGCGACCCGCGGTAGTAGGCGCGGATCGCGCGTCCGCGCACGGATCGGCCGACCAGGCGGGTGCGGGTGACGACGTCGCCCGGGGCCGCGGCAGGCCCCGTGGCGCTGGCGCCGACGTGGGCGGCCGGCCGCCGGGAGGGGGCGTCAGCAGCGGCCGGGACGGCCAGCGCCGCGCTGGCGGCGACCACGAGGGCCACCGCCAGCGCGGCGATGGTGTGCCAGCTCTTCCCGAGAGGGCGGGCCACGGGCCCGGTCAGCCCTTGTCGAGTGCGACGGGCTCGGGGGCCTCGTCGCTGATCGCGGACGAGCGCTGCTTGGAGATGAACACCGCAGCGAAGATGCCGGCGGCGGCCGCGAGGGCGATGAGGATGCGGACCACGTCGTTCTCGTTCTCGCCGTAGGTGAGGCTGATGACCGCGCCGACGATGAGCAGCGACACGAGGTTCATCACCTTGAGCAGCGGGTTGATGGCGGGGCCGGCGGTGTCCTTGAACGGGTCGCCGACGGTGTCGCCGATGACGGTCGCTGCGTGCGCCTCCGAGCCCTTGCCGCCGTGGTGGCCGTCCTCGACGAGCTTCTTCGCGTTGTCCCAGGCGCCACCGGCGTTGGCGAGGAAGACCGCCATCAGCGTGCCGGTCGCGATCGCACCGACGAGGAAGCCGGCCAGCGGTCCGACGCCCAGGCCGAAGCCGACGGCGATCGGGCTGAGGATCGCGAGGATGCCCGGGGTGGCCAGCTCGCGCAGCGAGTCGCGGGTGACGATGTCGACCACGCGGCCGTACTCCGGGCGCGCGGTGCCCTCCATGATCCCGGGGATGTCGCGGAACTGGCGCCGCACCTCCATCACGACCGCACCCGCGGCGCGGCCGACGGCGTTGATCGCCAGGCCGGAGAAGAGGAACACCACGCCGGCACCGAGCAGGGCGCCGACGATCAGCTTGGCGTCGTACACGATGAAGTCGCCGAGCAGGTCGAGCGAGCCGAGGCCGCTCTCGTCGTCGACGGCGTCCTGGAAGGACTCGAACGCGGACTGCGTGTAGGAGGCGAACAGGGCGCTCGCGGCGAGGACCGCCGTGGCGATCGCGATGCCCTTGGTGATCGCCTTGGTGGTGTTGCCGACGGCGTCGAGCTCGGTGAGGATCTGCGCGCCCTCCTCGCTGACGTCGCCGGACATCTCCGCGATGCCCTGGGCGTTGTCGGAGACCGGGCCGAAGGTGTCCATCGCGACGATGACGCCGACGGTGGTCAGCAGGCCGCAGCCGGCCAGCGCGACCGCGAAGAGCGCCAGGGTCGTGGCCCCGCCGGCGAGCAGCGCGGCGCCGTAGACGGCGGCGCCGATGACGATCGCGGTGTAGACCGCCGACTCGAAGCCGACCGAGAGGCCGGAGAGGATGACGGTGGCGGCGCCGGTCACCGAGGTCGCACCGACGTCCTTGACCGGGCGGTGCTCGGTGCCGGTGAAGTAGCCGGTGAGGGCCAGGATCGCGGCCGCGAGGACGATGCCGATGACCACCGCTCCGGCAGCGAAGGCGGCCGGGCCGAGGTCGGCGGTGTCGCCGCTGGCGTTCGCCAGGTCGCTCCACTCGCTCGGCAGGTAGATGAAGGCCGCTGCCGCGCTGGCGACCGCCCCGAACGCGGCGGAGAGGTAGAAGGAGCGGTTGATCGTGGTCAGCCCGCCCTCGCCGGGACGCGGCTTGGTGAGGTAGACGCCGGCGATCGCGGCGAGTGCACCGATCGCAGGCACGATCAGCGGGAACACGAGACCCTTGTCACCGAACGCCTGCGAGCCGAGGATGAGCGCCGCGACCAGCGTGACGGCGTACGACTCGAAGAGGTCGGCGGCCATGCCGGCGCAGTCACCGACGTTGTCGCCCACGTTGTCGGCGATCGTCGCCGCGTTGCGCGGGTCGTCCTCGGGGATGTTCTGCTCGACCTTGCCGACCAGGTCGGCGCCCACGTCGGCCGCCTTGGTGAAGATGCCGCCGCCGACGCGCATGAACATCGCGAGCAGTGCGGCGCCGAAGCCGAAGCCCTCCAGCACCTTGGGCGAGGCGTCCTGGAAGACCAGGACGACGACGCTCGCACCGAGGAGGCCGAGGCCGACCGTCGCCATGCCGACCACCGCGCCGGTGCGGAAGCCGATGTTCATCGCCGGGTCGCGCCCCTGCTCGTTGGCCGCCGCGGCGACGCGCAGGTTGGCCCGGACGGCGAGGGACATGCCCAGGAAGCCGATCGCCGCGGAGAACCCGGCGCCGAGCAGGAAGAAGACCGAGCGGAAGATCCGCACCGCCCACTCCGACTGGAGACCGCCCGCGTCGCCGGTGTCGGCAGGCAGCGCGAGCAGGACGACGAACGCGATGGCCGCGAAGATCGTCAGGGTGCGGAACTGCCGGGTCAGGTAGGCGCTCGCGCCCTCCTGCACGGCCTGCGCGATGCGCTGCATGTTGGGCGTCCCCTCGCCGGCGCGGAGCACCTCGGCGCGGAACATCGCAGCCATGGCCAGGGAGACGAGGGCGATGGCGGCGACGACGACCACGAGGGCGAGGTCGCCCCCGGAGACTTCGATGTCGGCAAGCAACGGACGGGGCATGCACTGCCTCCTGGGGAGTTCAGGTACGGGTCCCGGAGACCCAGGTCTGAGATCGTGGCCCGGAGTCTACGCACGGTGTGATGCAGAACACACGGATGTTGTGACGCGAGTCACAGGCATTTCGACGAGGGGTCGCCGGATTTCCGGTAGGTCGCATCGGCACCGTCCGCCATCAGGGCCCGGGGGTTTCGAGGCTCCTCGCTGGCGCTCGTCGCACCTCAACCACCGGGAGGGCGGCTCGACCGCAGGCGGCCTCGCGCCTCAACCACCGGGAGGGCGGCCCGACCGCAGGCGGCCTCGCACCTCAACCACCGGGAGGGCGGCTCGGCCGCGGGCGGCCTCGCGCCTGGACCACCGGGAGTCAGGCGCAGCAAACCAAAAGGCCTGCCGCCAGGCGGCGGCTGGACCTACGCAAGGCAACTGCGCGCGCGGCAGCGTGGCGCCCGCGCCGAAGGCGCGTCGAGGGCAAGTGCGGGCCGAGCTTGCGAGCGCCTGCGCGCAGCCCTCGACAGGCGACACGCTCGCGCCATCAAGCCAGCGCGGCCTCGGGGCTCTCGTGGATGACGAAGACCTTGGCGAGACCGGTGATCTTGAAGATCTTGAGCAGGCGGTCGGCGTTGCAGACCAGCTCGAGGGAGCCGTCGTGGGCGCGGACCTTCTTGAGGCCGCCGACGAGGACGCCGAGGCCGGTGGAGTCGAGGAACTCGACGCCCTGCATGTCGATGACGAGGTGGTAGGTCCCGGCAGCGACGAGCTCGGTGATCGTGTCGCGCAGCTTCGGGGCGGTGTAGACGTCGATCTCTCCACCCACGGCAACGACGGTGCGACCACCGACCTCGCGCGTCGACAGCGTCAGATTCAACGAACTCACCCCGGGATGTGTCACCTACGTGGGTGTCAATCAAACCATGCCCGTCGCGGGCGCGCACGAGGACGGTGGCAAGGGTTCACCAGCCGACACCGGAACCGGTGCCACCGCCGGGGGTCGGGTCGGGCCCTCTTGCGACAATCGAGGGGTGAGTGTCGAGCCCCGTTCCTCCCTGGCGCCCGCGCCTGCCCGGCGCGACCCGGGGGCGGTGCTGGAGCGGCTCACCGCGCTCCCCAGCCGGGCCGACCGGCTGACCCACCTGGAGCGGTTGCCGGCCCGTCCGGCGGTGACCGCGGAGTGGCCGGCGTGGACGGACCCGACCCTGCTGGCGTCGTACGCCGCGCGCGGGGTGGTCCGGCCGTGGGCACACCAGGTGGAGGTCGCCGAGGTGGCGCACCGGGGCGAGCACGTCGTGGTGTCGACGGGGACGGCGTCGGGGAAGTCGCTGGCCTACCTGTTGCCCACGCTCTCGGAGATCCGGGCGGCGCGCGGCCCGCGGGGGCAGCGTGGCGCGTCGGTGCTCTACCTGGCGCCGACGAAGGCGCTGGCGCACGACCAGTGGGCGGCAATCCGCGAGCTCGGGCTCGACGTGCGCGTCTCGACCCACGACGGCGACAGCACGCAGGAGGAGCGGGAGTGGACCCGCGACCACGCGGAGTACGTGCTGACGAACCCCGACATGCTGCACCGGTCGCTGCTGCCGGGGCACGAGCGGTGGACCCAGTTCTTCCGGACGCTGCGGTTCGTGGTGGTCGACGAGTGCCACCACTACCGCGGCGTCTTCGGTGCGCACGTCGCGCAGGTGCTGCGCCGGCTGCGGCGGATCTGCGCGTCGTACGGCGCCTCGCCGACCTTCATCCTCGCCTCGGCGACGGTCGCCGACCCCGACGTGACGGCGCGGCGGATGACCGGGCTCGACGTGACCACGGTGACCGCGGACGGCTCCCCGCGCGGGGAGGTGGCGGTGGCGATGTGGGAGCCGCCGCTGACCGAGTTCACGGGTGAGAACGGCGCGCCCGTGCGGCGTCCGGCCACGGCGGAGACGGCGGACCTGCTGGCCGACCTGGTGGTCGACGACGTGCGCACGCTCGCGTTCGTGCGGTCCCGGCGGGGAGTCGAGACGGTGGCGCAGCGCGCCGGTGAGCTGGTCGCGGAGGTCGACCCGTCGCTTGCGGGGCGGATCGACTCCTACCGTGGCGGCTACCTTCCCGAGGAGCGGCGGGCGCTCGAGGACGCGCTGCGCAGCGGTCGCCTCCTCGGCATGGCGGCGACGAACGCGCTCGAGCTCGGCATCGACGTGAGCGGCCTCGACGCGGTGCTGGTGACCGGCTACCCCGGCACCCGGGCGGCGTTCTGGCAGCAGGTAGGTCGGGCCGGCCGCGACGGCGGAGGCGCGCTGGGCATGTTCGTGGCCCGCGACGACCCGCTCGACACCTACCTCGTGCACCACCCGGACGCGCTGCTCGGTCGTCCGGTCGAGGGCACGGTCTTCGACACCGACAACCCCTACGTCCTCGGACCGCACCTGTGCGCCGCCGCCCAGGAGCTGCCGGTGACGACCGCCGACCTCGAGCTGTTCGGGCCCCGCACCCGCGAGGTGCTGGGCTCGCTGGTCGAGCAGGGCATGCTGCGCCGCCGGCCGGCGGGCTGGTACTGGACCGACCGCTCACGGGCCTGCGACCTCGCCGACATCAGGTCCGGCAGCGACCGGCAGGTGCAGCTCGTCGAGGCGGCGACCGGTCGCGTCGTCGGCACCGTCGACGGCGCCCGCGCCCACGGCACGGCGCACACCGGCGCCGTCTACCTCCACCGCGGCGAGACCTGGCTGGTGGAGGACCTCGACCTCGACGAGCACGTCGCGACGCTGCGCCGCGCGGAGGCCGACCACACCACCTCGGCCCGCGAGGTCACCGACATCGCCATCACCTCCGAGGAGGAACACGTTGACTGGGGACCGTGCCGGGTGTCGTTCGGGCACGTTGAGGTGACCAGCAAGGTGACGTCGTACCTGCGCCGCCGGGCCCGCACCGGCGAGGTGATCGACGAGACGCCGCTGGACCTCCCGCCCCGCACCCTGGCCACGACCGCGGTCTGGTGGACCGTGCCGGACGCCGTGCTGGCCCCGCTGCTGGAGCGTGCGGCGCTCGACGTCGCCGACCTGCCCGGCGCCGCGCACGCCGCCGAGCACTGCTCGATCGGGCTGCTGCCGCTCTTCGCGACCTGCGACCGCTGGGACATCGGGGGCGTGTCCACGGCTCGACACCCCGACACCGGTGTGCTGACGGTGTTCGTGCACGACGGCCACCCCGGCGGGGCCGGCTTCGCCGAGCGCGGCTACCGCACGGCAGCCGCCTGGCTGCGCGCGACCCGGGCGACGATCGCCGCCTGCGAGTGCGCGTCCGGCTGCCCGTCGTGCATCCAGTCGCCGAAGTGCGGCAACGGCAACGACCCGCTCGACAAGCGCGGCGCGATCACCCTCCTCGACGCGTTGCTCGCCGGGGCCCCGTCCGCGGCGTAGCCTGCCGTCCATGGTGATCTTCGGGCTGCTCCTGCTCGTCGTCGGCGTCCTCGGCATCCTCGCGGGGGTCTTCGGCAGCGACTACGACGTCGACAAGAAGGACCGGCGGACCACGGAGATCATCGGCATCAACGTCGACCCCGAGGTGCTCTTCCTGATCGGCGTCGCCTCGGGCCTGCTGGTGGTCGCCGGCATCTGGTTCATGAAGACCGGGGCGAAGCAGGGCTGGAAGCGGCGCAAGGAGCAGAAGCGGCTCTCCGAGCTGTCGCAGAAGCTGGACGCCGCCGAGGCCGAGCGGCGCCGCGAGGACGTCTCCGGGCGCGAGGACGAGAGGTGAGTCAACCTGACTCACCTGGGTGGACCGGTCGGGCCCACCCGGGGGCACCTGCCCCGTCGCCCGCCTGACCCGGCGCCGGTCGCACCGAGCCGGCCCGTGCCTCGGCGGTGAGATCCTCGTCCTGGCCGAGCCAGCGCGGACCCGCGACGGTGACGGCCACCAGCACCTCGTCCCCCTCGACCACGCACCGGTCGAGCCGCGCGTCGTTGGCAGTCGCCACCTCGGCAGCCGCGCCGCATGGGTCTCGCGCTGCCTCGCTGAGCGCGGTGGCTCCGGCGAGGGCCGCGAGGTCGGCGGCGGACTGCGCCGATCGGTGCGACGCGACGATCGCCCCGACCACGGCCGCCGCGGCGCCGACGAGCAGCAGGAGACCGGCCATGGCGACGGTGAGCACGGTGGCGGCGCCGCGCTCTCCTGCTCGACCTGGTCGTGGGGTGGTCACTGGTCCTCCTCGGTGAGGGCGACGGCCTCTGCGTCGAGCCGGGCGCCGGGGATGGCGGAGAACAGCCCGCCCGGGCCGGCCATCCGGCCGCTGGCACGGACGACGACCCGGTCGCCCTCGCGGCGGACCGTGATCGCGACGCCGTCGGGGGCGACCCGCTCCCCCACGGCCACCGCGGCCGCCTGGTCGTCGCCGCGGGCGAGGGCGCGGGCGGTCTCGCGGGCGGCGTCGACGGTGCGGACCTGGCCGATCGCGACGGCGAGCAGCCACGCCAGGCCGGCGGTGACGGCGAGGAGCACCGGGAGCGCGACGGCCAGCTCGGCCGTCACCGCTCCCCGCTCGCCGCGCTCCGCCCGGCTCACTGGACTACCTTCCTCGTGTCGGCGGTCCTGGACGGGCCGCTGATGCACCCCAGGTGCCGTCGGGTCACTGCCCTGCTCGCTCGACCCCTTGAGGTCCACGATGAGTTCTGCAGGGCCCGGCGGTCACCCGGGACGCCGTGATCGTCGACAGGGCTGTGCGCCAAGGCCGACCGGATGGCTGGCTGGGAGCGCCGATCAGTGAGCTGACAGACAGATGCGTCCCGGCACCAAGACGAGGGTGCCTCCCCACTGGG